>NZ_CP026003.1:2530578-3130578 GCF_003086795.1 Stenotrophomonas sp. SAU14A_NAIMI4_5 | reverse complement strand
GGCAGGCCAACCTGGGCGTGTCGATGGTGAAGACCGCCGATCCGGCGATCCTGTTCGCCAACGCCGGCTACATCCATTCCTTCCCGCGTGGCTTCGACGATATCGACAGCAACCCGGACACCGTGAACCCCGGCGATGTGAAGCTGGGTGGGTCGGTGTACTTCGGTGCCGGCGTGGCCTTCGCCTTCAACGAACGCACCAGCCTGAGCATTTCCTTCAGCGACAAGATCAGTGCACGCGCGTCGACGCGGTTCCAGGGCGGGCAGTGGGTGAAGGTAATCGGCAGCGATGCCAACGCGGCGTCGTTGAACCTGGGCGTGACCTACGCGCTGAACCAGCACGCGACGATGGTGACCCTGCTGGGCATCGGCCTGACCCCGGATGCACCGGACTTCACGCTGTCGTTCAAGGTGCCGTACATGTTGTAGCTGATTGCGGTGATCCTGCATCGGCAACGCCGGGCCTCGCCCGGCGTTCTTTTTTCGCAGCGACGCTCACGCATGGTGGTGCCGGGCGCTGCCCGGCGGCCGTTTCCCGCGACCGCGGAGGGGTGTCACTTTCTTTGCTCGTGCAAAGAAAGTAACCAAAGAAACACGCCGCCGTCCGCGAGCCGCCGCGCTGTGCGCGCCGGTACCCTGCGCTCCTCGGAGAACCAGGGGACGGCGCGGAACTCGCTGCGCTCAGACACCCGCGCCTCTTCGCCCCTGGTTCCCCTGCGGTGCTCGGCTCGCTTCAAGGCGGACCCAAGTCAACGTCAACGGCGGCGGCTTCGCCTGCCGGGCAGCGCCCGGCACTACCGCTCCGGCGGCAGCTCCAGCCGGTGCTTCCGGCACAACCGGTACACCGTCACCCGCGATACCTGCATGTGCCGCGCGCAGGCCGAAACGTTGTAGCCATGCATCTTCAGTGCCCGCAGCAGCACATCGCGCTCGACCTGGCCGCGTGCGTCCTGCAGCACCGCGCGCGGCGAGGGGGCGTCGGCGTCGGCCAGATCCAGGTCGCTGGCGCTGATCAGCTCGTGTTCGCTGACGATTGCCGCGCGCTGCACCCGGTTCAGCAGTTCGCGCACATTGCCCGGCCAGTCGAACTGGCGCATCGCCACGCGCGCACCGGGATCGAAGCCACGGGCGCGGCCGGGATGGCGGTTGCGGAAGCTGCGCAGGAAGTGCTCGGCCAGCAGCAGCACGTCGTTGCCACGGTCGCGCAGCGCCGGCATCGGCAGCCGCAGCACGTTGAGGCGGTAGTACAGATCGCGGCGGAACCGCCCCTGGGCAACGGCCTGTTCGAGGTCGACATGGGTTGCCGCCAGCACGCGGACATCCACCCGCAGCGGCTGGTTGCTGCCGACCCGCTCCAGCGTGCCTTCCTGCAGCACGCGCAGCAGGCTGGTCTGTGCGTCGGCAGGCAGGTCGCCCACCTCGTCCAGGAACACGGTGCCGCCGTCGGCGGTTTCGAACAGGCCGACCCGGCGCTGGGCCGCCCCGGTGAAGGCGCCGCGCTCGTGGCCGAACAGCTCCGACTGCACCAGGCTTGCCGGGATGGCCCCGCAGTTGACTGCGAGGAAGGACCGGCCGGCGCGCACGGACAGGGCGTGCAGGGCCTGCGCGGCGAGCTCCTTGCCGGTGCCGGTTTCGCCGGTCACCAGCACCGGCAGCTCGACCGGAGCGAATTTGTGCAGGGACGCGCGCACGGCCAGCAGGGCCGGGCTGTCGCCGATCAGCGCGGGCAGGCCGCCGCCGTCGCGTATCGCCGCTGCGGGAGGATCATCCTCGCCGCATTCGCGCTGCATCGCGGTCAGCAGGTCCTGCAGCTCGCGGGGCAGGGTGAACTGGTCCTGGCAGGCGCGCAGCAGCGCCGCCCAGCTGGGCGGCGGCACATCCAGACCGCCCGGCAGCACGGCCAGCCAGGGCAGGTGGTGGTGCTGCTCGACCCACGGCAGCATGGGCTGCAGCGCCTCCGCATCCAGGTGGCGCAGGTCCAGCACGGCCACCAGATGGTCGCGGCCGCGCAGGCCCACGGCCATGGCCGGCGAGGGACTGACGCAGCGCAGCTGCCAGCCGGCCGCCGCCAGCGCGTCGCGCTCGCTCGCCAGTGGCTGGCCGAACCAGATCACACAGCGTGATGGAACCTGCAGGCTTGCCGCCATGCCTTCCCCCAAGCATCCGGGCAACGCGGGCGGTGTCAGACCGGGCATCGCGCGTGCCGCCCCACGCCGGGATGCCATGGCCGCATCCAGCGGCCGGTCGCGGCATGTATCCCGCCGTGACATCAGTGACCAACGCAGGCAGCGGCGGCCAGCGGCCACGCATCTGCACGTCAGGGGAGGTGGACAACAAAAAAGCCGCTGCAGGGCAGCGGCTTCCAGTGCGGGTGCGGGCGTCCGGGTCAGAGGTCGACGCGGCGGGCCTGCATGAACTTGTTGCCCCAGTAGCCGCTGAGCAGGGTGTCGACGCGGACGTCCTTGCCGGTGCTCGGTGCGTGCAGGAAGCGGCCTTCGCCGACATAGATGCCGACGTGGTCGACGCGGCCCTTGCGGCCGAAGAAGACCAGGTCGCCCGCCGCCAGCGCGGCGCGGTCGTTGATCAGTTCGGCATTGTTGTCATGGGCCATTTCGCGCGAGACGCGCGGCAGCTCGATGCCCAGCGCCGAGCGGAATACGTAGCCGACCAGGCCGCTGCAGTCGAAGCCGCTGTCCGGGTTGCTGCCACCCCAACGGTAGGGGGTGCCCAGCAGGGTCATCGCGCGGCGCAGCAGGGACTGCACCTTGCCGTTGTCGGCCTCGGTGCCAACGACGCTGCCATTGGCGGCGCTGCTGGTGTCGTAGTTGGCAAGCAGGCGGCTGAGGTCGCCGGCGACCATCGCCGAGCGGTCCATCAGCGGAATGGTGTCATTGGCGGCCAGATGCGGCAGCAGGGCGGCCAGGGTGGCGCTGGCGGCGGCATCGGCGCGGCTGCGCTGGGGAGCGGCAGCGTCGGCCTTGGCGGCCGGCCGGGCGGTCTCGGCCACGGTGGCCGGGGTCGCATCGGTCTTGGTGGGGGCACTCTGCGACCAGGCCGGAAGGCTGGTCAGACACAGCGCCAGGCCCAGGAAAAGCGGGCGGACACTACGTGAAGAAGCGGCGGTCTGGCCTTGGCCTTGCAGGTCGTCAGTCGTCACGCGTCGGTCACAGGAAAAAAACGATGGGGCATCATGCCCTGTAAAAGCGTCAATAAGTTAAAAATTCCGTTAATAAACCGTTATTTCCACAGTGACGTCCATCACAGTTTTGAACATATCGCCTGTTCATTTTAGCGAAGAACGCGTTTCGCTCCTGTGTAGTGGTCTTTCCAGTAGGCGCCGCTGAGCGAGTCCAGGCGGACGGTGCCGCCGGTGCTCGGCGCGTGCACGAATCGGCCTTCGCCCACGTAGATGCCGACATGGGTGACGTTGCCGCGGCTGCCGAAGAACACCAGGTCGCCGGTGGCCAGGCGCTGCGGATCGATCTTCGGTCCCTGCACGGCGGCCAGGTCGCGTGAGGTGCGCGGCAGCTTCAGGTCGACCATCTCGCGGTAGACGTAGGTCACCAGGCCGCTGCAGTCGAAGCCCGAATCGGGGGTGTTGCCGCCATAGCGGTAGGGCGTGCCGACCAGGCTGATGGCGCGCATCAGCACCGAATTGGCAGCCTCGGGGTTGTCCGGCGTGGTGGCCGGCCAGTGCGCCGTGGGCGGCGGCGTGGCGGGGCGGACGGCCTTGCCGCCACCGCAGGCGACCAGCAGCAGGGGCAGGGCCAGCAGCAGGGCGGGCGCGACGATCCGGCGCAGGCCGGACGAAACTGGCGTGTTGTGCATGTTCTCCGGATAATGCGCCACCTTGGATTGGCCGTCATGATGGCGGCGTCCCCGCCGGGCGACAACCCGCCCCAACCCGCCTGCCTCCGGCAGATCCAGACAGAGTTGCGCATGAAGATCGAAAAAGACCGCGTTGTCCGCTTCCACTACACCGTCTCCGAGGTCGGCCAGGCGCCGATCGAATCGTCCAAGGACCGCGGTGAGCCGCTGTCGATCCTGATCGGCCACGGCAACATCATCCCGGGCCTGGAAAACGCCATGATGGACAAGGAAGCCGGCGCGACCTTCGACGTCGACGTCTCGGCGGCCGATGCCTACGGCGAGCGCCGCGAAGGCCTGTCCCAGCGCGTGCCGAAGAAGCACTTCGGTACCGCCAAGCTGGTCCCGGGCCAGCAGGTCGTGCTGCAGACCAACTTCGGCCCGCGCGCGGTCACCGTGCAGAAGGTCGGCATGAGCGTGGTCGACGTCGACCTGAACCACCCGATGGCCGGCAAGGACCTGCATTTCGACGTCGAGATCGTTGAAGTGCGCGAAGCCGCCAAGGAAGAAATCGACCACGGCCACGTCCATGGCGACGGTGGTCACCAGCACTGATCGCCCCGCGATCGTGATGGCAGCAACGGCCCGCTTCGGCGGGTCGTTGCGTTTCTGGAACAGGGCGCGGCCGTCCATGGCGCGCAGGGCGGCGGCATAATGACGCACCTGCCTGCCGGATGCCCCGTGAACGCCGCTTCCCTTTCCCTGCAGCCGGTAGCTTCCGGCGAACGCATCGCGGTGCTGGACGTGCTGCGCGGGGTGGCCCTGCTGGGCATCCTGCTGATGAACATCGAGGCCCTCAGCGGACCGCTGGATCTGGCCTTCACCGGCATCGACACGCGCTGGCACGGGCTGGATTACGCGGCCGACGCCTTCGTCTACATCTTCGTGCAGGGCAAGTTCTTCACCCTGTTCTCGCTGCTGTTCGGTGCCGGCTTTGCGGTCATGGCGCAACGTGCGCAGGCGGCCGGGCGTGAATTCGCGCCGTTCTACCTGCGGCGCAGCCTGGGCCTGGCGCTGATCGGCCTGTGCCACGCGCTGCTGGTCTGGTCCGGCGACATCCTGGTGATGTACGCGCTGGTGTCGCTGCCTCTGCTGGCCTGCCGCGAAGCGCCGCGCAGCTGGCTGCCGTGGATGGGCATCGTGGTCTACCTGGCCGGCGTGTCGATGATGCTGCTGATCGGCGCGATGGTGACGATCTCGCCGCCGCAGGACCTGCAAAAGATGCTGGTGGACGCGCAGCAGGCCATCGACCAGCAGCGCCTGGTGTACGGGCAGGGCTCGTGGATGCAGGGCAACGTGCAGCGGCTGCAGGAGTTCGGCAGCTCGCTGGGCGCGCTGGTGATCACCGGGCCGGAAGTGCTGGGCATGTTCCTGATCGGCAGCTGGTTCGCCGCCAGTGGTGCGTTGACCGAGCCGGAGCGCTTCCCGCGGCTGTATGCCAGCCTGCGCTGGGTCGCGCTGCCGCTGGGCCTGCTGGTTACTCTGGGCGGGGTACTGTGGAAGCCGTACCTGGCGCCAGGCGAATACAGCTTTGAAACCACCGCGGTGATGTCGCTGGTGTCGGTCGGCGCGGTGCCGATGTGCCTGGGCTATCTGGCGTGGATCGTGCACTGGCGCGCGCGGCTGGGCTGGCTGGCACCGGCGGGGCGCATGGCGCTGACCCACTACCTGGCGCAGTCGCTGGTCTGCACCTGGCTGTTCAACCACTACGGGCTGGGCTGGTTCGACCTGATGCCGCGCGCATGGCAGCTGGTGTTCGCATTGCTGCTGTTCGCGCTGCAGGTGGGCATCTCGCAGCTGTGGCTGCGGCGCTTCCGCTTCGGCCCGATGGAATGGCTGTGGCGTGCGATGACCTACCTGCGATGGCCGCCGATGCGCCGCGAACGCGGGCACGGGTGATCTGAACTGTTCTGCTGCCGCTCACATCGTGGTGGGTACGCGCCATGGCATGCTCGCTGCCTGTGGCCGTGATCCGCTGAGCGGCACGCATCTTCTTTCTTCGAGCGATTCCGATGAGCACTGCATCCTTTGACTACGACCTGATCGTGCTTGGCGGCGGTTCCGCCGGCCTGGCCGGTGCCATCCGCGCGGCCCAGCACGGCAAGCGCGTGGCGCTGCTGGAACCCGGCGCGCTGGGCGGTACCTGCGTCAACGTCGGCTGCGTGCCGAAGAAGGCGATGTGGCTGGCGGCCGACCTGCACGAGCGCATCGGCCTGGCCAGTGCGATGGGCTTCGATGTGCCGGCACGGCCGGCGCTGTCGTGGAAGGAACTGGTGATCCATCGCCAGGCCTACATCACCAACATCCATACCAGCTACAACAAGCGCCTGGACGAAACCGGCGTGGTGCGCATCCCGGCGCGCGGCCACCTGGTCGACGCGCATACCGTGGCCTGCAGCGATGGCGTGCGCTACAGCGCCGGACACATCCTCATCGCCACCGGCGCGCACCCGCAGCGCCCGGACATTCCCGGCGCGGAGCTGGGCCTGGTCTCCGATGATTTCTTCGACCTGCGCAGTGCGCCGGCCGAAGTGGCGATCATCGGTGGTGGCTACATCGCGGTGGAACTGGCCGGCCTGCTGCAGGCGCTGGGCAGCAGGGTCCGCCTGCTGGTGCGTGGCAACCGGCTGCTGGAGCGCTTCGATCATGAACTGACCGACCAGCTGGCCGAGAACCTGAAACAGCAGGGCGTGCGCATCCATTTCGACTACCGCCTGCGTGAACTGCAGCGCGACGGCGGGCGCGTGCGCGCGTTCGGCCATGACGGCCCGCTGGACAGCGTGTTCGATGCAGTGTTCTTCGCCACCGGCCGCCGTGGCAACAGCCGCGACCTCGGCCTGGAAGCGCTGGGCATCGGAATCGGCGAACACCAGCAGGTGGAGGTGGATGAGTGGCAGACCACGGCGGTGCCCAGCGTGCATGCGGTGGGTGACATTGCCGGCAAGGTCGGCCTGACCCCGGTCGCGGTGGCCGCGGCACGGCGCCTGATGGACCGCCTGTTCGGCGGCCGCCCTGAAGCGAAGATGGATTACAGCAACGTGGCCAGCGTGGTGTTCTCGCACCCGCCGCTGGGCGCGGTGGGCATGAGCGAGGAAGAAGCACGCGCCTGCTTCGATCAGGTGACGGTCTACCACAGCCGGTTCCGGCCGATGCTGCAGGCGCTGGCCAACGGCACCCAGCGCAGCCTGTTCAAGATGGTGTGTGCCGGTGCGGAGGAGCGCGTGGTCGGCATCCACCTGCTCGGCGAAGCAGCCGATGAGATCCTGCAGGGCTTCGCGGTGGCGGTGAAGATGGGCGCGACCAAGGCCCAGTTCGACGACACCATGGCCATCCACCCGACCTCGGCCGAGGAAGTGGTGCTGATGCGCTGACGCGCGGTTGTTGTAGAGCCGAGCCCATGGTCGGCTGCGCCCATCTGTAGAGTCGAGCCATGCTCGACTGCGGTGGGAAGTCAGTCGAGCATGGCTCGACTCTACAAGGCGGGCAGCGGGCGCCCGCATGCGACAATGCGCGTCCCCACATACCCATGGCCGCACCCTGCGGCCTGCCGTCGTCCTGATGTCCAACCCTTCCCCCCGCATCGCTACGGCCTCCCCGCGCATTGCCCTGGGCGGCATCGGCCTGGCTGCGGTCGGTGCCATCGCCGCGTCTGGCAAGGCCATCATCGTCAAGCTGGGCCTGCGCCACGGCGTCGATGCCACCACGCTGCTTGCCCTGCGCATGCTGATGGCGCTGCCGCTGTTCGTGCTGATGGCCCTGTGGTCGGCGCGCCGTGCCGAACCGCTGTCCTGGGCCGACCGTGCCCGCGTGCTGTGGCTGGGCTTCACCGGCTACTACCTGTCCAGCCTGCTCGATTTCCAGGGCCTGCAGTACATCAGCGTGACCCTGGAACGGCTGATCCTGTACTTGAACCCGACCCTGGTGCTGCTGATCAACGTGCTGCTGGCGCGGCAGCGCCCGGGCCGCTGGCAGGTCGCGGCGCTGGTGCTGAGCTACCTGGGCGTGCTGCTGGCCTTCGGCCATGACCTGCAGCGCGAGGGCGGGCAGATCATCGTCGGCAGCCTGCTGGTGCTGGGCAGCGCGCTCAGCTACGCGCTGTACCTGTTCGGCAGCGGCCAGGTGGTCGCGCGCATCGGTGCGGTAAGGCTGACTGCCTATGCCAGCTGCGTGGCCGGCGTGCTGGTGCTGCTGCATTTCGCCATCACCCATCCGCTGCCGCTGCTGTGGCAGGCACCGGCGCCGGTGCAATGGCTGTCGCTGGTCAACGCCACCGTGTGCACCGTGCTGCCGGTGCTGGCGATCATGCTGGCGGTGCAGCGCGTCGGCTCGTCGCTGGCTGCGCAGGTGGGTATGCTGGGCCCGGTTTCCACCATCGTGATGAGTCTATGGCTGCTCGACGAGCCGATGGGGCCGGCGCAGATCGCCGGTACCGTGCTGGTGCTGATCGGCGTACTGCTGGTGACCCGCCTGCGGCGCTGACGCCGGAGCAGGCGCGCGACCGCATCCTGGCGGTGATCCGTGCGATCCCGCCGGGCCAGGTGCTGGGCTATGGCCAGGTCGCGATGCGCGCCGGCCTGCCCGGGCGCGCGCGCCTGACCGCGCGCATCCTCGGCCAGAACGAAGACCCGGACCTGCCCTGGCACCGCGTGCTGCGCTCGGACGGGCGCATCGCCATGGCCGAAGGTTCGGCCGGCTGGCGCGAGCAGTCGCAGCGGCTGCGTGCCGAAGGCGTGGTGGTGGAAAACGGCCGCGTGCGCATGCCTGCCAGCGATCCGGCTGCCGCGCTGGACGCGGCGATCTGGGGCCCGGGCTGATCACCAGCGGCGACTGAACGGAACGGGCAGGGCGGTCGCCACGCTGTCGTGAGGCTGCGGCTATGATGGAGGCCGTTCCATGCCGGTATTCCCATGTTCCCGCGACTGCCCACCGTCACCAAGGCTCTGCTGATCGCCAACGTGATCCTGTTCCTGCTGCAGCAGCCGTTCCTGCTCGGCATGCAGACCTTCGAGCCGTTCATGCTGCAGCCGTGGCAGCAGGGTTTCGATGCGTTTTCCCCGGGCGGCAATTTCCAGCCGTGGCAGCTGCTGACCTATGGCTTCCTGCACAGCGGCTTTGCGCACCTGTTCTTCAACATGTTGCTGCTGTTCCTGCTTGGCTCGCCGCTGGAACAGACCTGGGGCGAGAAGCGGTTCCTGGTCTTCTACCTGGTCTGCATCGCCGGTGCCGGCGTCTGCCAGCTGATCGTGGGAACGATGCTGGACAACCCGGCCACGGTGCTGGGCGCTTCGGGCGGTGTGTTCGGCCTGCTGCTGGGGTACGGCATGGTGTTCGGCGACCGGGTGATGCGGCTGCTGTTCCCGCCAATCACGATGACGGCGCGGACCTTCGTGATATTGATGGGTGTGACCGAGGTGGTCATGGCCATGACCGGTTGGGATCCGGGCGTCGCCCATCTGGCCCACCTCGGCGGCATGCTGTTCGGCTGGCTGCTGATCCGCTACTGGCGCGGGCAGCCGCCGTTCAACAAGCGTCGCCCGCCCGGCCCACCCGGCCCACGCAAGCGCCCGAACCACCTGCGCAGCGTGAAGTAAGGCGCGACGCGCCTCACTTCACGCGGGTAGGTGCCGACCGTTGGTCGGCACACGGTGCCAGCATCCACGCATGGCGTGGATCTACAGATCCTGCAGCACCACCTGCGCGGCATTGTGCCCCGGTGCACCGGTCACGCCGCCGCCGGGATGGGTACCCGACCCACACAGGTACAGCCCCGGCAGCGCACCGCGATAGCCGGCCTGTCCGACCATCGGCCGCGCCGAGAACAACTGGTTGGCACTGAGCGCGCCGTGGAAGATATCGCCGCCGACCAGGCCGAAGGTCCGCTCCAGATCCAGCGGTGACAGCACCTGCCGGCCCAGTACGCTGCCGGCGAAGCCCGGCGCAAGGCGATCGACGGTGGCGATCATCAGGTCGGCCACCTCGTCCCGATGATCATCCCAGTGCCGCCCACCAGGCAGCACCGGCGCCACGTGCTGGCAGAACAGGCTGGCCACATGCTGCCCGGGCGGGGCCAGCGAATCGTCCAGCGTGCTGGGAATCAGCATCTCCACGATCGGCTCGCGCGACCAGCCGTCACGCCGCGCATCCAGCCAGGCGCGGTCCATGTAGTCCAGGCTGGGCGCCATGATGATGCCGGCGCTGAGGTGGTCGCCGGGGCCGGGCAGGGCGCGGAAATCCGGCAGCCGCGACAGTGCGACGTTCATCCGGAACGTGCCCGAGCCGCAGCGCCACTGCACCATCCGCTCGCGCGTCGCCGGCGGCACCTGCGTTGGCTCCAGCAGTTGTTCGTACAGCAGCTTGGGATTGACGTTGGCGACCACCGCACGTGCGCGCAGCGTTTCGCCGCTGCTCAACTCCACACCGGCCACGCGCCCCTGCTCGACCAGCACGCGCCGCACGCCCGCATCCACGCGCAGCTCGGCACCGGCCTCGCGCGCCGCCGCCGCCATCGCCTGGCTGATCGCGCCCATGCCACCGATCGCGTGGCCCCAGGCACCTTTCACACCGTTGCACTGGCCGAACACGTGGTGCAGCAGCACATACGCGCTGCCCGGCGTGTACGGGCTGGCGAAGTTGCCGACGATGCCATCGAAGCCGAACAGCGCCTTGATCGGTTCGCTCTCGAACCAGCGGTCCAGGTACTCGGCGGCCGACAGGGTGAACAGGTCCAGCAGCTCCTGCCGCAGCGACGCATCCAGCGAGGCCAGTTCGCGGCCCAGGCGCCCCATCTGCCACAGCGCGGGCAGGGCGCGCCATCCGCCGGCCACGCCGAGGTCGGGCGGCGCACGCAGCGCCCATGCACGCAGCACGTCGGCGAAGATCTCCAGCCGCGCCTCGTACTCGGGCAGCCGCTGCGCATCGCGCTCGGAGAACTTCGCCACCTCGGCCTGGGTGCGGCCCGGTGCCGACAGCAGATAGCGGCCGTCGTCCAGCGGCAGGAAGTTGTTGGCCGGCCGGTTGATGATGCGCAGTCCATGCGCGTGCAGCTGCAGGTCGTCGATCACCTTCGGCTGCAGCAGCGACACGGTGTAGGAAGCCACCGAGTTGCGGAAGCCGGGATGGAACTCCTCGGTGACCGCCGCACCGCCCAGCACGCCGCGGCGCTCCAGCACCAGCACCTTCTTGCCGGCTTTCGCCAGGTAGGCGGCGCACACCAGTCCGTTGTGGCCACCGCCGACGATGATCGCGTCCCAGTGGCTCATGCGTCGGCAATCGCCGCTTCGATGGTGGCGATGTCGATCTTCTTCATCGGCATCATGGCGTTGAACGCGCGTTTCGCCAGTGCCTTGTCCGGGCTGGTCACCGCTTCGATGAGCATGCGCGGGCTGATCTGCCACGACACGCCCCAGCGGTCCTTGCACCAGCCGCAGTCGCTTTCCTGGCCGCCGTTGCCGACGATGGCGTTCCACAGCCGGTCGGTCTCGGCCTGGTCTGCGGTCTGGATCTGGAACGAGAACGCTTCGCTGTGCTTGAACGCCGGGCCGCCATTGAGGCCGACGCAGGCAACGCCGCAGACGGTGAACTCGACGGTGAGCACCGCGCCCTCCTGGCCGGCCGGGTAATCGCCCGGCGCGTGGTGCACGGCGGTCACCGCACTGTCGGGGAAGGTGTTGGCGTAGAAGGTGGCCGCATCCAGCGCCTCCTTGTCGTACCACACGCAGATGATGTTCCTGACGGTCATGATCGGCTCCGCAGCGGTCGAAGGCGCAGCGATAGCACGGGCGGTGTTAATGCGGGATCGTGCTGCACTGCAGGACCGCGCTACCATGCGATGGCAGAGCAGTTCCCTTCCATCGCAGTACGACAAGGACGACGCGTGAAGATCCTGATCCTGGGCGGATATGGGGTATTTGGAGGGCGCCTGGTGCAGCTGCTGGCGGACCTGCCGCAGCTGGAGCTGCTGGTGGCCGGGCGCACCCTGGCGGCGGCGCAGGCCTTCTGCGCGGACTTCCGCGGCGAAGCGCGCGTGCGGCCGCTGCGGGTGGACCGGCAGGAGCTGGCGCCGACCCTGCTGGCCGAAGGGCCCGATCTGCTGATCGATGCGTCCGGTCCCTTCCAGGAGTACGGCAGCCAGCGCTATGCGGCCATCGAGGCCTGCATCGCTGCCGGCATCGATTATCTGGATTTCGCAGACGCCGCCGACTTCGTGTTCGGTGTCTCGCAGTTCGACGCGCAGGCGCGCGCGGCCGGCGTCTACGTGCTGTCCGGGGTCAGCAGCTTCCCGGTGCTGACCGCCGCCGTGTTGCGGGTGATGGCCACGCGCATGGACATCCTCAGCGTGGAAGGCGGTATTGCGCCGTCGCCCTACGCAGGCATCGGCCTGAACGTGATGCGCGCGGTGGTCGGTTATGCCGGGTCACCGGTGAAGCTGCGTCGCGGCGGGCGTGATGGCCACGGCGTGGGCCTGGCCGAAAGC
Source organism: Stenotrophomonas sp. SAU14A_NAIMI4_5 (assembly GCF_003086795.1). Taxonomy (NCBI): domain Bacteria; kingdom Pseudomonadati; phylum Pseudomonadota; class Gammaproteobacteria; order Lysobacterales; family Lysobacteraceae; genus Stenotrophomonas; species Stenotrophomonas sp. SAU14A_NAIMI4_5. The sequence goes on along the minus strand of NZ_CP026003.1, from coordinate 3,118,239 downwards.
CGCCGCTTCACCGTGGCGGTGCCGGGCCGGATACCGCTGCGCAACCTGCATTTCTCGCTGGTGGACGTGCCCGACCTGCAGGTGCTGCCGCCGGAGCACCCCACGCTGACCGATATCTGGATCGGCGCCGGCCCGGTGCCGGAGATCCTGCACCGCATCCTCAACCTGCTGGCCAAGGCCCGCCAGCACCTGCGCCTGCCGTCGCTGGAACCGTGCTCGCGGCTGTTCTACACCGTGCTGAACCTGATGAAGTTCGGCGAGCATCGCGGCGGCATGATCGTGCGCGCACTTGGCGTGCGTGATGGCTTGCCCGTGCAGCAGAGCTGGCACCTGCTGGCCGAAGCCGATGACGGTCCCTACATTCCGTCGATGGCCATCGAGGCGCTGATCCGCAAGCAGCTCGCCGGCGAACGGCCGGCGCCGGGCGCGCGCCCGGCAACGCATGCGCTGGAACTGACCGACTACGACCAGGTGTTTTCCGGCCGCACCATCCATACCGGTTTCCGCCAGGACATGCCCGGCGCCAGCCTGTACCAGCGCGTGCTCGGCGATGCCTATTCGCAGTTGCCCACAGCCGTGCAGGCCCTGCATGCGCCGGGTGCGGCGCGGTGCTGGCAGGGCAGGGCGCAGGTGCAGCGAGGCAGTGGCCTGCTGTCGCGGCTGCTGGGCGTGGTGTTTGGTTTCCCGGCTGCGGGCGAGCAGGTGCCGGTGAGCGTCGCCTTCGCGCCGGAAGCGGGCGGCGAGCGCTGGACGCGCACGTTTGCCGGGCGCCGTTTCTCCTCGCTGCAGACCGAAGGGCGTGGCCGCAACGAGGCGCTGCTGGTTGAACGCTTCGGCGCCGTGTCGGTGGCGCTGGCCGTGGTGGTCGAGGGCGGTCGGCTGCAGCTGGTGCCACGTCGCTGGTCGCTGCTGGGCATCCCGCTGCCGCGCGCGCTGCTGCCGGGCGATGACAGCTTCGAGTACGAAGTGGATGGACGTTTCGTGTTCGACGTGGAGATCGGTGCGCCGCTGGTGGGCCGCATCGTGCATTACCGGGGGACGCTGGAGCCGGCGTGAGGATTACCGCTGCGTGCATGCAGCGGGTGTGTCGGAATCGGATCGACGTGCTGTCGCTTCGGACGCTGCATGGCGCGCGGCAGCGCTTCTGGTGTGACGTATATCGCCTGTGGTGGGGCGGTTCGGGCGTGCGTACAGGCGGTTGCGAGACCCGCCGAATGTCCAGGATTTTCAAGCGCATGGCGTGAATCCGGGCCCGCGCCGAGCGCTGTGTCGTGGCGAATTCCGCGCACTTCATCGCCGGTTTCAGCACTGCCGCACACGCCAGGCCCGTGCCTATAACGCTCCGGCAGTTCCATCACCGGAGAGAGTTCATGGCATTTGCATCCGCACATCGCGTGCTGAAGCGCAGCGCGCTTTCAGCAGTGTTGTTTTCCATCGTCGGCAGCGTCGCTGCGCAGAGCACCACCGGCACGCTGCACGGCACCGCCGCCGGCTCCGAAGGCGCGACCGTCGTCGCCCAGAGTGACAGCGGCCTCAGGCGCACGGCGGCCATCGATGCGCAGGGGCGCTACAGCTTTGGCGCGCTGCCGGTGGGCCGCTACAGCATCAGCCTGCAGCGCGACGGGCGCATCCTCGAACAGCGCGACGACGTGCAGCTGCGCGTGGGCAGCGGTACCGAAGTGAGCTTCGCCGCACATGGCCCAGCCACCACGCTGGAAGCGGTCAACGTCACCGCGGCGAACCTGCCGAAGATCGATGTGAGCCACACCGTGTCCAAGTCGGTCATCACCTCCGAGCAGCTGGACGTGCTGCCGCTGGGGCGCAGCGCTGAATCCATCGCGCTGCTGGCGCCGGGCGTGGTGGCCGGCAGCGGTGCCTTCTCCAACGGGTCGCGATCGGTCCTGTCGTTCGGTGGCTCCAGCGTCACCGAGAACGCGTATTACCTCAATGGCTTCAACGTCACCAATCCACTCAACTACCTGGGCGGCGTCAGCCTTCCTTACGGCTCCATCGACCAGCAGGAAACCTTCACCGGCGGCTATGGTGCGGCGTATGGCCGTTCCACCGGTGGCGTCATCAACCAGGTCGGCAAGCGTGGCACCAACGCGTGGCGGTTCGGCGCGCAGGTCACCTGGTCGCCTGCCGGGCTGGCCGAATCTCCGGCGTCGGTGAACTACCCGGACATGACCCTGCCGGAGGGATATGCCTACGAGAACGAGGCCAGGCCGGGCACGCTGTACCGCTACCGGCGCGGTGACAAGTCCACCACGACCACCTACAGCGGCTATGTCAGTGGGCCGTTGATCGAAGACAGGCTGTTCATCCATCTTGCCGCCGAATCGAACCGTCGCGAGGGTGTTGCAACCGCCAACGAGGCCGCCGCGCAGCAGGTGCGCAACCACTACCGTGCGGATACACCGAAGTTCTACGGCAAGATCGACTGGAACATCAACGACAGCAACACGCTGGAATACACGCGCTTCCAGGACACCGATCGTACCGGCGGCTACTACCGGGACTTCGACTACGAGACGCTGTCCGAAGGGGATCGCACCGGTACGTTCCCCAACGTGGCAAAGTCCAGTACCGACGTCGATATCTTCAAGTACACCGGCTACCTCAGCGACGCGCTGACCTTCAGTGCCGTGTGGGGGCGCGCCCGCACCAGCAACCTCAAGTTCAATCCGCTGGACTCGGGCAACCCCTACATCAACGGCGCCGGCAACCAGGATCCCGCGTTGAACGGCGGCACGCCGATCCGCAACGACCAGCCCGATCTGTACACCAAGGCACCGGATGCAGGCAGCACGACGCACGGGCTGCGCATGGACCTGCAGTACCGCATCGGCAACCATGAGTTGACCGCCGGTGTCGACAACATGACCTACCGGGCCACCAACGAAGGCGAATCCATGACGGGCCCCGGCCATGCCTGGATCTATTCGCGTGGCAATCCGGGCGCCTCGCCCAGCCCGGGCTTCGGCATCGCACCCCCGGGGGGAAATGGCTACTTCGTGCAGAAGTACATTTTCTCCACCACCACCAGCATGTCGGTGAAGCAGCGGGCCTATTACCTGGAGGACCGCTGGCAGCTGACGCCCGACTGGCTGCTGACGCTCGGCCTGCGCAACGACCGCTTCACCAACTTCAACAGCGATGGCCGCGCCTACGTGGAGAGCGGCGACCAGTGGGCGCCACGCCTGGGCGCCAGCTGGGATGTTTTCGGTGATGCGTCGTTGAAGCTGTTCGCCAACCTGGGCCGCTACTACCTGGCATTGCCCAACAGCGTGGCCATCCGTGGCGCTTCCGCATCAACCTACACGCGTGAGTACTTCACCTATACCGGCATCGATGCCAACGGCAACCCGACCGGCCTGACGCCGCTGGGGCCGGGGCCGGTGTCGGCCAATGGCGAGTACGGGCAGGCGCCGGATCCGCTGGCGGTGGCGCCGACCGACCTGAAGTCGCAGTATCAGGACGAGCTGATCCTCGGCTTCGAGAAGACCCTGGGCAGCCGCTGGAACACCGGCGGCAAGGTCACCTACCGGCAACTGCAGTCGGCCATTGACGATACCTGCGATGCCGACCGCTTCGTCGACCGGCTGGCAGGCATGGGTCTGGATGCCGACAGCTTCGATCTTCCCGGTTGCGTGATCTTCAATCCAGGTGCCACCAACACGTTCCAGCTGCGGCACCGTGATGGCTCCGGCTACACGCCGGTCAGCATGAGTTCGACGGACTGGGGCTACGACGGCAAGAAGGCGAAGCGCCAGTATGTCGCGCTGGATGTGTTCATCGAGCACCCGATGTCCGACGGCTGGTACGGCCGGCTGGACTACACCTGGTCGCGCAGCTTCGGCAACACCGAAGGGCAGGTGAGGTCGGATATTGGCCAGAGCGATGTGTCCAAGACCCAGGACTGGGATGCGGCGGCGTTGATGGAGTACGCCGGTGGCTACCTCGCCAATGATCGGCGGCACCAGTTCAAGGCATTCGGCGCCTACCAGATCAATGACGAATGGACCGCATCTGCCACGGTGCGGGTGATGTCGGGCATGCCGAAAAACTGCCTCGGCTACTACGGCAGTGACCAGAGCGATCCTCTCAATGGCTACGGATCGGCCTACCACTACTGCAACGGCAGGCCGTCGCGCCCCGGCGACGCGGGTCGGCAGCCGTGGACGGCGCAGCTGGACATGGGCGTGATGTACCGCCCCGGGTTCGCTGACAACCGGCTGGGCCTGGGCCTGAGTGTCTTCAACGTGCTCAACCAGCGGCGCCAACTGCAGTCGACCGCCAAGTACCAGACCGGACCGGACACGGTCTCCAACCTCTACGGCATGGGCAGCTACTTCACGGCCCCGCGGACGGTGCGCCTGAGCGCCTCCTACGACTTCTGACCTGCGCGAACAGCGGCTCTCTCTCTCCGCAAAGGTTGGCTTGGCCCTGATCCGTCAGGGCCCTTTTTCCAGCGACCTGCCTGCATGGATCCACGGCAGGCACGGATACCCCATCACACCAGCGAAGGCGCCCCAGGGCGCCTTTTTTCGTTGTCGCCTCGCGCCGCCGCCCAGTGCGGGGAAACGAAAGTAAATGCTCGTGGCATCTTTCGAAATCAGCGCGCCCGCGCCGCGCATAAGCGGTCAAATGAATGCCGCAATGTCTCAGTTAAATGAAATGTAAATGAATGTTTTCGTTTGTATCAAAATAAAATCAATAAAATCAACGACATAAAATATCATCCAGTAAGCCTTGCAAGTTAAACTTTTATGAAATTAATATCCTATTCAGCTGTTTTCATGATCGAACATTGATGCAGCGAGCCTGAAACGTAAGTGTGTCTTTTCACGAAACAAGGAAATTTCATGTCCTATAGCAAGACGGCCATCCGGCTGAAGCGCACGGCACTGGCCGTTGTCCTGACCTCGTTCGTCGGCGCCGCAGCGGCGCAGAGCACCACCGGTTCCCTGTATGGCAACGCCCCGGCCGCCGCAGGCGCCACGGTGGTCGTGCAGAGTGATTCGGGCCTCAAGCGAAGCGCCAACGTCGATGCAAACGGCCGCTACACCCTCGGCTCGCTGCCGGTGGGCCGTTACTCCATCAGCCTCGAGCGTGACGGGCAGGTGGTCGAGAAGCGTGACAACGTACTTCTGAAGGTCGGCGTCGGCACGGAAGTTTCCTTTGGCCAGTCCGCCAGCGGCGGCGCCACCAACCTCGATGCCGTGAACGTCACTGCGGCCAACATTCCGAAGATCGACGTGACCAACACGGTCTCCAAGTCGGTCATCACCTCTGAACAGCTGGACGTGCTGCCGCTGGGCCGCAGCGCCGAAGCCATCGCGCTGCTCGCGCCGGGCGTGGTCGCCGGCAGCGGCGAGTTCTCCAACGGCTCGCGCTCGGTGCTGTCGTTCGGCGGCTCCAGCGTCACCGAGAACGCGTACTACCTGAACGGCTTCAACGCGACCAATCCGCTCAGCGCAATGGGCGGTGTGAGCCTGCCGTACGGCTCGATCGACCAGCAGGAAACCTTCATGGGTGGCTACGGTGCGGGCTACGGCCGCTCCACCGGTGGCGTGATCAACCAGCTGGGCAAGCGCGGCACCAACGAGTGGAAGTTCGGCTTCCAGACCACCTGGTCGCCCGACTCGCTGGCGGAATCGCCGCGCGACATCTACTACCCCAATCACACCGCGCCTCCGGGGTTCGAGCTCGAGGATGACACCGGCACCGTGGCCGGCTCCCTGTACCGCTCGCGCAAGGGCGACAAGGCGACCCGCACCTCCTACAGCGGCTATGTCAGCGGCCCGCTGATCGAGGACCGTCTGTTCATCCACCTCGCCGCCGAGAAGGATCGCACCGAAGGCGTTTCCACCAGCGCCGGTGAAGCCGCGCAGCAGGTCCGCAGCCACTACACCTACGACACGCCGAAGTTCTACGGCAAGATCGACTGGAACATCAACGACAGCAACACGCTGGAGTACACCCGTGTCGAGAACACGGACCGCTACGGCAGCTACTACCGCGATTTCGACTACGACACAATGAGCGAGGGCGAGCGTACCGGCACTTTCGCCAACACGACCAAGCTCAAGGACGAGTTCGACATCTTCAAGTACACCGGGTACCTGACCGATGATCTGACCCTGAGCGCGGTGTGGGGACGCAGCAAGGAATCCAACCTGGAGTTCAATCCGCAGGATTCGGCCAACGCCTACATCAGCGGCCCGACCAACCAGGATCCGTCGATCACCGGTGGTACCCCGGTCCGCAACGACCAGACCGCGCTCTACACCAAGTCGCCCGATGCAGGCAGCAAGACCCGTGGCCTGCGCGTGGACCTGCAGTACCGCATCGGCAGCCACGAGCTGACCGCCGGCATCGACAACATGACCTACCAGGGCCACAACGAAGGGCAGGCGATGACCGGCCCGGGCTACGCCTGGATCTATTCGCGCATCGCGCCGGGTTCGTCGCCGGCACCGGCGTTCGATATTGCTGCGCCGGGCGGTGATGGCTACTACGTGCAGAAGTACATCTTCTCCACCACCACCAGCATGTCGGTGGAACAGAAGGCCTATTACCTGGAAGACCGCTGGCAGGTCAGCCCGAACGTGCTGCTGACCCTGGGCCTGCGCAACGACAAGTTCACCAACTACAACAGCTCGGCGGTTGCCTACGTCGAGAGCGGTGACCAGTGGGCCCCGCGCCTGGGCGCCAGCTGGGACGTCTTCGGTGATTCGTCGCTGAAGGTGTTCGCCAACCTCGGCCGCTACTACCTGGCACTGCCCAACAGCGTGGCGATCCGTGGCGCATCGGCATCGACCTATACCCGTGAGTACTTCACCTACGGTGGCATCGATGCCGACGGCAACCCGACCGACCTGACCGCGCTGGGCCCGGGCCCGGTGTCGACCAACGACGAGTACGGCATTGCGCCGGACCCGCTGTCGGTGGCACCGACCGACCTGAAGTCGCAGTACCAGGATGAATTCATCATGGGCTTCGAGAAGACCCTGGGTTCGTCCTGGAACACCGGTGCCAAGTTCACCTACCGTCGCCTGCAGGCGGCCATCGACGACACCTGCGATTCCGACCAGATCAACGCCAAGCTCGAATCGATGGGGATTGATTCAAGCGGCGTGGAAGTGCCGGGCTGCGTGATCTTCAACCCGGGCAAGACCAACACCTTCATGGTCAAGCACGCCGATGGTTCGGGCTACACCCCGGTGCAGATGAGCTCGTCGGACTGGGGCTACAACGGCAACAAGGCCAAGCGAAGCTACGTCGCAGTTGATCTGTTCATCGAACATCCGCTGAGCGACAAGTGGTACGGCCGCCTGGATTACACCTGGTCGCGCAACTTCGGCAACACCGAGGGCCAGGTCAAGTCGGACATCGGCCAGGATGACGTGTCCAAGACCCAGGACTGGGATTCCTACTACCTGATGGAGTACGCCGGTGGCTACCTGGCCAACGATCGTCGCCACCAGCTGAAGGGCTACGGCGCGTACCAGTTCAACGATGAGTGGACGGCGTCGGCCACCATGCTCATCTCTTCGGGCATGCCGAAGAGCTGCCTGGGTTACTACGGCGCGGATGGCAGCGATCCGATCGGCTATGAGTCGGCGTACCACTACTGCAACGGCCAGCCGTCGCGTCCGGGTGATGCCGGCCGCCAGCCGTGGACCTATCGCCTGGATCTGGGCGTGATGTATCGCCCGACCTTTGCCGACCACAAGCTGGCTTTCGGCCTGGACGTGTTCAACGTGCTCAACCAGCGTCGCCAGCTGCAGTCCGATCCGTCGTATGAATCGGGTCAGCACACGATCTCCAACACCTATGGCATCGGCACCTACTACACGGCGCCGCGTTCGGTTCGCCTGACCGCGTCCTACGACTTCTGATGTAGAAGCCGCTCTCTTTCAGCAGGACATTTGACCCCGGCATCTGCCGGGGTCTTTTTTTGCAGGTGCCGCCCACGAAAAAGGCGCCCTCAGGCGCCTTCTTCGTTACCGCACCACGGCCAGGTTCAGCGCCAGACCTTGATCTGCTCGGCGTCGGTGCGCTGCATCGGCTGGCCGGCCTTGCAGCTGAAGGTCGCGCCGAAGGCCGGCAGGTTCGACAGCGGGCCGTTGGTGCGCCAGCGACCCGGTGCACGGATGTCGGCGGTCAGGCGGCGTGCGGCCTCGTTCGGCGACAGCTGCTGCGGCCACAGGGCGGCCCAGGCGCGGAAGAAGCCCTGCTGCTGCGCCGGCGTGGCCTTCGGTTCCTGCGCGGTGTACGCCGCCCAGGCCAGTTCCAGGCCGGCGATGTCGGCCAGGTTCTCTTCCTGGGTCAGCGTGCCGTTGACCTTTGCACCCTTCACGCCCGGGAAGTCGTAGGCACCGTACTGCGCGGCCACGCGGCTGCCGAGCAGGGACCAGGCGGTCTTGTCGGCCGGGGTCCACCAGCTGCGCAGTTCACCCTTGGCATCGACCAGGGCGCCCTTGGCGTCGATGGCACGGTTCAGTTCGTGGCCGACCAGGCCACCGAAGCTGCCGAACTTGTCGGCGGCGTCGGCCTTGGCGTTGAACACCGGGCCCTGCAGGATCGCGGCAGTGACGATCAGGCGGTTCTGCGCCAGGTCGTAGGCCAGCGACGGCTGCTGCGGCAGCACGTCCCAGCGACGGTCGGCGTTGCCCTTGCCGATGCGCTTCATTTCCTCGCGATGGCGCCAGGTCGAAGCGATCAGCATGTTGCCACCGAACGAGCCACGGCCCATCGGCTGCACGCTGTAATCCAGGTCGCGCAGCGGGGTGCCGATCTCGATCTTCAGTGCGGCCAGCTTGGCCTGTGCTTCGGCCTTGGCCTCGGCGCTCATCCAGGTGTTGTTCTTGACGGCCTCGATCTGCACTTCGCGCACCTTGTCGACGATCCACGCCGCCTGGCGTCGATCTTCGGCGGACAGGTAGCGGGCGGCATACTCGCGGCCGACCATCGGGCCAGCGGCCACGTTGATGGCGTCCAGCACGTTTTCCCAGCGCTGCGCGGGCAGGGTCTCACCGCGCAGCACGCGGCCGCGGAATTCGAACTCGGCGTCACGGTAGGCCTTGGACAGGTACGGCGCCATCGAGTCGCCCACGCGCCAGCGCAGGTAGGCCTTCCACTGTTCCGGCTTGAGCTTGGTGACCATCGTGTCGAGCTGCTTGAAAAGGCCCGGGTCGGCCAGCGAGACCAGGTCGTCGTTCACGCCCTGCGCCTTCAGGAAGGCATCCAGCTGCAGGTTGCGGTAGCGGCTGTTGAGATCCTTGGTCGAGATCGGCGCGTAGTTGTTGAACGGGTTGTTGATGCCGGCCAGCGACTGCGCGTTGCGGGCCAGTTCGGTTTCCAGTTCGATCACCGACTGCGACTCGGCATCCAGCTTGGCCGCCGGGGTACCGGTCAGGGCCAGGATCTGCTTGACGTAGTTGCGGTAGCGGCCCATCAGGGCCACGGTGTCGGCGTCGGTACGGGTGTAGAACGCCGGGTCGGGCAGGCCCATGCCGCCCTGCATGAAGTAGCCGATGTGGCGGTCCAGCGCCTTCAGGTCCACGTCCGGGCCGAAGTTGAAGGCCACCGGGATGCCGACCTGGTGCAGTGCGGCGATCGAGGCCGGGACGTCCTTGGCCTTCTTGATCGCGTTGATGCGGGTAAGCAGCGGGGCGATCGGGTTGGAGCCATCGGCTTCCACTGCGGCTTCGTCCAGGCCGCTGGCCCAGAAGTCGCCCAGCAGCTTCTGCACGTTGCCCTGCGGCGCCTTCATCGAGGCGTCCAGCAGTTCACGCTGCTGCTGGCGGCTGCGGTCGACCAGCTGGCCCAGCGCGGTGGCGGCGCCGGACTGCGGCACCGGGTTGGCCTTCAGCCAGTCCGCGTTGGTGGCATCGTAGAAATCGCTGCACTGGGCGCTGACGGCCGGGGCGCGCACGGCCTTCTTCTTGGCAGCGAACGCATCGTGGGTCGGGACCAGGGTCGCCAGGCTGATACCCAGGGCGACGGCAAGCGGACGGAAATTGGGCATGTAGAACGAATCCGTGATGGATTGAGGGCGGGCGAACTATAGCAAGCCGTGCATGGGCACGGGATGCATGCGTCACGCGGCTTCTGCCGGGCATGGCCCGGCGCTACCGGGTGGTGTGGCCAGTAGATCCACGCCATGCGTGGATGGTGTCACCTGCATGGGGTCAGAGCCCTCGCGCTGCGCGCGAGGGATCCGACCCCGGTCAGCGCCGCCGGCACTACCGGGTGGCGTGGCCAGTAGATCCACGCCATGCGTGGATGGTGTCACCTGCATGGGGTCAGAGCCCCCGCGCTGCGCGCAAGGGATCCGACCCCGGTCAGCGCCGCCGGCGCTACCGGGTGGCATGGCCAGTAGATCCACGCCATGCGTGGATGGTGTCACCTGCATGGGGTCAGAGCCCTCGCGCTGCGCGCAGGGGATCCGACCCCGCCAAAAGCAAAGGCCCGGGAAATCCCGGGCCTTTGAAGGTCTACCTTGGCGTCAGCCGCGGCTTACCAGATCACCACCTGCTGGTCGCCGGTGCGGGCCATCGGCGAGCCGGCCTTGCACTGGAACGCAGCGGCGAAGGTCGGCAGGTTCGACGGCGCACCCATGGCACGGAACTGCGCCGGGGCGTGCGGGTCTGTGGCCAGGCGGACCTTGGCGTTTTCCGCGGTGTACTTGGTGCGCCACACGGTGGCCCAGTTGAAGAAGAAGCGCTGGTCGCGGGTGAAGCCGTCGACCTTCGGATCTTCCTTGCCGGCGGTGGCCTTCTGCAGGGCGTCGTAGGCGGTGGCCAGGCCACCCAGGTCGGCGATGTTCTCGCCCAGGGTCAGGTGGCCATTCACTGCCTGGCCGTCGACCTTGTACTGGTCGAACTGCTTGACCAGCTTGCCGGTCAGGCCTTCGAAGTTCTTCTTGTCAGCCGGGGTCCACCAGTCTTCCAGGTTGCCGCTCGGCCCGAAGCGTGCGCCCTGGTCGTCGTAACCGTGGGTCATTTCGTGGCCGATCACCGCGCCGATGCCGCCGTAGTTCAGCGCGTCGTCGGCCTTCGGGTCGAAGAACGGCGGCTGCAGGATGGCGGCCGGGAACACGATCTCGTTCTGCAGCGGGTTGTAGTAGGCGTTGACGGTCTGCGGGGTCATGCCCCACTCGGTCTTGTCCACCGGCTTGCCGACCTTGGACAGGTTGAACTTGTAGTTGAACTCGTTGGCGGCGCGCACGTTGCCCAGGTAGCTGTCGCGCTGGGTCTGCAGGCCGGCCCAGTCACGCCACTTGTCCGGGTAACCGATCTTCGGGGTGAAGGTTTCCCACTTGGCGATGGCCTTGGCCTTGGTTTCGTCGCTCATCCAGCTCAGGCCCTGGATGCGTTCCTTCAGCGAGGCGGCCAGGTTCTTCACCAGTTCTTCCATCTTCGCCTTGGCTTCCGGCGAGAAGGCAACCTTCACGTACAGCTGGCCGAAAGCTTCGCCGGCGTCGTTCTCGATGGTGCCCAGCACGCGCTTCCAACGCGGCTTCTGTTCCTTCTGGCCATTGAGGGTCTTGCCGTAGAACTCGTAGTTCTCCTGCACGAACGCGTCAGCCAGGTACGGCGAAGCGCCGTCGACGGTGTGGAAGCGCAGGTAGGCGCGCCAGACCGACGGGTCGGTGTCGCCCAGTGCCTTGCTCACTTCCTCGTGGAAGGCCGGCATGGCCAGCGAGAACTTCTCCGGTGCGGCAACGCCCTGCGACTTGAAGAACTCGGTCCAGCTGAAGTTCGGGGTCAGCTTGTCGGCGTCGGCCAGGGTGAGCGGGTTGTAGAACAGCTCGACGTTGCGCGACAGTTCCACGCGCGACTTGGAGGCCTTGGCCAGGCGGGTCTCGAACTTGACCACGTCCTCGGCCTGCTTGGCGGCGTCGGCAGCGGCCACGCCCGACAGTTCCAGCACCTTGGCGACGTGCGCCTGGTAGGCCTTCAGCTTGTCGGCATTCTTGGCGTCGGTGTAGTAGGTGGTGTCCGGCAGGCCCAGGCCGCCCTGGCTGGCGTAGGCCATGTTCATGGCCGAGTTCTTGAAGTCCGCTTCGGCGCCGAAGCCGAACAGGATGTTTTCACCCTTGGCGGCGCTGGTGCGCAGGTAATCGGCGATGGCGGCCTTGTCCTGCAGGCCGTCGATGGCGGCCAGGTCGGCCTTCAGCGGCTCGATGCCCTGGGCGTTGATCTTGGCCTCGTCCATGCCGGTGGCCCACAGGTCGCCGACGATCTTCTCGATGTGGTTCGGGTTCTTGACCTGGGCGACCTGCTCGGCCAGCTGGTGCTGCACCGCTACCGAACGCTCGTCGAGGATGGTGAAGGCGCCCCAGCTGGTGCGGTCGCCCGGAATCTCATTGGCGGCCAGCCACTTGCCGTTGACGTAGTCACCGAAGGCGCCGCAGGCGTCCAGCGTGCTGTCCAGGTCGCTGGCCTGGAAGGCGTTGTAGGCCGGCAGCTTGGCTTCGTCGAGCGTGTAGGCGGTGGCCTGCTCGGTGGCGGCCGGCGTGGAGGCGGCGGCGTCCTTTGCCGGGGTATCGGTCTTGCCGCAGCCGACCAGCGCGGCCGAAACGGCCAGGGTCAGCAGCACGATCTTGGGAGTACGGGTCACTTGTATGGCCTCCAGGCCGAGTGAGTCAGGGAAGGGCCGCAGGGCGGCCGTGGGCCGAACGATACGCCGCCGGCCCGTCATGCAAGGGTGTCGAAGGTCATGGCCGATGGCAAGCCGCCGGCCCGTTGCACATGGGCCGCGGCACAGCCGCCAGAATCGGGCAGGTCGCCGCACGGGCTGCGCAAAGAACGCTGCCGGCACAAGGCCGGCAGCGGAGACATCAGGGTTTGCCGTTGTCCAGCTTGGGCTGTTCGTCGGCGGTCTGCGGTTCGGGGGCATCCACCTGCGGTGCGCCGGCCTCGATGCGGGTCTTGCGGTCGGCTTCGTCCTTGATCTGGGTTGCCGCACCGACATCGACCCGGGCGACCTTGGGCTTGGCCCACACCGAATGCTGCCAGGCCTGGTACTTCTCCGGGTCCCAGTAGCGATCGTCGTAGAACTTGCTGCCATCGATCTCCGTAGTGCCGACCAGGCCGGGCACCACGATGCGCAGGTTGCCGGTCGCGCCGGTGCGGCTGCCGGTCACCTGGCGGCGTTCGCGGCGCAGCGCGGCATCGATGCGCGGGCGCGCGGCCTCATCGCCGAAACGGGCATAGACCGCCGGGCCTTCCTGCAGGGCACGGTCGCGTTCCTCGGGCGTCAACGCGGCCCAGTAGCGCTCGCGCAGGTCGAGGAAACCTTCATAGCCGCGTTCGGCGGCCAGGTCCATCCAGGCGTAGGCAAGGGCGCGGTTGACCGGGGTGCCGGTGCCGTTCCACAGCATTTCCGCCACCATCGCCTGCGACGGCTTGTCGGCATAGAAGCCGGCGCGCTGGAAGAAGCCGAACGCCTGTTCCATCTTGCCGGCATCGCGCTTTTCGATGCCCAGCAGGCGGAAGCGCAGGTCCGGGTGGCCGCTGAGGAAGCCGGCAGTGATCATCATCGGATCCTCGGTGGGATCCGGTGCGGCGGCCGGTGAAGGCTTGGCGGCCAGCGCGAGCGGGGCGTGCAGCGCGAAAGGCAGCAGGGCTGTAAGCATGAGCCTGCGGTACATCGGTATCTCTCCTTGATTGAACGATGGCACCCACGCACCCGTTGCCGGGTACGCGCAGGCACACCTTCATGGTGCGCCAAAAGGTGCCCGAAGTTCCCGGCTCCCCTGTTCAGGGAGCCGGGGGACGGCTCAGTCAGCCGCCTTTGCCCCCGATGCCGCCGACGGACCGATGTGGCGGCTGAAGAAATCGAGCATCGTGGTGTACAGCTTCACCCGCGCCGGCACACCGTAGAAGCCGTGCATTTCGCCGGGCTCGATGATCATGCCTTCGGGCTTGTTGCCGGCGGCGATCAGCGCCTTGTTCATCAGCTCGGTCTGTTCCGGCGGCGTGCGCACGTCACGCGCGCCTGCGGCAAGGTAAACCGGGATCTTCACTTCCGATGCGCGACGTGCCGGCGAGGTGCGGGTCCAGTCGGCGGTGTCGGTGCCATGGGTGCGGCGCAGGAAGCGCTGGCCCGACTCGCGTTCCGGGATGTCGCCCTTCTTGAACATCATGTCGATGTCGTAGACGCCGACGTAGCCGAAGGTGCACTTGAACAGGCCCGGTGCACGGATCGGGGCCATCAGCGACGAGTAGCCGCCGAAGCTGCCGCCGTAGATGCAGATGCGGTCCTTGTTGGCGTAGCCCTGGTTGATGGTCCACTGCGTGGCATCGATGATGTCGTTCTGGATGCCATCGGCCCACTGCTTGTGGCCCGCATCCTGGAACGCCTTGCCGTAGCCACCGGAGCCGCGGTAGTTCACCTGCAGCACCGCATAGCCGCGGCTGGCGAACAGCTGCGTTTCGCCGGAGAAGCCCCAGTTGTCACGCGGGCCGATCGGACCGCCGTGCGGGTTGACGATCAGCGGCAGGTTCTTGCCGTCGCTGCCATGGGGCAGGGTGAGGTAGGCATGGATGGTTTTGCCGTCGCGCGCGGTGAAGCTGAAAGGCTTGACCGAGGCCATGCGCGCCTTGTCCAGCTGCGGCGCGCGCTGCATCAGGAAGCGTGCCTTGCCGGTGCCGCGGTCATACAGGTACAGCTCGCCCGGATTGCTGTCGCTGTAGACCGAGACGATGATCTTGCTGCCATCGGCGGTGTGGCTGGAGAAATCCACCAGCTCGCCGGGGAATGATGCGGCCAGCGAGCCATACAGTTCGGCGTCGGGGTGGTTCTCATCGACCAGGGTCACCTTCGGTGCACCAGCTTCGGTGATCACGCCCAGCAGGCGGTTGTCATCGGTGGACCAGATGTAGTCGGAGACTTCGGCCACCGGGTCCTGGAACAGGGAGGTGAACGTGCCGGTGGCGGTGTCCAGCGTGCCCACCGCGCCGGGCGCCTTGTCGTCGCTCTGGGTGACATACACGGTGCCATCGGCGGTGGCGCGCTCGACCCACAGGTGCTTGCCGTCGGTCTTGGAGGCGTTGACCAGGGTCCAGTCACGGCCATCGCGGCGGTACAGTTCGGTGCGTTCGTCGTACTCGCCTTCCTCGTTGCGGCTGGACGAACAGACCGCGAAACGCGGTTCCTTCTGCGCGTCCAGCGCGATGGAGCAGTCGTCCTTGGGCGCGCGTGCGAGCACGGTGCGGCGGCCGCTGAAGGTATCGACCTGCACCACCTGGGTGCCGGCACCTTCGTTGGAGCGCGGGTAACGCGACTGCATGATGACGTTGCGGTCGTCGTCCTTCAGCGTGTCGAGCAGGCTGAAGCTTTCGCGGCCGACGGTCTTGCCGCGCTGGGTGGCATCGCGGGTGCCGTAGAAGATCAGCGGCACGGCCTGGCTGCCATCGGCGTTGACGGCGAACCATTCGCCGGTGGCAAAGGGCTGGGCATAGCCGCCCATCTTCTTCACCGCATTGAACATCAGGCGGTCCGGCGCGATCCAGGTGAACTGGCCGACGCTCTTCTTTTCCGGCAGCTGGTTGACCTTGAGCACCTTCAGGTCGCTGGTGCGCAGAACGGCCAGGACGTCCTGGTCGCCGTGGTCCATGGTCACGGCCAGATACTCGCCGTTGGGCGAGATGCGCACGTTGCCGTAGGCAGCGTGCTTGACGAAATCTTCGACCGAGTAGGCCGTCGCGGCGGAGGCCGGCACGGCGGTGGTGCACAATGCCAGTGCAAGCAGGGCGAAGGACAACTTGTACATCGTGTATCCCCTTCAATTGGCGGGCCTTCGTGGCCCAGGGTATGGCGTTGCTGCCGATGCGCAAACACAGAGCCCGGCCTAGGCCGGGCTCTGCTTGTCACACAACCTGTCGCATCAGAAGCGGTAGGACAGGCTGAAGTAGTAGCGACGGCCCAGCGGGTCGGCGCCGATGTAGCTGTTGAAGTACGGGTACGCGGTGTTGGTCGGATCGCGACGGAACTGGTTGTCGGTCAGGTTGACCACCGTGAACTCGGCACGCACGTTCGGGCCGAACTTCTTGCTGACCTGCAGGTTGTACTGCATGTACGGGGCCAGGCGTTCGGTCCAGGCGGCGTTCCAGTTCGAACCGTAGCGGGTACCGAACAGGGTCGCACCCCATTCGTCGCCGGCCCAGCTCAGGCTGCCGCGCAGGCGGCTGCGCTGGCTGTAGTCATACAGCGGCAGGTCGCGGTAGTCGATCAGCTCGTCGTCGCTGTTTTCCTGGTACTTGTTGGTCAGCACCAGCGAGTAGCCGAGGTCCAGGCCGAAGTCGCCGAGGCGATCGGTATCCAGCTTGTACTTGAAGGTGGCATCGATACCGCTGGTTTCCAGCAGCGCCGCGTTGATGTACGCGGTGTTGATCTGCGAGATGCGGCCGTCCAGGGTGGTGCCCGGTGCGTTGGTACGGGTGACCAGCGCGGTCAGGTTGCGGCAGAAGGCCGAATCGGAGCCCTGCTCGAACGGCGTGCCATCCGGGCGCACGCCCAGGCGGCAGTTGGCTTCGTTCTGCAGCAGGTAGGTCGAGCTGAGCTGGGTGGAGGCATCTTCCAGGCGGATCTTGTAGTAGTCCACCGACATGGACATCGAGTCCATGATGTCCCACACGAAGCCGGCGCCCCACGACTTGCCTTCTTCTTCCTTCAGGTTCGGGTTGCCGGCGATCAGCGACTGCGCCTGGTACAGGGTCACGTCACCGGTCACGTTGCACTGCGCGCGGGTACGGCCCGGAGCGCCTGCAGCCTGGCCCAGGCCGGTGCCCGAACGGCAGCTGTATTCGTCGAGGATGGTCGAGAACGAGGCGGCGCCTTCGGCGTAGACCAGCTGCATGTCCGGTGCGCGGAAGCTGGTGGCGTAGGAACCACGGATCAGCAGGTTGCTGAACGGACGGTATTCCAGGCCGACGTTGAAGGTCTTGGCATCGTCGACGGCGGTGATGTCGTCGTACTTGTCCCAGCGGCCTGCCAGGTTCATCGACAGGTTGCTGAAGATCGGCACGCGGAACTCGGTACCCACCGCATAGCGGTTACGGGCGCCGTGGGTTTCACCGGAGCTGGTCAGGTTGTAGATGGTCTGGTCGTCGATCGGACGCAGCTGGTTGGTGCGCACGTCGCTGACCAGGTCGGTGGTCTGGCGCATGCCTTCGATGACCGCCGCGAAGCCCACCGGGCCGGCCGGCAGCTCGAACAGGTCGCCGCTGATGTTGAAGTTGGCGGTGGCCGAGGTCGATTCGGCAACGTTCTTCACGCGGGTGGCGAAGCTCTGGTAGATCTCCGGGGTGATCGGAGTGTTCCAGCGGTCCTGGTTCAGCGTGTAGATCGGGTAATTGCTGATGTAGCCCTGCAGCGGGCCCAGGAAGTAGTCATGCACGGCCTTGGCCAGCAGGCGCGGGCGGTCGGCTTCGTACTCGTACTTGCCGTAGTTGACGCTGGCTTCCCAGTCGAAACGATCGGCGAAGGTGCCCTGCGCACCGAAGGTGAAGTCGTAGCTCTTCTCGTCGTACAGGGTGCTGGCGGCTTCGTTGCCACCTAGTTCGAACGGGTTGAAGGTGCGCTGCAGCTGGATCAGGTCCTGCAGGGCGGAGTCGTAGTACACGCCGGTCGCGGCGCCGCTCGGGTTGGAGGTGAAGCGGTCACCCGAGGTGCCCCAGAACTCGATGCCGCCGCTGGCCTTGGCCTTGGTCTTGTAGAAGTTGACGCTGCCGAACAGCTGGGTGGTGTCGGTCACGTCGAACGTGCCGTAGCCGTAGCCGTTGAAGTTCTGGTTCTTGTTCCAGATCGAACGGGCGGCGACCTGGGTATAGCTGCCGCAGTAGGTACCGCGCGAGGCGGTGGTCACCGTGGTGTAGTCGAACGCATCACAGGCCGCAGCGTTGTACAGCGCGTTCTGGTTGCGCACGTGGCCGTTCAGGCCGGCCGAGCTCAGGGCGACCAGCGACAGCGACGGATTCACCGCGACGCCGGCGGCGTTGTTGCGGGTATCGGCCAGCGCGTGGCGCTGCGAGGCGAACACCGGCTCGTTCTCGCTGTACTGCAGCGCGTAGGTCGCGCTCCAGCGGTCGCCGGTCTTGCCGCCGGTGTACTCGACGTTGACGTTGTCGCCGCCGCCTTCTTCGGTGGTGCCGGTGGTCAGGCGCAGCTGGTTGCCGTCGTAGTTCTTGCGCAGCACGATGTTGATCACGCCGGCGACAGCGTCCGAACCGTAGATGGCCGAGGCGCCGCCGGTCAGGACTTCAACGCGCTCGACGATCGAGCTCGGGATGGCCTTGATGTTGACCACGTTGTTGTCGCGGTTGTACGGCTGCGGGTACTGCGCCGGGCGGCGGCCGTTGACCAGGGTCAGGGTGTAGCCCGGGCCCAGGTTGCGCAGGTTGACCACCTGGGCGTTGGGCGTGAAGCCGGTCACGGCGAGATCGCCGGTGAACGAGCTGGTGGTGTTCTGGGTCAGGGTCTGCAGCATGTCGCCGACCGACTGGAAGCCTTCGCGGTCGATGTCGGCGCGCGAGATGACGGTGACCGGCGCCGGGCCTTCGACTTCAGCGCGCTTGATGCGCGAGCCGACGACCGAAACGCGGTCCAGGTTGGTGGCGTTCTTGCCACCGGCTTCGTTGCCGGCTTCCTGGGCAAAGGCGGGGGAAACGACGGCTGCCAGCAGGGCGGTCGTCAGAGCAAAGCTCAGCGGGTGGCGGCTGAGCGCCGTGCGGATGGTCATGGATGGATCCCCTGATGTATCGAATCTCGACAGGCGCGTGGACCTGTCGTCCCTGTAGGGCTTTTCGCCCCGTTCTGTAACCGGCTTCACAAGCCGATGGGTCGACGTTAACACGACCTTAACTTGCCGTGTCAACTGTTCATGCTCCCGTCATGAAGACAAAGTAGGCAAAGTGCTGATTTGGATGGATTTTTGATCCAAGGCGTTGATTTCAAATGAAAGGTTTTGCTGCATGGCAGGCCGCGCCGACCCCCGGTGAAGGGTGGATACGGTGCCGGGTGTTCAGCCAGCAGTTCGGGTTGTGAGGCCGGGTCGAGGGGGTCGCTGCCATTGCGGCGCCCGCGGGCCAGCCACGCGGGCAAAAAAAATGGCCCCGCCGAAGCGGGGCCAGTGCCAGTCATTCCCTGGAGTGTCGCGGCGCTTACTTGGCGCCGAAGTCGTACTGCATCTGGGCGTAGATCGCCCGGCCATACGGGTTGTAGAGGCTTTCGTTGTACGGTGCGCTGATGTTGCCGCCGAAGCTGTGGCGCTGGCTCGACGGGTTCTTGTTGAACACGTTGTTGACCATCAGCGACAGGGTCAGGTTGTCCATCGCGCGGTAGCTCACGCTCAGGTTGTAGGTGGTGTACGAGCCCCACTTGCCAGCCTTGTAGCCGGAGGAGTGGACGTAGTCGTAGCCTTCGCCCAGGTACGCCATGTAGTTGGGGGTACGGCCGATGTAGTTGTAGTACAGGGTGGTGGTCCACTGGTTCTTCGCCCAGCCGATCGAACCATCGGCACGCACCTTGGCGAAGGCCTGGTAGTTCCACATCGCATACGGATCGCGCAGCAGGTCCAGGTAGTCATCGCCGGTCTGCGGCTGCACTTCGCGCTTGAGGATGTTGGTGTAGTTGCTGGCGAACTGCAGCGAGCCGAAGCGGCCGATGTCCTGCACGTACTTGAAGCTGGCGGTCAGCGCATTGAGGTTCTGCCGTGCCACGTTGAGCTTGGGCGTGTAGATCTGGTCCAGGTTGCCCGACGCATCGCGGGTGACCCAGTCGGCCACGTTCTGGCAGGTGGCGTTGGTGTTGTTGTCCAGGTTGTTGCGGCAGTAGTACTCGGCACGCAGCAGCTGGTCGGAGCTGAGGGTGTCGACCTCGTTCTCGATCTTCCAGCGGTAGTAATCCACCGACAGCGACAGGTTGGCCATCGGTGCCCAGACCACGCCGGCGTTCCACACATCGGCGGTGATCGGTTCCAGCTCCGGGTTGCCCGACTGCACGCCGAAGGTGGACTGGCCTGCATACGGGCAGCCGACGGTGTCGGCGGGCTCGAAGCCGAGCTGGGCACAGCGGTAGTAGTCGGTGGCGGCGGTGTAGAAGCCGCTTTCACCCTGGAATGCATCGGGCAGCGACGGCGCACGGAACGCGGTGCCGTACTTGCCGCGGAACAGCAGGCTTTCAATCGGACGGAACTCGACGCCGATGCTGTACGTCGACTTGTCGACCGTGTTGTCGGCGATCTTGAAGGCGTCATAGCGGCCCGAACCGGTGACGGTGAGCGAGTCGAGCAGCGGCAGGCGCAGTTCGCCGGTCACCGCGTAGTTGCTGCGATGGCCGGCGCCGGCCACCGAAGTGGTGCCCCAGACATCACCGTTGAGCAGGCGCGCATCCGGGCTGTAATCCCAGCCTTCGCTGCCGCCTTCGACGACGATGCCCAGGCCGGCGTCGCCACCGGGCAGGGAGAACAGCCCGCTGTTGGTCAGCTGCACGCGGCCCAGGTTCTGCCAGGTGCGGCTCTGATTGTAGGTGTAGCCGGTGAAGCTCTGGAATGCGCCTGCCGGCAGCTGCGAGTAGAACGCGCCCCAGTTCGGGCTGTAGATGTTGTAGCCATCATCGGTCTGGCCAAGCACCGGGCCGAACACGTTCTGTTCGAACCAGCTGTCGATCGGCTCGGCCCAGCGTGCGAAGCCGCGCTCGGTCAGCTTGTATTCGCCGCGGCTGAAGCTGGCGCTGTAATCCCAGTTGGTGCCGAAGGTGCCGCGGCCGCCCAAGGTGATCTGGTAGGCCTTGTTGCGGTTGGTTTCCTGGATGTCACGGTAGCCCTGGCCGCCGATGTCCTCCGGCGCGAACGCGCGCTGCAGGCTCATGTACTGGTCGGTGTCCTGGTCATAGATGTAACCGAAGCCCGGCCCGGTGCTCCAGAACGTGTAGCCGGAACCGGTGACGTAGTTGATCTCTTCGAGGCTGTAGAGCGCCTCGGCGAACAGTTCGAAGTTCTCGTTCACCTGGAAGTTGAGCGAGGAATAGAACTGGCTGCTTTCCTTGGCGTTCTTGATGGTGCGGTAGCCGGCGCTGTACTTGGAACCGCAGGACTCACCAGCGGCACGCACGCCGAGTTCGGTGGTGCCGCCGAACTGCCCGGCCACGCTGGCGCAGCGGGTCGGGTCCATCATGACGAATGCGTTGTTTTCGTCGGGCAGGTAGACGAGGAAGTCGTTGGACGGCACCTGCGCGCTGTAACCGCCGGGGTTGTTCACCTTGGTCAGGTCGCGCTGGTAGCCCCAGATCGGACTGGATTTTTCGTACTGCACGTTGAACAGCGCGTTGAAGCGGTCATCGGCGCTGTTGAAGCCCTTGGCCACGCTGACGCGGACGTTGTTGCCGCCGCCCTCGGTGTAGGCGCCGCCGCGCACGTTGATCGTGCCGCCATCCATGCGCTTTTTCAGGATGATGTTGACCACGCCGGCGATGGCATCAGAGCCGTACAGCGACGACTGGCCGCCCGGCAGGATCTCGATGCGTTCGACGATGTCGATCGGGATGCCGCTGATGTTGTTGAAGGCGTCGCTGCCGTTGTACAGCGCCGGGTACTGCAGCATCGGGCGGCCGTTGATCAGGTACTTGGTGTAACCCGGATCCAGGCCGAACATGCCGGCCGCTTCGGCACCCTGGGTGAAGGCCGCGGAGGACTGGCCGCCCTGCAGGCCGCCGGTGGTCAGCGAGGACTGCTGCAGGACTTCGGCGATGCTGGTGAAGCCGCGCGTCTGGATGTCCTCGGCAGTGACGGTCAGCACCGGGGTGTGGTTTTCCACCTGGGTCTGCGGGATGAGCGAACCGGTGACGGTCACGCGACCGAGGTCGGTGGTCTCCTTGCTGTCCTGGGCGAGGGCGGGAAGGGCGGTGGCGAGCAGGCTGCCGAGCAGCGCGAGCGAGAGCGGGTGGCGGACGACATTGGTGCGACGACGAGTCATTGCGATATCCCATCCATTAAGTAAGTGCAGGCAGCCCCCGTTACCGGGGCATTCAATCAGCCTTCAGTTTCCAAGCTGTGGAGCCGAACGTAACACGGCATTAACGTTAATGGCACGAAATTGCAAGGAATCTTCGCGTATCGCGCCTAATTCTTAAGCAGAATCAATGAGATGGATATTTATTTGCCGAGTCTGGCGGTTCGTCTTCAAGTCGGCTTAATAATAGATTCACTTATTCTTAACTATTGAATTTAAAATGACTGTCGCGTTTCACCTAAATGCGGTCGACTGAATCAGCGCTGCCGGGAGATTCTGCTGAAGGTGGCATTCCTCGTGCAGCGCGCGTTCAGTGCCTTTCGCCTACGCGCGCAGGACGGGAAGGGCTGCGCGTGGCTGAACTTGTATGATGGGAGGTTGCCCGCCCCATGAACCGCTTCCGGAGTCCGCAGTGAACAGCCCCGCCCGTCGTCCCCATGCCAGCCAGGTGCAGAAGGGCCTTTCGCCCCATGCGCGCATCCGCAACGTCATCGCGGTGGGATCGGGCAAGGGAGGCGTGGGCAAGTCCACCACTTCGGTGAACCTGGCCGTGGCGCTGCAGCAGCTCGGTGCCCGCGTGGGCGTGCTCGACGCCGATATCTACGGCCCCAGCGTGCCGGCCATGCTCGGCCTGTCCGGGCGCCCGGAAAGCCCGGACAACAAGAGCATCGAGCCGATGCGCGCGTTCGGCGTGGACACCATGTCCATCGGCTACCTGGTGGAAGACGAGACGCCGCTGATCATGCGCGCACCGCGGGCGACCGCCGCCCTGACCCAGCTGTTCGAAGACACGCTGTGGGACGACCTGGACTACCTGCTGATCGACCTGCCGCCGGGTACCGGTGACATCCAGCTGACCCTGGTGCAGAAGATTCCGCTGGCCGGTGCGGTCATCGTCACCACGCCGCAGGACATCGCCACGCTGGATGCGAAGAAGGCGCTGAAGATGTTCGAGAAGGTGGAGGTGCCGGTGCTGGGCATCGTCGAGAACATGGCCGTGCACACCTGCAGCAACTGCGGCCACATCGAGCACCTGTTCGGCGAGGGCGGCGGCGAGCGCATGGCCGCGCAGTACGGCGTGCCGCTGCTGGGGTCGCTGCCGCTGCAGATCGACATCCGCGAACAGGGGGATGCCGGCAGCCCGATCACCGTCGCCCAGCCCGAGTCGACCGCGGCCCAGGCCTACCGCCGCGCCGCCGAGCGTCTGGTGGAGGAGGTGGGCAAGCGCCCGCGTGCCTCGATCCAGATCCTGTCCTCGCTGCTGTAAGGCCAGGCCAGCGGGGCTGCGGCGTGCGTGCCCGGCCCCCTGCTAGAATCCACGCGCCCCCTCGTACCCAGGACAAAGCATGAGCATCAAGAGTGACCGTTGGATCCGCCGTATGTCCGAGCAGCACGGCATGATCGAGCCGTTCGAGGCCGGGCAGGTGAAGCACGCCAACGGCGAGCGCATCGTCAGCTACGGCACCTCCAGCTACGGTTACGACGTGCGCTGCTCGCGTGAGTTCAAGGTGTTCACCAACATCAACTCCACGATCGTCGACCCCAAGCACTTCGACCCGGGCAGCTTCGTCGACATCGTCGGTGATGAGTGCATCATCCCGCCGAACAGCTTCGCGCTGGCGCGTACGGTGGAGTACTTCCGCATCCCGCGCGACACCCTGGTTGTGTGCCTGGGCAAGAGCACCTATGCCCGCTGCGGCATCATCGTCAACGTGACCCCGCTGGAACCGGAGTGGGAAGGCCACGTGACCCTGGAATTCAGCAACACCACGCCGCTGCCGGCGCGCATCTACGCCAACGAAGGCGTGGCCCAGATGCTGTTCTTCCAGGCGGCGGCCGACGACGTCTGCGAGACCTCGTACAAGGACCGCGGCGGCAAGTACCAGGGCCAGACCGGCGTGACCCTGCCGCGCACCTGATCAACCTATCGGTAGCGCCGGGCCATGCCCGGCGTTTTCGTATGGGCCGCGTGGTGCATTCGCCGGGCATGGCCCGGCGCTGTCTTATTTGCCGCGTCCGAACAGCATCGCGATGCCGACGCCGACCAGGCCGACCGGCCACCAGGTCAGGAACAGCTTGGACAGGTTCAGGTGCGTCCAGCCCAGGTTGCTGGCGAGCATGAACAAGCCGATCAGGATCAGCAGGATGGCGGCGACGAGATTGAAGCGCATCGGGTCGTCAAAGGCTCAGGGATGGGCCGGATATCCTAGCCGTTCCTTCCAGTAGGCGACATGCTGGTCCAGTGCGGCCGGCTCGTAGCGGTGCGCCGGACCACTGCCCCAGACCGGGCCCGGCCACGCCGGATCGCCGTCGTGGCGGCCGATCACGTGGAAATGCAGCTGGCGCACGATATTGCCCAGCGCGCCGATGTTGATCTTCTCCACCCCGTCCGTGCCGTGCAGGGCCTTGCAGGCGCGGTTGAGTTCGGTGCGCAGTTTGTCCTGCTGTTCACCGTCCAGCTCGATCCATTCGGTGATCCCGGCCAGGCGCGGCACCAGCACCAGCCAGGGGAATCGTTCGTCGTTCATCAACCGCACTTGCGACAACGGGCCTTCTGCTACCAGGACGCTGTCGGTGGCCAGGCGTGAATCCAGTTCGAAATCGCTCATCCAAGATGCTCCGTGAAGAAGTCCAGGGTGCGTTGCAGCGCCAGGGCGGCGCTGTCTGGATCATACGCATGTCCGACCTCCCGGTTGAAGGCGTGGTCGGCCGGATAGACGTAGGTGGCCATCTGCGGCAGCTTCTCGCGGTGGGCCTGCACGGCGTCCGGCGGGATGCTCCTGTCCTGGGCGCCGAAGTGGAAGATCACCGGTGCCTTGGGCGTTTCGTCGAGGAAATTGACGTTGCGGCCGCCGTAGTAGCTGGCCGAGGGCAGGCCCAGGCGCATCGCCGCCAGCAGCGCCACGCTGCCGCCCCAGCAGTAGCCGACGGTGCCGACCTTGCCATGGGGGGCCAGGCGCGTCGCCGCGGCACGGACCACTTCCAGCGCCTTTTCCATGCCCAGGGTGTTGACCCGCTCCAGGCCGTCCTTCACGCCCTCGGGGCTGTAGGGCAGGGCATCGGGGTCGGATTCCGGGCCGTCCACCAGGTCGAAGAACGACGGTGCCAGCACGGCGTAGCCTTCGGCGGCGAAGCGCTCGGCCACCCCGCGCATGTGCGCGTTGACCCCGAAGATTTCCTGTATGACCACCAGCGCCGCGCGCGGCTTGCCTTCGGGCAGGACCTGCCAGGCGCGGACCGGGCCATGATGCGTATCCAGGGTGATCCATTCGGACATCGTCGGGAACCTCGTTGCAGGGGACAGGCCTGCATTGTCGACGCTGGCCGGGTTAGCGGCGTGTCAGCGGCTGTGCCCGATCAGGCGGCTGGCCATTCAGAGCCCGGCCACCAACCCCGTTATACTGGCGCCCTTTCAGGCCCCGGCCCCCAGGTCCCCCTGCCATGCCGGCAGGGGCCCAGGCCCCCAGAGTCCCGCGATTTCCATGTCCCAGCTGAACCCCAAAGTCGGCTTCGTCAGCCTTGGCTGCCCGAA
Source organism: Stenotrophomonas sp. SAU14A_NAIMI4_5 (assembly GCF_003086795.1). Taxonomy (NCBI): domain Bacteria; kingdom Pseudomonadati; phylum Pseudomonadota; class Gammaproteobacteria; order Lysobacterales; family Lysobacteraceae; genus Stenotrophomonas; species Stenotrophomonas sp. SAU14A_NAIMI4_5. Next base: position 3,092,682 of record NZ_CP026003.1, on the reverse strand, counting down.
GGCCCTTGTCGATTCCGAGCGCATCCTGACCCAGCTCCGCTCGGAAGGTTATGACATCGTCCCGTCCTACGATTCGGCCGACGTGGTGGTTGTCAACACCTGCGGCTTCATCGATTCGGCGGTGACCGAATCGCTGGACGCCATTGGCGAGGCGATGAACCAGAACGGCAAGGTCATCGTCACCGGCTGCTTGGGCAAGCGCCCGGAGCAGATCCGCGAGGCGTACCCGAACGTGCTGGCGGTGTCCGGCCCGCAGGACTACCAGAGCGTGATGGAAGCGGTGCACGAAGCGCTGCCGCCCAAGCACGATCCCTTCGTGGATCTGGTGCCGGACTACGGCATCAAGCTGACCCCGCGCCATTACGCCTACCTGAAGATTTCCGAGGGCTGCAACCACAAGTGCAGCTTCTGCATCATCCCGTCGATGCGCGGCAAGCTGGTTTCGCGCCCGGTGGATGAGGTGCTGCGCGAAGCCGAGCGCCTGGTGCGCGGCGGCGTGCGCGAGCTGCTGGTGGTTTCGCAGGACACCTCGGCCTACGGCGTGGACGTGAAGTACGCCGAGAAGATGTGGCGCGACAAGGCCTACCAGACCCGCCTGAAGGCGCTGTGCGAAGGCCTGTCCGAGCTCGATGCCTGGGTGCGCATGCACTACGTCTACCCGTACCCGCACGTGGACGAAGTGGTGCCGCTGATGGCGGAGAACCGCATCCTGCCGTACCTGGACATCCCCTTCCAGCACGCCAGCCCGCGCATCCTGCGCCTGATGAAGCGCCCGGGTGCGGTCGAGAAGACCCTTGAGCGCGTGCAGAACTGGCGCCGCATCGCCCCGGACATCACCGTGCGTTCGACCTTCATCGTCGGCTTCCCGGGCGAGACCGAGGCCGAGTTCGAAGAGCTGCTGTCGTTCCTGGACGAAGCACAGCTGGACCGCGTGGGCGCGTTCGCCTATTCGCCGGTCGAGGGTGCTACCGCCAACGACCTGCCCGATGCCGTGCCGGAAGAAGTGAAGCAGGAGCGCCTGGCCCGCTTCATGGAGAAGCAGGCGCAGATTTCCGCCGCGCGCCTGGAAGCCAAGATCGGCACCGTGCAGCAGTGCCTGGTCGATGCCATCGAAGGCGATATCGCCGTGGCCCGTTCCAAGGCCGATGCGCCGGAGATCGACGGCCTGGTGCACATCCAGAACGCCGACCAGGTGCCGCTGCGCGTGGGCGAGTTCGTCGACGTGGAGATCACCGAGAGCGACGAGCACGACCTGTACGGTGACGCGCTGGCCAGCGCCACGCGTCCGGCGTTCGACCTCAAGGTGCTGTGACCGCAGCGACGGCCGCCGGCGGCGACGCAGGCGGCCCTCGTCGCTTCATCCCGCCGCCGCGTGCGGCGGTCGATGCGCGGGTGTTCGAGCATCCGCTGTTCGATGGTGTGCGCGGCTTTGCCGATCTGCTGGCGGGACCGGGTTGGCCGACCGTCACCGCGCTGGATGCCCGGCTGGCCCTGCCTGGGCTGCAGCTGGTCGAGCAGGATGCCGCGCTGCTGGCCGATGGCCTGCACTACGAGGCCCGCATCGCCCAGGGCCGCCTCGCGACCCGTGCGGACAACTGGCACGACCTGTTCAATGCGCTGGTCTGGGCGGGTTTTCCCCGGCTCAAGCGCGTGCTCAATGCACGGCAGTGCCTGCACATCGCGGCGATGGCGCCCGGCCAGCGCAACCGCGCGCAGGCCGCGTTGACCCAGTTCGATGAAACCGGCGTGGTCGTGCAGGTGCGCGATGCCGGCGTGCTGGCCGCATGGGACGCGCACGACTGGCACGCACTGTTCGATGCTTCGCATTGGCAGGGCGGTGGCATCGCTGTGGTGGCGGTGTTCGGCCATGCGCTGATGGAGCAGGCGCTGCTGCCGGGCCGGCTACTGGTCGGCAAGTGCGTGGTGGTGCAGGGCGATGGTGAGGCGGGATGCATCGAGACGGTCACCCGAGCCATCGACGAGGGCCGGGTGCTGGGCGATCCGCTGCAGCTGCGGCCGCTGCCGTTGGCCGGTATTCCCGGCTGGCATGAGGTGCAGGATGCCGCCTTCTACCGCAACGCCGATTACTTCCGCCCGCTGCGCTTCGGCCGCCACTACCCGCCGCCGCTGACGCTGCTTCGGTAGAGTCGACTGTTAGTCGACTGCTCTTCCTGCACCTATGAAAATCCCGCGCTGCGCGCGATAGTCGACCGACAGAGAGTCGACTAACAGTCGACTCTACCGCGGCGCGTACTCCACCCCGACCACCGCGAACGTGAACTGCCCGCCGGGCAGCTCCACCGCGAATTCGTCGTCGATGCGCTTCTTCAGCAGCGCCCGCGCCAGCGGCGAGTCGATGCTGATCCAGCCCAGCCCGGCATCGGTCTCGTCCGGGCCGACAATGCGGTAGCGGCTGGTCTCGCCACTGTCCACGTTCTCCAGCTCCACCCACGCACCGAAGAACACCGCCTGCGGATCGGTCGGCGTGGTGTCGACCACGCGCAGCGATTCCAGGCGCTTGGTCAGGTAGCGCACGCGGCGGTCGATCTCGCCCAGCTGCTTCTTGCGGTAGGTGTACTCGGCATTCTCCGAACGGTCGCCTTCGGCAGCGGCCGCGGCCAGCGCCTTCACCACCTCGGGGCGGCGCACGCGCCACAGGTCATCCAGCTCGGCTTTCAGCCGGGCGTGGCCGGCAGCGGTGATCAGGGCGGTGCTTTTTTCTGCGGGGGGACGCCAGCGGGACATGCAGTACGACTTCTTTTCAGGATGACGAATAGGCAGTGGGGTCGGAGCCCGGGGTCAGATCCCTTTCCAGCGGAAAGGGCTCTGACCCCGGCAATGGAAGATCAACGCTTGCCGCCGAAAATGCCACCGAGGATGCCGCGCACGATCTGGTTGCCCAGCTTGGTGCCGACCGTGCGCGTGGTCTGCTTGGCCATGGTTTCGATCATGCCCTGGCGGCGCTTGGTGCCGAAGATCGCGTCCTTGATCGACTGGCCGAAGCCGCCTTCCTGCGCCTCGTCCTGCTCGCGGCTGCGGGCGGCCGGGGCTGCGGCCTGCTCGGTGGCCTTCTGCGCGCGCTGGGCCAGCAGTTCGGCGGCCGATTCGCGGTTCACCGCGGTGTCGTAGCGGGTGCCGACCGGGCTGCCCGCACGCACCTGCGCGCGCTCGGCCTCGGTGATCGGCCCCATGCGGCAGCGCGGCGGGGCGATCATCGTCTGCTGCACCGGCATCGGTACGCCCTTGTCCTGCAGCGTGGACACCAGCGCTTCCCCGGTGCCGAGCTGGCTGAGGGCCTTGGCCACGTCCAGCTTCGGGTTCGGTACGAAGGTCTCGGCGGCGGTCTTCACCGCCTTCTGGTCGCGCGGGGTGAAGGCGCGCAGCGCGTGCTGCACGCGGTTGCCGAGCTGGCCGAGGATGTTGCCCGGCACGTCGTCGGGGAACTGCGAGCAGAAGTACACGCCCACGCCCTTTGAGCGGATCAGGCGCACCACCTGCTCGATGCGCTGCACCAGCGAGGCCGGTGCGTCGTCGAACAGCAGGTGGGCCTCGTCGAAGATGAAGACCAGCTTGGGCTTTTCCAGGTCGCCCACTTCCGGCAGCTGCTCGAACAGTTCCGACAGCAGCCACAGCAGGAAGGTGGAGTAGAGCCTGGGCTTGAGCACCAGCTGGTCGGCGGCGAGGATGCCGACCACGCCGCGGCCGTCGTGGTTGACCCGCATGAGGTCGGCCAGTTCCACCGCCGGTTCGCCGAAGAAGCCTTCGCCGCCGTCCTGGGCCAGGCGCAGCACCGAGCGCTGGATGGCCGCGATCGACTGTGCGCTGACCAGACCGTACTCGGTGGAAATGTCCTTGCGCTCCTCGGCCACCAGGCCGAGCAGGGCGCGCAGGTCGTCCATGTCCAGCAGCAGCAGGCCGCGGTCGTCGGCCAGCTTGAAGACGATGTCGAGCACGCCGGACTGGGTGTCGTTCAATTCCAGGATGCGCGCCAGCAGGGTCGGGCCCATCTCGCTGATGGTGGTGCGCACAGGGTGGCCGAGCTTGCCGTACAGATCCCAGAACACGGTAGGGCTGGCGGCCGGGGCGTAGTCGGCCACGCCGATCTCGGCGGCGCGCTGCAGCAGGGTATCGGCGCCGGTGCCGGGTACGGCCAGGCCTGACACATCACCCTTCACATCGGCCAGGAACACCGGCACGCCCAGCCGCGAGAAGCCCTCGGCCAGGGTCATCAGGGTCACGGTCTTGCCGGTGCCGGTGGCGCCGGCCACCAGGCCGTGGCGGTTGCCGAGTTTCGGCAGCAGGGTGACAGCCACATCGTCGGTGATGCCTTTGCCGAGCAGAATCGGATCCATGGTCCAGCCCTAGTGGTGAATGCGCCCAATGTTAACCGCCGACGGTAGCGGGCCGACGGCCGGGTTGCCCGGACCTTGGCGGCACCGCTACTCTGCCTGCCTGTTTCGCACACAGTGCCACCAATGCCCGTTCCTGTCCTGATTTCCCGTGGTTGGCCGCTGCTGGCGCTTGCCGGCCTGGTATCCCTGGCGCCCGACGCCCATGCGCAGCGTGTTTCGGCGCGGGACCAGGCCAAGGCCGATGCGCTGCAGCAGCGCATGGCCACCGCCGAGAAACGCTACAGCGATGCCCTGCTGCTGGTCGCCAATGCCGACCCCAAGGGCAGCAACGAAGCCGACGCGGCGCTGGAGGACATGGAAGATGTCATCAGCGAATGCGTGAAGCAGAAGGGCTGCCAGATGAGCAACATGCTGGCCACCTACAAGCGCCTGCTGAAGCGTGATGCCGACGCGGCCGCCAGCGATGACAGCGCCGACGAGGGCGGCGACCGCCTGGAGGCCGACCCGGACCACGTGGGCCCGTTGACCGCCGACGTGCCCGAGGCCGCCCGCGCCGCGGCCCTGCTCAACGACAAGCGCCACGCCTTCGACAACATGGTCGACTACAACCCGGCCGTGCAGGCGGGCATCCGCCGCTGGCTGACCGACATGCGTCCGGCCCTGCTGACCAGCTACGAGAACTACCAGAACCTGCGCGCGGTGATGTGGCCCGAGTGGGAAAAGCGCGGCCTGCCCGAGGCGCTGCTGTTCGGCATCATGGCCAAGGAATCCAATGGCCGCGTACATGCGTCCTCGCGCGCTGGTGCGGCCGGCCTGATGCAGTTCATGCCGGCTACCGGCCGCCGCTTCGGCCTCGGCCCGGACGGCACCGGCTTCGATACCCGCTTCGACGCGCGCAGCGCCGCCGAAGCCAGCGCCAGCTACCTCAACGAGCGCCTGCGCGAACTGAACAACAACGTGGAAATGTCGGTGGCCGCCTACAACGGTGGCGAAGGCCGTGCCGCACGCGTGTTCAAGCAGAGCGGCGGGCAGAGCTTCTGGACCGACAGCGTCTACAACCAGTTCCCCGGCGAGACCAAGGACTACGTGCCGATGGTGATCGCCGCGGCGTGGATCTTCCTGCACCCGCAGCAGTACGGCGTGGAGTTCCCGAAGATCAGCGCGCAGCCGGCCACCCTGCGCCTGGCCAAGTCGACCACCATCTACGAGCTGACCATCTGCCTGGGCAGCCACGGCACGCGTGACGGCTACATGCGCGCGCTGCGCAACCTCAACCCGCGCTATGAGGCCGATGGCTGGATTCCGGCCGGCACGCTGATCAACGCCACCACCCGCATCGCCGGCCTGTACCAGCGCAACTGCGTCAGCGGCCCGCGCGCGGACCTGGCCCGCACCCTGATCACCGCCGATCTGAACGCGGCCATCGTGCGCCCGACCGCCGCCAGCTACACCGGCAGCGTGGCCGTGGGCGGCGTGGTGCCGCTGGCCGACCCGAACGCCAGCGCCACGGTGCCGACCGCACCGACCGCGCCGGTTGCCGCGCCGCGCCCGGCGGCGCCCAAGGCCAAGCCTGCCAAGACCTACAAGGTCGGCAAGGGCGACACCCTGGGCCGCATCGCGGCGAAATTCCAGTGCGAAGTGCCTACCCTGGCGCGCGCCAACGGCCTGAAGGCCCCCAGCTACAGCCTGCGCCCCGGCCAGGTGCTGAAGCTGCAGGGCTGCGACAAGTAACCGAACCGGAAGAGAGCCATGGACCTGGAAGCAACCCGCGATCTGTTCGCCAACCTGCGCGAGAACACCGACTGGGATCTCGCCGCGCCCCTGCTGTGGGGCTATTACTTCGTGCATTCCACCCCGGACCGCCTGCAGGCGCTGGCGACCACCCTGGAAGCCCAGGGCTATGAGGTGGTGGAACTGTTCGAGCAGGAGCCGGAGGAGGGCGATGCGCCCTTCCACGTGCTGCACGTGGAGCGCGTGGAGATCCACGACGAAGCCTCGTTGGACCTGCGCAACCAGGAACTGGCCGCCCTGGCCAGCCAGACCGGCGTGGAAGACTACGACGGCGTCGACGTCGGCCCGGCCCCGACCCTGCAGTGAATCCATCCACGCACGGCGTGGATCTACCTAGGCGGTAGTGCCGGCCGCTGGCCGGCATCCCGGTGAATCCATTCGACCTGGTAGTGCCGGCCGCTGGCCGGCACCACGGTGAATCGATACCGCCCGGTCAGCGCAGCTTTGCCAGCGCCTGGCCCAGCTGCACCGGGCTTTCGGCGCCCAGCTGCGGGGCGAACTCGGCCACGCCCGGCGGCAGCAGCACGATCACGGTCGAGCCGTAGTTGAAGCGCGCCATTTCGGCGAAACGCTCCAGCTGGATGCCCTGGCCGCGGTAATCCTTGCGGGTGATGCGGTCGCCGTAGGCCGGGATCTCTTCGCCGCTCCACACCGTTTCCACGCCGGACACCAGCAGCGCACCGACCATCACGCTGACCATCGGGCCGAAGCTGGTATCGAAGTGGCAGACCAGGCGCTCGTTGCGGGCGAACAGGCGCGGCACGCCGTTCACCGCGGCCGGGCCGACACTGAACAGGCGGCCCGGCACGTGCACGGTCTCGCGCAGGGTGCCGGTCCAGGGCATGTGCACGCGGTGGTAGTCACGCGGGGACAGGTACACCGTGGCATACAGGCCGTCGTTGTACGGCTTGGCGTCCTCGTCGCTGCCCAGCAGCTCGGCGGCGGTGAAGGACTGGCCCTTGGCCTGGAAAATGCGGCCGGCCTCGATCTTCCCCAGCTGGCTGATGCGGCCGTCGGCCGGCATCACCAGGCTGCGCGGATCGGCATCGGCCACGCGCGCGCCCGGCTTCAGGGCGCGGGTGAAGAACTGGTTGAAGGTCGGGTAGCTGCGCGGGTCCGGATTGGCCGCTTCGTCCAGGTTGACGTTGAACTTGCGGGTGACGGTGTCGATCAGCCAGCGCGACACGCGCGGGTCGTCCGAGTACGCCAGCGAGCGCGCCATCGAGGACAGCAGGCGGTGGGGCAGGGCGTACGTCAGGGCGGTGGTCAGGCTCATGGGGCGGATTTCTCGGTCAGCTTCTGCAGGTCGCGGGCGATGGCCGGCGCGTTGAACGGGGGCCGCACCAGGCCGGCAAGGCGGCCCTGCGGGTCGAGCACGGCCAGGCTGGCCGAGTGCTCGACGGTGTAATCCTCTGGATTCTCGTCGAAATGCTTGCCCGGCACCTTCTGGAACACGAAGCCCAGCGAGGTGGCGAAGCGCTCCAGCGAGGGAATGTCGGCGGTGGCGGCCAGGGTGTCCTTGTGGAAACCGTGCACGTACTCGCCCAGGCGGATGGCGTTGTCACGGTCCGGGTCCACCGACACGAACAGCACGCGCGGGCGCAGCGTGTCGGGCAGGGCTTCCCACTGCTTCTGCGCACCGGCCAGCTCGGCCAGGGTGGTGGGGCACACGTCCGGGCAGAACGTGAAGCCGAGGAACACCAGGGTCCAGTGGCCCTTCAGCTCGCCGGGGATCAGCCGGGTGCCGTCGGACTGGGCCAGGTTGAAATCGGGCAGCTCGCGGGTGTGCGGGTACAGGGTGATCGCTTCGGTGGCCGGCTGGTTGGCCGGCGGCTTCGGCGCGAACACCTGCTGCGCGGCCAGCAGGCCCAGGCCCGCCGCCAGGGCGATCAGCAGGATGATGCCGACGTTGCGATTGAACATGGGAGCCCCCGCAGGAAGTAATCCCCATCATACCGGCTGCAGCCTGATCGTTTCCGTCGCAACGGATGCCGCCGCGGGCGCCAGCCTCTATAATCGTGGGCCACTTTGCCCGCAGTACCGCCATGACCGCTGAAACGGCCGCCGAACTCCACACGATCATCGACCTGATCCGCTACGGCACCAGCCGTTTCAACGAAGCCGGGCTGACCTTCGGGCACAGCTACGACAACGCCCTGGACGAGGCCACCCAGCTGGTGCTGCACAGCCTGCACCTGCCGCACGACCTCGGCCCGGCCTACGGCCAGGCGCGCCTGCTGCAGGCCGAGAAGGTCCGCGTGCTGGAACTGTTCCAGCGCCGCATCGACGAGCGCGTCCCGGCCGCCTACCTGACCGGTGAAGCCTGGTTCGCCGGCCTCAGCTTCAAGAGCGATTCGCGCGCCCTGGTGCCGCGTTCGCCGATCGCCGAGCTGATCGAGTGCGGCTTCGAGCCGTGGCTGGCCGGCCGCGATGTCAGCCGTGCGCTGGACCTGTGCACCGGTTCGGGCTGCATCGCCATCGCCATGGGCCACTACTACCCGAACTGGGAAGTGGACGGCGTCGACCTGAGCGATGACGCGCTGTCGCTGGCCGAAGAGAACAAGGAACGCCTGCAGGCGCACAACGTGACCCTGCTGAAGTCGGACCTGTTCAACGGCCTGACCGGCCGCCACTACGACCTGATCGTCACCAACCCGCCGTACGTCACCAACGACGAGACCGATGCCCTGCCGCAGGAATACTCCTACGAGCCGGAAATGGGCCTGCGCGCCGGCGACGACGGCCTGGACCTGGTGTTGAAGATCCTGCGCGACGCCCCGCTGCACCTGAGCGAGGACGGCCTGCTGATCTGCGAAGTGGGTGAATCCGAGCAGCACCTGATCAAGCTGCTGCCGGAAGTCGACTTCGCCTGGGTGGAGTTCAAGGTCGGCCAGATGGGCATCTTCGCGGTCGAATGCCGCGAGCTGATCGCCCACAGCGCACGCATCACCGAACTGGCGGCGCAGCGCCCGTGAGTTCCAATTCGTTCGGCAAGCTGTTCACCGTCACCACGTTCGGCGAGTCGCACGGGCCGGCCATCGGCTGCGTGATCGACGGTTGCCCGCCGGGGCTGGCGCTGGATGCGGCCGAATTCACCCACGACCTGCAGCGTCGCGCCACCGGCAAGAGCCGGCATACCTCGGCGCGCCGCGAGGCTGATGAGGTCGAGATCCTGTCCGGCGTGTACGAGGGCCTGACCACCGGCACCCCGATCGCGCTGCTGATCCGCAACACCGACCAGCGCAGCAAGGATTACGCGAACATCGGCCAGCAGTTCCGGCCGGGCCATGCCGACTACAGCTACTGGCACAAGTACGGCATCCGTGACCCGCGCGGTGGCGGCCGTTCTTCGGCCCGCGAGACCACCATGCGCGTGGCCGCCGGCGTGGTCGCCAAGAAGTGGCTGGCCGAGCGCTTCGGCGTGACCGTGCGCGGTTACCTGTCGCAGCTGGGCGAGATCCGTCCGGGCGGTTTCGACTGGTCGGCGGTGGAAGACAACCCGTTCTTCTGGCCGCACGCCGAACAGGTCCCCGAGCTGGAGGCGTACATGGATGCGCTGCGCAAGTCCGGTGATTCGGTCGGTGCGCGCGTGGACGTGGTGGCCGACAACGTGCCGCCGGGCTGGGGCGAGCCGATCTACGGCAAGCTCGACGGCGACCTCGCCGCCGCGCTGATGAGCATCAACGCAGTGAAGGGCGTGGAGATCGGCGATGGTTTCGCCAGCGCCGCGCAGAAGGGCACCGAACACCGTGACCTGCTGACCCCGCAGGGCTTCGCCAGCAACCATGCCGGCGGCATCCTCGGTGGCATTTCCACCGGCCAGCCGGTGGTCGCGTCCATCGTCCTCAAGCCCACCTCCAGTCTGCGCCTGCCGGGCCCGTCGCTGGATACCGAGGGCAACGTGGTCGAAGTGGTCACCACCGGTCGCCACGACCCGTGCGTCGGCATCCGTGCCACCCCCATCGCCGAGGCGATGATGGCCCTGGTGCTGATGGACCAGGCCCTGCGCCACCGCGCCCAGTGCGGTGACGTCGGCACCATCACCCCGCGCATTCCCGGGCAGATCGATGGCTGATACCCGGCCGACGGTGTGGGTGAGCCAGCCGCTGATCGACGCGGCCATCGCGCCGCTGCGCGATCGCGTGCAGCTGCTGGCCACCGACACCGTCACCGCCTGGTCGCCGCAGCAGATCGCCCAGCGCCTGGCCTCGGTCGACGGCGCGATCATCACCCTCAACGAGCGCATCGGTGCGGCCCAGGTGGCCGATGCCGCGCAGCTGCAGGTGATCGCCAACGTAGGCGTCGGCTACAACAACCTGGATGTCGACGCGCTGAGCGCGGCCGGCATCCTCGCCAGCAACACACCGGACGTGCTCACCGAGACCACGGCCGACCTCGGTTTCGCCCTGCTGATGGCCACCGCGCGCCGCATCACCGAATCCGAGCGCTGGCTGCGTGAAGGGCAGTGGGGGCAATGGTCGTTCCAGACCATGCTCGGCGCCGACATCCACGGCAGCACGCTGGGCATCCTTGGCATGGGCCGCATCGGCCAGGGCGTGGCCCGCCGTGGCGCGCTCGGCTTCGGCATGAAGGTGCTGTACCACAACCGTTCGCGGCTGCCGGCCGAGACCGAAGCCGCGCTCGGCGCGACCTACGTGGACCTGGACACGCTGCTGGCGCAGTCCGACCACCTGGTCACCGTGCTGCCGTATACCCCGGCCTCGCACCACATCATCGATGCGGCCGCGCTGGCGAAGATGAAGCCGTCGGCCACCCTGGTGAACATCGCCCGCGGCGGCATCGTCGACGAACTGGCCCTGGCCGATGCACTGGCCCATAGCCGCCTGGCCGCCGCCGGCCTGGATGTCTACGAAGGCGAACCGAAGGTGCGCCCGGAACTGCTGGCGCTGCGCAACGTGGTGCTGACCCCGCATATCGGCAGCGCCTCGCTGGGCACCCGTACCGCGATGGTGCAGCTGGCCGTGGACAACCTGCTGGCCGGCCTCGGCCTGGCCGGCGAAGCGGCGTGCATGCCGAGCGCGATCAACGCCGACGCGGCCCTCGCCGCGCGTGGCGTGCTGGGCAAAAAAACCGGGAAACGATAGGGAACCTCTGCGCGCCCCGCCTGAGGAGGTTCCCCGAACCCAGCTGTCGTGCGTGAGTTTTCCCCCTTCCCGTTTTCGTGAGAGTTCCCCCATGAGCAATGCACAACGCAGCTTCCACGTCGCCATCGTCGGTGCCACCGGCGCCGTCGGCGAAACCATGCTGGCCATCCTGGCCGAGCGCAACTTCCCGGTCGGTACCCTGAGCCTGCTCGCTTCCGAGCGCTCGGCCGGCGGTGAAGTCGAGTTCGAAGGCCAGAAGGTGAAGATCCAGGATCTGGCCACCTTCGACCCCAGCGGCGTGGAAATCGCCCTGTTCTCGGCCGGTGGCAGCGTCTCCAAGGAGTACGCGCCGAAGTTCGCCGCCGCCGGTGCGGTGGTGATCGACAACTCCTCGGCCTTCCGTTACGACGATGACGTGCCGCTGGTGGTGTCCGAGGTCAACCCGGACCAGGTCGGCAACCGTCCGCGCGGCATCATCGCCAACCCGAACTGCTCGACCATGCAGATGCTGGTGGCGCTGGCGCCGCTGCACCGCAAGTACGGCATCGAGCGCATCAACGTCTCCACCTACCAGTCGGTGTCCGGCGGCGGCCGTTCGGCGATGGAAGAGCTGGGCAAGCAGACCGGCCAGCTACTGTGCTTCCAGGAGATCGATCCGCAGCGCTTCCCGGTGCAGATCGCCTTCAACCTGATCCCGCACATCGACGACTTCCAGGACAACGGCTTCACCAAGGAAGAGATGAAGCTGGTCTGGGAAACCCGCAAGATCCTCGGCGACGAGAGCATCCTGGTGAACCCGACCGCGGTGCGCGTGCCGGTGTTCTACGGCCACTCCGAATCGGTGGCGATCGAGACCCGCGACAAGGTGACCGTGGCCGAAGCGCGCGCACTGCTGGAACAGTCGCCGGGCGTGGAAGTGGTGGACCGCCATGAAGCCGGTGGCTACCCGACCCCGGTCACCCATGCCTCGGGCACCGATGCGGTGTACGTCGGCCGCATCCGTGAAGACCTGTCGCACCCGCGCGGCCTGAACCTGTGGATCGTCTCGGACAACGTGCGCAAGGGCGCGGCATTGAATGCCGTGCAGCTGGCCGAGCTGGTCGCCGCCGAACAGCGCTGATCCCTCGCTGTTGCTTCACCGGTAGTGCCGGCCGCTGGCCGGCATTGCCCTGGTGGGCGGGTCTGCCCTTCGTAGAGTCGAGCTTGCTCGACTGTTTTGCAGGCAGTCGAGCAAGCTCGACTCTACCGGGTGCCGCCCCCTGGGTGGGTGCGGACCGTGGTCCGCACGCTTTATAGTGTCGCCCATGAATAAACGGGCCAAGGGCGCCTCGCGCCCGCTCCTCTATCTCTCTGCCGCGCTGCTGGCACTGGCCAGCAGTTCGGCCATGGCCCTGGGCCTGGGTGACATCCGCGTGCTGTCGCGCCCCGGTCAGCCGCTTCTGGCCGAAATCCCGGTGGTGTCGGCCGATCCTTCCGAACTGCAGAACCTGCGCGTGGCGCTGGCCTCGGCCGTCACCTTCGAGCGGGTCGGCCTGCAGCGGCCCACCGGCCTGGTCAGCGAACTGCAGTTCGAGCTGACCACCAACAGCCAGGGCAGGGCGGTGGTGCGGGTGACCTCGCAGGCACCGGTGGAAACTCCGTCGCTGAGTTTCCTGATCGAGGCCGACTGGGGCCAGGGCCGCCTGGTCCGCGAATACTCGGCGCTGGTCGATGCGCCCGCCAGTGCGCTGGCCGTGGCCGAGCCGGAAATCGTCGCCCCGGCCGGCATGCTGTCCAACACCATCGCCCGCGACACGCCCGCGCCGGTCGCGCCGTCCACGCAGGCCGCATCGCCGGCGGCGCCTGCCGTCGCCGCCCGTGCGCCCGCACCGCGCCCGCGCGCCGCCGCGCCCGCGGCCAAGGCCGGCGCCGACGGCAACATCACCGTTCAGCAGGGCCAGACCCTTTCGCAGATTGCCGGTGAGCTGGCCCGTAGCAACCAGATCAGCCGCGACCGGGCGATGATCGCCCTGCTGCGCGCCAACCCCGAGGCCTTCATCCGCGGCAACGTGAACCTGCTCAAGCAGGGCGCGGTGCTGCGCGTACCCGGCAGCGATGCGCTGGCCGCGATCGATGGCAACGAAGCCGCCGCGCTGGTCCGCGAGCATGCCGCGCAGTGGCGGCAGGCGCGCACCGTGCCGCTGCCGCGACGGCCGGGGCACGTCTTGAGATCGCTCCGGCGCTGGCGTCCGATGCCACGCACGCGGGCACAACCACCGGCACCGGTGCCGGCAGCGAGGGTGACATGCTGGGCAATGAACAACTGCGGCAGGCCAGGGAAGACGTTGCCACCCGCGATGCCGAGATCGGGGAGCTGAAGCAGCGCGTGGCCGAGCTGGAAAAGCTGAAGGAGCAGCAGCAGTCGTTGATCGCGATGAAGGACAACGACCTGGCTGCCGCCCAGCAGCGCCTGGCGTCGCCGCCCGGTGCACCCGCCGGTGGCACGCCGTGGTACTGGCTGGGCCTGCCGCTGCTGTTGCTGGTGGCCGGCGCCGCCTGGCTGCTGCGCCGGCGCAAGCCGTCGCCGCTGCCGCCGCTGCGCGAGGAGGGCGATGCCGTGGCGCTGGCCGCTGCGGTGCCTGCCGGTGCTGCGCTGGATTCGCTGGCCGAACAATCGTCCTGGGTCACCGGCCACGAAGATGACGGCCGCCAGGAACCGTCTATGCCGGCCTGGGCCATCGAAGAGGATCATGTCGTCCACGCGCATGACGCGCAGGCCGACGAGGCGCCGTCTGCACTGGTCGAGCCGGAGGACGAACCGGTGGCGCAGCCCGCTGCCGATGTCGAGGCCTCCTGGCAGGTCGGGGCGCTGGTCACCGACGAGGGCGACGAACTGCCGCCGGCGGTGACCGACGCACCGCGCTGGGACGAACCCGAGGCCGTGGCGCCGGAACCGGCCGACGCGGCCCCCGTGCCCGCCGATGCGATCGGCGTGCCCGACTATGCCCTGCACGCCGAGCAGCAGCCGGAATTCCGTGGCGTGTTCGATCTGCCGGCCGAGCAGGCCGAGCAGGCGCAGCCCGTGGAGGCAGCCAGCGAAGACCTGGACCTGGCCGCAGGCTCCAGCAGCAACGACTGGGCCCCGCGCGCGGGCCAGGAGCGCCTGGAACTGGCCATCGCCTACCTGGACCTCGGCGATGCGCAGACCGCGCGGACCCTGCTGGAAGAAGTCGCCACCGATGGCGACGTGCACTGCCAGGCCCAGGCGCGCGAACTGCTCGCCCGCCTGGACTGACCACTGGACCACAGGGGCCGCCCATGAGCCGCGAAAACCGCATCGACTACGTTGAGTTCGCCTCGGTCGACCCGGCCGCCAGCCGTGCCTTCTTCGAGGCCGTGTTCGGCTGGTCGTTCGTCGACTACGGCGAGGACTACACCGCCTTCGACGATGGCCGCCTGCAGGGCGGTTTCTTCCGCGGCCAGCCGCAGCGTGCCGAGGCCGGCGCACCGCTGCTGGTGCTGTATGCCGACCTGCTGGCACCGGTCGAAGCCGCGGTGCGCGCGGCCGGTGGGCAGGTCGTCCGGCCCGTTTTCTCTTTCCCCGGTGGCAGCCGCTTCCAGTTCGTCGAGCCCGGTGGCAACGAACTGGCGGTCTGGTCCGAACGCGACCCGGCCTGAGCGCCGCTCCACCCGCAACATCGAGGTAGCAGCACATGCGTTACGCGCTCGGCGTCGAGTACGACGGCAGCGATTTCAGGGGCTGGCAGAACCTGGGCGAGGGCGGACCCAGCGTCCAGGCCAGCCTGGAGAAGGCCTTGTCCTCGGTGGCCGACGCGCCGCTGCAGGTGGTCTGTGCCGGCCGCACCGATGCGGGCGTGCACGGCCAGTGCCAGGTCGTGCATTTCGATACCGACGTGGCGCGCGACCCGCGCGCATGGATGCTGGGCACCACCACCCGCCTGCCGCGTTCGATCGCGGTGCGCTGGTGCGTGCCGGTGGCCGATGATTTCCACGCCCGCTTCTCGGCGCGTGCGCGCCGCTACCGCTACCGCCTGCTCAACCGCGAGGTGCGCCCGGCGCTGGACCGGCAGACCCTGAGCTGGGAACGGCGGGCGCTGGACGAGACCCTCATGCATGCCGCCGGCCAGGCCCTGCTCGGCGAGAACGACTTCAGTGCGTTCCGCTCGGTGCAGTGCCAGGCCCTGCATGCGCGGCGTGAACTGCAGTCCCTGCAGGTCAGCCGCCAGGGCGAGGTGATCGAGGTGGCGGTGCGTGGCAATGCATTCCTTCATCACATGGTCCGCAATATCGTCGGTTCGCTGATCATGGTCGGCAGCGGCGAGAAACCGGTGGAGTGGATCGCCGAGCTGCTGGCCGGCCGTGATCGCACCGTTGCCGGCCCTACCGCACCTCCGCAGGGGCTGGTGTTCCTGGGGCCGCTGTACCCCGACAACTGGCAACTGCCTGCCGAGGTCACCTTATGAGCCGCTCCTACTACCGTACCCGCATCAAGTTCTGTGGCATGACCCGCGCCGGCGATGTGCGCCTGGCCGGCGAACTGGGCGTGGACGCGGTGGGTTTCATCTTTGCCCGTGAAAGCAGTCGCCGGGTAGCCCCGGCCGAAGCCCGGGCGATGCGCCAGGCGATCGCACCGATGGTCGACGTGGTGGCGCTGTTCCGCAACAACAGCAAGGAAGAGGTGCGTGAAGTGCTGCGCACCGTGCGTCCAACCCTGCTGCAGTTCCATGGTGAGGAAGACGAGAGCTTCTGCCGCAGCTTCAACATGCCCTACCTGAAAGCCATCGCCATGGGCGGTCGCGAGGACGTCAACGCACGCACGCTGCAGCTGCGTTACCCGAGCGCGGCCGGCTTCCTGTTCGACAGCCACGCCCCGGGCGGCGGTGGCGGCACCGGCGTGGCCTTCGACTGGGCGCGCATTCCCACCGGCCTGCACCGCCCGTTCCTGCTGGCCGGCGGGCTGAACCCGGAAAACGTGAAGGACGCCATCCTCGCCACCCTGCCGTGGGGCGTGGATGTGTCCAGCGGCATCGAGGTCGAGCCGGGCATCAAGGACGGCTACAAGATGCGCACGTTCGTCGAGGAAGTGCGCAGCGCCGACTGCACCGTGCTGGAGTAATCCCGGCGCGGGCCCCGCGCGTGACCGCCTGCGGGCGGCACGCGCCTTCACATTTGTCCCTGCACACCCTCTTCACATAGGATGAAGGGGAAGCCATGGCCATGAGGGCCGTGGTGGGATCGACGGAACCGCCCCCCGGCGGATTCCGAACGGGGGCGTCACGCGCCCACAGCCCGGGAAGGCAAAGCGATGCAGGAATTCCTCACCGTCGTGTTCGGTTACCCGACCTTGCCGTACAGCATCGTGCTGGCGGTATCGCTGGTCTATTGGGGACTTGCCGCTTTTGGCCTGGTAGATGATGGCTTCGGCGATCTCGGTGCCGATGGTGCGCTGGACGGCGGCACCGACCTCAGTGGCCTGTCGGCCCTGCTGCAGCGCTTCGGGCTTGGCGGCGTGCCGGTCATGGTCGTGGTCACCCTGCTGGGGTTCTTCGGCTGGGCGTTGACCTATTTCATCCATCTTTTCATCCTGCTGCCGCTGCCGGACGTGCTGCGCTGGGGCTTCGGCACGCTGGTGGCCGTTCTCGCGCCGCTGCCGGCCGTGCCGATCACCGCAGTGCTGCTGCGGCCCATCCGCAGCTTCCTGCAGCGCCTGCAGCCGGTTGCGCAGGCCTCCCTGCTGGGCCGGGTGGGCGTGGTCGCCTCGCCGCGGGTGGACGCCCGCAGCGGCCATGCCAATGTCGATGATGGCGGCGCCGGGCTGATCCTGCAGGTGCGCAGCGACATCGAACTGCAGCGTGGCGAGCGCATCGTGCTGGTCGAGCACGTGGCCGAACAGCACTACTACCGGGTGGTCCGCGCCGACGCGGTCGCCCTCGATTTCCAGGACAACCTGCTTCCGGGCAACAAGGAGAATCACTGATGAGTTTCGCTGGCGCGGCCCCCTTCCTGATCGGGATCATCGTCGTCGTAGGCCTGCTGCTGGGCCTGGCCGGACTGTTCAAGGCGTTCTACCGCAAGGTCGACCAGGGCGTGGCCCTGATCGTCAACGACATGAGTGCCACGCCCAAGGTGCACTTCACCGGTGCGCTGATCATCCCGGTGCTGTACCGCGCCGAGCTGATGCGCATCAGCCTGATCACCCTGCAGATCGACCGCCGCGGCAAGGAAGGCCTGATCTGCCGCGACAACATGCGCGCCGACATCGCCGTGGCCTTCTACCTGCGGGTGAACGAAACCCAGGCCGACGTGCTGCGCGTGGCCAAGGCCATCGGTGCCGACCGTGCGTCGGACAAGCACGCGGTCGATGAGCTGTTCAACGCCAAGTTCTCCGAGGCGCTGAAGACGGTCGGCAAGAAGTTCGACTTCACCGAGCTGTTCGAGAAGCGCCAGGAATTCCGCGACGAAATCATCGCGGTCATCGGCAACGACCTCAACGGCTACGTGCTGGAAGACGTGGCCATCGATTACCTGGAGCAGACCCCGAAGTCGCTGCTGGACCAGTTCAACATCCTCGACGCGCAGGGCATCCGCAAGATCACCGAGCTGACCGCCGCGCAGAACGTGGTGACCAACGAGCTGGAGCAGAACGAGAAGCTCGCCATCACCAAGAAGAACGTGGAAGCGCGCGAAGCCCTGCTGGCCCTGGAACGCCAGCAGGCCGAGGCCGAGGCGCGGCAGAAGCGCGAGATCGAGACAATCCGCGCACGCGAGGAAGCCGAGACCGCCAAGGTGCAGGAAGAGCAGCGCCAGCTGTCCGAGAACGCGCGCATCGAAGCACAGCAGCTGATCGAGATCCGCGACCAGAACCGCCTGCGCGAAGTGGAAGTGGCCGAACAGAACCGCCAGCGTGCGGTGGCCATCGAAGCCGAGCGCGTCGAGCGTGCGCGCCAGCTGGAGCAGGTCACCACCGACCGCGAAGTGCAGCTGCAGGGCGTGGAGCGCGACAAGGTGGTCGAGCAGGGCAAGATGGACGTGGCCAACATCACCCGCGAACGCATCTCCATCGACAAGACCGTGGCCCAGGAAGAAGAGCGCATCAAGGAAGTGCGCGAGGTCTCCGAGGCCGACCGCCAGAAGCAGGTGCTGATCCTGGAAGCCGAAGCGAAGGCGCAGGAATCGCTGGTGCGCGAAGTGAAGGAAGCGCAGGCCCGCGAAACCGCCTCCAAGCACCGTGCCGTGGAGCTGACCACCCTGGCCCAGGCCGAGCACGAAGCAGCCGGCAAGCAGGCCGAGGCCAAGCGCCTGCTGGCCGACGCATTCCGTGCCGAACAGGCGGCGCCGGGCCTGGCCGAAGCGCAGGTGCGTGAAGCCTCCGCGCTGGCCATCGAGAAGGTCGGCATCGCCGAAGCCCGTGTGATCGAAGCCAAGGCCGAAGCCAACCTGAAGCAGGGCAGCAACGAGGCTCGCGTGCTGGCCGAGACCCTGCAGGCCCAGGCCCAGGGCGAGGAGAAGATGGGCCTGGCCCGTGCCACCGCCACCGAATCGCTGGGCAACGCCGAAGCCGGCGTGGTGCAGAAGAAGCTGCTGGCCGAAGCCGAGGGCCTGGTGCGCAAGTTCGAGGCGATCGCCTCGCTGAGCGACCAGGCACGCGGCCACGAAGAGTTCCGCATGATGCTGGACAACAGCCTGAAGCAGGCGCTGGCCTCCATCGAAGCGGGCAAGGAAGTCTCGCGCGAGAACGCCAACGTCATTGCCAGCGCACTGCGCAACGCCGACATCGACCTGGTCGGTGGCGACGGCGGCATGTTCGAGAACCTGGTCAAGGCGGTGTCGCTGGGCAAGTCGATCGAAGGCTTCGCCGGCAAGAGCCCGATCGTGCAGGAGCTGATGCAGCGCTACCTGGGCGTGGCCGTGGCCGAACCGGCACCGCGGCAGATCGCCGGGGACGCCGAGGTGGCGCCGACCATGTCGGCCGCCGTGGTCGACAGCGCCCGTTGATGCACCGGGCGATGGCCGCTGCGGCCATCGCCCGCCCGCGCCGGCCGCGACCACGGCCGGCCGTCCGTGAGCCGGAAGCCTGCTGATGTCTGAAACCCATCCGTCCGCCGAAACCCCCGCGCCGGAGGCCGGCGGCAACACCGTCGACCAGGCCGTCGCCCAGGGCGGTGCCTACGAAGTCCTGCGCCGCCGCCTCAGCGAGCAGGGCCAGCGCCTGCAGGCCCTGGCCGAGACCCTCAACCGCCAGCGCCTGTCCGAATTCGGTGACAGCCGCCTGGAGGTCATTGGCCGCTTCCGTATCCGCAGCGAAAACAACTGCGTTGGCCGGGATATCGTCCAGGTCGGGCCCGACCGCCTGCTGTTCGGCTACAACGTCTACATCGGGCTGAAGACCCACACCCGCATCGAGGATGTGTTCGGCCTGTACCGGCTGGTGCAGGGCAAGGATGGCTACGACGTGGCTTCGCTGGAGCTGAGGGGCAGCTTCCTCGACCAGCCCGGTTTCGTGCACGACTTCAACGAGCTGTATTCCTACTACAAGCATGCGCGCCTGCTGCAGCTGATCGTGGTCGGCGACAAGCTGCTGGCCTCGTTCCAGATCGGCGAGCGCAGCAGCGATGTGCGCGTGTTCCGCTGGGCGCTGTCGCGCGAAGGCGAGCTGACCTATCTCGATGCGCGCGGCGAACGCGATATCGCGCTGCCGCCGCCGTTCGATTTCGAATGGACCAAGGCCACCCGCGACCTTGCGGTCAACGGCCGCCATTCGCACCTGAACATCCTCGACACCCTGTTCGTGGAAACCACCGGTGGCGACCTGACCATCAAGGTCGAGAACAACACCGAGACCGGGCAGGGCATCTACAGCGAACCGGTGGAGGACAGCACGCAGTCGCTGGACGACGCCCAGTTCGAGTTCGCCCGTGTCGGCTCGCTGCTGCTGCTGAAGGTGCTGCCGTACCGCGAGACCGTCTGGCGCGGGCTGATCTACAACACGCTCACCGGCGACATCGTGCGCAACGACGCCATCGTCCAGGCCTGTGTGCAGCTGCCCGAAGACCACGGCGTGATCTTCCCCGGCGGCTATTACCTGCAGGGCGGCGAGCACAAGGCCTTCGATGCCTCGATGGCCGGCATGCAGTTCAAGCGCAGCATCCGTTCGCCCAATGGCGAGGACGTGCTGTACATCTTCTATGAGCGCGAAGGCGGGCGCTCGGCGCTGTTCGTCTACAACACCATCCAGCGCGTGCTGCAGAACCCCGTGTTCGGCCACGGCTATGCGTTCATGCAGGATGGGCGCATGGTGCTGTTCCATGCCGAGGGCACCGAGCCCACGCGCATCCACCCGATGCAGGTCTGGCAGACGCCGTTCAGCAGCGACGAGTTCGCCGCCAGCCGTCCGCCCGGCAACACCTTCATGGGCCGCATCGGCAATGCCGAGCTGGTGCGCGGCATCTCCAACCTGTTCAACCTGGCCCGCGAGATCGACGGCCAGGATGTCTCGGTGCAGCGCTACCAGCGCCTGGTGGCCGACACCCGCCGCCTGTTCGACGCCCACCACTGGCTGGGCGACGAGGCCTGCGACGGCGCCGAGGCGCTGCTGCGGCAGATCAGCGCCACCGGCGAATCGGTGCTGGACGAATACGAGAAGGTCCAGTCCATCCGCGAGCAGTCGGCGCAGGCGATGGTCGAGGCGGAGGCCAGCTTCAAGGCCCTGCTGGGCCGGCTGCAGCCGCAGAACTGGAACGAGGTGCAGGCCTTCGTCGAGGCACTGAACGAGATCACCGCGCTGCGCGGTCGCCTGCTGACCATCCGCGAGCTGCGCTACATCGACACCGCGCGCATCGAAGCGATGGCCGCCGAACTGGTACAGGCGCAGGACCGGGTCGGCGCCGCCACCGGCGAATTCCTTGCCGGCGATGCCGCGCTGGCGCCGCTGGGCAGCCGCCTGCAGGTGCTGGACGAAGCCGCCCAGCAGGCAGCCAGTGCGCGCCAGCTGGACGAGCAGCTGGACGGCATGCGCGGCATGGCCAGCGATCTGGACATGCTGTCCGAACTGATGGCCGGGCTGAAGGTGGACGATGCTACCGCGCGTACCCGCGTGGTCGAATCGATTTCCGCGCTGTACGGGCGCCTGAACCAGGCGCGCACGCGCGCCGAGCAGCGACGCCGCACCCTCGGTTCGGCCGAGGCCGTGGCCCAGTTCGCCGCGCAGTTCGCCCTGTTCTCGCAGTCCATCACCAGTGCGCTGGCGATGGCCAGCGACCCGGAAAAGGCCGACGAGCAGCTGTCGCGCCTGCTGGTGCAGCTGGAAGAACTGGAAAGCCAGTTCGGCGAGCACGAGCAGTTCCTCGGCGACATCCTCAGCAAACGCGAGGAGCTGGTCGAGGCCTTCGAGACGCACAAGCAGGCGCTGCTGGATGACCGGCAGCGCAAGGCGCGTTCGGTGCTCGACGCGGCTAACCGCATTCTCGATGGGCTGGCCAAGCGCACCGAGCGCTTCGCCACGGCCGATGAACTCAACGCGTTCTTCGCCGGCGATCCGCTGATCCTCAAGCTGCGCGAACTGGCCGAGCGCCTGCGTGCGCTGCGCGACAACGTCAAGGCCGATGACATCGAGGCGCGCCTGAAGGGCGTACGCGACCAGGCGGTGCGCCAGCTGCGCGACCGCAGTGATCTGTACGAGGCCGGTGGCAACGTGGTCCGGCTCGGTCCGCGGCATCGTTTCAGCGTCAACACGCAGGCGCTGGACCTGACCCTGCTGCCGCGTGGCGACACGCTGGCCATCCACCTCACCGGCACCGATTTCCTGGAAACCCTGCACGATCCGGAACTGGATGCGCTGAAGCCGTTCTGGCCGGTGACCCTGGATTCGGAATCCAATGCGATCTACCGCGGCGAGTACCTTGCCGGCAGCCTGCTGCTGGCCGCGCAGGCCGGCCGCGACGGCCTGGACCTGGCCCAGCTGCAGCACGACGTCGCCAGCCCCGAGGCGCTGGACCAGCGCGTGCGCACGTTCGCCGCACCGCGTTACCGCGAAGGTTACGAGCGTGGCATCCACGACCATGACGCCGCGCTGATCCTGCGCGCGCTGCTGCCGCTGCAGCAGTCGGCAGGCGCGCTGCGGCACGCACCTCGCGTGCGCGCACTGGCCCTGCTGTTCTGGGCGGCGCAGCAGCGCGAGGACGCGGTGAAGCAGTGGCCCAGCCGCCAGGCCGGTGCGGAGACCATCGCCCGTCTGTTCGGCTCCGACGAAGGACGCAGCGCCCTGCGCACGGAAATGGCGGCAGCCATCGCCACGTTCGCGCAGGCCGAAGCCTTGCCGTTCGACGATGAAGCCGCCGAGGCGGCGGCCGCTTACCTGGGCGAAGAACTGATCAACGGCGAGCCGGTGTTCAGCACCAGCAAGCATGCACAGGCGCTGCTGGATGCGCTGGCCCAGCAGCTGGAACAGGCCGGGCAGCGCGAGGCGCTGGAGCGTGCGCTGCAGCGTGCACAGGAGCCGCTGGCCGCGCGCTGGGCGCTGGCCGGGCAATGGCTGCGCGCGCTGGCCGGTCTGCCTGCCCAGGCCGCACATGCCGGCTATGCCGACGAGGCCGCGGCACTGCTGCTGGTGCAGCGCCAGCTGCGCACGCGCGGCAGCGACGCACCGCTGCGGGTCGACGTGGCGGGCCTGCTGGGCGAACACCCGCGCATCCACGGCGGCACGCTGTCGCTGTCACTGGATGATTTCCTGGCACGCCTGCAGCACCACCTGAAGCGTTTCGTGCCCGATTTCCACGCTTACCAGGCGGTACGCCAGGGCATCATCAACCGCGAACGACAGACCCTGCGCCTGTCCGAATTCAAGGCGCGGCCGCTGTCCTCGTTCGTGCGCAACAAGCTCATCAACGATGTCTACCTGGGCGTGATCGGCGACAACCTGGCCAAGCAGATGGGCACGGTGGGCGAGAACAAGCGCAGCGACCTGATGGGCCTGCTGATGATGATCTCGCCGCCGGGCTACGGTAAGACCACGTTGATGGAATACGTGGCGCACCGGCTCGGCCTGGTCTTCATGAAGATCAACGGCCCGGCGCTGGGCCACGAGGTGCGCTCGCTGGATCCGGAACAGGCGCCCGACGCAACCTCGCGGCAGGAGCTGGAAAAGCTCAACCTGGCCCTGGAGATGGGCAACAACACCATGCTGTATGTCGATGACATCCAGCACACCCATCCCGAGTTCCTGCAGAAATTCATCTCGCTGTGCGATGGCACCCGCCGCATCGAAGGCGTGTGGCGTGGCCGCACGCGCACCTACGACATGCGCGGCAAGAAGTTCTGCGTGGTCATGGCCGGCAACCCGTACACCGAGTCGGGCGAGGTGTTCAAGATTCCGGACATGCTGGCCAACCGTGCCGACATCTACAACCTCGGCGACGTGCTGGGCGGCATGGAGGCGGCGTTCACCCTCAGCTACATCGAGAACAGCCTGACCTCCAACCCGGTGCTGGCACCACTGGCCACCCGTGACATGGCCGACCTGTACCTGCTGGTCGACCGTGCGATGGGCAAGGACGTGTCGACCAACGGGCTCAGCCACGCCTACAGCGGCGCGGAGGTCAACGAGATCACCGCCACCCTGCAGCGCATGCTGCGCGTGCGCGACGTGGTCTACCGGGTCAACCAGCAGTACATCGCCAGCGCCGCGCAGGATGACCGCTACCGCACCGAGCCGCCGTTTCGCCTGCAGGGCAGCTACCGCAACATGAACAAGCTGGCCGAGAAGATCTCGCCGGTGATGAACGAGGACGAGCTGCAGCAGCTGATCTCCGACCACTACCTGGGCGAGGCGCAGCTGCTGACCACCGGTGCCGAGGAGAACCTGCTGAAGCTGGGCGAGCTGCGTGGCGTGCTGGATGAGGCGCAGGCGCAGCGCTGGGCGCAGATCAAGCGTGACTTCCTGCGCAACAAGGCCATGGGCGCCGACGACAGCGATGTCGGTGGACGCGTGGTCGCGCAGCTGGCCGACATCGCCAGTGCCCTGCAGCTGCCGCCGGCCGCGCCCCTGCCGGCTGCGGAGCCGGCGCCGTGGCCGGCACTGCTGGAGGCGCTGCAGCGCCTGGCCGAAGTGCGCCCGGCAGAGCACCCACCATCAGAGCCCGCACCCACGGCGCCAGTGGAGCCGGTGCAGATCGCTGCGCCCAGCGCTCCGGCCACGCCGCTGGCTGATGACCTGCAGGCCGGGCTGGCGCCGCTGGTGCAGCTGCTGGTCGCTTCGCAGGCACGGCAGGAACAGGTGTCGCAGACCCTGGCCGCATTCGCCGGGTGGGCCCGGCAGCAGGTCGAAGGCGCGGCCGGCAGCAACGCCGCGGCGGTGCGCCGTCCGCGCGTGCGCCGCGCCACCACGCCGGAGGAACGCGCACTGGATGAGGCGCTGATGCGCCACTTCTATGGCGAGTCGCTGCCCGCCGATGCCGATGAGGGCACACCGATGCCGCCGCCGCTGCCGTGACTGACACTGCGCCCCTGCCAACGCCGCAGCGGCCGGACACGGCCGATGTCGCGCGCGTGGGCGAGTACGGCGCGCCGTTGCTGCAGGCGCTGGCCGCTCGCGAAGCTGCGCTGCCTGCGACCGCGGGTGACGGCCTGGTGGCGGCGCTGGCGCGCATCGCGCTGGCCCTGCAGTCGGCCGACCCGGCGCGCCTGCGTCGGCAGGAAAGCTGGTGGGGCCGCCTGCTCGGCCGCGATGTCGAGCGCGAAGCCGAGGGCCGTGGGCTGCAGTCGCAGCTCGGCGTCCTTGCCCTGCAGGCACGCGAACAGGCCCAGCAGCTGCAGCAGCACATGGACCTGCGGGCTGCCGCGATCAGCGCCGCAGGCCAGGCCGCCGAAGCACTGGAGGCCTGGGCGGATGCCGGCGCCGCGTGGCGCCCGACGCTGGATGCCTCCGGCCGCGCCGCGCTGGCGCCGCGCATCGACCACCTGCAGCGGCTGGCGGCACTGCGCCGCATCGAAGCCGGCCAATGGCAGCTGCTGCAGGAACAGGACGCGGTGCTGCTGCAGCGCTTCGCCCGCATCCATGATGTCCTGCTGCCGGCCTGGCGGCAGGCCGCAGTGGCCGCGCAGGCCGCCACCGGCGCGGTCCGCGCCGGGCAGGCGGCCACGCTGCACGCACAGATCGATGACGAGGTCGCGGCGGCTCAGGCTAGACTGCGCTGAGCCGGCCGCCGCTGCCGCTAACCCACCTGCAAGGAGACTGCCCGATGACCCAGGACAGCCAGCACCCCGGCACCCTCGTGCCGACCCCGGCCACCCCTTCCGCACTGGACGAGGGCGCGCTGCAGGCCCTGGGCCTGGTCCGCGAGGATCTTCCCCGCATCGCCGAGATCCGCAAGGAACTGGACGACCTGCGGCCGGGCAACCTGCAGGTGTTCGGCCGCGAAGCCGCGTCGCGCACCGCCGCGTTTTCCAGCCAGCTGCTGGACCAGGTGCGCAACCGCGACCTCGATGCCAGCGGCGACAAGCTCGGCGAAGTGGTGCGCATCGCGCGCAGCCTGAAACTCGATGGCTTCGCCCAGCGTTCGAAGGTGCCGGTCATCGGCGGCCTGATCGACCGCCTGCGCGTGTCCAAGGGCGAGCTGGTGCAGAAATTCAGCGATACCAATGCGCAGATCGAGCAGCTGCTGGGCGACGTCGGCGTGCAGCAGGCGCTGATGGGCAAGCGCGTGGGCGAGTTCGACCGCATGCACGAGATCGTGCGCGAGGAGCGCCACGCGCTGGGCCTGTATGCCGCCGCCGGCAAGCAGCGCCTGGCCGAACTGCAGGCAGAGCAGCTGGCGGGGCAGGGCAGTGATGACCCGCAGCAGCGCATCCGCCAGAGCGAGGTCGACAATGCGATCCGCCTGATCGAAAAGCGCGTGTCCGACCTGCAGTTGATGCAGCACGCCGCCGACCAGTCGCTGCCGATGATCCGCCTGATCCAGGCCAATGCGCTGCAGCTGATCGAGAAGTTCAACACGGTGCGCGAGATCACCATCCCGTCGTGGAAGCGCCAGTTCGCCATCCAGCTGTCGCTGGGCGAGCAGAAGGCCGCGGTCGAACTGTCCACCGCCATCGACGATGCCACCAACGAGATGATGCGCCGCAATGCCGACCTGCTGCGCCAGGCCTCGGTGGATACCGCGCGCAGCAACCAGCGCGGCGTGATCGACGTGGCCACGCTGCGCCACGTCCACGACCAGCTGATCGCCACGGTCGAGGAAGTGCGCAGCATCCATCGCGAGGGCATGCAGCAGCGGCAGCAGGCCGAAGTCGAACTGTCGCGCCTGCGCGAGGACCTGCAGCAACGGCTGGCCGCACCCACCGCGCCCTGATTGCGTGCCGGTTCCTGCTGTCGACCGCGTGCCCAGCACCGGCAGCAAGGCGGTGGCGACGGCGCGGTTCGCGCAGGGCCAGCGGGTCTGCGTGCAGGCCATCGGGCGTGCCGGGCAGAACCCGCAGTACTACTTCGTGACCTCGGTGCCGGCCAGCAGTGTCGCCGCCTGCAAGGCGGGCAGCGCGCTGTGCGGCACCTATGGCGACCGGCCGATCCAGCACCTGCAGCGCGATCGCAGCCACGCCTGCCAACCGGCGTCGGCGCAGTGCGCACAGGGCTGGGTGAGTGCCAAGGCGCTCGACGTGTTCTCCAACGGCCTGTAACGCCGCACTTGCTGCCGATTTCGTAGAGTCGAGCTTGCTCCCGATTTCGTAGAGTCGAGCTTGCTCGACTGGAACGAAAGCAGTCGAGCAAGCTCGACTCTACGCGCGAAGGCGGTCGAGCAAGCTCGACGCTACAGCTGCTGCGTGGCCCAATCAGCCAACGCCTCCACCCGCGGGTCGGCCGGGCCATCCGGCCGCGCCAGCACCCAGAATCCGCCGGTCGCAGAGAAGCCCCACGGCGCGACCAGGCGCCCGGCGGCCAGGTCCTCGGCCACCAGCGGCTCCGGCGCGATGGCCGGCCCCAGTCCGGCAACGGCCGCTTCCAGCAGGTAGTACAGGTGCTCGAAGCCGGTGCCCAGCTGCAACCGCGCCGGGTCCAGCCCGTGCGCCTGCGCCCATGCCGGCCACGCCTGTGGCCGCGAGCTGGTGTGCAGCAGCGTCTCCTGCAGCAGCGCGGCGGGCGCTACATGGCGCAGGCGCTGCGCGGCAGGATGCGAGGGCGCCACCACCACGCCCACCCGTTCCGGCGCCAGCTCGCGCACCTGCCAGCCCCGCGGCCACGGCCCCTGCGCCAGCAGCAGCACCGCATCCAGCGCCGCCTGCGCCTCGGTGAAGGCGCCATCCAGCGCCGACCACTGCAGGTTCACCCCGGGCAGGGCCGCCTGCAGCGCAGGCAGGCGGGGAATCATCCAGCGTGCCAGCACGCTGCCGCTGCAGCCCAGCACCAGCGCCGGGGAACGCGCCGGCTGGCGCAGTTCGCGCACGCAGGCCTCGATGCCGGCGAAGGCTTCGCCGCAGGCCACGTGCAGGCGCTGCCCGGCCTCGGTCAGGCGCAGCCCGCGGCCGGCACGCTGGAACAGCGGCAGCCCCAGGTGGCCCTCCAGCAGCTTCAGCTGCCGGCTCACCGCACCATGGGTTACGTGCAGGGCCTGCGCGGCGCGGCCCACGCCCCCCAGGCGGGCGGTGGCCTCGAAGGCACGCAGGGCGTTGAGCGGTGGCAGCAGGGAGGTGCTCATGTGAGATTTCCTGACGATATGCGCCAGATAATATCGATATTCCGGTCAGGATCCGTGCGCTAGAGTATCCACCTGTCTCGAACCAGCGGTCGCTTCCATGTCTGCCTCCCCCATTGCCGACTACCACGCCTTCCCGGACGCCCAGGGCCACTTCGGCCGCTACGGCGGCAGTTTCGTCGCCGAAACCCTGGTCGGCCCGCTGCAGGAACTGGCCCAGGCCTACGACCAGGCCCGCCAGGATCCGGCGTTCCAGCTGGCCTACGACAAGGACCTGGCTCATTACGTGGGCCGGCCGAGCCCGATCTATCACGCCCAGCGCCTGAGCGACCATGTCGGCGGTGCGCAGATCCTGCTCAAGCGCGAGGACCTGAACCACACCGGCGCGCACAAGATCAACAACACCATCGGCCAGGCCCTGCTGGCCGCGCGGATGGGCAAGAAGCGCATCATCGCCGAGACCGGCGCCGGCCAGCACGGCGTGGCCAGTGCCACCGTCGCCGCGCGCCTGGGCCTGGAATGCGTGGTCTACATGGGCGCCACCGACATCGAACGGCAGAAGATCAACGTCTACCGCATGAAGCTGCTCGGCGCGACGGTGGTGCCGGTCACCTCCGGCTCGGCCACCCTGAAGGACGCGCTCAACGAAGCGATGCGCGACTGGGTGACCAACGTGCAGGACACCTTCTACATCATCGGCACCGTGGCCGGCCCGGACCCGTACCCGCGCATGGTGCGTGACTTCAACGCCATCGTCGGCCGCGAAGCGCGCGAGCAGATGCTGGCCGAGTACGGCCGCCTGCCCGATGCGATCACCGCCTGCGTCGGCGGTGGCAGCAACGCCATCGGCCTGTTCCATGCCTTCCTCAACGATCGCGAGGTCGAGATCTTCGGCGCCGAAGCGGCCGGCGACGGCATCCACACCGGTCGCCACGCCGCCTCGATCGCCGCCGGCCGCCCCGGCGTGCTGCACGGCAACCGCACCTACGTGCTGTGCGATGACGATGGCCAGATCATCGAGACCCATTCGGTGTCGGCCGGCCTGGACTACCCCGGCGTCGGCCCGGAACACGCCTTCCTGTCCGACAGCGGCCGCGCCACCTACCTGGGCATCACCGATGAGGAGGCGCTGCAGGCGTTCCACCTGCTGGCGCACGCCGAGGGCATCCTGCCGGCGCTGGAATCCAGCCACGCGCTGGCCCAGGCCATCAAGCTGGCCCGTGAGCGCCCGCGCGACCAGATCGTGCTGTGCAACCTGTCCGGACGTGGCGACAAGGACGTGCACACCATCGCCGCGCGCGAAGGCCTGGTGCTGTGAACTACGTGCTGCGCCACGGTGGCGCGCTGGTGCTGGCCGTCGGTCTGGGCGGCTGCACGCCGCCCGATCCGCCGGTGCTGGCACCCGCGCCGGCATCGCCCGCAGCGATCGCTCCGGCACGCCAGCTGGCCAGCAATGATGATGACGCCGCGCATCGCCCGATCGAGGATGCGCCGGTAGCCACCACCGCCGACAGCGCCGAGGACGAAACCGCCCCGGCAGTGGTGTCGGTGGCGCTGGACCATGCCGGCGACGTGCTGATCGGCCAGCCTTTCAGCGAGCTGGAGGGTGAGGCGCAGTGGCACTCGGCCGGGCTGGGCGAGGCCACGGCCGGGCGCTGTGAGTATTACGAGCGCGGCACGCTGCCCGAAGGCGTGGCGATGATGGTCCAGGACGGCGACGTGGTTCGCTTTGACCTGGCCCCCATCGACGACTCGGGCCAGGTGGTGGTGCAGCCCGGGCCGTTCGGCCTGCGCCTGGACATGCCGCGTGCGCAGGCCCTGCAGCTGCTGCCACGGGGCGCCCTCGCGCGGCCCTATGGCGAAGATGCCGAGGCCGGCGAGACCCTGCTCTGGCAGGACCCCGGTTCCGACCTGGCGATCCGCGTGGAGATCGTCGACGGCACCGTTTCCCGAATGTACTGGGGCGCCAGCGGCGCCGTTGACCTGATCGAAGGATGTACCTGACATGTCCGTATCCCGACTCGATGCCTGTTTCCAGCGCCTGCGCGAGCAGCAGCGCAAGGCGCTGATCCCCTTCATCACCGCTGGCGACCCGTCGCTGGAGGCCACCGTGCCGGTCATGCATGCGCTGGTCGAGGCCGGTGCCGATGTGATCGAACTGGGCGTGCCGTTCTCCGATCCGATGGCCGATGGCCCGACCATCCAGCGCAGTTCCGAACGCGCGCTGGGCCGTGGTGCCGGCAGCCGCTACGTGCTGCAGGCGGTGGCGCAGTTCCGCCAGCGCGATGCGCAGACCCCGGTGGTGCTGATGGGCTACCTCAACCCGGTGGAGATCCACGGCTATGCGGCCTTCGCCGAGGCTGCAGTGGGCGCCGGCGTGGACGGCGTGCTGCTGGTGGACCTGCCGCCGGAAGAAGCCGGTGAAGCCCAGCAGGCCTTCGATGCGGCCGGCCTAGCGCTGGTCCTGCTGGCCTCGCCGACCACCAGCGAAGCCCGCGCGGACAAACTGCTCGCGCTGGCCCGCGGTTACCTGTACTACGTCAGCTTCGCCGGCGTCACCGGTGCCTCCGAGCGCCTGGACAGCGATGCCGCCAGCGCACGGCTGCAGGCCCTGCGTGCACGCGCCAGCGTGCCGGTGGTGGCCGGCTTCGGCATCAAGGATGCGGCCAGTGCCGCGGCCATGGCCCGCCAGGCCGATGGCGTGGTGGTCGGCAGCGCCCTGGTGGCGGCGCTGGCCGATGCCGGATCGGCCGAGGAGGCCGCCCAGCGTGCCGGTGCCTTCCTGGCCCCGCTGCGGCAGGCGCTGGACGCCTGACCCACGCGTGCGCCAAGGGTTGCCGGCCAGCGGCCGGCACTACCGGCGATGCGCTGGACGCCTTGAAGGTAGCGCCGGGCCATGCCCGGCGACGCTAAACGTACGTCCCAGCATGGTTTTTTCCTGCCGGCCCGTTCCCCACAAGGGGTGCACGGGCGGGCGCAGCAGAGCTAGACTGTCCGCCTTTGCGGCCCTCGGGCCGCCCTGAACGGAAGTGTCCTCCCGCATGAGTTGGCTCAGCAAGTTGATGCCGTCTGGCATCCGCACCGACAACACCCCCAGCAAGAAGCGCAGCGTCCCCGAGGGCCTGTGGGAAAAGTGCAGCAGCTGCGGCAGCGCGCTGTACCGCCCCGAGCTGGAAGAGAACCTGGAGGTCTGCCCGAAGTGCGGTCACCACATGGCGATCCGCGCCCGCGCGCGCCTGGCGGCCCTGTTCGACGCCGACAGCACCACCGAGATCGGTGCCCGCCTGGGCCCGACCGACCTGCTGAAGTTCAAGGACCAGAAGAAGTACAGCGAGCGCATCAAGATCGCGCAGAAGAACACCGGTGAGTACGACGCGCTGATCGCGATGCGTGGTCTGCTCAAGGGTCGTCCGCTGGTCGCCTCGTCCTTCGATTTCGCCTTCATGGGCGGCTCGATGGGTTCGGTGGTCGGTGAGCGCTTCGCGCTGGCCGCTGAAACCGCCGTCGAGATCGGTGCACCCTACGTGTGCTTCTCCGCCAGCGGCGGCGCGCGCATGCAGGAAGGCCTGTTCTCGCTGATGCAGATGGCCAAGACCTCGGCTGCGTTGGGCAAGCTGCGCGAAGCCGGCCTGCCGTACATCTCGGTGCTGACCCATCCGACCACCGGTGGCGTGTCGGCCTCGTTCGCCATGCTGGGTGACATCAACATCGCCGAGCCGCAGGCGCTGATCGGCTTCGCCGGCCCGCGCGTGATCGAGCAGACCGTGCGCGAGAAGCTGCCGGAAGGCTTCCAGCGCTCCGAGTTCCTGCTGGAGCACGGTGCCATCGACCAGATCTGTGACCGCCGTGAAATGCGTGATCGCCTGTCCGACCTGCTGGCCATGCTCGGCCGCCAGCCGGCGCCGGAGGTGGCGTGATGGCGGGCCGCAGGTACTTCGGTACTGACGGCATCCGCGGCCGCGTCGGGCAGAGCCCGATCTCGGCCGACTTCGTGCTGCGCCTGGGCAATGCGCTGGGCCGCGTGCTGGTCGAACAGCGCGGCCCCGGTGGCCGCCGCCCGATCGTGGTGATCGGCAAGGACACGCGTATTTCCGGCTACATGTTCGAAGCCGCACTGGAAGCCGGCCTGGTGGCCGCCGGTGCCGACGTGCAGCTGCTGGGGCCGATGCCGACCCCGGCGGTGGCCTTCCTCACCCGCACCCTGGGCGTGGATGCCGGCGTCGTCATCAGTGCCTCGCACAACCCGCACTACGACAACGGCATCAAGTTCTTCTCCGCCCAGGGCGAGAAGCTCGACGATGCCACCGAACTGGCGCTGGAAGCCGCGCTGGACGTGCCGTTCGTGACGGCCGAATCGGAAAAGCTGGGCAAGGCCGCGCGTGCGCGCGAAGCGGTCGGCCGCTACATCGAATTCTGCAAGGCCAGCGTGCCGCGCACTTTCGACCTGCGCGGCGTGCGCCTGGTGCTCGACTGCGCCCACGGTGCCACCTACCAGATCGCACCGCTGCTGTTCCGTGAGCTGGGTGCCGAAGTGATCGGCATCGGTGCCGAGCCCAACGGCGTCAACATCAATGATGGCGTGGGCTCGACCCACATCGACAACCTGGCCGCCAAGGTGCGCGAGACCGGTGCCGACCTCGGCATCGCCTTCGACGGCGACGGCGACCGCGTGCTGATGGCCGACGACCAGGGCAACCCGGTCGACGGCGACGACCTGCTCTACATCCTGGCCCGTGCGTGGCAGGCCGACGGCCGCCTGCGCGGCCCGGTGGTCGGCACGCTGATGAGCAACTACGGCCTGGAAAAGGCCCTGGGCGAACTGCAGATCCCGTTCGTGCGCAGCAACGTGGGCGATCGCTATGTCCACCAGGCGCTGATCGAAGGCGGCGGCGTGCTCGGTGGCGAAGCCTCCGGCCACCTGCTGTGCCTGGACCGGGCAACCACCGGCGATGGCATCGTCAGCGCCCTGCAGGTGCTGGTGGCACTGCGCCGCACCGGCCAGAGCCTGCGGCAGGCGCTGCAGCCGCTGGCCAAGGTGCCGCAGAAGACCGTCAACGTGCGCCTGGGCGATGTCTCGGCCAAGGCCACGGTGCAGGCCGACAGCGTGCAGTCGGCGCTGGCTGACGCACAGCAGGCCGTGGCCGGCCGCGGACGCGCGTTCCTGCGTCCGTCCGGCACCGAGCCGGTGGTGCGCGTCACCGTCGAGGCCGACGAAGCCACGCTGATGCAGGACACGCTGGATCGCCTGTCCGCTGCGGTGAAGGCGGCGGCATCGGCCTAAGCCACCTGCCGCCGGGCCAGACTGAAAACGCCCCGGGAGACCGGGGCGTTTTTTGTTCCGCAGCGATGGGGTGACGGCCTGGGCCGCTCAGGGCCCCGGCACCATCTTCTTCTGGCGCGCCTTGAAGCCGTTGAAGAACGGCGCGATCAGCGGGTTGTAGCTCTGCGCGATGCGCTTGCGCAGCCAGTTGGCCGGACGGTTGCGGATCGCAAAGCGGTAGATGCGTTCCGGGTCGCCACCGACCACGTTGCGGCCGAACGGGTGGGTGGTGTGCAGGTAACGGAAGCCGTGCTCGCGCGCGACCTCGACGTGGTCCTGGTCGAAATCGCCGTAGGGCCAGCACAGCGTGTCGGACACTTCGCCCAGCTTGTCCTGCAGCACCTGCCGCGAGATCGCCAGGTCCTGGCTGATGCCGGCCCGGCGCTGCGCGCGGTCCAGGTCGTCGCGGCGCAGCCAGCGGGTGTGCGTGTGGGTGTGGCAATGCACTTCGAAGGTGCCCGCCTCGATTGCCTCGCGAGCCTCGCTCCAGCGCATCATCACGTCGTCGCTGCGGTCGTTCTCGAAGATCGCCGCTTCGCAGCCACGGTGGTCCGGCGTCGCAGGCAGCGTCGCACCGGCGACACCCGCATGCGGGCGCACCTCGCCTTCGCCCATCCAGCCGGTCACCACGAACACCACCGCGTGCATGCCGTACTTCTGCAGGATCGGGTGCGCGTACACCCAGTTGTCGAGGTAGCCATCATCGAAGGTGATGACGATGGACCGGCGCGGCACCGGCTTGCCGGCCAGGAAGCCGGCGTACTGGTCCAGGGTCAGCGAGGTCCAGCCGTTGTTGGCCAGCCACGCGATCTGGCTTTCGAAGTTCTCCGGCGAGACGGTGATCATCCCCGGCGAGGGGCTGACGTGATGGTGCATCAGCACCGGAACGGTTCGCGCATCAGCCATGTCCCAGCTCCTTCAGCCACTGGTGGTAGTAGTGTTCGGTGGTTTCGCCATGCCCGGCGGGGCTGAAATCGTGCGCATTGCGCATCCAGTCCCAGCCGGCACGGCCCATCATCTGCCTGCGCTGCGGATCATCCACCAGCAGGCGCAGGGCGGCGGTCAACGCGCCATTGTCGCCCAGCCGGGTGAGGATGGCATTGCTGCCTTCGGCCACCATTTCCGGCACGCCGCCGACCCGCGTGGCGACGATCGGCACCGCCACGTAGGCGGCCTCGAGGAAGACCGTGCCGGCCGCCTCCTTGTGCGAGGCGAGGGCGAAGATGTCGAAGCCGGTCATCAGCCGGCAGGCGCTGTCGCGGTAGCCGAGCAGGTGCACCTGCTGCTGCAGGCCATGTTCCTCGCGCATCTCCAGCAGGCGCTGCATGACGGCCTCGCCGTTGCCGACCACCACCAGGTGCAGGCGAGGGTTGGCCTTGCACAGCGGCGCGATCGCACGCAGCAGGTCGGCATGGCCCTTCGGTTCGCGCAGCACCGCCACGCAGCCGACCACGATGTCCTCGTCGCTGAAGCCGAGCTCGGCGCGGACCTCGGCGCGGACGTCCTGCAGGCATTGCCACGGGTCTTCCTTGCGGATGTCGGTCCAGCGCGGCGGTACCGCGATGGGCGGCACGATGCCGATGGTGTCGCTGGCGATGCCACGCTCGGCCAACAGCTGTTTCACGAAGCGGCTCACGGTGATCACCCGGTGCGGCAACCCGGTATAGGTCAGCAGCGAGTTGACCGGACTCATCAGGTGGCGTGAGCGCACCACCAGCGGCGTTCGGCCCAGGCGTGCACCGGCGGCGGCGATCAGCGTGTCGCGGCGGCTGGTGGTGTTGACCACGTCGTAGCGCTCGCGGCGCACCAGCCGCGACACCGACCAGATACCGCGCATCAGCCGCGCCATGCCGCCCATGCGCAGGGTGTGCACGGTGAAGCCATCATCGCGGGCCAGCGTGGCCAGCCGCGCGTCGGGCTGGCACAGCAGTGCGACCTCGTGGCCGCGTGCACGCATCACCTGCATGTGGCGAAGGATGTAGATCTCCTGGCCACCCATTCCTTTGGCGGCTTCGGTGTGGAGAATGCGCAGCGGGCGGTTCATCGCGAATCAGTCCTGTAATTCAACGGTTGCGGAAGCGGGTAAGGGCATCCCACGCGGTACGCAGGCTGGCCGGGTCCGGCGCCTGCTGCGGAAGGGGCAGGTAGTTCTGGTCCAGTGCGGTCGCGTTGCCGAACTTGTCGAACACGTAGATCGCATCGCCGTGGCGGACCGCGCGCTGCGACCAGCTCTCCACCACCAGCGAGCGTGGGCCCTGCGGCACGGCCAGCAGGTCCTGGCCGGTGCTGAAATCGCCCAGCGCGTTCTCGCAGCCCAGGGCATGCCGCATCAGTGTCGGCACCCAGTCCTCGTGGGAGCTGGTGCGCGCGTCGTGGCCGCTGCCTTCGCCCGGCCAGCGCAGCACGAACGGCACCTGCAGCTGGTGGTTGGAGAAGTTGCCGTTGTGGCCCCAGTAGTTGAGCTTGAGGTCGTTGAATTCCTCGGCGTGGTCACCGGTGACCAGCACGATGGTGTCCTGCTCCAGGCCCTGCGCGCGCAGCTGGTCAAGCAGCTCGCCAACCAGGCTGTCGGCGTAGTGCACGGCGGTGTGGTAGCGGTTGAGCTCCGGCGTCGGGTCATGGTCCGGGCCGAATTTGAGGAAGTCGATGTCGGCCGCCATCGGCGTGGCTACCGGCGGGTAGCCGGCCGGCATGTGGTACGGCGCGTGGGTTGAATCGAGGAACACGAAGCCGAACCACGGGCGCTGCGCGTCCTGGCTGCGGGTGATGTCCTGCTGCAGCGAGGCAACGATGCTGCGGTCGCGCCCGGACGAATCCAGTTCCGTCGGCCCTTGGTGCAGCTGGTCGCGCACGTCGGCAAAGGCGGTGCGGTCGAACTCGGGGCTGTACAGCGGCGCGCTGCCATAGAGGTGCAGGTCGTAACCCTGCTGCTGCAGCACCTTGAACAGCTGCGAGCCGCGCTGCTCATCCAGCATGCTCGGCCAGTAGCCACCGGGCAGGCCGTACAACAGGCCGAACAGGCCGTAACGGGTCGCGTTGCCGGTGCTGAAATGATGGTCGTAAACGCGCGCCGAGTCCGCCAGCGCCGCGGTGTGCGGCATGTACTGCGGGGTCAGTGCGTCGTGCCGCAGCGATTCCAGCACCACCATCAGCACGTTCGGGCGACTGTGGCTCTGGCAGCGCAGCGGCTGCAGCGGGTACTGCAGCTGGGCATGGCGCGGGTCGGGCAGGCCGGCCTGCTGCTGGCTGTGCACGCCGAGCCGGCGCATGAAGCTTTTGGCGGTGATCGGCTGCGCCCAGGGCAGGTAGTTCCACTGGCCGATCACGGCGCGCTCGCCGAGCGCATCGTAGTAGGCGGTGGCGACCTGGCCGCCGCCCATCAGCAGGGCGATGGCGGTCCACGCCTGCAGCACGCGGCGGCGGTGCGGTGCCGGCGACAGCAGCTTCCAGCACGCCCAGGCCAGCAGTGCCTGCGCGGCGAAGATCGCCGCCACCAGGCCGCCCGCCTGCAGCCAGGTCTTCCACGACAGGCTGACCTGGTCGTGCAGCGCGCCGCCGAACACCATGTTGGCGACCATCGCATTGAGGTGGAACCGGTACAGGGCGAACACCTTGGCGTCGACCAGCAGCAGGCACAGCCACAGGCCCTGCACCGTGATGGCTGAAAGCGTCAATGTGCGCGCGCTGCGCGGCCACAGGCCGATCACCAGCGGCAGCGCGCCGGCCAGCGCGCCCAGGGCAAGCAGGTGGCCGGGCAGGGCGACCGCCAGGTAGGCCAGGCCGAGGGCGCCGCCGGGGTTGTCACCCAGCGGCACGTTGCCCAGCGTGATCAGCAGGGCCAGCACTGCGTTGGCGGCGACGAAAAGCGACCACCACGCCAGCCGGCGCCAGCGGCGGTCAGGTGCGGAAAGCGGGGCAGGGGCGGAATCGGGCGAGGCGGCGGACATGGTGCAGGAGCGGGGCAGGCAGGGGGCGGGGGCGTGCTGCATGGGCGCCCGGAGGGGCCGCCTGCTCGCGCGGGTGGCGCATTGTATCGGTTTGTTTCAATGTATCGATGGCGTACTTCGGCCGATCTGTCACAATGTTCAGGCTGGCCGGCAGACAGCTGCCGGCTCTTTGACCCAACGACAAGCCAGGAACCGCTGTGAGCCAGATCCCGACCCTCGACATCACCCGTTTTGACAGCGACCGCGAGGCCTTCGTGGCCGAGCTGGGCGCGGCCTACCGCCAATGGGGATTCGCGGGCATCCGCAACCACGGCATCCCGCAGGCTGACATCGACGCGGCCTATGACGTGTTCAAGGCCTTCTTCGCCCTGCCGGACGAGGTCAAGCGCCAGTACCACGTGGCCGGCAGCGGCGGCGCCCGCGGCTACACCCCGTTCGGCGTTGAAACCGCCAAGGGCTCCAAGCACTTCGACCTGAAGGAGTTCTGGCACATCGGCCGCGAGATCGCCGACGACTCCAAGTACCGTGACGTGATGGCGCCGAACCTGTGGCCGTCCGAGGTCGAGGGTTTCCGTGAGCGCGGCTACGGCCTGTACCAGGCGCTGGACAACCTGGG
Source organism: Stenotrophomonas sp. SAU14A_NAIMI4_5 (assembly GCF_003086795.1). Classification (NCBI taxonomy): domain Bacteria; kingdom Pseudomonadati; phylum Pseudomonadota; class Gammaproteobacteria; order Lysobacterales; family Lysobacteraceae; genus Stenotrophomonas; species Stenotrophomonas sp. SAU14A_NAIMI4_5. The sequence continues at coordinate 3,054,869 of NZ_CP026003.1, read as the reverse complement.
CTCGCGCGTCCTGTCGGCGCTGGCCCTGCACATCGGCCTGCCGGAAGACTTCTTCGCCGACAAGACCAACTTCGGCAACTCGATCCTGCGTCCGATCCACTACCCGCCGATCACCACCGACGACATCCCGAACGTGCGTGCCGGTGCACATGGCGACATCAACTTCATCACCCTGCTGGTCGGCGCCAGCGCCGCGGGCCTGGAAGTGCAGTCGCATGATGGCAAGTGGGTGCCGTTCACCTCCGATGCCGACACCATCGTGGTCAACATCGGCGACATGCTGCAGCGCCTGACCAACCACGTGTACCCGTCGACCATCCACCGCGTGGTCAATCCCCCGGGTGAGCTGGCCCGCCAGCCGCGCTACTCGGTGCCGTTCTTCCTGCACCCGAACCCGGATTTCCTGATCGACGTGCTGCCCTCGTGCATCACCCCGGAAAACCCGAGCCGGTACCCGGAGCCGATCACCGCCCACGGCTTCCTCGAGGAACGCCTGCGCGAGATCAAGCTGAAGTAATGAAGAAGCCGCCGAAAGGCGGCTTTTTCATTACGGGTAGCGCCGGGCCATGCCCGGCGAGCGCAGCGGAGGGTGTTCGGCAGGGCTGCGCCCTGCACCCGCAGAGGCCAAAGCCAAAGCGGCTCTGGGATATTGCTGGTTGGGCGGGACGGTGTGGGTTGGCAGGACACGCCGTGAACCCGTCCATGGGGGCTCGATGGCGCCATCCATGGCGCCAACGGTCCTGCCAACCCACACCGCCCCACCCCCGACAGTTTCCCGGTGACGGTGGGTATGGGCGGCTCTTGGTAGGTGTCGACCTTGGTCGACACATCTGTCAGATCGACGTGGGGCCGGGGTGCTGCTTTTGCTTTTGCTCTTGTTCTTGCTCTTCTTTTTTCTTTCCGTGGCGGGGGGAGCCGCCGGAATGTGTCAGAGGCCGGGCGGGTGGGTTGCGCAGGGGCGTGAGCCGCATGGATGCGGCGACCGAGCCTCCAGGGACGGATTCACGGCGTCCCCTGCGCAGCCCACCCGCCCGGCCAAGCCGCCGAATCCAACCGGGCTGTTCGCGACGAAGCCAACCCCACCCAACCCATCCCACCCGCCACGAGGGGCTGTGCCGTTCGCTGAAAATCCATGTAACCGCTTACAAGCAAACGGGTTTTTGCCGTAACGGGTATCATGGGCGGCTGACTTCATACAGGAGCCACCCGCTCATGCGCCGCAAGATCGTCGCCGGAAACTGGAAGCTGCACGGCAGCCGTCAATTCGCCACTGACCTGCTGGGCCAGGTGGCTGCGGGGCTGCCCAAGGCCGGGGTCGAGGTGGTGATCCTGCCGCCGCTGCCCTACCTGGGAGAGCTGGTCGAGGACTTCGGCGAGACCGGCCTGGTGTTCGGTGCCCAGGACGTCAGCAGCAACGAGAAGGGCGCCTATACCGGTGAGGTCTGCGCCGCCATGCTGCACGAGGTCGGTGCCCGCTACGGCCTGGTCGGTCACTCCGAGCGCCGCCAGTACCATAATGAAAGCAGCGAGCTGGTCGCGCGCAAGTTCGCCGCCGCCCTGCATGCCGGCCTGGTGCCGGTGCTGTGCGTCGGCGAGACCCTGGAACAGCGCGAGGCCGGGCAGACCGAGGCCGTCATCGCCGGCCAGCTGGCCCCGGTGCTGGCCCTGGTCGGGGGCGAGGGCTTCGCCAATGCCGTGGTCGCCTACGAGCCCGTCTGGGCCATCGGTACCGGCAAGACCGCCAGCAAGGAGCAGGCGCAGCAGGTCCACGCGTTCATCCGTGGCGAAGTGGCGCGCATCGATGCTAGAATCGCTGATTCACTGCCCATTCTTTACGGCGGCAGCGTGAAGCCCGACAATGCCGGGGAACTGTTCGCGCAGCCGGATGTCGATGGTGGGCTGGTCGGTGGCGCCTCCCTGGTGGCCGCGGACTTCCTGGCCATCGCGGAGGCGGCGGTCGCGAACTAATCCTTGTAAGTATTGTCCGAGGGCGGATTCCCAATGCTGATGTTGATCCTCAATGTCGTCTACGTGCTCGTGGCCGTGGCCATGATCGCGCTCATCCTGATGCAGCGTGGTTCGGGTGCGGCGGCTGGTTCGGGCTTCGGCGCTGGCGCCTCGGGCACCGTGTTCGGCGCGCGTGGCGCGTCCAACTTCCTGTCCAAGTCGACCAAGTGGCTGGCCGTCGTGTTCTTCGGCATCAGCCTCTTCATGGCCTGGTATGCCGGCCACGGCAGCCGTCCGGCGGCCGACCAGGACCTGGGCCTGATGTCCGCCCCGGCGGCCAGCGCTCCGGCCGCTCCGGCAGGTGAACTCCCGGCCGTTCCGAAGGCCGATGCGGTCCCGGTCGCCCCGGTTCCGGCCGCGAATGTGCCGGCTCAGGCGGAATCTTCGGTTTCTGGTGAAGAAAAGCCTTCGGAAGGCTCCCAGAAAGACTGAAGACGGTTACAATATGCGGCGCATCGGGTTATCTGACTGATGTGATCGTTTGCCCAGGTGGCGGAATTGGTAGACGCACTACCTTGAGGTGGTAGCGACTTAGGTCGTAGGGGTTCGAGTCCCCTCTTGGGCACCATTTGTAAGTAAAGCGGGTTCTCCTGGCGCGCAATGCGCCAGCCGTTTCCCGTCCACTCCCCCATGCCAAAGCGCCTGCAGGCGCGGCGGCAGAGGCAAGAGAGAATCGCTGTGCTGGCCGAATATTTGCCGTCTCTGCTGTTTCTGATCGTCGCGACCGGTATCGGCATCACGCTGATGCTGATCGGTCGATTCCTCGGTCCCCGCCGCCCCGATCTGGAAAAGCTCTCGCCGTACGAGTGCGGCTTCGAGGCCTTCGAAGACGCGCGCATGAAGTTCGACGTGCGCTACTACCTGATCGCGATCCAGTTCATCGTCTTCGACCTGGAAATCATCTTCATCGTGCCGTGGACCCAGGTCTTCATGGAACTGGGCGCCCGTTCGCTCGTCACCATGGGCCTGTTCGTCGGCATGCTGTTCCTCGGTTTCATTTACGTCTGGAAGAAGGGAGCGCTGGAATGGGAGTGATTCAGACTCTCGATGGCCTCATGAACAATCCGGTCCCGGAAGGGCGGGTTGATGACATCCTGCGGCCGGAGGGCGACAACCCGCTGCTGGAAAAGGGCTTCGTCACCACCAGCGTCGACGCACTGCTGAACTGGGCGCGCACCGGCTCGATGTGGCCGATGACCTTCGGTCTGGCCTGCTGCGCGGTCGAGATGATGCACGCCGGCGCCGCGCGCCTGGATCTTGACCGCTACGGCGTGGTGTTCCGCCCGTCGCCGCGTCAGTCCGACGTGATGATCGTGGCCGGCACCCTGGTCAACAAGATGGCCCCGGCGCTGCGCAAGGTCTACGACCAGATGCCGGACCCGAAGTGGGTCATCTCGATGGGCAGCTGCGCCAACGGTGGCGGCTACTACCATTACTCCTATTCTGTCGTGCGCGGCTGTGATCGCGTGGTGCCGGTGGACGTCTACGTCCCGGGCTGCCCGCCGACCGCCGAGGCGCTGGTGTACGGGATCCTGCAGCTGCAGAAGAAGATCTGGCGTACACAGACCATCGCCCGCTGACCCTTCCACACTACAAGAGCGCGCCAAGCCCCCATGGCAGAGCAAGCATCCTTCATCGACCGACTCTCCGCACGTTTCGCTGGTGCGAAGGTCATCGTGGTCGAACCCCGCGGCGAAGTGACGCTGGAGGTGCCTGCCGCCGAGTGGCATGCCACCGCGCTGGCGCTGCGTGACGAGTTTGGTTTCGAGCAGGCCGTGGATCTCTGCGGCGTCGATTACCTCGGTTATGGCTCCGACGAATGGGACACCGCTGGCGTGTCCTCGCAGGGCTTCAGCCGCGGCGTCGAAGGCAAGGCCCAGGGCCGTTTCGCGTGGGGCGAGTTCCCCACCGAAGAGAACGGTGCCGACGGCGCGAGCCCGCAGCACATGCCGACCCAGCGTTTCGCCGTGGTCGCCCAGCTGCGCTCCTACCAGCACAACCTGATGTTGCACCTGCGCTGCTTCGCCCCTGACGAAGCACTGCCGGTGGTGTCCTCGCTGACCGGCATCTGGCCGGGCCTGAACTGGTTCGAGCGCGAAGCGTTCGACCTGTACGGCGTGATCTTCGAAGGTCACCCGGACCTGCGCCGGATCCTGACCGACTACGGTTTCGTCGGCCATCCGTTCCGCAAGGACTTCCCGCTGATCGGCAACGTCGAAGTCCGCTACGACGAAGAAAAGAAGCGCGTGATCTACGAACCGGTCACCTCGGTGGAGCCGCGCGTCGGCGTGCCGCGCGTGATCCGCGACGACGCCCGTCTGCAGACCGCAGAAGGTGAGCGCGCGCAGGAGGCAGTGAAGTGAGCCACGTACACCAGGCCGGCGAAGCCTTCGCCAGCAACGCCGCCGAAAGCCGGCAGGAAATCCGCAACTACACCATGAACTTCGGCCCGCAGCATCCGGCCGCCCATGGTGTGCTGCGCCTGATCCTGGAAATGGACGGCGAAACTATCATGCGCGCCGACCCGCACGTCGGCCTGCTGCACCGTGGTACCGAAAAGCTGGCCGAGTCCAAGCCTTTCAACCAGTCGATCGGCTACATGGATCGCCTGGACTACGTGTCGATGATGTGCAACGAGCACGCCTACGTGCGCTCGATCGAGACCCTGATGGGGATCGAGGCGCCGGAACGCGCGCAGTACATCCGCACGATGTACGACGAAATCACCCGCATCCTGAACCACCTGATGTGGCTGGGCTCCAACGCCCTTGATCTGGGTGCGATGGCGGTCATGCTGTACGCCTTCCGTGAGCGCGAAGAGCTGATGGACTGCTACGAAGCAGTCTCCGGCGCGCGCATGCACGCGGCCTACTACCGTCCGGGCGGCGTCTACCGCGACCTGCCGGACCACATGCCGAAGTACAAGGTATCGCGCTGGCACAAGGGCAAGGCGCTGAAGCAGCTCAATGCTTCGCGTGAAGGCTCGCTGCTGGACTTCCTGGAGAACTTCACCAACGAGTTCCCGGGTCGCGTCGACGAATACGAAACCCTGCTGACCGACAACCGTATCTGGAAGCAGCGTACGGTCGGCATCGGCGTGGTCAGCCCGGAGCTGGCCCACCAGTGGGGCATGACCGGCGTGATGCTGCGCGGCTCGGGCGTTGCCTGGGATCTGCGCAAGAAGCGTCCGTACGCCAAGTACGATGCCGTCGATTTCGACATCCCGCTGGGCAAGGAAGGCGACTGCTACGACCGCTACCTGTGCCGCGTGGCGGAAATGCGTGAGTCCAACCGCATCATCAAGCAGTGCGTGGCGTGGCTGAAGGCCAACCCGGGCCCGGTGATGGTGAAGAACTTCAAGGTCGCGCCGCCCAGCCGCGAGGACATGAAGGACGACATGGAAGCGCTGATCCATCACTTCAAGCTGTTCAGCGAAGGCTACTGCGTGCCGGCCGGCGAAACCTATTCGGCGGTGGAAGCCCCGAAGGGTGAGTTCGGCTGCTACCTGGTCTCCGATGGCGCCAACAAGCCTTTCCGCGTGCACCTGCGCGCGCCGGGCTTCGCCCACCTGTCCTCGATCGATTCGATCGTGCGCGGCCACATGCTGGCCGACGTGGTGGCGATGATCGGCACCTACGATCTGGTGTTCGGCGAGGTTGACCGGTAATGACGTCTGCCAAGCCAACGCCTGCTGCAGGCAGCCGGCGCAAGCCGGCGCCGCAGTTTCTGCAATTTCACGTTATGCATTTCGCTGAGGTCGGCCGATGAAGGCGACAGGTAATTTCGAGACGGCGCGCGACGTCGACCCGATGGTGGTGTTGAGCGACAAGACGCGCGCTCACATCGATCACTGGCTGTCCAAGTTCCCGCCGGACCGCAAGCGCTCCGCCGTGCTGCAGGGCCTGCATGCGGCCCAGGAGCAGAACCAGGGCTGGCTGACCGACGAGCTGATCGCCGGCGTGGCCAAGTACCTGGATCTGCCGCCGGTGTGGGCCTACGAGGTCGCCAGCTTCTACTCGATGTTCGAGACCGAGAAGGTGGGCCGCAACAACGTGGCCATCTGCACCAACATCAGCTGCTGGCTCAATGGCGCCGAAGACATCGTGCGCCATTGCGAGAAGAAGCTGGGCATCAAGCACGGCCAGTCCACCCCGGACGGCCGCGTCTACCTCAAGCGCGAGGAAGAGTGCCTGGCAGGCTGCGGTGGTGCACCGATGATGGTCATCAACGGTCATTACCATGAGCGTCTGACCCTGGAAAAGGTCGACGAGCTGCTGGACGGGCTGGAGTAAGGGCATGGCACATCACCACGAATCCAAGGGTCCGGTCGGCCCCGCGCCGCTGCCGCACCAGGTGGTCTACACCACCCTGCATTACGACACCCCGTGGTCGTACGAAAGCTACCTGAAGACCGGTGGCTACGCCGCCCTGCGCAAGATCCTCGAAGAGAAGATCCCGCCGGAGCAGGTCATCGAGATGGTCAAGGCCTCGGGCCTGCGCGGCCGCGGTGGCGCTGGCTTCCCGACCGGCCTGAAGTGGTCCTTCATGCCCAAGGGCAACATGCAGAAGTACATCCTCTGCAACTCGGATGAATCCGAGCCGGGCACCTGCAAGGACCGCGACATCCTGCGCTACAACCCGCATTCGGTCGTGGAAGGCATGGCGATCGCCTGCTACGCCACCGGCTCGACCGTGGGCTACAACTACCTGCGCGGTGAGTTCCACCACGAGCCGTTCGAGAACTTCGAGCAGGCCCTGGCCGATGCCTATGCAAACGGCTGGCTGGGCAAGAACGTGATGGGCTCGGGCGTGGACATCGACATCTACGGTGCCCTGGGCGCCGGCGCCTACATCTGCGGCGAAGAAACCGCGCTGATGGAATCGCTGGAAGGCAAGAAGGGCCAGCCGCGCTACAAGCCGCCGTTCCCGGCGAACTTTGGCCTCTACGGCAAGCCGTCGACGATCAACAACACCGAAACCTACGGTTCGGTGCCGGCGATCATCCGCAACGGTCCGGAGTGGTTCAAGGGCCTGAGCCTGACCGGAAACGGTGGCCCGAAGTGCTTCTCCGTCTCCGGCTGCGTGCAGAACGGCGGCAACTTCGAAGTGCCGCTGGGCACCACCTTCGACGACCTGCTGGAAATGGCCGGTGGCCTGCGTCCGGGCCGCACCCTGAAGGGCGCGATCCCGGGCGGCGTGTCGATGCCGGTGCTGACCGCGGCCGAGCTGAAGGGCCTGCCGATGGACTACGACACCATCCGTGCACTGGGCTCCGGCCTGGGTTCGGGCGCCGTCGTGGTGCTGGATGACAGCGTCTGCTGCGTCAAGTTCGCCTGCCGCATCAGCCAGTTCTTCCACAAGGAATCCTGCGGCCAGTGCACCCCGTGCCGTGAAGGCACCGGCTGGATGCACCGCGTGCTGGAGCGCATCGTCGCCGGCAAGGCCACGATGGAAGACCTGCACCAGCTGAAGGCGGTGGCCGGCCAGATCGAAGGCCACACCATCTGTGCGTTCGGCGAAGCGGCTGCATGGCCCATCCAGGGCTTCCTGCGCCAGTTCTGGGACGAGTTCGAGTACTACATCGTCAACGGTCATTCGATGGTTGACGGCAAGAAGGTGGAGGCAGCCGCTGCATGAGCGCGCAACCCGTAAATCCGAGCGTCCCACCCGATCACGTCACCATCGAGATCGATGGCAAGTCGCTGGTCGTGCCCAAGGGCTCGATGATCATCCAGGCCGCCGACAAGGCCGGCATCTCCATTCCGCGCTTCTGCTACCACGAGAAGCTGCCGATCGCTGCCAACTGCCGCATGTGCCTGGTGGACGTGGAGAAGTCGCCGAAGCCGGCGCCGGCCTGCGCCACCCCGGTGATGGACGGCATGAAGGTCGCCACCCGCAGTGAGAAGGCGCTCAAGTTCCAGCGTTCGGTGATGGAGTTCCTGCTCATCAACCATCCGCTGGACTGCCCGATCTGCGACCAGGGCGGCGAGTGCGAGCTGCAGGACGTTTCGCTGGGCTATGGCCGTTCGGTCAGCCGCTTCAACGAGCGCAAGCGCGTGGTGCCGGACGAGGACATGGGTCCGCTGGTCGCCACCGAGATGACCCGCTGCATCCAGTGCACCCGCTGCGTGCGCTTCACCGCCGACGTGGCAGGCACCTACGAACTGGGTGGCATGTACCGCGGCGAGAACCTGCAGATCGGTACCTACGACGGCAAGCCGCTGACCACCGAGCTGTCCGGCAACGTCGTCGACGTCTGCCCGGTCGGCGCGCTGACCAACAAGGTGTTCCAGTTCCGCGCCCGTCCGTGGGAACTGACCGCGCGCGAATCGCTGGGCTACCACGACGCCATGGGTTCGAACCTGTTCCTGCACGTGCGTCGCGGCGAAGTGCTGCGTACCGTGCCGCGCGACAACGAAGCCGTGAACGAGTGCTGGCTGTCCGACCGTGACCGCTACTCGCACCAGGGCCTGTACAGCGAAGACCGTGCGGTCAAGCCGCTGCGCAAGGTCAACGGCGAGTGGAAGGAAGTGAGCTGGGCCGAAGGCCTGGCTGCGGCCGCCGAGATCCTCAAGGCCCACCAGGGTGACCACCTGGGCGTGCTGGTGCACCCGTCGACCTCCAACGAGGAAGGCGCGCTGCTGGCCCGCCTGGCCAAGGGCCTGGGCTCGAACAACATCGACCACCGCATCAACAACCGCGATTTCTCCGACGCAGCAACCGCCGAAGTGTTCGGCCTGCCGCTGGCCGAGATCGAAGGCGCCGACCGCATCGTCGTTCTGGGCAGCAACATCCGCCACGAACTGCCGCTGCTGCACGCCCGCCTGCGCAAGGCGCAGACCACCAGGGGCGCGAAGATCCACGTCGTCAACCCGGTGGACTTCGACTTCGCCTTCAGCATCGCCGGCAAGCAGATCGTTGCCCCGTCGAAGTTCGTCGACGCGCTGGCCAGCGAAGAACTGCGTTCGGCAGTGCAGGGCGGTACCAACACCGTGCTGATCGTCGGTGGCATCGCCGAGAACCACCCGCAGGCCGCCGCGATCCGCGCCGCTGCGCGTGATTTCGCTGCCGCCACCGGTGCCAAGCTGTGCCGCATCCCGCAGGGCGCCAATGCCGTGGGCCTGACCCGCGCCGGCGTGCTGCCGGCTGGCAAGGACGTGGCCACCATGCTGGCGCAGCCGCGCCAGGCCTACGTGGTGTACGGCCTCGAGCCGGGCCTGGACTTCGCCGATGCCCCGGCCGCGCGCAAGGCGCTGGTCGGTGCCAAGGTGGTGGCCTTCAGCCAGTTCGCCTGCGTCTCCACCCGCGACGTTGCCGACGTCATCCTGCCGATCGGCGCGCTGCCGGAAATCGACGCCACCCTGACCAACCTCGATGGTCGCGAGCAGTCGGCCCGTGCCGGCGGCAAGCTGCCGGGCGAGGCCCGCGAGGGCTGGCGCGTGCTGCGCGCACTGGGCGGCGACATGGCGCTGGCCGGTTTCGACTTCACCGACCTGGCCGGCCTGCGTGCCAGCCTGGCGCCGGTGTCGGTCGCCGTGGCGGCCTCGGCCCAGCCGGCCGTTGCCGGCGAAGGCCTGGAAGTGGCTTCGACCGCTGCGATCTACCGCACCGATGCGGTGGTCCGTCGCGCGCCGGCGCTGCAGTCGCATCCGCTGAACAACGCCCCGCGCATCGTGCTGAACGCTGACGATGCCGCGCGCCTGCAGCTGCAGGAAGGGCAGATGGCCAAGGTCGGCACCGATGCCGGCAAGGCCACCCTGCCGGTGGTGGTCGACGCCCGCGTCGCTGCGGGTTCGGTCTGGATTGAATCGGGCCACGGCGCGACCGCGCCGCTGGGTGCCGCTCGCGTATCGGTGGTGGCTGCATGAACGAATTGCTGTTGAACGCGGTCGACCCGCTGCACCAGTGGCTGCTTGCCCTCGGTGATATCGGCGCGCTGATCTGGATCATCCTGAAGATCCTGGTGATCGCCGTGCCGGTGATCGTCTCGGTGGCCTTCTACGTGGTCTGGGAACGCAAGCTGATCGGCTGGATGCACGTCCGCCACGGCCCGATGTACGTGGGCATGGGCATCTTCCAGGCCTTCGCCGACGTCTTCAAGCTGCTGTTCAAGGAAGTCCTGCAGCCGAGCAGCGCCAACAAGGCGATCTTCCTGCTCGCGCCGCTGATCACCCTGGCCCCGGCGTTTGCCGCCTGGTCGGTGGTGCCCTTCGACTCGCAGATCGTGCTGTCCAACGCCAACGCCGGCCTGCTGTACCTGCTGGCGATGACCTCGCTGGGCATCTACGGCATCATCCTGGCCGGTTGGGCATCCAACTCGAAGTACGCGTTCCTGGGTGCCATGCGCGCCTCGGCGCAGATGATCAGCTACGAAATCGCGATGGGCTTCGCCCTGGTCGGCGTGATGATCGCTTCGGGCAGCCTGAACCTGAGCAGCATCGTGATGGCCCAGGCCGGCAGCTCCGGCTTCTTCGACTGGTTCCTGATCCCGCTGTTCCCGCTGTTCGTCATCTACTGGGTGTCGGGCGTGGCTGAAACCAACCGCGCTCCGTTCGACGTGGTGGAAGGCGAATCGGAAATCGTCGCCGGCCACATGGTCGAATACTCCGGCGGTGCCTTCGCCCTGTTCTTCCTGGCCGAATACGCGAACATGATCCTGATCAGCTTCCTGATCTCGATCTTCTTCCTCGGCGGCTGGCTGAGCCCGATCCAGGGCTGGGCGGACTTCGGCGATGTCTCGCCGCTGGTCGACTGGATCTGGAAGGGCGGTGCACCGTGGCTGTTCGTCAAGGTGTTCTTCTTCGCCAGTGCCTACATCTGGTTCCGTGCCAGCTTCCCGCGCTTCCGCTATGACCAGATCATGCGCCTGGGCTGGAAGGTCTTCATCCCGCTGGCCATTCTGTGGATCGCGGTTACCGCCGTCATGGTGTTCTTCGGCGTGATTCAAAAGGGCGTCTAAGTGATGAACAGGATTACCCATTACTTCAAGAGCCTGCTGCTGCTCGAACTGCTGGCCGGTCTCTGGCTGACGCTGAAGTACAGCTTCAAGCCGAAGTACACGATGATGTACCCGATGGAGAAGTTCCCGCAGTCGCCGCGCTTCCGTGGCCTGCACGCCCTGCGCCGTTACCCTAACGGTGAAGAGCGCTGCATCGCCTGCAAGCTGTGCGAAGCGGTGTGCCCGGCACTGGCCATCACCATCGACTCGGCCAAGCGCGAGGACGGCACCCGCCGTACCACGCGCTACGACATCGATCTGTTCAAGTGCATCTTCTGCGGCTTCTGCGAAGAAAGCTGCCCGGTGGACTCGATCGTCGAAACCCACATCCTCGAGTACCACTTCGAGAACCGTGGCGAAAACATCGTTACCAAGCCGCAGCTGCTGGCCCTTGGCGATCGTCTCGAAAACGAGATCGCCGAGCGTCGTGCCGCCGATGCCGCTTACCGCTGAGGTCGAGAGATGGATTGGGTAAATATCGCTTTCTGGGTGTTCGCCATCGCGGCAACGGTTTCGGCCGGTGCGGTGATCAGCGTGCGCAACCCGGTTCACGCCGTGCTCTGCCTGGTGCTGACCTTCTTCTCCATCGCCTGCGTGTGGCTGCTGGTCGGTGCCGAGTTCCTCGGTGTCGCCCTGGTGCTGGTCTACGTCGGCGCGGTGATGGTGCTGTTCCTGTTCGTGGTGATGATGCTCGACATCGATCCCACTAACCTGCGTGAGGGCTGGGTGCGCTACCTGCCGGTCGGCCTGATCGTGGCCGTGGCCATGCTGGTGCAGATGCTGATCCTGATCGGGGTGAAGGGCAGGGCGGTCAACGCCTTCCCGGCGGACAACGCTGCCGCCCTGGCCGCGGACACGTCCAACATCACCTGGCTGGCACGCAGCCTGTTCACCGAGTTCCTGCTGCCGTTCGAGTTCGCCGCCGTCATCCTGACCGTGGCCGTGGTCGCCGCCGTCATGCTGACCCTGCGTCGCCGCACCGGTGTGAAGAGCCAGAACCCGGGTGACCAGACCATGGTCAAGGCCTCGCAGCGTCTGCGCGTGGTCAAGATGGACGCCGAACAGCCGCTGGTCCACACCAACACCAAGCCGGTCGCGGGCGACGAGGAGACCCAGGCATGATCACTCTCGGCCACATCCTGGCGCTGGGCGCGGTGCTGTTCTGCATCAGCCTTGCCGGTATCTTCCTCAACCGCAAGAACATCATCGTCCTGCTGATGTCCATCGAGTTGATGCTGCTGTCGGTGAACATCAACTTCGTCGGGTTCTCGCGCCAGCTGGGCGATCCGTCGGGTCAGCTGTTCGTGTTCTTCATCCTGACCGTCGCCGCAGCCGAGGCCGCCATCGGCCTGGCGATCCTGGTGACCCTGTTCCGTACACGCCGCACTATCAATGTCGGCGAAGTCGATTCGCTGAAGGGCTGATCCACAGATGGAAATCACTCTCTCCAAGAGTCTGTTGATCGCAGTGGTGCTTGCACCGCTGTTCGGCAGCATCATCGCCGGCCTGTTCGGTCGCCAGGTCAAGCGCTTCGGCGCCCAGACCGTCACCATCCTCGGCGTGGCCATCAGCTGCGCCCTGTCGATGTACACGCTGTACCAGCTGGTCTGGGGCGGTGCACAGCCGTTCAACCAGAACCTGTACACCTTCTTCGAAGTCGGCCAGTACTCGGCCCATGTCGGCTTCATGGTCGACAAGCTGACCGCGATGATGATGGTGGTGGTGACCTTCGTGTCGCTGCTGGTCCACATCTACACCATCGGCTACATGGAAGAAGACCCGGGCTACCAGCGCTTCTTCAGCTACATCTCGCTGTTCACCTTCTCGATGCTCACCCTGGTGATGAGCAACAACTTCCTGCAGCTGTTCTTCGGCTGGGAAGCGGTGGGCCTGGTGTCGTACCTGCTGATCGGCTTCTGGTTCAAGCGCCCGACCGCGATCTTCGCCAACATGAAGGCGTTCCTGGTCAACCGCGTCGGTGACTTTGGCTTCCTGCTCGGCATCGCCGGCGTGCTGTGGGTGTTCGGCACCCTGGACTACTCGCAGGTCTTCTCGCAGGCCGGCGCCCTGGCCAGCCCCGAAGCCAAGATGCAGATCTGGGACGGCACCGTGTTCGGCATGCAGCTGCTGAGCGACCCGGTTGTCTGGTCGATCGCCACCGTCATCTGCATCTGCCTGTTCATTGGCGCCATGGGCAAATCGGCCCAGGTTCCGCTGCACGTGTGGTTGCCGGATTCGATGGAAGGCCCAACCCCGATCTCGGCACTGATCCACGCCGCGACGATGGTGACCGCCGGTATCTTCATGGTCACCCGCATGTCGCCGCTGTTCGAGCTGTCGCAGACCGCGCTGAACTTCATTCTCTTCATCGGTGCCACCACCGCGTTCTTCACCGGCCTGATCGGCATCGTGCAGAACGACATCAAGCGCGTGGTCGCGTACTCGACGCTGTCCCAGCTCGGCTACATGACCGTGGCGCTGGGCGTGTCGGCCTACTCGGCCGCCGTGTTCCACCTGATGACCCACGCCTTCTTCAAGGCGCTGCTGTTCCTGGGTGCCGGCTCGGTCATCATCGCGATGCACCACGAGCAGGACATGCGCAAGATGGGCGGCCTGCGCAAGTACATGCCGATCACCTTCGTCACCATGTGGATCGGTACCCTGGCCCTGGTCGGTACGCCGTTCTTCTCCGGCTTCTACTCGAAGGACACCATCATCGAGGCCGCCGAGATCCACGCCCACATGCAGAACACCTGGGTGGCCACCTATGGCTACTGGGCAGTGCTGGGTGGCGTGCTGGTGACCAGCTTCTACAGCTTCCGCCTGCTGTTCCTGACCTTCCATGGTCCGGAGCGCTTCCGTGACGCGCACCACGATGACCACGGCCATGACGACCATCATGCCGCCGATGCCCATCACGCCGATGCGCACCACGGCGATGCCCATGACGACCACGGCCATGGCCACGGTCCGCATGAGCCGCACGAAACCCCGTGGGTGGTGACCCTGCCGCTGATCCTGCTGGCCATCCCGTCGATCGCCATCGGTTTCTTCAGCATCGGTCCGATGCTGCACGGCACCGACTGGGCCGGCCACCACGCCCACGAGGCGATCAAGGGCCAGGCGACCACGTTCTTCACCGGCATCGTCGATTTCTACGATCCGGCCAAGAACACCGTGGCCTTCCTCGGCGAGGAGTTCCATGGTCCGGTCAAGTTCGCCCTGCACGGCATGATGCTGCCGCCGTTCTGGCTGACCCTGGCGGGCTTCCTGCTGGCCGCGCTGTTCTACCTGTGGAAGCCGGACCTGTCGGGCAAGGCCCGCAAGACCTTCGCTCCGCTGGTCTCGGTGCTGGAAAACAAGTACGGCTTCGACAAGCTGTGGATCGACGGTTTTGCCGGTGGCAGCGTCAAGCTCGGCAAGGTCGCTCGCTGGATCGACAGCAACATCGTCGACGGCGTGGTCAATCTCTCGGCACGTGTTGTGGACGTCGCAGCCGGCGTGCTGCGTCGTACCCAATCCGGTTTCCTCTATCACTACGCCTTCGCGATGATCATCGGCCTGATTGCCCTCCTGGGCGTGCTGATGCATTACCTGCGTTGATGACCTGTACGGAATAAGAAGACGTGTCGAACTGGCCCCTACTCAGTGTCCTCATCTGGCTGCCGATCCTCGGCGGTGCCCTGATCCTTGCGATCCGTGATGCGCAGACCGCCCGCTGGGCGTCGATCGGCGTGGCGCTGCTGACCTTCGTTGCGAGTCTCTCGCTGCTCGGCGGCTACAACCCGGCTGCCGATGGCATGCAGTTCGTCGAGACCCATGCGTGGATCCCGGCGTACAAGATCGGCTACAACCTGGGCGTGGATGGCATCGCCATCGCGCTGATCCTGCTGACCACCCTGGTCGGCGTGCTGGCCCTGCTGGGTGCCTGGAGCGCGATCGACAAGCGCGTGAACCAGTACGTGGCGGCCTTCCTGATCCTGGAAGGCGTCACCGTCGGCATCTTCTCGGCCACGGACGCGATGCTGTTCTACGTGTTCTTCGAGGCGATGCTGATCCCGATGTTCCTCATCATCGGTGTCTGGGGCGGCCCGCGCCGCATCTACGCCGCGATGAAGTTCTTCCTGTACACCTTCCTCGGCTCGGTGCTGATGCTGGTGGCGCTGATCTACCTGTACATGAAGGGTGGCAGCTTCCAGCTGGCCGACCTGTACGCGCTGCCGCTGAGCGCCAAGGAACAGACCTGGATCTTCTTCGCCTTCCTGATCGCCTTCGCGGTCAAGGTGCCGATGTTCCCGGTGCACACCTGGCTGCCGGACGCCCACGTGGAAGCGCCGACCGCCGGTTCGGTGATCCTGGCCGCCATCGCCCTGAAGATCGGTGGCTACGGCTTCCTGCGCTTCAACCTGCCGATCGTTCCGGATGCGTCCAACGAATGGGCCTGGCTGGTGATCGCCCTGTCGCTGATCGCGGTGATCTACGTCGGCCTGGTCGCTCTGGTGCAGGACGACATGAAGAAGCTGATCGCCTATTCGTCGATCGCGCACATGGGCTTCGTCACCCTGGGTACCTTCATCGCCCTGTGGCTGGTGCGTGAAGCCGGCAACGCCGATGCAGCCCGCCTGGGCCTGCAGGGCGCCATGGTGCAGATGATCTCGCACGGCTTCGTGTCCGGTGCGATGTTCTCCTGCGTCGGCGTGCTGTACGACCGCATGCACAGCCGCCGCATCGCCGATTACGGCGGCGTGGTCAACGTGATGCCGTGGTTCGCCACCTTCGCCATGCTGTTCTTCATGGCCAATGCCGGCCTGCCGGGCACCAGTGGTTTCGCCGGTGAATTCATGGTCATCCTGGCTGCGTTCCAGCGCAATCCGTGGATCGCCCTGGGCGCCGCCACCACCCTGATCATCGGTGCGGCTTACACCCTGTGGCTGTACAAGCGCATCTTCTTCGGCGAAGTGGCCAACAGCCACGTGGCCGAACTGAAGGACATCAACGGCCGCGAATGGGCGCTGCTGAGCGTGTTCGCCATCGGCGTGCTGGCGCTGGGCATCTACCCCAAGCCGCTGACCGACCTGATGGAGCCCTCGATCGCGAAGCTGGCGATGCAGATCGCATCCAGCAAGCTGCTGTAATTCCAGGATTTGATGATGACCACCTCGCCGCTGCTGCCATTGACCGCCGCTGACCTGCCACCGCTCGCTCCCGAGCTGGTGCTGATCGGCAGCGCCTTCGCCCTGATGATCCTCGACCTGTTCGTCAGCAACCGGAACAAGATCGTCACCCACCTGTTCTCGGTCGCTGCACTGGCCGTGGTGCTGTTCATGCTCGCCACCGGCGTGGGCGGGCAGGGTGAGGTCTTCCACGGCATGTTCGTGCGCGATACCGCCGCGGACGTGATGAAGACCGGGATCGTGCTGCTCAGCGGCCTGACCCTGGTCTACGGCTGGCGCTACCTGCGCGACCGCAACCTGTTCCAGGGCGAGATCCCGGTGCTGATCCTGTTCGGCACCGCCGGCATGATGATCCTGGTTTCGGCCGGCAGCCTGCTGATGGTCTACCTGGGCCTGGAACTGCTGGCCCTCTGCTCCTACGCACTGGTCGCCAGCAACCGCGACAGCGGCCTGGCCTCGGAAGCGGCGATGAAGTACATCGTCCTCGGTTCGCTGGCCTCGGGCCTGCTGCTGTACGGCATGTCGCTGATCTACGGCGCCACCGGCAGCCTGCACCTGGATGCCATCCAGGCCGCCATCCCGCATTCGGATGAGCGCGTGCTGCTGATCACCGGTGCGGTCTTCATGATCGCCGGCGTGGCCTTCAAGCTGGGTGCCGCTCCGTTCCACATGTGGCTGCCCGACGTGTACCAGGGTGCGCCGGCGCCGATCGCGCTGTTCATCAGCTCGGCACCGAAGCTGGCCGCCTTCGGCATGGCTTACCGCCTGCTGGAAATGGGCGTGGGCCCGCTGTCGACTGAACTGCAGCTGCTGATCGCCGGCCTGGCCGCCGTGTCGCTGGTCATCGGCAACCTGATGGCCATCGCGCAGAGCAATCTCAAGCGCATGCTGGCGTTCTCCACCGTGTCGCACATCGGCTTCCTGCTGATGGGCATCGCCGGTGGCGGCGCTCAGGGCTATGCCGCCGCGCTGTTCTACGCACTGGCCTACGCCATCATGTCCACCGCCGCCTTCGGTGCGATCATCGCCCTGTCGCGCGCCGGCTTTGAAGCCGAGAACATCGAGGACTTCAAGGGCCTGAACGCCCGCAACCCGTGGATGGCCGGCCTGGTGCTGTGCATCATGGCGTCGCTGGCCGGCATCCCGCCGTTCCTGGGCTTCTGGACCAAACTGGCCGTGCTCGGCGCTGCCGTCAACGGCGGCCTGCTGTGGCTGGCCATCCTCGGCGTCCTGTGTGCCGTGGTCGGCTGCTTCTACTACCTGCGCGTCATCAAGGTCATGTACTTCGATGAGCCGGTGGGCGAGGCCATGCCGCGCAACAACGACCGCGTGCTGGGCGTGGTGCTGGGCGTGAATGCCCTGGCGCTGCTGGCCCTGGGCCTGGCCTGGAACCCGATCATGGTCTGGTGCCAGCAGGCATTTGCGCATCTTGCATAAAAGTTGACACAAAGCTGCGCGATTCGTGTAATATGCGCAGCCTGAGTTGTCACTGCAGCGGTTCAGCCAGAACATCGTTGCGGTAGCCCTCCTCGAAAGAGCGGGGCAGCAGTTCAAACACTTCCGGTGCGGGGTGGAGCAGTCTGGCAGCTCGTCGGGCTCATAACCCGAAGGTCGCAGGTTCAAATCCTGCCCCCGCTACCAAACTTCAGATCGGCGCCAACCGGTTTGATGAATGAGGGAAAGCTTGCATGTTTTGAAGTTATCACTCATAATTCCGCTTCTGATGCGGGGTGGAGCAGTCTGGCAGCTCGTCGGGCTCATAACCCGAAGGTCGCAGGTTCAAATCCTGCCCCCGCTACCAAGTAAAGAGATCGCCTTCGAAGCCCTGCTTCGGAGGCGTTTTTCTTTGGGCGTACGCTGGATCCGCCGGGCATGGCCTGGCGCTACCACCGCGCGTGGTCCCGGTAGCGCCGGGCCATGCCCGGCGAGCGCAGCGGCCGGTTGCAAGGCGGTCCAAGCCTTGCACCAGCGAGGTGCAGCCGCTATCATCAGCGGCCTAGGCAGTACCCCTGAAGGCGGCCTCCCCACGGGAGACCCGGTCCGGAAGGAGGGCTCGCAACACGCTTACGCAGCGCGTTGCAACCGGAATCCAGTCACCGGAGTCTTTCCGGAAAAAGGGGCCCAGCGGGCCCTTTGTCGTTTCCGGGGCGTCATGTTTTCCCCGCCGGCCGTGGCCGGCACCCAACCAAGAGATCAAGGCAGGCTGTGAGCGACAAGGCAACCGACATCGCGAATCTGCTCGGCCCGACCGTTGTGTCGCTGGGCCTGGAGCTGCTGGGCGTTGAGTATCTGCCGGCCCCCGGCGGTGCGACCCTGCGCCTTTACATCGACGTGCCGCTGGCTGAACAGCCCGAGCGCATCATCAACGTGGACGACTGCGAGCGCGTCAGCCGCGAAGTGTCCGCGCAGATGGACGTCGAAGACCCGATCAGCGGCAACTACACGCTGGAAGTGTCTTCGCCGGGCGTCGACCGTCCGCTGTTCAACCTGGAGCAGTTCGGCCGTCACCTGGGCGAAATGGCCAAGGTCACGCTGAAGCTGCCGCAGGACAACCGTCGTCGCCTGCAGGGCCGCATCGAAGCGACCGACGAGGCTGCGGACACCATCACCTTCATCGTCGACAAGACCGAAGTGGTCGTGTCGGCCGACAACATCGACAAGGCCCGGATCATGCCGGACTGGGTTGCCCTGGGCCTGGCCCCGAGCAAGCCGACCGGCCCGGCGCCGAAGCGTCCGAAGCCGGACAAGAATTCTTCTTCCAACGAGCCGGCGGCAAAGAAGCCGCGCGCGGAGTGAGCCAATGAGCAAGGAACTGTTGCTGGTAGTGGACGCGGTCGCCAACGAGAAGGGCGTGCCGCGTGAAGTGATCTTCGATGCGATCGAGGCCGCCCTGGCGTCCGCAGCGAAGAAGCGCTATGCCGACGAGGAAGTGCTGACCCGCGTGGTCATCGACCACAAGGATGGCAGCTACGAAACCTACCGCCGCTGGGAAGTGGTGGCCGATGACGTGGTCATGGAATCGCCGGACCGCCAGATCCGCCTGATGGACGCCGTCGACGAAGCCGAAGGCGTGGACGTCGGCGACTACATCGAAGAACAGATCGAAAACCCCGATTTCGGCCGCATCGCCGCCCAGGCCGCCAAGCAGGTCATCGTGCAGCGCGTGCGCGAAGCCGAGCGCCAGCAGGTCGTCGATGCGTGGAAGGATCGCGTCGGCGAGCTGATCACCGGTGTGGTCAAGCGCGCCGAGCGCGGCAACATCTACGTGGACCTGGGCGGCAACGCCGAAGGTTTCATCCCGAAGGACAAGGGCATCCCGCGCGACGTGCTGCGCGCCGGTGACCGCGTGCGCGGCTATCTGGCCGAAGTGCGTTCGGAACCGCGTGGCCCGCAGCTGTTCATCAGCCGCGCCGCCCCGGAATTCATGATCGAGCTGTTCAAGCTCGAAGTGCCGGAAGTCGGCCAGGGCCTGGTGGAAATCAAGGCCTGTGCCCGCGATCCGGGCGACCGCGCCAAGATCGCCGTGCTGGCCCACGATACCCGTACCGATCCGATCGGTGCCTGCATCGGCATGCGCGGTTCGCGCGTGCAGGCCGTGTCCAACGAGCTCAATGGCGAGCGCGTGGACATCGTGCTGTGGAACGACAGCCCGGCCAACTTCGTCATCAACGCGATGGCACCGGCTGAAGTGCAGTCGATCATCGTCGATGAAGACAAGCACTCGATGGATCTGGCCGTGGCCGAAGACCGCCTGGCCCAGGCCATCGGCAAGGGCGGCCAGAACGTGCGCCTGGCCAGCCGCCTGACCGGTTGGCAGCTGAACGTGATGACCCAGGACCAGGTCACCGCCAAGTCGGAAGCCGAGCAGTCGTCGGCCCGCCAGCTGTTCATGGACAAGCTGGAAGTGGACGAGGAAATCGCCGGCATCCTGGTCAGCGAAGGCTTCGGTACGGTTGAAGAAATTGCTTATGTCCCGGTCGGCGAACTGCTGGCCGTGGAAGGTTTCGACGAGGACATCGTCGAAGAGCTGCGCGCTCGTGCCCGCGATGCGCTGCTCAATGAGGCCCTGGCAGTCGAGGAAGGCCTTGAAGACGGCCAGCCGGCGCAGGACCTGCTGTCCCTTGAGGGCATGGACGAAGCCACCGCGTACGCGCTGGCCGGCCACGGCGTGCGCACCAGCGAGGAGCTTTCCGACCTGGCCGCCGACGAGGTCATGGACTTCGGCATCGAAGGGCTGGACCAGGAGCGCGCCGCGGCGCTGATCCTGGCCGCGCGTGCCGAGGAGATCGCCCGACTGGAACGCGGCGAATGAGCCGGCAATGAACAGGGCCCTGAGCCGATCAGGGCGTAGAATCCGCGCCACCTCCATCTGCGGGGGGGCGCCCACAAGATCATAGGATCCGAATGTCGCAGCAAACCACCATCCGCAAGCTTGCCGAACTGGTCAACACGCCGGTCGAGAAACTGCTGGAACAGCTGGCCGGTGCCGGCATGAAGTTCAGCGGTCCCGACCAGGTCGTGACCAGCACCGAGAAGGTGAAGCTCCTGGGCTTCCTTCGTCGTTCGCACGGCAAGCCCGAGCAGGCCCCGGAAGAGACTGATCAGTCTGCAAAGAAGATCACGCTCAACCGCCGGAAACAGCAGGAAGTGACGGTCAATTCCGGTCGCAGCAAGACGACCGTGAATGTCGAGGTGCGCCAGAAGCGTACCTACGTCAAGGATGGTGCGCGTGCCATGACGCCGGACGAAGAGCGTGCCGACATCCTGCGCAAGCTGGAAGAGTCGCGCGCCCGCAACCTCGCCGAACAGCAGGCCCTGGCCGAAAAGGATCGTCTGCGCGACGAAGCCATCGTCCGTGCCCGTGAGGAAGAAGTTGCCGCCAAGGAACGTGCCGAGGCCGAGAAGAAGGCTGCCGAGGAAGCTGCAGCTGCCGCCAAGGCCGCCGAGGCCCTGGCTGCCACCAAGCCCAAACGCGCTCCGATCGACGAAACCGCACCGCGCCCGCCGCGTACCCCGGCTGCCGCTCCGGCCGCACCGCGTGGTGCTCCGCCGGCACCGCCGCGCAACGACGACCGCAACAACCGCAGCGCGCCGCGCAGCGAGCGTGGCCCGGGCGATCGTTTCGCCGGCCAGATGCACCTGTCGGCTGCCGACCGTGCGCGTCGTGGCAACAGCAACAACAGCAACAACCGCGGTCGTCCGGGTGGTCGCAACCAGAGTGGCGGCCGTCGCGACATGTCGCGTGGTGGCAACAACGCTGGTCCGCACGCCTTCGAGCGTCCGACCGCACCGGTCGTGCGTGAAGTGGCGATCGGCGAAACCATCACCGTGGCCGACCTGGCGCAGAAGCTCGCGCTGAAGGGCGGCGAGGTGGTGAAGGCGCTGTTCAAGATGGGCGTGATGGCCACCATCACCCAGTCCATCGACCACGACACAGCCGCGCTGGTGACCGAAGAACTCGGCCACAAGGCGATCCGTGCCAATGACAACGACGCCGAAGACGCACTGCTGGCCTCGACCGGTGAAAACCAGGGCGAAGCTGTGCAGCGTCCGCCGGTGGTCACCATCATGGGCCACGTCGACCACGGCAAGACCTCGCTGCTGGATTACATCCGCCGCACCAAGGTCGCCCACGGCGAAGCCGGTGGCATCACCCAGCACATCGGTGCGTACCACGTTGATACGCCGAAGGGCGTCATCAGCTTCCTGGATACCCCGGGCCACGCCGCGTTCACCTCGATGCGTGCCCGCGGTGCCAAGCTGACCGACATCGTGGTGCTGGTGGTTGCCGCCGACGACGGCGTCATGCCGCAGACCAAGGAAGCGATCCAGCACGCCCGTTCGGCGGGTGTGCCGCTGATCGTGGCCATCAACAAGATCGACAAGTCCGGTGCCGACCCGATGCGGGTCAAGAACGAACTGCTCTCCGAGCAGGTCGTGGCCGAAGACTTCGGTGGTGACATCCAGATGGTGGAGATCTCGGCCAAGACCGGCCTGGGCATCGACGACCTGCTGGACGCCGTCTCGGTCCAGGCGGAACTGCTGGAGCTGAAGGCCGTCGACGAAGGCCGCGCCGCAGGCGTGGTCATCGAATCCTCGCTGGACAAGGGCCGTGGCCCGGTCGCCACCGTGCTGGTGCAGCAGGGCCGCCTGAAGAAGGGCGACTACCTGGTGTGCGGCATCCAGTACGGCCGCGTGCGTGCGCTGTTCGACGAAACCGGCAAGCAGCCGGAGTTCGCCGGTCCGTCCATCCCGGTGCAGGTCCTGGGCCTGTCCGGCGTGCCGGAAGCCGGTGACGACTTCGTGGTCGTCGAGGACGAGCGCCTGGCCAAGGACGTTGCCCAGCAGCGTGAGACCAAGCGCCGCGAATCGCGCCTGGTCGCCACCGCTGGCAGCCGCATGGAAGACATCATGGCGACCCTGGGCAAGGGCGAGGGCCAGCAGGTCCTCAACCTGGTCATCAAGGCCGACGTGCAGGGTTCGGTGCAGGCGCTGAGCCAGGCACTGGTCGCGCTGTCCAACGAAGACATCCGCATCAACGTGATCCATTCCGGCGTGGGCGGCATCACCGAGTCGGACGCCAATTCGGCTGCCGCTTCGAAGGCCACCGTCATCGGCTTCAACGTGCGTGCGGACGCTTCGGCCCGTCGCATCATCGAATCCAACGGCGTGGACCTGCGTTACTTCTCGATCATCTATGACGTGATCGACCAGGTGAAGCAGGTGGCATCCGGTCTGCTGGGCGTGGAGATCCGCGAAGAGATCATCGGTATCGCCGAGGTCCGCGACGTCTTCCGCAGCTCCAAGCTGGGCGCGGTTGCCGGCTCGATGGTCATCGAGGGCGTGGTCAAGCGCAACAAGCCGATCCGCGTGCTGCGCGACAGCGTGGTGATCTTCGAGGGCGAGCTGGAATCGCTGCGCCGCTTCAAGGAAAACGTCGAGGAAGTCCGCAACGGTACCGAATGCGGTATCGCGGTGAAGGCCTACAACGACGTCAAGCCGGGTGACCAGATCGAGTGCTTCGAGCGTATCGAAGTGCCGCGCACCCTGTAATGCTGCAAGGTGGCCCGACCAACGGTCGGGCCCTACCGTGAAGTAGAACCCGGCCAATGGTCGGGTACCATGTAGATGTAGCGCCCGACCGTTGGTCGGGCGACAATCGAATCAAAGGTAGCGCCCGACCGTTGGTCGGGCGACATTCGAATCAAAGGTAGCGCCCGACCGTTGGTCGGGCGACAACTGAACCAAGAGCTCCTCGTGCCCAAGACTTTCCATCGAACCGACCGTGTCTCCGCCCAGCTGCGCCGTGAACTCGGCACCCTGGTGCACAACGCCGTGCGCGAGCACGGGTTGCCCTCGGTGAGCGTGTCCGACGTGGAAATCACCCGCGACATGGCCCATGCCAAGGTGTTCGTCACCGCGCTGATGCCGGAACGTTCGGCCGAAGCCGTGGCTGGCCTGAAGGAGCTGGGCTACCGCCTGCGCATGGACCTGGCCCGCGCGATGAAGCTGCGCCATGTGCCGGAGTTGCATTTCCACTACGACGACTCGGTTGACCGTGGTGAGCACATCGACAACATCCTGCGCGACCTGCCCGATACGCTGGCCGCGGAGAAGCGTCGCGAGAGCGACGAAGAATAAGCTTGCGCCGGGTGATGCCCGGCGTTTTTCATTCTGACCGTGCGAGGCCGGACGCTGGCCGCGCTTCGGCAGTCGAGCTCGCCGGGCATGGCCCGGCGCTACCCGTATTTGACATGACCCGAATTCAGTTCCGCCGCCTGGATGGCATCCTGCTGCTCGACAAGTCGACCGGCATGAGCTCCAACGCCGCCCTGCAGGTGGCCCGCCGCCTGTTCCGTGCCGAAAAGGGCGGCCACACCGGCAGCCTCGACCCGCTGGCCACCGGCCTGCTGCCGCTGTGCTTCGGCGAGGCGACCAAGATCGCCGGCCTGCTGCTGGGCTCGGCCAAGGCCTATGACGCCGAGATCCAGCTCGGCCAGACCACCGATACCGATGATTCCGAAGGCCAGGTGCTGCTGCAGCGCCCGGTCCCGGCGATCAGCGCCGAGGCCCTGCAGGCCGCACTGGCACCGCTGACCGGCAGCATCCTGCAGCGCGCCCCGATCTATTCGGCGCTGAAGCAGGGCGGCGAGCCGCTGTATGTGAAGGCGCGCCGCGGTGACGTCATCGAGGCGCCCGAGCGCGAGGTGCAGGTGCATGCCATCGAGGTGCTCGAGCAGCAGGCCGAGCGCCTGCGGCTGCGGGTGACCTGCGGTTCGGGCACCTACATCCGCAGCCTGGCCCGTGACCTCGGCGAGGCGCTGGGCTGTGGCGCCCACATCAGCGCGCTGCGCCGGCTGTGGGTCGAGCCGTTCCTCGCCCCGGCCATGGTCACCCTGGACCAGCTGCGGGCGATGGTCGAGGCCGGCGACGAGGCGGGCATGGAGGCGCTGCTGCTGCCGCTGGCCGCCGGCCTGGCCGAATACCCGCGGGTCGACCTCGACGCTGAACAGGCGCACCGCTTCTGTGTCGGCCAGCGCCAGCGCGACGCCGCCTGGCCGCGCGGCCTGGTGGCCGTGTACGGGCCGGACGATGCTGTCCAGGGCTTGGGGCAGGTCGACGACAGTGGCCTGCTGGCCCCGCAGCGCCGCTTCAACCTCTGACGGGACCCGGCCGGTTCAGCCCCGGTCCTTGTTCCCGGAGCCCCTGACCGTTACAATTTCGCGGCCGTTTTCCGGCAACCTGCCTCGCGCAGGTTTCATCCTCGTAGTCCACGGCGAGCCTGGCGGTGCGCGAAGCGCGTTCCTGCCGGCCACGCATCACAGAGAAAAAAGAAAATGTCGATCGACACCCAGAAGGTCATTGAAGACAACAAGCGCAGCTCGGCTGACACCGGCTCCCCGGAAGTCCAGGTTGCCCTGCTGACCGCCCGCATCGAACTGCTGACCGGCCACTTCAAGACCCACAAGAAGGACCACCACAGCCGCCGCGGCCTGCTGCAGATGGTCAACCGCCGTCGCAGCCTGCTCGACTACCTGAAGAAGAAGGACGTCGAGCGTTACAAGGCCCTGATCGAAAAGCTTGGCCTGCGTCGCTAAGCAAAGAATCCCCCGCGGCGCAGCGATGCGCCGCGGTTTTGTTTTGTAGCACCGGAATACCGATTCAGACCGGAACGATCCGGTCACCCGCTGGCGGCAAGGGTCGCCGACGGTCCAAATTCGCAGACAGCATCCCCAAGGACACCCTCCGTGGCAAAAATCACCAAAACCTTCCAGTACGGCAAGCACACCGTCACGCTTGAAACCGGCGAAATCGCCCGTCAGGCCGGTGGCGCCGTCATCGTCAAGTTCGACGACACCGTGCTGCTGGTCTCCGCCGTCGCCGCCAAGAGCGCGCGCGAAGGCCAGGATTTCTTCCCCCTGACCTGTGACTATCAGGAGAAGTTCTACGCAGGTGGCCGTATCCCGGGTGGCTTCTTCAAGCGCGAAGGCCGCGCGACCGAGAAGGAAACCCTGATCTCGCGTCTGATCGACCGTCCGATCCGTCCGCTGTTCCCGGAAGACTACAAGAACGAAGTCCAGATCATCGCCACGGTGATGTCGCTGAACCCGGAAATCGACGGTGACATCCCGGCCCTGATCGGTGCCTCGGCTGCCCTGTCGCTGGCCGGTACCCCGTTCAAGGGTCCGATCGCCGCCGCCAAGGTCGGTTACAAGAACGGCGAGTACATCCTCAACCCGACCGTGTCGGAGCTGAAGGAATCGGAGCTGGAGCTGGTTGTTGCCGGTACCGCCAACGCCGTGCTGATGGTTGAATCCGAAGCCGCGCTGCTGTCCGAAGACGTGATGCTGGGCGCCGTGACCTTCGGTCACCGCGAAATGCAGAAGGTCATCAACGCGATCAACGAGCTGACCGTGGAAGCCGGCACCAAGCCGTCGACCTGGGTGGCCCCAGCCAAGAACGACGCGCTGATCAGCGCCCTGCAGGAAGCCATCGGCCCGCGCCTGGGCGAAGCCTTCCAGGTGCGCGACAAGCTGCAGCGCCGTGACGCCATCTCGGCGATCAAGAAGGACGTGGTCGAAACCCTGGCTGGCCGCGTGGCCGCTGAAGGCTGGAACCCGGCCGAGCTGTCGAAGGAGTTCGGCGAGCTGGAATACAGCACCATGCGCAACTCGGTGCTGGACACCAAGGTCCGCATCGACGGCCGTCAGCTGGACACCGTCCGCCCGATCGCCGTGCAGACCGGCATCCTGCCGCGTACCCACGGTTCCTCGCTGTTCACCCGCGGTGAAACGCAGGCCATCGTGACCATCACCCTGGGCACCGCCCGTGATGGCCAGGTCATCGATGCCGTGTCCGGTGAGTACAAGGAAAACTTCCTGTTCCACTACAACTTCCCCCCGTACTCGGTGGGTGAGACCGGCCGCATGATGGGCCCGAAGCGCCGCGAAATCGGCCACGGTCGCCTCGCCAAGCGCGGCGTGCTGGCTGTCATGCCGTCGCTGGAATCCTTCCCGTACACCATCCGCGTCGTCTCGGAAATCACCGAGTCGAACGGTTCCTCGTCGATGGCCTCGGTCTGCGGTTCGTCGCTGGCCCTCATGGACGCCGGCGTGCCGGTGAAGGCACCGGTTGCCGGTATCGCCATGGGCCTGGTCAAGGAAGGCGATCGCTTCGTCGTCCTGTCCGACATCCTGGGTGACGAAGATCACCTGGGCGACATGGACTTCAAGGTTGCCGGTACCGCTGAGGGCATCTCCGCCCTGCAGATGGACATCAAGATCGAAGGCATCACCGAAGAGATCATGAAGCAGGCTCTGCAGCAGGCCAAGGCTGGCCGTCTGCACATCCTGGGCGAAATGGCCCACGGCCTGACCGCTCCGCGTGAAGAGCTGTCGGACTACGCGCCGCGCCTGCTGACCATCAAGATCCACCCGGACAAGATCCGCGAAGTGATCGGCAAGGGTGGTTCCACCATCCAGGCCATCACCAAGGAAACCGGCACCCAGATCGACATCCAGGATGACGGCACCATCGTCATTGCTTCGGTCAACGCCATCGCTGCCCAGGCCGCCAAGGCCCGCATCGAGCAGATCACCTCGGACGTCGAGCCGGGCCGCATCTACGAAGGCAAGGTCGCCAAGATCATGGACTTCGGTGCGTTCGTCACGATCCTGCCGGGCAAGGACGGTCTGGTCCACGTGTCGCAGATCTCCAGCGACCGCGTCGAGAAGGTCGGCGACGTGCTGAAGGAAGGCGATGTGGTCAAGGTCAAGGTCCTGGAAGTCGACAAGCAGGGCCGTATCCGCCTGTCGATGAAGGCCGTCGAAGAAGGCGAAGGCGCCAGCGCCGAGTAATCGACCTCCGGTCGATTACGGTAGGTGAGGACCGTTGGTCCTCACGCTTTCGCCGCGGTCGATTACGGTAGGTGAGGACCGTTGGTCCTCACACCTTCGAAAAATGAAAAAGCGGGCTTCGGCCCGCTTTTTCTTTGCCTGTCTTCCGGCGCAGCCGTAACGCTATGCTTCGCCCATGGACACCCTACGCCTGCTCGACCTGGATATCGATCGCCCGGCGCAGCGCGTCAGTCGCAACGGCGAGGTGTTGCCGGTCAGCGGCCTCAGCTGGACCCTGCTCGACGTACTCCTCCGGCACGGCACCGACGTCGTGGATTTCGACACCCTGGCTGCCCAGGTCTGGGCACCGGCGGTGGTCGGCGAGGATGCGGTCAGCCAGCGGGTGAAGCTGCTGCGCCAGGCCTTGGGCGATGACAGCCGGCGGCCGCGGTACATCCGCTCAGTGCGTGGTCGTGGCTACCAGCTGTGTGCGCCGCCGCTGGCGGCCAGCGCACCACCCGCGCCATCCTCGCGCACCCGCAGGCTCGGCTGGGGCGTGGCGGCTGTCGCAGTGCTGGGCGTGGCCGCCACGCTGCTGCTGTGGCCCCGTTCGACGCCGCAGGGGGCAGGGCAGTCGCTGCTGCAGCGTGCCGAGTACTACGCGGGGATCGGCCAGGCCAACAACAACCGCGTGGCCATCACCCTGTACCGGCAGGCGCTGCAGGCTGATCCCGAATCCACGCCGGCGCGGCGCGGCCTGTCCCGTGCGCTGGCGGCGCAGGGCTGCCTGTTCAACGGCACGCCCGAGCAGTTGCGCGAGGCGCTGGCATTGGCCGAGCAGGAGCGCCAGCGCACCCCCGGCGATGCCGCCGCACACGCCCTGTGGGGCTACGCGCAGGACTGCCTGGGCGACATGCGGCAGGCGATCACCGGCTACAGCCGCGCGCTCGAGCTCGAGCCTGGCGACGAGCGCAGCCGCGCATCGCTGGCCTACCTGCAGCAGGAACGCGGCCAGCTCGCCACGGCGCTGCAGGCCAACCTGTCGCTGAAGGCGCCCGAGCGCATCCGCTTCCGTGACGTGCAGGTCGCTCGCGAGCTGGAACTGCTCGGCTTCACCCAGGCGGCTGCGGATCGCCACGCGCGCAATTTCCAGCTGTACCCGGACAACGTGTTCTCCAACATCGCCTGGCCGCGCAGCCTGTACCTGGCCGGCGCGCCACAGCGGGCCCGGCAGGCGCTGGATGAAGCGCTCGCGCGTGGCACCCCGCATCCGCAGCTGCTGCGCCTGCAGGGCGAACTGGCATTGCTGGCGGGCGACGCTGCAGGCGCCGCCGACGCGTTCGAGCGTGGCCGCCAGCTGCGGCCACAGCAGTCGCTGGGCCAGACGCTGGCGGCGTTGCATGGCGCGCAGGCTGCGGACGCCGCGTGGATCGACCAGCGCCTGCAGCAGCTCGCTGCCAGTGCGGGAGCGGGCGATGGCTGGCCCGATGCAGCGCTGGAGCGCGCGTTGCTGCTGCAGGCCCAGGGCCATGCAGGCGATGCGGTGGCGGCACTGCAGCAGGCGGTCGATGACGGCTTCCGCGACGTGGCGTGGCTGCGTGCCACCCCGCTGTTCGTCCCCCTGCGCAGCGCGCCCGGCTGGCCGGTCCTGCTGCAGCGGCTGGATGCCGACATCGCCCGGCAACGTGCGCAGGTGCTGGCCGCCAGCTGGCGGCCGGACGACCTGGCCGCGCTCAGCGCAGCGCCGGCAGCAGGAACTCGGTGAGGATGCGCCGCGACTGCGGATGGGCGAAGTTGCGATTGAACGCCTGGCTGGTGACCACCGCCACCACGCGCTGCTCGGGCAGCACGAACACGTAGTTGCCGCCGTTGCCGGACATCGCCCACACCGTGCGCGGTGAACCCTGCACGTCCAGCTTCAGGCCCCACCACTGGTAGCCGTAGTCGCCGCCGTCGGAGGTGGTCGCCTGCGCTCGCACCATCGCCTCGATGTACTCCTTCGGCACCAGCTGGCGGCCCTGCCAGCGGCCACCGTCCAGCACCAGCTGGCCGAAGCGGGCGAGGTCCTGCGTGCGGTAGCGGGTGCCGCCGCCGCCCATGCCGATGCCCTCCGGTGAGCGGTTCCACTGGCTGCGGGTGATGCCCAGCGGCCGCTCCAGGACGCGCGCGGCGTAGTCGGCCAGTGCTTGGCCGCTGGCTTTCTCCAGTACCGCGCCCAGAACGAACGGATTGGCGGTGCAGTAGGCGAACGCGCGCCCATGCGGGCTGTCCTCCGGCCGCTGCATCCACGGCGCGAAGCCCTTCACCGGCAGACCCAGGGTGAAGTCCAGCCACTTCTCGGACACGTACATGCGTTCCTCGTGGCCGGACGAGAACTGGTTTTCGTCATCGCATTCCCACAGGCTGCTCATGGTCAGCAGATCCTGCACGGTGGTGGCGCGCAGGCGGGGGTCGACCGCGTGCCGGGCGGTGTAGGCCGGAAAGTAGTCGTACACCCGGGCCTGCACGCCGGGCAGGGTGCCCTCACCAATGGCGGCACCGACCAGCAGCGCGGTCACGCCCTTGCTGGCCGAACGCACGTCGTGCAGAGTCTGCGCGTCGGCGCCATTGAAGTAGCCTTCGTAGACCACCTCGCCATCGACCTGCAGCAGCACGCTGCGGATCTGCTTCAGTTCATCGCTGGCGATGGCCTGCTGCAGGGCCTGCAGGCGGGCCGGGTCGGGTGGGGTGGCGCGGGCGGCGAAGGGCAGGGTGCAGACCGCGCAGAGCAGGGCGAGGGCAGGCAGGATCGAACGCATCGTCGGACTCCATCAAAGGGAGCCCGATTGAGCCTGCGCTGCGACTGAAGTGCTGGAAACCGGCCTGAAGAATTCTGAAGGCCCTGTGCCACAAGGCTCGCAGGCATCAACCCTGGTTGACGCGCTCCTCCTCTTCTTCCTCGCCCAGCCACCACACCTGGCCCGGCTCCGGATCACTCAACGGATGCTCGCGCTGCTCGATGGCCTGCAGCACGCGCCCCGGTCCCGCCGCGGTCCAGGTCGCCAGCAGCTTTTCCACCGCGGCCCGACCCTGTGCGGCGATGCCCAGGTCGCGCTCGCGCTTCCAGCCACCGTCGTCATCGTTGCCGGCCTCGTCGTCATGCCGGTGCGGGGTGCCATAGCTGCAGCGGCGGCACAGCCGGCGCACCGTGGCGGTCCAGTCCTCGACCGTGCCGATGCCAGGCAGGGTCAGTGCCTCCAGCGCAGCGACATCGTCGACCGAGTCGCACTGCACGAACACGGTGAAGGTCGCCATGTCCGATGCCTGCAGCCGCTGCATCGCATTGAACACCGGCACATCGCCGTCGCCGTAGGCACGGCGGCCGGTGGAGGCGCCGTCATGCAGCACGATGTCGCCGAAGCGGAAGCCGCTTTCGGGCAGTGGCACGTTGCCGATACGCGCGCGCACCGGGTCGATGCGGTTCATGTACACCACTTCGGCATCCTTCCAGGGCGCCAGGCGCACGCAGGCCACGCCGAAGTTGCCTGCAATCTCGCCGTCACCCTCGGGCAGGGTGATGCCACACCGGCTCCACTGCCGGCGTGCCTCGGTCCAGTCGCCCAGGGCACTGGCCGCGATCCCAGCATTCCAGGCGGCGGCTTCGTCGAATTCGTCGCTCGCCTGCTCCGCACGCAGGTTGTCCTGCAGCGAGGCGGGCCAGTCGCGCAGGTACTTGTGCGCCAGCCCGCGCATGTAATGCAGGTAGGACACCTCGGGCGCGTGCTCGATCAGTTCGCCGAACAGGTGCGCGGCCTGTGCCAGGTCGCCCTCGTCGAAGGCCGCGTATGCGCGGGACTGTTTGGCCCGCAGTGCATCATGGGTGGCGTCCTGGGTGGCGTCGTGGTCTGTGCTCATGTCCGTGTGCGATTGAAGATCCGCGGCTACCTTAGCCGATGCGGGATCCGTGTAGAGTCGAGCCTGCTCGACTCTACCTATCGGGAGTTTCCATGTTGCGCCAGACCCTGGCCGGGCTTGCCCTGCTGATTGCCGCCGCCGTTCCCGCCGCCAGCCACGCGGCGCAGTCGCCGATCTACGGCGCGTACTACCCCGGTGGTTCGGCCGATCGTTACCCGGTGTCGCACATACCGGCCGAGCGCCTGACCCACCTGTTCTATGCGTTTTCCACCATCGAAGCCGGGCGCTGCACGGTGGGTGCCGAAGCGCCGAAGAATTTCGCCGCGCTGGCCGAGCTGAAGATGGCGCATCCGCACCTGCGCACGCTGATCTCCATCGGCGGCTGGGGCGCGGGCGGGTTCTCCGATGCCGCGCTTACCGAGGCCAGCCGCAAGCGCCTGGTTGATTCCTGCATGGCGCTGTTCTTCGACCAGTACGCAGGCAGCTTCGACGGCGTGGACATCGACTGGGAATTCCCGGTCAGTGGCGGGCCGAAGGAACTGGCCCATCGCCCACAGGACCGCGCGAACATGACGAAGCTCGCGCAGGCCTTCCGCGTGGCGCTGGATGCGCGTGGCCGCAAGCGCGGCCAACCGATGCTGCTGACCGCCGCGCTCGCGGCCGGCCGCCTGCAGACCGACGGACCCTATGACCCGGCGGCCAGCTACGATCTGCCGGCGCTGGCCCAGGTGTTCGATTTCATCAACCTGATGAGCTATGACATGGGTACCGGATTCTCGGCGGTGTCGACCTTCAATGCGCCGCTGCATGAAGTGCCGGCCGACCCGCTGGCGCCGGAACTGCGGCGCTGGAACAACGTGGCCGGCGCCGTGCAGTACTACCGCGACCACGGCGTGCCGGCCGACAAGCTGGTGCTGGGCGTGCCGTTCTACGGGCGTGGTTTCAAGGTCACCGGTGACGCGCCCGATGGCCTCTACCAGCCCTACAGCGCACCGGCCGATGCCGGCGACTGGCGGGTGATCAAGGCGCGCTACCTGGACCAGCCGGGCTGGACGAAGCGCTGGCAGCCGCAGGCGCAGAGCCCGTGGCTGTACAACGCGGCCGAGAAGATCTTCATCAGCTACGAAGACCCGCGCTCGATCGGCCTGCGCGCGCAGTTCGCCCGTGAGCAGGGCCTGGCCGGCGTGTTCATGTGGGAGCTGACCGGTGACGACGAACAGGCCAGCCTGCTCAACGCCATGCTCGCACCGTGGCACAAGGCCCGCGTCGGCGACTGACCAGGCGTTTGTAGAGTCGAGCCATGCTCGACTGCCTTTGGCGCGAAACCAACAGCAGTCGAGCATGGCGCGACTCTACAAAGACGGTGTGTAGCGGTAGCGCCGGGCCATGCCCGGCGGTTTCCTCAATTGGCCCACACGCTGTTGGGGTCGCCGTCGCGGGCGCGGCGCTGGCTGGCCACTGCCAGCCGGGCGAAGCCAAAGGCCATCGCCATCACGCCTTTGTAGAGTCGAGCTTGCTCGACTGCTCTTGGCGCGGAGGCAACAGCAGTCGAGCAAGCTCGACTCTACCGGGGCGTTGCGTACCGGTAGCGCCGGGCCATGCCCGGCGGTTTCCTCAATTGGCCCACACGCTGTTGGGGTCGCCATCGCGGGCGCGGCGCTGGCTGGCCACTGCCAGCCGGGCGAAGCCAAAGGCCATCGCCAGGGCCACCATGTCGATCCAGAACAGCGGCCACAACCCGCGTGCGGCGGTCAGCCACGGCCAGTCGCCACTGAGCGCGCCATGCATCACCGGCACCAGCGCGGTGCTGATGGCCGCGGCCCACAGCAGTTCACGCGCGGCCTGTGCCGGCCGGCGCACGGCGGCCCACAGCGCACACGCCGCCCAGGTGCCGAAGCAGGCCCAGCGGATGCCGTGGTCCACCGTCGCCGGGGCCACGTGTTCAAGCACCAGCGCGGTGACGAAGGCCACCGAGATCGCCACGCACAGGCCGATGCACACGCCTACCGTGGCCCGCGCCATGTTCACCCCTGCGCGCGGCTGCTGCGGCTGCCGGCGCTTGCGTCGCGATTCGATCCACAGCAGGTTGCCCGAATAGAACAGGAAGGCACCGCCCAGCCCCAGCAGGAAGTACAGCCAGACCACCACGCCGTTGCCGAATTCGCCGAAGTGCAGGGCATAGGCCGCGCTGAGCGTGGCGTGGTTGGCATCGCGATGGCCCGGCAGCTGGCTGGCCAGCACGCGGCCGCTGGCCACGTCCAGCGCCACCGAGCCGAGCGGGCCCAGCGTGCCGCTGGATTCGCCGGTGATCTCGATGGTGGCGTTGGCATCGCCGCCATTGGCCAGCTTCAGGTAAGCCGGTTCGAAATCGGCCACGCCCTGTGCGCGGGCCACCTCGAGCGCACGCGCATGCAGCTCGCGCAGGCTGCCCGGCGCGGCCGGCACGCCCGCAGCTTCGCGCACCGGCGCGGTATCCATCGCCGCCGGCACCACCTGCATGGCCTTGCCTTCGAAGATGAGCGGGTTGAGCAGGGCGATCTGGATGAAGACCAGGCAGAGCAGGGCACCGGTCACCGCGAACATCAGGTGGAACGGCAGGCTGAGCACGCCGATCACGTTGTGCGCGTCCTGCCACATCTGCTTGAGGTTGCGGCCCGGGCGCAGCGCGAACAGGTCGCCCAGCAGCTTGGGCAGGTGGATGACCAGTCCGCTGAGCAGGGCCATGCCGTACAGCAGGCTGACGATGCCCATCACGTAGATGCCGGCCACCGGCAGGCCCAGGCTGTAGTGCAGTTCGTTGACCAGCTCGGCCAGGCCCGCCTGCGGTGGCGTGGCGCTGCCGCCGGTGTTGCCGGGCCAGGCATAGCGCCAGCCGCCGTCGGCGCCCTGCCAGTAGGCCAGCGGCTGCGGGTGCTCGGCACCGGGGAAGGTCATGCCGACATGGCGGCGTGCTTCCGGGTGCTTGGCCAGCACGTCGTCCAGCAGGTACTGCGCGTCGTCCAGCCCGGCCGGCAGCACGCTGGCTGCCCCCGGCGTCTGCCACACCGGCAGATCGTGGTGGAACAGAGTGAGGGCGCCGGCATAGAACGCCACGAACAGGCCGAAGCCGGCCACCAGGCCGACCCAGGTGTGCAGGGTGGTGAAGGTACGCAGGGTCTGCGAACTGAATTTCATGCGCTCGTTCTCATTGCACCGCGCCGCTCAGGCGCAGCAGCCACAACACGGCGAACCCGGCGGCGGCGCAGCTGGCAGGCACCAGCCAGGCGCGCGCCACGGTGCGGAAACTGAAGGCCCACAGCGCCGCCAGCATCCATAGCGGGACGAAGGCGATCAGGGCCGGCACCACCGCGCTCGGCCACGGCCCCGGCGGCAGCCAGGTCAGCAGGCCGGTGGCAGCGGCGGCAAGGAAAAACCCGACGAAGATGCCGGACAGGGCGCGCATCCACATCAGCGCGGCTCCCGTGCGCTGCCATCCATCGCCGGGCGGTGCCAGGCGGCCAGCGCCGGCAGCAGCAGAGCCACCAGCATCCAGGTGCACAGCATCGCCACCAGGCCGGCGGCAACGCCCAGCTCGGCCATCCACAGCCACAGCGAGGCTACCGCGGCGACCAGGCCGATCTGCCGGCCCAGGCGGCCGGCGCGGCGCAGGCGTGGCCAGCGGCAGTGCGGCGAGGCCGCGTAGAACGCCAGCGCGGAAAACATCGCCGACAGCACGGCCAGGCTGCAGAAGCCCAGCGTCGACAGGCCCACGGTGATCATCGTCGGCTCACCACTGGTAACGCAGGCTGGCGGTGACGGTGCGCGGATAGCCGTAATAGCACCAGGTGGCGCTGTTGCAGGCCGACACGTACTTCTTGTCGGTGGCATTGGCGGCGTTCACCTGCAGGCGCCACGGGCCACGGTCGTAATGCACGCTGGCATCGAACAGGGTGAACGACGGGGTATACCAATCGTTGTAGATGTCGCCGTAGATGCCGCCGTTGTAACGCACGCCCGCACCGAAGCCGAAGCCGCTCAGGGCGCCGGCAGTGAAGGTGTAGTCGGCGCCGAGCGAGGCGCTTTCCTTCGGTACCAGCGCCACCCGCTTGCCCAGCGAGGCGGCATCGGTGCTGCGGCGGACCTTGGCGTCCAGGCGGGTGTAGCTGCCGTACACGCTCAGGCCTTGGCCGATGTTCCAGCGGCCTTCCAGCTCGGCACCGCGCACGCGGGTCTGGCCCTGCTGGATCGAGAACAGGGTGTGCTGCGGGTCGACGGTGAGCGTGTTGTCCTGCTCGATCTGGTAGGCAGCCGCGGTCAGCAGCAGGCGGCCGCCTTCGGGCTGGTACTTCACGCCCGCCTCGAACTGCTCGCCGGTGGTCGGCACGAATGCGCGGCCTTCGAAATCGGTGCCGATGGTGGTCTGGAACGACTGCGACCAGCTGACGTAGGGGCTGACGCCGTTGTCGAACAGGTAGTTCACGCCGACCCGGCCGGAGAACTGGTCATCGCTCTGGTGCGCGGTGCCGGTGCCGCCGATGCGCTGTTCGGTATCGGTGCCGACCCAGTCCTGGCGGCCAGCCAGGGTCACCAGCCAGCGGTCGATGCGGATCTGGTCCTGCAGGTACAGGCCCAGCGTGCCCTGCGTCTGCACCTGTCGCGAGGTGTAGTCGGGCACCTGCACCGGCGCGCCGTACACCGGGTTGTAGGCATCGAGGGTGGGGGCGCCAAACAGGAATGCCGAGGCGTAATCGTCGCGCGCGCGGCGGTAGTCCAGCCCGGCCAGCACGGTGTGCTCGACGCGGCCGCTGTGGAAGCGGAAGGTCAGGTTGTTGTCGATGGACACGCTCTCGGAGGTATCCATGCGCGGGTAGTAATAGCGCACCAGCTCGGTGCTGTCCGGCGCCACCAGGCCGAACAGGCCCAGGCTGCCGTGGCTGGCATCCACTTCGGCCCAGCTGTAGCGCACGTTCTGGTTGAACACGGTGCCGTCGCCGAAATCGTGGCGGAATTCATAGCCCAGCGAAGCGGTTTCCTTGGTGTAGTCGTTCACCCCCGGCTCGCCGCTGAAGAAGTGGCGCGAGATGTAACGCCCATTTGCACCGGGTACCACCGTGCCCTGGTAGGGCAGGAAGCCGCCGGTCTCGACCGTGTCGTTCTTCTGGTAGCGGGCCAGCACGGTCAGCGAATTGGCTTCGTCCGGCGTCCAGGTGATGGACGGGGCGAGGTAGTAGCGGTCGTCATGCACCTGGTCGATGACGTTGTCGCTGTTGCGGGCCAGGCCGACCAGGCGGTACAGCACGCTGCCGCTGTCGTTGAGCGCGCCGCCGATGTCGAAGGCGGCCTGCTTCAGGCCGTAGTTGCCGACCTGCAGTTCCACTTCCTGCAGCGGGTTGGCGCTGGGCCGCTTGCTGACGAAGTTGACCAGGCCGCCCGGCGGCATCGCGCCGTAGTTGACCGAGGCCGGGCCCTTCAACACATCGATGCGCTCCAGGCCGTAGGGCTCGATGCGCGATTCGCCGGTCCAGGTGCCTTCCACCGTGGCCAGGCCATCCAGGTAGCGGGCCGGCTTGAAACCGCGCACCAGCAGCCAGTCGCTGCGGGTGTCCTCGCCGTACTGCCCGCCCTGGGCGCCGGCGGTGTACCACACCGCTTCCTCCACGCCGTGGATGCCACGGTCGCGCATCTGCCGGTCGGTGATGACCGAGATCGACTGCGGAATCTCGCGCAGCGGGGTGACGGTCTTGGTCGCGCTGCCGCTTTCGGTGGCGATCGGCGCGGTTACCTGCACGGTGTCGAGGGTGCGCGCCTCATCGGCCCGGGCCAGCGCCGGAAGCGTGCCGGATGCGGCAACGGCCAGGGCAACCGCGAGGGCGGACAGTGGGGCACGGAACAGGCCGGTACGGACCGGCAGCGACTGCGTAGACATGGGCGGATCCAGGGCCGGGAAGGGGCGCGCCACACGCGAGTGAGAAACGCCTGCGTATGGTAATCATTGACATCTGGCCCCGCCAGCGAACGCCATTCAGCCGTCCCGGCAGGCGCGCGGCCCGGCTGGCTTGGGCTTTGCCGCGCGCTGGTTTAAGATCGACGTAGAACCCTGACTGGAACAAGGTGGCCCGCGCCCAGCGCCGGCCGAGCGTGCGACATGAGCACTACCACCGCCCACCGCTGACCTGCCCCCGAAGGCCCTGTTCCGCAGGCGCCCTCGCGGCGCTTTTTTATTGCCCGGGCACCGCCCGGAACGCTTTCCAGCCCGCCCGAGCGGGCCCCGCACGAAGCCATTGCGATGATCAATATCACCCTTCCCGACGGCAGCCGCCGCGAATTCGAAAATCCCGTCAGCGTCATGGACGTCGCCCAGTCGATCGGCGCCGGCCTGGCCAAGGCCACCATCGCCGGCGCCGTTGATGGCGTGCTGGTCGATGCCAGCGACGTCATCGACCACGATGCCAGCCTGCGCATCATCACCGCCAAGGACGAGGAGGGCGTGGAAATCATCCGCCACTCCTGCGCCCACCTGGTCGGCCACGCCGTCAAGCAGCTGTACCCGGACGTCAAGATGGTGATCGGCCCGGTCATCGCCGAGGGCTTCTACTACGACATCTATTCCGAGCGCCCGTTCACGCCGGAAGACATGGCCGCCATCGAGAAGCGCATGGGCGAGCTGATCGCCCAGGACTACGACGTCATCAAGAAGGTGACGCCGCGCGCTGAAGTGGTCGAGATCTTCAAGGCCCGTGGCGAGGACTACAAGCTGCGCCTGATCGAGGACATGTCCGACGACATCCAGGCGATGGGCATGTACTACCACCAGGAATACGTGGACATGTGCCGCGGCCCGCACGTGCCGAACACGCGCTTCCTGAAGGCCTTCAAGCTGACCCGCATTTCCGGTGCCTACTGGCGTGGCGATGCGCAGAACGAACAGCTGCAGCGCATCTACGGCACCGCCTGGGCCGACAAGAAGCAGCTCGAGGCGTACATCAAGCGCATCGAGGAAGCCGAAATGCGCGACCACCGCCGCATCGGCAAGCAGCAGGACCTGTTCCACCTGCAGGAAGAGGCCCCGGGCCTGGTGTTCTGGCACCCCAAGGGCTGGGCGCTGTGGCAGGTGGTCGAGCAGTACATGCGCAAGGTCTACCGCAGCAGCGGCTACGGCGAAGTGCGCTGCCCGCAGATCCTGGACGTGAGCCTGTGGAAGAAGTCCGGCCACTGGGACAACTACCAGGACAACATGTTCTTCACCGAATCGGAGAAGCGCACCTACGCGGTCAAGCCGATGAACTGCCCGGGCCATGTCCAGGTGTTCAACCAGGGCCTGCACAGCTACCGCGACCTTCCGATCCGCTACGGCGAGTTCGGTTCCTGCCACCGCAACGAGCCGTCCGGCGCGCTGCACGGCATCCTGCGCGTGCGTGGTTTCACCCAGGACGACGGTCATGTGTTCTGCACCGAGAACCAGATCGAATCGGAAGTGACCGCGTTCCACCAGCAGGCGCTGGCGGTCTACCAGCACTTCGGTTTCGACGAGATCCAGATCAAGATCGCCCTGCGCCCGGAATCGCGCCTGGGTGACGACGCCACCTGGGACAAGGCCGAAGGCGCGCTGCGCTCGGCGCTGACCGCCTGTGGCGTGGAATGGCAGGAGCTGCCGGGCGAGGGTGCCTTCTACGGCCCGAAGATCGAGTACCACCTGAAGGACGCGATCGGCCGTACCTGGCAGCTGGGCACCATGCAGGTCGACTTCATGATGCCGGGCCGCCTGGGCGCCGAGTACGTGGACGAAAACAGCCAGAAGAAGCACCCGGTCATGCTGCACCGTGCCATCGTCGGCTCGATGGAGCGTTTCCTGGGCATCCTGATCGAGCACCACGCCGGCCAGTTCCCGGTCTGGCTGGCCCCAACCCAGGTGGTGGTGGCCAACATCACCGACGCCCAGGCTGAATACGTCGCAGGCGTGACCAA
Organism: Stenotrophomonas sp. SAU14A_NAIMI4_5; assembly: GCF_003086795.1. Taxonomy (NCBI): domain Bacteria; kingdom Pseudomonadati; phylum Pseudomonadota; class Gammaproteobacteria; order Lysobacterales; family Lysobacteraceae; genus Stenotrophomonas; species Stenotrophomonas sp. SAU14A_NAIMI4_5. The sequence goes on along the minus strand of NZ_CP026003.1, from coordinate 3,015,516 downwards.
AACCCTTGCGGAGCAAGGCTTCCGCGTCAGCTCCGATTTGCGTAACGAGAAGATCGGCTATAAAATCCGCGAGCATACGTTGCAGCGCGTGCCTTACCTGCTGGTCATCGGTGACCGCGAGAAGGAAAATGGAGCTGTGGCGGTGCGTACGCGTTCTGGCGAAGACCTTGGCAGCATGAGCCTGCAGGCCTTCATCGAGCGGCTCCAGGCCGAGGGCGCGTAAGCAAAGGTCCGGTCCGGGCGCACAGGCACCCGGACCGGTTCGATACCCTTGGGAGAACGTAATATCAGCACCCCTGACAACAAACAGAACCGCAAGAATCAGGAAATCCGAGTGCCGCGCGTCCGCGTGATCGGCAGTGACGGAGAAATGATCGGCGTGTTGTCGCGCGACGAAGCGCTGTCCATGGCCGAAGATGAAGGCCTGGACCTGGTTGAAATCCAGCCGCAGGCCGATCCGCCGGTCTGCAAGATCATGGATTTCGGCAAGTTCAAGTTCGAAGCGCAGAAGAAGGCCAGCGAGGCCAAGAAGAAGACCAAGCAGGTCGAGATCAAGGAAGTGAAGTTCCGTCCGGTCACGGACGAGGGCGACTACCAGATCAAGCTGCGCAAGATGCGTGGTTTCCTTGAGGAAGGCGACAAGATCAAGGTCAACATCCGCTTCCGTGGCCGTGAAATGAGCCACCAGGAACTGGGTCGCGAGATGGCCAACCGGATCGAGACCGATCTGGGCGAGGACATCGTCATCGAATCCCGTCCGCGCCTGGAAGGGCGTCAGATGGTCATGATGATCGCGCCGAAGAAGAAGACCTGAGGCCTGCAGGGCTGCCTTTCGGGGCGCCTGGCTGAATGGTTCAGGATGAAGGGACGCCATTGGCGTCCCTTTGCTTTTGCAGCAGGACGGAAAAAGGGTTGCAGGGGCTGGTGACAGGGCGGTTTTGCCTGTATCATGCCCGGCTCGACCCACCCAGGACGGGTCGTACGCCGATCATGGCAGGACGGAAAGAGTGGCCACGGCCACCGCCAGATCAGTCAGAAACCAGGGTCACCCCCATCAAGGACATTGCAATGCCCAAGATCAAGACCAACCGGGCAGCGGCCAAGCGTTTCCGCAAGACCGCCTCGGGCAAGTACAAGTGCGGCCACGCCAACCGTAGCCACATCCTCACGAAGAAAGCGACCAAGCGTAAGCGTAATCTGCGTCAGACGGGCCATGTCCGTGCAGAAGACGCAGGCCGTCTGGACCGCATGCTCCCTTACCTCTGAGGAACTGAAAAATGGCACGAGTTAAGCGTGGCGTACAGGCGCGTCGCCGCCACAAGAAAATCCTTGATCTGGCGAAGGGCTACTACAATGCCCGTCGCAAGGTCTTCCGCGTCGCCAAGCAGGCGGTCATCAAGGCACAGCAGTACGCCTACATCGGCCGTAAGCAGAAGAAGCGCAACTTCCGTTCGCTGTGGATCACCCGTATCAATGCGGCTGCCCGCATCAACGGCCTGAGCTACAGCCGCTTCATGAACGGCCTGCTGAAGGCCGGCATCACCCTGGACCGCAAGGTCCTGGCTGATATCGCCGTGCACGACGCAGCTGGTTTTGCTGCACTGGCCGAAAAGGCCAAGGGCGCACTGGCGGCATAAGTCCTTCCCGATGCCGTTGCCGTTCAACGGGAACGGTGTCAGGTAGAGGCAATGCATGGGGAAGGGCGCAAGTCCTTCCCCATTCTTTTTTGGGTCCCGGCAACGCCGCAGGCGCGCGGTGCGGGGACCGGCGGTGGCGACAGGGGTCGGCCCTTCGCGCATCGCGATGGCAGACCGACTGGAGTTCCGGCCCCCCATGAGCGACATCCAATCCCTCACCACCCAGGCGCTGGCCGATGTGGCCGCCGCACAGAGCCCCGACGTGCTGGAACAGCTGCGCGTGGCCCTGCTCGGCAAGAGCGGCAGCATCACCGCCCAGCTCAAGCAGCTCGGCACCCTGCCGGCCGACGAGCGCAAGGCCGCCGGTGAAGCCATCAACCAGGCCCGTGACGCGCTGTCCAGCGCGCTGGGCGAGCGCAAGGCCGTGCTGGAAAACGCCGCACTGGATGCGCGACTGGCCGCCGAAGCGATCGACATCACCCTGCCGGGTCGCAACGGCGACCGTGCCGGCCTGCACCCGATTACCCGCACCCTGGAACGCATCACCGGCATCTTCGGCCGGCTGGGCTACGAGCTGTCCGAGGGTCCGGAAATCGAGGACGACTGGCACAACTTCGAGGCGCTGAACTTCCCGCCGCACCACCCGGCGCGCGCCATGCACGACACCTTCTACTTCGGCGATGGCCGCCTGCTGCGCACGCATACCTCCGGTGTGCAGGTGCGCTACATGGGCGAGCACCAGCCGCCGCTGCGCATGATCGCCGCCGGCAAGGTGTACCGCAGCGACAGCGACCAGACCCATTCGCCGATGTTCCACCAGGTCGAAGGCCTGCTCGTGGATGAGCACTCCACCTTCGCCGACCTGAAGGGCACGCTGGCCGAATTCGTCCGTGCCTTCTTCGAGCGCGATTTCGAAATGCGCTTCCGCCCCAGCTACTTCCCGTTCGTTGAACCCGGCGCGGAAGTGGACATCGCCTGGCAGCAGCCCGACGGCAGCACCCGCTGGCTGGAAGTGCTGGGCTGCGGCATGGTCCACCCGAACGTGCTGCGCAACGTCGGCATCGATCCGGAGCGCTACACCGGCTTCGCCTTCGGCCTGGGCGTGGAGCGCTTTGCGATGCTGCGCTACGGCGTCAACGACCTGCGCGCGTTCTTCGAGAACGACGTGCGGTTCCTGAAACAGTTCGCGTAAGCCGCAACCATGTAGAGCCGAGCCATGCTCGGCTGCTCCTAAATTCGCAGGCCCAGGCGCATGCGCCGGGCCCACCAGGGTGACACCATGAAATTCTCCGAAAACTGGCTGCGCAGCCACGTCCCGACCTCCGCCTCGCGCGATGAACTGAGCGCGGTGCTGACCGCCATCGGCCTGGAAGTGGAAGAAGTGACCGCGCTCGGCAACGGCCTGCAGCACGTGGTCGTGGCACGCATCGTCGAAGCCGTGCGCCATCCCGAAGCCGACCGCCTGCAGGTGTGCAAGGTCGACGCAGGGCAGGGCGAACTGCTGCAGATCGTCTGCGGTGCGCCGAACGCGCGCCCGGGCCTGGTTGCACCGCTGGCCATGGTCGGCGCGCAGATCGGCGATCTGGCGATCAAGCCGGCCAAGCTGCGCGGCGTCGAATCCAACGGCATGCTGTGCTCGGCCAAGGAACTGGGCCTGGACACCGATGCCTCGGGCCTGCTGGAACTGCCTGATGACGCGTCGGTCGGTCATACCCTGGTCGAGTACCTGGGCCTGCCGGACGCCAGCATCGAGATCAAGCTGACCCCGAATCGCGCCGACTGCTTCAGCGTGCGTGGCATCGCCTACGACGTGGCCGCGGCCACCCGCAGCGAAGTGCTGGATTTCGCCGCCGACGCCATTGCCGCGGTCGGCAGCCGTGAGCTGTCCATCCAGCTCGACGCCGGCGCCGAAGCGCCGCGTTACCTGGGCCGCGTCATCGAAGGCGTCAACGCCGCCGCCAAGACCCCGCTGTGGATGGCCGAGCGCCTGCGCCGCAGCGGCGTGCGTCCGGTCTCGCTGCTGGTCGACATCACCCAGTACGTGATGCTGGAACTGGGCCAGCCGATGCACGCCTACGACCTGGGCACCCTGCAGGGCAGCATCGGCGTGCGCCGTTCGCGCGCCGGCGAAGCCATCAAGCTGCTGGACGGCCGCGATGCGGTGCTGGACGAGAGCTTCCTGGTGGTGACCGACGCCGACCGTGCGGTCGGCCTGGCCGGCCTGATGGGTGGCTTCGACACCCGCGTCACCGACGATACCACCGCCGTGTTCCTGGAGGCCGCGCACTTCGCGCCGGCCGCCATCATGGGCCGTGGCCGCAAGCTGGGCCTGCACACCGATGCCGGCCACCGCTTCGAGCGTGGCGTCGACCCGGCGCTGCCGCGCACCGCCATCGAATACGCCACCCGCCTGGTGCTGGACCTGGCCGGCGGTACCCCGGCGCCGGTTACCGAGGCCGTGCGCGAGGCTGATCTGCCGCAGGCAGCGACGATCACCCTGCGCCGCGCCCGCATCACCCGCGTGCTGGGCATCGCCATTGAAGACGCCGAAGTCGAGCGCATCCTGCGCGCGCTGGGCATGGGTGTGACCGCGGCCGGCGAAGGCTGGCAGGTGACCGCGCCGAGCCGTCGCTTCGACATCGCCATCGAAGAAGACCTGATCGAGGAACTGGCCCGCATCCACGGCTACGAGCAGATCCCGACCACCCTGCCGGGTGGCGCGGCGCGCGTGGCGATGCCGACCGAGACCCAGCTGGACGTGCTGAGCGTGCGTCGCCAGCTGGTCGCCCGCGACCTGCAGGAAACCCTGAACTTTGCCTTCGTCGACGATGCATTGCTGATCCAGTGGCAGCTGCGCGACAACCTGGTGCCGCTGGCCAACCCGCTGTCGGCCGAGCTGGCGGTGATGCGCCCGGCGCTGCTGCCGGGCCTGGTCGCCACCCTGGGCCGCAATGCCGCCCGCCAGCTGGGCCGCGTGCGCCTGTTCGAGGTCGGCCGGGTGTTCGCCCAGCAGACCGGCGAGACGTCGCCCGGCGAAAGCCGGCCCGCACCGCTGGAAACCCCGCGCGTGGCCGCCGCCGTCTGTGGCGATGCGCAGGCCGTGCAGTGGGGCCTGCCGACCCGCAAGGTCGACTTCCATGACCTGAAGGGCGACCTGGAATCGCTGGCCGCCGCCAGCGGTGCCGTGCTCGAATTCCGCCCCTCGACCCGCGCCTTCGGCCACCCGGCCCGCTCGGCCGAGGTGTACCGCGATGGCGTGGTGATCGGCTGGATCGGCCAGATCCACCCGCGCCTGGCCAAGGCCATGGACATCGATGCCGACGTCTATGCCTTCGAGCTGGACCTGGAGGCGCTGTCGGCCCGCGCCCTGCCGCGTGCCGGCGAGCTGTCGCGCTTCCCGGCCGTGCGTCGCGACCTCGCATTCCTGGTGCCTGACCAGGTGGACTGGAGCGACCTGGCCGCGACCATCCGCCAAGCCGCCGGCCCGCTGCTGCGCGAGCTGAACCTGTTCGACCGCTACGTCGGCCAGGGGGTCGAGCCGGGATTCAAGAGTCTCGCTATGGGCTTGATTTTGCAGGACAAGTCGCGCACTCTGACGGACCGCGACGTGGAAGCGGTGGTGGCCGAGGCGGTCACTGCGATCGAGCGTGAACACCACGCACGGATCCGCGGCTGAGCGGGAAGCACTCAGGGGTAGCAGGCAATGGCATTGACCAAGGCGGAGATGGCGGAAAAGCTGTTCGACGAAGTCGGTCTGAACAAGCGGGAAGCCAAGGAATTCGTCGACGCGTTCTTCGATGTGCTGCGTGAAGCGTTGGAACAGGGACGTCAGGTGAAGCTGTCCGGCTTCGGTAATTTCGATCTGCGGCGCAAGAACCAGCGCCCGGGTCGCAACCCCAAGACCGGCGAGGAAATTCCGATTTCCGCCCGTACGGTGGTCACCTTCCGTCCGGGCCAGAAGCTCAAGGAGAGGGTGGAAGCTTATGCTGGATCCGGGCAGTAACCGCGAACTACCGCCGATCCCGGCCAAGCGCTACTTCACCATTGGTGAAGTAAGCGAGCTGTGCGACGTCAAGCCGCACGTACTGCGCTACTGGGAAACCGAGTTTCCCAGCCTTGAGCCGGCCAAGCGCCGTGGCAACCGTCGCTACTACCAGCGCCACGACGTGCTGATGGTGCGGCAGATCCGCAGCCTGCTGTACGAACAGGGTTACACCATCGGTGGCGCGCGCCTGCGCCTGGAGGGTCCGGATGCGCGCGAGGAATCCGCGCTGAGCAACCAGATCATCAAGCAGGTGCGCATGGAGCTGGAAGAAGTGCTGCAATTGCTTCGCCGGTGATCCAAACCCCGCGTAATCCGCTATACTTCACGGCCCGCCGCACTGGCGGGCACATCGCAGCATCAGTCGGGGCGTAGCGCAGCCTGGTAGCGCATCTGCCTGGGGGGCAGAGGGTCGTCGGTTCGAATCCGGCCGTCCCGACCACTGTGATGAAACAGAAAGCCTGCGCAGCGATGCGTGGGCTTTTTTGTCGTTGCGTTGTATCCTGCACACCACTCGTACTACCGCGGCTGCTGAACCCGGTACTCACGAGAAAACATCATGGAAACTGCAAGAACCCGAGCCTGGCGTCGTGCCAGGGCGCGCCTGCACGGCGGTGACCGTCCTGCACCGGTGCAGGCCTTCAAGCCCGAGAAGAACTGGAAGCTGCTGTACACGCGCGGCGCCAAGCTGATCCGCGCGCGCCAGTTGGGGTTTACCTATCCCATCCTCAGCACGACGCAGCTGCTGGAGCAGGGATGATCAACCTTCTGTTTGTCTGCAGCCGCAACCAGCTGCGCAGCCCGACCGCCGAAGCCATGTGGCGACGGCGGCCTGGCTTTGCGGCACGTTCGGCGGGTACCAGCCCGCATGCACGCCATCCCATCAGCCCGGCGGATATCCGCTGGGCCGATGTCATCTTCGTCATGGAGACCAAGCACCAGCATCGTCTTCAGGCAGCCTTCCCTCGGTTGCTGGAACACACGCCGCTGCACTGCCTGGACGTTCCTGACGACTACCGTTGCATGGACCCGGCGCTGATGGCGCTGCTGGAGTTGCGGGTCGCGCCTTACCTGCCCGTTGCCACCTGATACCGGGCGTTCAGGCCCGCGGCCCATGCGGCGCGGTACTTCCCTTATCATCGGCGCACATCCGATCGCATCGGCATCCTCCCGCACCCGACACCGGCTGTTGCGGCGGGCGTGCTGGAAGATGCGCGGACCACGACGACCACAGGGGGTTGCGTTGATCAGCAGTATCGTCATTCATCGCTCGGCTGGCGCAGGCACGGCCGGCGTCCATGTCCTGGACACCACGTTCAAGGACAAGCGTGTCTTTGTGTCCTGGGGCCTGCGCGGCGAGGACCTCAGCCGCGAAGCCGAACCGGCCGAAACCGTTGCCGCGCGCCAGGCGCTGCAGCGCGAATCGCGGCAGGTCGAGGGGCCTCGCAGCACCGAAGTCTTCATTGCCAACCAGGCGGCCACGGCCATCAGCGTGTATCGCATGCTGAGCGAAGCACGCAGCGGCGACGCGGTGTTCTTCCTGTGTGATTCGCCCGCGGTGGTCGAATGGCTGGTGACCGCGCTGGAAATACGCGAAGGCTGAAAGACGGGGTCAGAGCCCTTCGCGTTGCGAAGGGATCCGACCCCTGGCCAGCGCGGCATCCACGGCGGCGCGCGCGTGCAGGGTGGTGGTGTCGAACAACGGCACCGGGCTGTCCTGCGCGCGGACCAGCAGCATGATTTCGGTGCAGCCCAGGATGATCGCTTCGGCGCCACGCGCGACCAGGCGCTGGATCACTTCCACATACACCTGACGCGAGGCCTCGCTGACCACCCCGGCAATCAGCTCGCGGTAGATGATGTCGTGCACGTCGCGGCGGTCGTCGGCGTCCGGCACCAGCACCTCCAGCCCGAAGCGCTCGCTCAGCCGGCCGCGGTAGAAGTCCTCTTCCATCGTGAACGCCGTGCCGAGCAGGCCGACCGTGCGCACGCCCGTGCGAAGGATGGCCTCGGCGGTGGGATCTGCGATGTGCAGCAGCGGCAGCGGGCAGGCGGCTTCCAGCTGCGGCGCGAGCTTGTGCATGGTGTTGGTGCAGACCACCAGCAGCTCGGCGCCACCCGCCTGCAGCCGTCGCGCGGCATCGATCATCTCCGCGCCCAGCGCATCCCAGTCGCCGTCGTGCTGCAGCTGCTTGATGCGGGCGAAATCCACCGACCACAGCAGCAGCTGCGCCGAGTGCGCCCCGCCCAGCCGCTGGCGGACATCCTCGTTGATGAGGCGGTAGTACTGCGCCGAGCTTTCCCAGCTCATGCCGCCGATCAGGCCCAGGGTCTTCATGCGTGTCTCCGTGCTGGAAGCCGCATTGCAGCACAGACCGGCCCTCGCATGCTGGCCGCCTTCTGTAACCGTCGATCGCGCACCCGCCTGTACGTACCGCCGCGCGGCGGCAGCCCGTAAGCTGGTGGGCTTCCCGCGTCGAGAACGGCAATGGCCCTGCAAACCTGGTGGTGGTTCCTCGCCACGGTCTTCGTGCTGTGTGGCACGCCGGGCCCGAACATGCTGCATATCCTCGGCCGCAGCGTCGGCCTGGGTTTCCGCCGCAGCGTGCCGGCCATGGCGGGCTGCCTGCTGGCCATGCTGCTGGTGCTCGCCGCCTCCGCCGCCGGACTGAGCGCGCTGCTGCGTTCCTCGCCGATGCTGTTCGAGGTGCTGCGCTATCTCGGCGTGGCCTACCTGGCCTGGCTGGGCATCAAGGCGTGGCGCGACAGTTGTCGGCCGGCCCCGGCGGCCAGCGCAGGCGAGCCGCCGCTGGAGCCGGTCCACGGTGCAGGGGCGGTCTTCCGTGGTGGTTTGCTGGTGGGCCTGAGCAACCCGAAGCTGCTGTTGTTCGCCGCCGCGTTCCTGCCGCAGTTCGTCGATCCCGCGCGTGCGCAGGGCCTGCAGTACACCGTGCTGGTGGCCACCTTCGCCAGCTGCGAGCTGTTCTGGTACGTGATGTATGCCGCCGGCGGCCACAGCCTGCGTCGCTGGCTGGCCAGGCCCTTCGCGCAGCGCTGGTTCGAGCGCCTGGTGGGCAGCGTGTTCCTGGCCTTCGCGGTGGCGCTGCTGCGTTTCCGTCCGCGCTGAAAGTTCACGCCGCGCGCGCGGCGCGCTCACAGGGCGGGCATCGGAAGCTGCTTAACCTGTTCATACCGTCAGCATTCCCCAAGGGAAAGGATCGACATGATCAAGTGGGCCATCATCTTTGCCATCATCGGCCTCATCGCCGGCGCCCTCGGGTTTGGCGGCATTGCCGGCGCTTCGGTCGGCATCGCCAAGTTCCTGTTCTGGGCCGGCATCATCATCGCCGTTGTGCTGTTCCTGCTCGGCATGACCGTGGCCAAGAAGGTCACCTAGTGGGGCAGGGCGAGAGGGGGCGTTCAGCCCCTCACTCGAGAAATATCGATACACCGAGCCCGGCCTGAAGGTCCGGGCTTTTTTCATCCAGTCCTGCATCAAACGACGCATCGAGCTGTATCCGTGGGGTGAACGCCCAGGTGACCCCCGCGCCCGCCACAGCCTCGTGGGGTTCATCACTCGTTGCCGTGAAGCCTGCCTCGATAAATATCCCGAGGCGTTCGGTTGCCTCAAACGACACGCTGGGAGACCAGGTGGAACTGTGGCTTCCCGCCCCACGCTGGTGGCTGGCATAGAAGGCGCCCGTCCAGCGATCACTTAACTGGTGTTCGACACTGGCAGCCAGCGCATACTGGCGGCCGTCGCTGAATGAGGACCTGCCGGTGTCGACGACCGCCGAAGCACGCAGGGCCCAAGAGGTGGTCTCGCTGCTTCCCGGTCCGGCCCACTTCAGCGACACCGTTGTATCGCCAATGCCTTCGTCGGTTGTTGCCGCAACCCCTGCAGCCGTGATTCGACGCCGGGTCCAAGGCGACGCCTGAACCTGCAGTTCCATCGCCTCGGTCAGGCCGGTGCGGAGCAGGGCAGAGCTGGTCACCTCACGGGAAGTGCCCGACGCATCGTGGGTACGCTCATAGGTGGGAAATCCAAATTCCAGCGCGACTTTCCGGGGCTTGACCGTATCGGTTGAGAAGCCGAGGCCTGGGCGGTCGAAGCCGGGCACGGATGAGTCGTCAGCACGGGCAGAACCGACGGCCGCCACCAGCAGAACCGCGACAGAAGCCAGGCGCATGAGAGCATCACAAGAGGGAGGCGCGCCAGCATGCGCCGGTCTGGCGTGGGAACGATGTGAGGGGCACTCAGTCGTCGATGCGGGCGAAACGCGGCTGCGGGCCGTGCTCGCCCGGTACCTGCTCGACGAACATGGCGTACGGGCGCACCCACAGGCCGCCTTCGCCGTACAGGGCACGGTACAGCACCTGCGGCTGCAGGGTCTCGCTGCTGCGCACGATATCGATTACTTCATACAGACCGCCCTTGAAGTGGCGGTAACGGCCCGGCTCGAGGCGGGGCAGGGGGCTGAGGTCGGGCATGCGGGAAGTTTACTTCCGCGCGGGCGTGGGCGGCAGCGCACACCACGTGTCGATGGCTTCGGCGGTGTTTGCCAGGCCCTGTGCCTGGGCCAGCTCCCACGGCCGTTCGCAGCGTCCGCTGCGCTGGCACCACTGGTAGCCGGCCGAGCCAATGCAGCCGCGCGCGTCGCGATCGCCACCGACAACGGGCGCGGCGGTGGCCGGGTCGCGGACAGGTGCGGGTTCGGGCTGGGCGCAACCGCCCATGGCCAGCATCAGCAGCACCGGCAGGAGGGCGGTCTTCATCGGCGTGGTCTCGGGTGCGGGGGCCTCAGTGTCGGCCGCATCCGCGCGGGCGACAAGCGCTCAACTGATGCTGGCGCGCACCAGTTCCTCGAGCAGGACCAGATAGCTGGCCACGAAGTAGAACTTCAGCAAGGTCGAACGCTGCATCGGAAGCGAGGTGCGCATGTGGGAGGGGCCCCTGTTAGTGACGGTAGTGTGAAGCGCGGCTGACTTCGTGACAAGAGTCACGGAAAACTTTCACTAAACCGACTCAGGGATGTGATGGGGGTGGTGTTCTGACGTTCTGGTCAGGAATTTTCGTACTAATCCGATAGGCACTCCCTGACGGGCTGCCTAGGGTAGGCGGCAACCGCAGGCGCCCCGGCGCCGCAGCCCCTTCCCTTCAAGGAGTCCACCATGGTCATTACCGTCAAATGCAGTGCCGCGCACTGGTCCGTCCTGGATCCGGCGACCGCGGTCGCCGAACCCTTCAGCAGCGGTGCCGCCGCCTTCGATGCCGCCCTGCGGCGCGCCAGCGACCACCACCGCCGCACCGGCCAGGACAGCACGGTGCGTGTGGAGACCCTGGGCAACACCGTCGACGCAGTGCATTTCAGCCACTGAGTCGCCAGCGCACGAAGGTCAGGCGGCTTCGGCCTCCTCCAGGGCCCGGTCGACGAAGCGGCACAGCCAGGTTGCGCTGATGTTCTTGCCGTAGACGTGGGCGATCTGCCTGGGAAACGCCTTGTCGCGCAGCAATTGCTGCGGTTGCCGGGCGAGCACCAGGATCTGCAGGTCGCGGCGCAGGCAGCAGATGCGCCGCAGCAGCGGCACCCCGTCGGTCTGGCCGATGGTTGGCATGCAGGGATCGATCACGAGCACACGGCATCGTGGGTCGGCGATCTGCAGCAGGACGTCCGAGGGGGAGCGGGCTTCGCTGATGGTGCTGATGCCCAGTATTTGGCGGGCATGCAGACTCAGTTCGTGGCGAATCCACGGGTTGGCGTCTGCAATGACGAGAGTGATGGACGGCTGAGAGCATTCCCTGCTTCCGTCAGCCATCAAGATTTCCTGGAGCATTGTTGTCGGCATGTGGCGCTAGGGCGTGTATGGCAGAGCTATCTGGAGCGGCGGCACATTTCAGGCAGGACGCTCTCATCCATGAGGTAGGTCGTGCACTTCCATCCGGGCGTATGCCCGCCGCGTTCAAGCATCAACGAAACCGACGTTCCCAGATACCTGTCGGGCTTTACTCTGCACTGGATGCTGAGGCTGTCAGAGGTGCGGCCTACCAGGAATTGCTCGCAGTATCTGCCGGCCGTCGGTAGACCGAGCTGCTCCGGCGTCGGCACGCTTAGTCCTAGGCCCTGCATGCCTTCGGCGATGATGAGCTCCACCGCCGGCTTGGCGCCTGCGACCTCGGACAGCGCGGCAGTCAATTTGGCTTTGGCGGCGAATCGCTGGTACTGCGGCAGGGCGATCATGCCGAGAATACTGATGATCGCCACAACGACCATCAGTTCGATAAGAGAAAAACCACGGCTCCTGATTGAGCCTTTGATTCTGTAAGTTTCCTGCGGAAATGGAATGTGCATGCAGGTTTCTCGATTGTTGATATTCAAGCGGCCACTTGTAATTGCCGAAAATGGAAGCTCGGGCTGAAGTGGTGCGTGCGGCTCCCTTCGAAGCCATGCCAGACATGGAACGCACCGGTTGGTGGCCGGTGATACGTTCTTTCAGTTGATAAAAATCCGGAAAGATTCAGCGACGCCTACATGCTTGCGGATGCAGGCTCTCATCCATGCCTCTGGCCAGGCAGCTCCACATGTTTGTGTGGCTGTCGCGGGTCAGCGACAGCGAGCCTCCACGTTTCAGGAAACATTCCAAAGTGAAGTTGGTGCCGCCGCCGACTGCGATGAATTCTTCGCAGTGTGTTCCCTTTGAGGGAAGTCCCACCAGAGCGGGGTCATCGACTACGGTGAAGGTGATTCCCTCAGCGATCAGAGCCTCCGCACCAGCCTTGCCTGCCGCAAGCTCCGAGAGCGCGCCGGCGACAACGGCCCTGGCTGCGAACTTCTGGTACTGCGGAAGCGCGATCATGGAAAGGATTCCGATGATTGCTACAACTACCATCAGCTCAATAAGAGAGAAGCCACTGTGGCGGTTGGTCACGGTGGCGGGGCACGATCGTTGTGCGCTCGGCTTGCTCAAATGTCTTTCCTCTGCTCCGGCTCCGGACCGCATTGCTGCAGGTCCGGTCACGTTGCCTACGGGCTTATCCGGTTGAGATGGGGCGTGCCATCCAAGGTTTTTCCTGTTCAGGTCATGAGGACGCGCGGCACGCCTCTGGAAGCAGGCTTTTGTCGTAAACGTCGCTTTCGCAGTTCCACTCTCCGTCACCCGTGCGGATCAGATTGATGCTGAAGCTGCCGATGCCATAGGCAGCATCGTCAACGAGCCTGCATGCGAGAGTGCTCGTGCCGCCCATTGAATCCAGGGAAATGCCAAACGACTCGCAGCGGGAGCCCTGCAGGGGCAGGCCAAGTGTTTGAGCGTCTACACCTGCCAGTTCTGCACCTTCTGCCAGCAGGGCCTCCAGCCCGATCTTTCCAGGAGTGACCTCTGCAAGTGCTGCTGCCAACTTGGCCTTCGCGGAGAACCGCTGGTATTGAGGGAGCGCGATCATCGCCAGGATTCCGATGATCGCGACGACCACCATCAGTTCGATGAGCGAGAAGCCCTTCTGGCCGGGTCTGATTGCGCGCTGGCTGCGATTTTCCAGCTCTTTCATTGTTTTCCTCCCCTGTACGGATGATTGATTGTTCGGCCGGGAATGTGTTGAGTTCCGGCTTGCCAATAGATAATCACCAGTTCGCGGTGGTGGATATTCAATAACTGGTAAAAGCGCGCTTCTATTGCGCTGGTGTCGCGAATTTAGGATTAATTGAATGGTGGCCGGGGCGCAGGGAAAAGTTCCGGCGGCCGCAGGTCAGCGGTCGCTGCACGTTCCTGGAAGCCACCTGGCGTCAGCCACATCGGCCACGCAGAGCCAGGTGCCCTGTGGTTCGCGCTTCAGGATCAAGGTGGCGTCAGCAGATACATCACTCTGCACCTGGCAGGTGAGACGGGCGCGCCCGTTGTCAGGCAGATGGATGCTCAACCGCGCGCAGAACGCCGCGCTGGCTGGCAAGCCGAGATGCCGGTCGCCGGGTTCCAGATCGCCGTCGGCATAGCTGGCTTCCACCCATGAAATCGCTCCGCCAAGAACGGCGAGCGCAGCGTGCAGTTCAGCGCGCTGGCGGTCGCTACCTGCGCTGGGCATGGCCAGGATCACGATGTAAACAGCGATGATCGACGCGGAAATGGCTGCGGCCGCCCAAGACCGAAGCCGGGGCGGCGGTAATTGGTCTGCGTGTGCGGGGGAAGATGCGTGCATGGTTCTGGCTCCACGATGCGAAACCCCACCAGGGAGGCATCCCTGGGCCGGGGCCGCTCTCCCCAGCGGCCCCGGCATTCCCTTCCCCGATTCTGTGTTCGGCTGGCTGTGCGTTACAGCGCCAGCGAGCTTTCCACGTCCAGCACCATGCGGCGGGCGAGGGCCAGGTTGGCCTTCTGCCGGTCCAGCACGACGTAGAAGAACAGGCCCTTCTTGGCCGACACCGGGCGCAGCACGTGATAGGCGCGGCCAAGGGTGATCAGGATGTCCTCGATGCTGTCATTGAGGTTCAACGCCTCGGCCGTCTTCATCTTGGCGCGCAGCACTTCGGTGTTGCCGGCGGCCGCCAGTTCCATGTCAACGCCGGAACCGGCTTCGCCAAGCAGCATTCCGCTTTCATAGTCGACCAGTGCGACGGCTTGCGCGCCGTTGATCTGCATGAGCGTGTCGAGGCATTTGTTGATCGCGGTATTCATTTCAGTGGTCCGTTGCGGGTGTTTGGAGGAAAACAGTCGTCTGAGCAGAGAGAGGGACATTCATCGGGTCGTGTTGTCGGCCAGCGTGCGCACGCACTGCTTGGCGTGCCACAAGACGTTGCCAATGACGCAGCTGTGGTCGCAGGCGGTCATCAGCAGCCGCTGCTGCTTTCCGGGAATGGCCAGCATCAGCACCTTGCCGTCGGCGGCATCGAGGATCAGCGTGTCCAGCTCGCCAAAGCGCAGCTCGCGGCCGAGCGCGCTGGCCAAGCCCAGCATCGAGCTGGTCATCGCGGCCAGGCGATCGGCGACGTTGCCCTTGGGGCCGGCCTGCGCGAGAGCGAATCCGTCGGCGCTGGCGACGACGATGGCCTGTATGCCGGAGACGTCGCGTGCCAGCGCGTTCAATGCCGCAGCGGCATGGAGGGTGTCATTCATCGGCGGTCGCCATGGCGTTGCATTCGATCTGGCTCATCAGCAGATCCATCGCAGTGATGGCCTGCTTCATGTCGCGCGGGTCCAGCGGCAGTGCGGGCAGGTGCGGCGCGTGCTCGCCCAGCCAGGCCTGCCAATGCGGCAGGACCGGGTCGTCGGTGCGCCCGCACTTGGTGATGCCGATGACCACCGGCAGGGTCGGCGCGTGCTCGGCAATCGCCTGCAGGTGCTGGCCGGCGAGGGTGGCGTTGACGCACTTGCTGCCATCGACCAGCACGATTGCGCCTTCGGCACCGGCCAGCAGGATCGGCCAGATGTACGAGAAGCGTTCCTGCCCGGGCGAGCCATACAGGCGCAGGCGGTCGCCGCCGGGCAGGTCGATGTCGCCGTAATCCATCGCCACGGTGGTGTACTCCTTGCCCACGCTGGGGTCGGTGTTGCGCGCTTCGGTCACCACGGCCCGGCCCTGGGTGAGGGTCTGCACGAGGGTGGATTTGCCGGCACCGAGCGGGCCCATTACTACGATCTTGTGCTCACGCACGGTCATGCACTCCAGCGGATACGAAGTTGGCGCCACAGGTTGACGAGGCCGTCGGTGGGCGAGGGGCGTACCGGTGCGTCCTCACCCATGACCGGAAAGGCATAGGCGGTGAGGAAGGCGGCGTTGAAAAACGACTGCACCGGGCGTTGCGGCATGTCGAGAATCTCGCAGCACGCCTGCACCGAGGCGCCCTGTTTGATCAGCAGCGCACAGAGACGGAAGTGGTCGGGGCGGTGCGCGAGGATGCGGAAATCCGGCCAGCGGCGCAGGCGCAGCTTTGCGTCCATCTGCAGCGGTGGCATCAGCCGGTCGAGCCGCGTTGCAGCCAGGCCGATGTTCCACAAGGACGGGCGCAGCGGCAGGTTGCTGGACACGATCGCGCGCTGCTCGAACAACTCCTGCGGTACCGGGGCCAGGCTCAACGCCGGGTGCTCCTCGGCCAGCAGTTTCTGCAGCAGTGTCAGCGCGATCGGCGCGGGTGCCGTCGTCATCATGCGGTCGTTTTTCGCATCCAGCCAGCACACCGTCGCATCGTCATGGATGACCGCGGCATAGGCGGACCGGCGCTGCATCGCGGTGTCGCCGGCGAGGTGGATGCGCAGCTGCTGCACGAACGGCAGGGCGGCCGACGGCAGTGTCGCCGGCGCCATCGGTGGCGGCGCGAACAGCTCGCTGGGATCCTCGAAAGATGAGCGACGGAATCGGACCATGGGGCTCGGCGCAGTGAATGATCTGGGAGCGCCATGTAATCCTCTTTCCGGATTTTACGCCATGAAACTATTGGGAAAGTTTCGCTTTGGTTTTGATTTCCTGTGGTTTATGCAATTAGTTGAAAGTCCGCCGAATAGCTGCGTTCTGAGGAACGTCGAAAAGGCGCGATGTTAAGTTGACGCCGCGCCGATGGATTATTAGCGTTCTCGTTGCGCACTGCGGCGTGGCTACACAGGGATAATCATCATGCTCACTCGAATTGCCATTGCAGACGATCATCCGATCGTGCTGCTGGGTACCCGCGTGGTGGTCGAGGCAGGCGGCCGGCACCGCGTGGTGGCAGAGGCGCACAGCGCCGAACAGCTGCTCTCCTGCCTGGCCAGCGAGCTGGTGGACCTGGTGGTGACCGATTTCTCCATGCCCGGTGGCAGCCGCTCCGATGGCCACGCGATGTTGCAGGCGCTGAGTCGCAATCACCCTGATGTGCCGGTGATTCTGGTCACCATGATCACCAACGCGACCTCGCTGCACATGGCCCTGCGCTCGGGCGTGCGCGGCCTGGTCCACAAGGGCAGTGGCGTGGACAACGTGCGCGAAGCGGTGGACGTGGTGCTGGCGGGGCGCCTCTATCTGGACCCCGTGCTGGCGCCCTGCCTGCAGGAGGCCGGACGCGAGCGGTCGCTGTCGGTGCTGTCGCCGAAGGAGCTGGAGGTGCTGCGCCTGTATGTATCCGGGCCGTCGATCACCGAGATCGCCGCGCAGTTGCGGCGGACCGTCAGCACCATCAGCCGGCAGCGTCTTTCGGCCATGCGCAAGCTCGGCATCAGCAACGACGCAGAGTTGTTTGCCTATGCGTTCGAGGAGAAGCTGGGTACGCCGGACGGCGGCGTTGCGGTCGGCCACTGAACGTGCGCGCGTGCGCTGGTCTGGTCAGGCCCGATTTGGTTGCTTGAACGGATTTGGAACCGCGCCGCTTGCCCCCTCTGTGCGTCGCGCATGGAATCCCGGATGCTTGCGCCATCGTATTCATCGGGAGAAATGGCAATGGGCAAAGGATCGGGCAGGGGGTTGGGGTGGGGTACCGTGGCGTGCCTGGTGCTGCCGATGTTGGCGGCCACCGGTGCCGCGCAGGCGCAGAACTACGGGCATGACGACCGCTACGACAACCGTGGCAGTGGCATCGTGCGCTGCGAGTCGGTCAAGAACCGCAGCAACGAATGCCGCCTGGACGGGCGTCCGCGGCTGATCCGGCAGTTGTCCGGCTCGGCGTGCGTGGAGGGCCGCACCTGGGGCCAGTCGCGCGGTGGTGTGTGGGTGACCCAGGGCTGCCGCGCCGAGTTCGTGGGTGAATCCCGCGGCGGTGGCTGGGGCCATGGCGGCGGCTGGGGCGGCAACGGTGGCCAGGTGATCGCCTGCCATTCCAACGATCGCCGGCAGAAGTACTGCGACGCGCGCATCCGCCGCGACGTGCGCCTGGTCAAGCAGGATTCGCGCAGCCCCTGCGTGGAAGGCCGCACCTGGGGCTGGGACCGCCGGGGTGTGTGGGTCAGCGATGGCTGCCGGGCCCAGTTCCAGATCAACTGATCGGACGACGGTGGCGTTTTCGTCATTCAGATTCAGATTAATCTGATGGCGATCACAGTTCATTCCTCGTATCGTCGGCACCCGGGGGCAGTGCGCCTCCCGGTGTGCCCACCGTCATCGATACGCTGTTCAAGGAGTGAGCAACGCATGTTGATCCGTCTGCAATGTGAGCAGCGCCAGTGGCGCGTGCTGCACCCGGACAAGCCGGAACCGATCGAGTTCCGCGACGGTGTCCGTGCCTTCGATTTCGCCGAAACCCTCGCGCGCCTGCATTTCACCGACACCGGCCAGCGTGCCGCAGTGCGCGTGGAAGCCAGTGGCGCGTTCGTCGAGGCGGTCAGCTACGGCTGAGCGTCTACGTCGGGGTCGGATCCCTTTCCGCAGGAAAGGGCTCTGACCCCTTATCCACGCATGGCGTGGATCTACCGGGGCGTCGAGGTCGGGGTCGGATCCCTTTCCGCAGGAAAGGGCTCTGACCCCTCATCCACGCATGGCGTGGATCTACCGGGGCGTCGAGGTTGGGGTCGGATCCCTTTCCGCAGGAAAGGGCTCTGACCCCTTATCCACGCACGGCGTGGATCTACTGGAGCGTCGAGGTTGGGGTCGGATCCCTTTCCGCAGGAAAGGGCTCTGACCCCTTATCCACGCATGGCGTGGATCTACTGGGGGCGTCATCCACGCACGGCGTGGATCTACTCAGCTCGCCGCGCTCAGCGGCGGCGTACCGTTGGCCAGCTTCGGCCAGCGCTTCAGCACTGCCGCGCGGATGCCGGCGGCATCGATACCGGCTTCGGCCAGCAGGTCCTCGCGGCTGGCGTGGTGCTGGAAGCTGTCGGGCAGGCCCAGGTGCAGGATCGGGCGCAGCACCTCTTCGGCATTCAGCAGCTCGGCCACGGCCGAACCGGCGCCGCCGGCCACCACGTTGTCCTCGATCGTCACCAGGCCGTCGTGGCTGTTGGCCATGGCCAGCACCAGCTCGCGGTCCAGCGGCTTGATGAAACGCATGTTGACCACGCTCAGGCCCAGCTCGCGGCCCACCTGTTCGGCGGCGGCCACGCTGCTGCCGAAGGCCAGCAGGGCGACGCGGCTGCCCTGTACGCGCAGTTCGCCCTTGCCGATCGGCAGGGTCGACAGGTCGCTGCCGGCATCCACGCCGGTGCCGGTGCCGCGCGGGTAGCGCACGGCGGCCGGGCCCGGGTGCTGCAGGCCGGTGCTCAGCATCTGCCGGCATTCGGCTTCATTGGACGGCGCCATCACCACCATGTTCGGCACGCAGCGCAGGAAGCTCAGGTCCAGGTTGCCAGCATGGGTCGCACCGTCCGGGCCGACCACGCCGGCGCGGTCGATCGCAAACAGCACGTCCAGGTCCTGGATGGCCACGTCATGCACGAGCTGGTCGTACGCGCGCTGCAGGAAGGTGGAGTAGATCGCCACCACCGGCTTGCCACCCTGGGTGGCCATGCCCGCGGCCAGGGTCACCGCATGCTGCTCGGCGATGGCCACGTCGAAGTAGCGCTGCGGGTACTCCCTGCTGAAGCGCACCAGGCCGGAGCCTTCGCGCATCGCCGGGGTGATGCCGTACAGGCGCGGCTCGGCGGCGGCGGCATCGCACAGCCAGTCGCTGAAGACGTCGGTATAGGTCGGCTTCTTGGCGCCGGTCTTGGCGACCAGGCCCTTGTCCGGATCGAACGGACCGACCGCGTGGTAACCGATCTGGTCACCCTCGGCCGGCTCGTAACCCTTGCCCTTGGTGGTCATCACGTGCAGCAGCTTCGGGCCTTTGGAGGCGCGCAGCGTCTTCAGCGTGGACAGCAGGGCGGGCATGTCGTGGCCGTCGATCGGGCCGGTGTAGTGAAAGCCCATTTCCTCGAACATGGTGGACGGCACGAACATGCCCTTCCAGTGTTCTTCCCAGCGCTTGACGAAGCGCGCGGGATTGTTCTTCTTGTCGCCAAGGATCTTCTTGCCGCCTTCGCGCAGCGCGTTGAGCGTGCGGCTGCCGGTGGCGCGGCCGAGCATCTTGGTCAGCCCGCCGACGGCCTCGGAGATCGACATGTTGTTGTCGTTGAGGATCACCAGCAGGTTCGGTTCCGGATCCATGCCGCCGGCGTGCATCAGCGCCTCGAAGGCCATGCCGGCGGTCATCGCGCCGTCGCCGATGACGGCCACGACCTTGCGGTCATCGCCCTGCGACTGGCGCGCGATGGCCATGCCCAGCGCCGCCGAGATCGAGGTGGAGGAATGGCCGACGCCGAAGGTGTCGTACTCGCTTTCCTCGCGCTTGGGGAACGGCGCCACGCCGTCCTTCTGCTTGACGGTGTGGATCTCGTCGCGGCGGCCGGTGAGGATCTTGTGCGGGTACGTCTGGTGGCCGACGTCCCAGACCAGCTGGTCGTGCGGGGTCTGGTACAGGTAGTGCAGGGCCACGGTGAGTTCGATCACGCCCAGGCCGGCAGCGAAATGGCCACCGCTCTTGCCCACCGATTCGATCAGGTAGGCGCGCAGTTCATCGGCGACCGCGCGCATTTCGGATTCGTCGAACGTACGCAGGTCATCGGGCGTCTGGATGCGCGCGAGGCGGGGATAGCGGGCAGAGTCGATCATCGTGTTCGCACTTATTCTGAACGCCCATTTTCGCCCTCAATCGGGGGTGGGGCAAGCAAACGCCGCCGCCCGTGACAGGACGGTGAGGGTTGCCGGTGCCGGTGTTCAGGTGCTGAGCTTGGATCGCTTGGGCAGCTGCGCCTTCAGGAAGGCCATCTGGTCGGCCAGGATGTTGCGGTTGGAGAGGATCAGGTGCTCGATCCAGCTGGGCCGGTAGGGGATGGCCAGCAGGGGCATGTTGGCCTGCTGCGGGGTGCGGTTGCTCTTGCGCGAGTTGCACTGGAAGCAGGCGGTGACCACGTTTTCCCAGCAGTCCAGGCCGCCCTTGGACAGCGGCATGACGTGGTCGCGGGTGAGGGTGGGGCGGTTGAACTGCTGGCCGCAGTACAGGCACAGGTGGGCGTCGCGGGCGAACAGGGCCGGGTTGGTCAGGTTCGGCGTGGGGTCCGGGGCGCGCGAGCGGGCGTGGCCGCGGGCGGCGATGATCGGATGCAGGTCCATGCCGCTCTGCAGGCCGCTGAGCCGGTTGGTGCCGCCGTGGATGTGCAGGCACGGGTCGCCCAGTGTCCAGGACACCGCATTGCGGGCGTAGAGACAGGCGGCGTCCTGCCAGGTGATCCAATCCAGGACGCGTCCGTGGGCGTCAAGCGAGAGCAGGCGGACGGTGCCGGGGCGATGCAGCGGGCTGGCATTGGGCGATGACGCGGCGCCCGGAGCAGAAATCGAGGCTCCGGCTTCGATCAGACCCAAGCGTGTAGTGTCTGTCTCCATCGGGAAAACAGCTTATACCCGAATCATTGCGATTTGGATATCGCCTGGAGGGAGATATCCAGGTCGCAATGATTCGGGTCCGCGCGTTCCTCGATCTTCCGGGGCGTGGAAGGAGGGGTCGGATCCCTTTCCGCAGGAAAGGGCTCTGACCCCACATCCAGACCCCACATCCACGCATGGCGTGGATCTACCACTGCCGGCCGGCGGCCGGCACTACCGTTGGGGCCGGGGTCGGATCCCTTTCCGCAGGAAAGGGCTCTGACCCCGCATCCAGACCCCACATCCACGCATGGCGTGGATCTACCACTGCCGGCCAGCGGCCGGCACTACCGGGGTGTCGGGGCTGGGCTCAGGCGCCGAAGCGCTCGTCGTCCATCGCCATCAGCGGGGCGGCGCCGGCCTGCATCGCGGCGGCGTGGGCGAGGGTGCGCGGCAGGACGCGGGCGAAGTAGAAGCGGGCAGTCTCGCGCTTGCCCTGGGCGAAGGCGGCGCCGTGCGCGCTGGCGTCGGCGGCGGCCACGCTGCGGGCCCACCAGTAGGCCAGCACCACGTAACCCGAATAGAACAGGTAGTCGTAGCTGGCCGCGCCCAGTTCGTCCGGGTTGCCGGCGGCGCGCTTGAGCACGTCCATGGTCAGCTTGCCCCACTCGGCGGCCTTGGCCTGCAGCGGGCCGATGAACTCGGCCAGTGCCTCGTTGCCTTCGTGTTCCTTCGCGAACGCTTCGATCTCGGCCAGCATCAGCTTCAGCCCGGCGCCCTGGCTGGACGCGGTCTTGCGGCCGATCAGGTCCAGCGCCTGGATGCCGGTGGTGCCTTCATACAGCGTGGTGATGCGCGCATCGCGGGCCAGCTGCTCCATGCCGTGCTCGCGGATGTAGCCGTGGCCACCGAAGCACTGCAGGGCGTTGTAGGTGTTCTCGATGCCCCATTCGGTCTGGCAGGCCTTGGAAATCGGGGTGAGGAAGCTGACCAGGGTGTCGGCGCGCTCACGCTCGGCGGCATCGTCGGCGCTGTGCGCCACATCGATCAGCGTGGCCGCATGCAGGGCCAGCAGGCGGCTGCCTTCGACCAGCGACTTGATGGTCAGCAGCATGCGGCGCACGTCCGGGTGCACCAGGATCGGGTCGGCCGCCTTCTCCGGGAACTTGGCGCCGCTGAGCGCGCGCGACTGCAGGCGCTCACGGCTGTACTTCAGCGCGTTCTGGTAGGCGCGCTCGGACAGGCCGATGCCCTGCAGGCCGACGCCCAGGCGTGCGGTGTTCATCATGGTGAACATCGCCTGCAGGCCCTTGTGCGGCTGGCCGACCAGGTAGCCCTGCGCACCGTCGAAGTTCATCACGCAGGTGACCGAACCCTTGATGCCCATCTTGTGCTCGATCGAGCCGCAGCGCAGTGCATTGCGCTCGCCGACGTTGCCATCGCGGTCGACCTTGTACTTGGGGGTGACGAACAGAGAGATGCCCTTGGCGCCCGGAGGGGCGTCGGGCAGCTTGGCCAGCACCAGGTGCACGATGTTCTCAGTCAGGTCGTGCTCGCCGGCGGTGATGAAGATCTTGGTGCCGGTGATCGCGTAGCTGCCATCGGCATTCGGTTCGGCCTTGGTCTTCAGCAGGCCCAGGTCGGTGCCGCAATGCGGTTCGGTCAGGCACATGGTGCCGGTCCAGCGGCCTTCGATCAGCGGCTTGAGGAAGGCGTCGTGCTGCCAGGCCTCGCCGTGCTGCTTCAGCGCTTCGATGGCGCCGTGGGAGAGCAGCGGGAAATTGCCCCACGCCAGGTTGGCGGCGTTGATCATTTCGTTCAGCGGCACACCCAGGGTGTGCGGCAGGCCCTGGCCACCCAGCTCCGGTGCGGCGGTCAGGCCGGTCCAGCCGCCATCGACGAACTGGTCGTAGGCCTGCTTGAAGCCGGGCGGGGTGGTCACTTCACCGGTGGCCTGGTCGAGCACGCAGCCGATCTCGTCGCCCACGCTGTTGAGCGGTGCCAGCACGCTGGCGCTGAAACGGCCGGCTTCTTCCAGCACGGCATCGACCACGTCGGCGGTGGCGTCGGTGAAACCCAGGCGGGCGAACAGCGGTTCGACCTTGAGCACGTCGTGCAGGGCGAAACGGAGGTCGGAAAGCGGGGCGGTGTAGCTGCTCATCGGTGACGTCTCGATCAGGACAAAAGGGCGCGGCAGGCAATGCCGCGGCGAATGGGGAATCTCAGCGCAGCACGCCGGGCAGGCCCGGGGCCTGGTTGAGGGTGCTGCGGCCGCTGATGTCGAAGCTGCGCTGCTTCTTTTCCTGCGGGGTGGCGGCCACCGTGCCCTTCAGGCCATAGGCCAGGGTGCGGTTGCCGGCCAGGGCGTCGGCCACGACCAGGCGCGCGCCGGAGCTGGGCACCAGGTTGAGGTTGATGACGTCGGCCGAGGTGCCGCCGATGGAGATGGCCGGCTTGGCCTGCAGGGTGCCCGCTTCGGTGTCGCCGACGGTCAGGGTCAGCGAGACATCGTCGAACGTCATGGGCATCGAGCTGTAGTTCTGCAGGCGCAGGGCCACGGTCCAGTTGCCGTCGGCGCCCACGGTGAGCTGCTGCAGGCTGGCCGCCGGTTCCGAAACACGCTTGACGATGCCATCGCTGCAAGCAGCCAGGGCCAGGGTGCACAGGACGATCAAGGCGAAACGGAAACGGTGGAGCATGGGCGCAGGTCCTTTGTAGGGGGTGCGAGGGATAAGCATACTACGGCGTATGGTGGAATGGATCGCCCGCGGCGACCCGTCGCAGAGGGTAGCGCGTGAACATCAACGTTAGGGGCGCGACGCGCAGCCGCGCGCGAAGCGCCCGCAAGGGTGCTCCGTGGGTGGCGGGAGGGTCCGGGTTCAGTCGGCCGGCGTGGGCGTGGGCGCGGAATCGCGCAGCGGGGCCATCATCTTCAGCGGCGCCAGGTCGTAGCCCATCGCTTCGGCCTTGGCCTTGAGCTGCTCGAACAGCGTGCGGTCCATCTCCGGCAGGCGCGAGAGGATCCACAGATACCTGCGGTCGGGTTCACCAACGACCGCCCACTGGTACTCCGGGTCCAGCGCGATCACCCAGTAGTCGGCCCAGACCAGCGGTACCCAGCTCAGCCAGTCCGGGGCGAAGCGCACCTGCAGCTGGCCGGGTTGGCCTTCAACCGGGCGTGCCACGCCATCGGCCACCACCCGTTCGCCCTCGCGGTTGCGGCAGGCATTGGTGACGCTGATGCGGCCATCGCGGCGCAGCCCGTAGTTGGCGGTGATCTCGCCCACGCACTGCTTCTGGAACGACACCGGCAGGTGCGCGATTTCGTGCCATTGGCCGGCATAGCGGTCGATGTCCAGGGCCTCGACTGCACGCACGGGTTCGGCAGCGAAGGCCGGCGCGGCGGCCAGCAGCAGGCAGGTCAACAGGGCAGGGCGCAGGCGCATCGGCATGGGCAGGCTCCGGGCGAGAGCTTCGAGCGTAGGCGAGTGGCGGCGGTGGGGTGTGAATGCCCCCGGCGGGGAATCCGAGGCTACTGGCCGAATGGCGCTTGGCTGGATTCCTCGCCGTCGTGGGTCAGGGTGCGGGTATGCAGGATGCCGTTGTCCATCTCCCACTTGAACAGATCCACGCCCCCGCCGCCTTCGCCATTCGCGCGCAGGTGCACCACGCCGCGGGTCTGGTTGTCGGTCAACAGAACCTGTGACGAGCCGTCGGCGTCGACCGTCAGGCCGATGCGGTCACGAAGCGGTGCCTCGCCCCGACCCACCGGCGCATCCAGGGCAATGCTGACGCCGCCATCGTCGTAGGTGGTAAAACCGCCGCGCTCGGCGCCGGTGCGGTCAAAGATGAGCAGCCCGGCGGACCGGCTGCGCCTGCCGTCATTCATGGCGGCCTGGCTGATCTCCACACGCACGATTCCACGATCGTCCAGCACCTGCAGCCTGCGGGTGGTCAGCGCATCGATGTGCAGCGGGGCCTGGCGCTGCAGAAGCAGCCAGAGGGTCGTCGCGGCCAGGGCAGCCACCAGCAGGGCAAGGCCGGCGACCAGCCATTGAAGGCGTCGCAGCGATCGCTGCAATCGGGGCAGGGCGGGGTTGTCGTCCATGTCATCGTCGCTCCATGCGGTCAGCCAATGACCGTACTACAGATGCGTGGGCAGCGAAGGGGCAAAAAAAAAGACCTGCATTTCTGCAGGTCTTCAAACTGGTGGCCGAGGACGGAATCGAACCGCCGACACGGGGATTTTCAATCCCCTGCTCTACCAACTGAGCTACTCGGCCAGTTTGGCAGGCCAACCGCGCGGACGCAGTGGCCGGAAAAAAAAGACCTGCATTTCTGCAGGCCTTCGAAAGTGGTGGCCGAGGACGGAATCGAACCGCCGACACGGGGATTTTCAATCCCCTGCTCTACCAACTGAGCTACTCGGCCACTTGTTTCGTTGCAGCGAGGTCGCTGCCGAGGACGCGCATGTTACGGAGGTAGACCGCATTCGGCAAGCGTTTTGGCAAAAAACCTTCACATTGCCGTCTGCGCGCGCGCAAGTGCTTGATCCTGCGTGCGCGGCGGAACGCGGGCCGCTGGTTGGCGGGGGATGCCGGCAGCGCGGGGGCATGCACCGCGAGCGTGCTCCGCGACGGAAATCAGCGGTGCGCCGATATCGGCAAAGTCGCAGCGGCAGGGGCTGTGCCGGGCTGCGTGTGCAGCGGCCGGTGGAACGCTGTTTCCGTCGCCGCCCAAGGCGGGGGCGGAGGCGTACCGTCGGCTTTCCCTTTTCGATGCTGCCCGCAGCAGAGACCCTTGCCATGTCCGATACCCCGACCAACACCACGCGCATCGTCCTGGCCTCACGCCCGCAGGGAGCGCCGACCGATGCCAATTTCCGCCTCGAGCAGGCCCGGCTGCCGGCACTGCAGCCAGGCGAGGTGCTGCTGCGCAACCGCTACCTGTCGCTGGACCCGTACATGCGCGGACGCATGGACGATGGCCCGTCCTATGCTGCGCCGGTCGCGCTGGACGCGGTGATGGAAGGGCAGACCGTGTCTGAGGTGCTGCAGTCCACCGTGGCCGATGTTGCCGTGGGTGACCATGTGCTGGCACCGGGTGGCTGGCAGACCCATGCGGTGCTGCCGGCCGCCGCGCTGGGGCGCCGCCTCGACGTGGCCGGGTTGCCGCTGAGCACGGCGTTGGGCGTGTTCGGCATGCCTGGCTTCACCGCGTATTCCAGCCTGCATGAAATTGCCCGCTTGAAGCCGGGCGAGACGCTGGTCGTGGCGGCGGCGAGCGGGCCGGTCGGCGCCACCGTTGCCCAGCTGGCGCGCCTGCAGGGCGCGCGTGTGGTGGCCATCGCCGGGGGTGCAGCCAAGCAGGCCTACCTGCACACGCTGGGCGTGGACGTGGCGTTGGACCATCGCGCGCCAGACTTCGCCGCGCAGCTGCGCGACGCGGTGCCGGATGGCATCGACGTCTACTTCGAGAACGTCGGCGGCCATGTATTGGACGCGGTGCTGCCTCTGCTCAACGATTTCGCGCGTGTTCCGGTCTGCGGCACCATCGCCACCTACAACGCACGCGGTGTCGAGCAACCGGGTCCGGACCGGTTGCCAGCACTGTTCAGCCAGATCCTGCGCCAGCGGCTGACCGTGCGCGGCTTCATCGTGCATGACTTCAAGCACCTGTGGCCGGAATTCGAGCGCGAGATGGCGCAGTGGCTGCGCGAAGGGCGCATCCAGTACCGCGAGGACGTGGTGGAAGGATTGCAGCGTGCCCCGGAAGCCTTCTTCGGCCTGCTGCAGGGGCGCAACTTCGGCAAGCTGGTGGTGAAGCTTGATTGAACCTGCCACGGCGATTCGGCCGGGCAGGGCGCCGCGCTAGCGGTAGGACAACCCACTGCTGGCCATGAAGCCCTTCGGGTCGAACACTGCCCAGGCCTCGCCCCACTCGAAACGGGCGCGGCCGGCGTTGAGCGGGTGTCCCAGCGCTTTGGCCAGGGCACGGCGCATGAACGTGACTTCGGCATCGATGGCGGCCTGGGTGGGCCAGCCGTCTTCCATCGGCGCGCCGGGCAGCTGCACGCCGATGGACAGCATCGACAGCGCCTGCCCGTGGAAGCACAGGGCGACTGCCGCCGGCACGCCCTGCAGCTGCAGGCTTCGCAGGTGCAGCCACTGGTAGCCGTTGCCGAGGTCGCGGCTGTCCTGCAGCAGCGCGGCAAAACCCGCGTGGGCCTGTGCCAGCGTGAGCGTCGGCCCGATCCTCAGCGGCAGCTCACCCAGGCCGATGCTGCCGTCGGCGGCATCGAAATCAAGCGCCCGCAGTGCGCTGCCGCGCGCACTCACGGGGCGAAACGCACCTGGCGTGGATCACTGACGCTGATCTGCGTCTGGTAGTAGTACTTGCCGCTGGGCTGGCCGCTGGCGTTGATGAAGTCGATGCGGACCCGGCGCGCGGTGCCGCCTACCAGCAGGCGGCGGTTCTGCAGGTAGTCCAGCTTCAGGCCCAGCGCTTCTTCCAGTGCGGGGCGCAGCGCGGCATCCATGCTGAGGGTGATGTTCAGCGGGTGCCGGTAGTCGCGTTCGCTGTTGAGGTAGATGCGGCCAGCGTCGCTGCCGACGGCCTGCACGGACATGGCGAAGGTGCCGGAAATGCCGCGCGCCGGATCGTCCTGCGCGGCACGCACGGCTTCGTAGTTGCCGATGTAGCCGGACACCGGCGGCGGCGCGGCGGCCAGGCGATGGGCGCAGCCGGTCGTCAGCAGCAACGGGACCAGCAGTGAAGCCAGCAGGGCGGGGCGATTCATGGCGCTTCCTTGTGCGTCGGTGGATGTGCCGATTGTGGCCGCGCGCGGGTTGCAGCCACAAGCGCGCTGTCCAATCGGCCCGCCGATGGGTCATGCTGGGCGCCTATCGCATCGACCAGGGAAGGACATGCCAAGGACCGCCGACGTTCATGCCATCGATTGGGGCGCGCTGCAGTGTGCCTATGGCGACGCCTCTGAAGCGGGTGCACTGCTGGCCGCGCTGATGGACCCGCAGCACCAGCAGGACTGGAACGACATCTGGTCGCATCTGTGCCACCAGGGCACGGTCTACCCGGCCAGCCACGCCGCACTGCCGGTGCTGCTCTCGATCGCACGGCAAACCGGGCGCAGCGACAGTGATGATGCCTTGCTGCTGGCCGGTGCGATCGTCGCCGGCTCGGACGTGGGCGACCCGGGACTGGTGCCGCACGGCGATGTCATCCAGGCGTTGCGCAGCAAGGTGCAGAAGCGCCTGCGGGGCAGTGGCCGGGAGGCGGTGCCGCTGTCGCACGATGGGCATGGTGAGCGTGGCTGGCTGCGCCAGGCCTGGCTGGGGCTGAGTGGTGAAAAAGCCTGGTCACAGCACCTGGACCGGCTTGCCGAGGGCGAGATCGTGGGGGAGTGCGTGGCCTGTTCGGCCGATCTGTACTGCACGCTGGATGTTGAAGCCCCGTATGTCTGCCATGAGGACCCGGTGTTCGGTGCCCCGTCGGCGACGTCTGCGCTGCTGCCCGGTGAACCGGTCGGCGTGGCCGAGCAGTGGCTGCTGCAGCAGGTGCGCGGCGATGGCGATATCCGCGCGGAGCAGCTGCTGGAACTGGCCTTCGGTCATTCCGAATGCAGTGCCTGCGGACATCCGTTCGCGGTGCGCGAGTGCGTGCAGGCCTGAGCTGCAGGCGCCCTGCACGCGGCGCTCGCGGCGGCCTGACCATCGCATCACCGGCGCGCGTCTAGCGTGCGTTGACCGGGCCGGCCTGTTGCCGGCCGGAGCGCCCCCATGAACGACAAGCAGAACCCCAACCAGCAGCAGGCCCGCGAAGGTGCCGAGGAAAGCCGCCAGGACCGCCGTCAGGACGAGGTGGCAAAGCAGCGGCCCGGCCAGCAGGACCAGCAGGTGCATGACGCGCATTCGCGCCGGCCGCGGCGCAAGGATGGGAGCCAGGAGCCGGGTTGAGGGCGGCGACGGCTGTGGCTGCCCGGGCGTTCAGTCCTGCAGCGTGAACCCGGCAGGCGCGCGCGGCACAGGTACGGCTGGGCAGTGGTACATGTCCATGTAGACCGCGGTGGTGGTCTCGCCGCAGTGCACGTCGTAACGGTCGATGACGTGGTAGTCGGGCGTGCCTTCGGCCAGCGGCGCGAAGGTCATCATCGCCTCGAACTGACGTGCGCTGACGGCACGGTCGCTGGACGGTGGATTGAGGCTGCCGACGTTGCCGCCACGCTCGAAACGCGGGCGTGTCTGGTCGCTGCAGACCAGCTGTTCGAGATAGGCCTGCTGGCCAGCAGGCTGGCATACCTTGATCGGGCTTTCCTTGCGCAGGCCCCACTGTGCACTGTCTTCCGGCGCGGCATCGGCGGCGAGTGCAGGGGCGGCGAGAACGGCCAGCGCGACCAGCGCCAGCAGGGCAGTGACTGCATGCATCCGTGCATCCTCGGTAGGTGTCGAGATGATGATCCTAGCGCAGGGCGTGGGGATGGGTGACCGCCACCGCGACGGCGGCCCAAAGAAAAAGCCCGCAGATCACTGGGATCTACGGGCTTCTCTGAATAGTGGTGGAGCCAAGGAGGATCGAACTCCTGACCTCGTCATTGCGAACGACGCGCTCTCCCAGCTGAGCTATGGCCCCACGGCGCATCCAGTGTAGCGCTGCCTCCGGGGCTTGCCAAGCAGCGACCCGGCAGCCGTGGCAGGCTGGGCACCTTCACCGCCGAGGGACGCCCCATGACCGATTACCGCCCGATCGAGTGCGACCTGCACGATGTGCTGGAAATCGCCTGCCTGCACCACGCCCTGCTGCAGGTCGAACTGCGCGATGGCAGCCGCTTCGTGGCGCGTGCGCGGACCACTGTCAGCACCGCGGACAAGGAGGAGTTCCTGCTTCTGGATGCGCCCGACGGCGAGCGCCGGGTCCGCCTGGACCAGCTGCATGCTGTAGCGACCGTAGGCGCCGATGGCATTCCCGGCGCGCGCACGGTGCTGGGCCCCGGGCCCACCGACGCCAGTGGCGAAGCTGAACAAGGTTTCTGAATCAATGGCTTGGCAGCGTCAATAGCCAGATCCGGCTAGGCGGGAGGCGTAAAGAGGACCGGAACGGTGCCGTTAACAGGGGACGCTTTCGAGCGCTCCCTTCCACGGATCTGTTTCCCCATGATGACCCCCGCTGCATCCCGTTTTTCCGCCTCGCCGCCGTCGCGTTCGCTGACCATCGCCTCG
The DNA here is from genome assembly GCF_003086795.1 of Stenotrophomonas sp. SAU14A_NAIMI4_5. Classification (NCBI taxonomy): domain Bacteria; kingdom Pseudomonadati; phylum Pseudomonadota; class Gammaproteobacteria; order Lysobacterales; family Lysobacteraceae; genus Stenotrophomonas; species Stenotrophomonas sp. SAU14A_NAIMI4_5. The sequence goes on along the minus strand of NZ_CP026003.1, from coordinate 2,985,312 downwards.
CGGTTGGCGCTGCTGATGGCCGCGATCACCACCGTCGCTTTCGCCGCGCTGGCGATCCTGATCTACCGCGATACCGCCGACAGCTACCAGCAGCGCGTGAGCGCCGGCCTGGACACCGCCACCGTGCTGATGCGCGATTCGGTGCAGCTGTACGACCGCAGCCTGAGCGAGAGCACCGAGCGCATCGCCGGCACCTTCCGCGCGATGCTGCCGCAGGGCGAGGCACAGGCCGATGGCGCTGCGCCCATCGACGTGGTCGGCCGCAGCGCGCCGACCCTGCGGCTGGGCAGCCAGTCGATCGGGCCGACGTCGACCGAAGTCGATCGCTTCGCCGACGCCACCGGTGGCGTGGCCACGGTGTTCGTGCGCGATGGCGATGATTTCGTGCGCGTCGCCACCTCGCTGCGCAATGCGCAGGGCGAGCGCGTGCTCGGCACCGTGCTCGATCACGCCAATCCGGCCTATGCACGGGTGCGCGCGGGGCAGGGCTATACCGGCCCGGCGCATCTGTTCGGCACCGACTACATGACCCATTACATGCCGATCCTCGCTGCCGATGGCAGCGTGGCCGGCATCGCCTTCGTCGGCCAGGACTATTCGCAGGGCCTGGCCGCGCTGAAGACGCGCCTGCGCGAGGCCACGCTGGGCCGCGAAGGGCGCTTCATCGTGGTGGACACCCGCGCAGGCAAGGAGCGCGGCCGCGTGCTGGCCGCCGCCGAAGGCGAGGGTGGCGTACTGCAGGAACAGGTGGCCGCGCAGGATCTTCCCGCGCTGCAGGCGCTGCTGGACGGCAGCAGCACGCAGGCGCGCCTGCACCTGCGCCCGGCCGCTGGCGGCACCGAGCAGGCCTGGTTTGTCTCGGCGCAGCGCTACGGCGCCTGGCAGTGGCTGGTGCTGGGCCTTGAACCGCAGTCGGTGCTGGACGAGGTACTCAACGGCCTGATGCTGCGCATCGCGCTGATCTCGGCGCTGGCACTGGCGACGGTGGTGACCCTGATCGTGCTGGTGGTGCGCCAGCTGCTGGGCCGTCCGCTGGCTGCGGCCGCGCAGGTCGCGCGCGATGTCGCCAGCGGTCGCCTGGACCGCGAGATCGAGGTGCGCCGCGATGACGAAGTCGGCCGCGTGCTCGGGTCGCTGCAGCAGATGCGTTCCAAGCTGCGGGAAATACTGCAGGCGCAGGCGGTGATGGGCGAACGCCATTCCGCCGGCGTGGTCAGCCATCGCATCGACGAGCAGGCCTTCGAGGGTGAATTCCGCACCATGGTGGCCGGTACCAATGCGCTGGTGGCCGCGCACCTGCAGACCCAGCAGCGCATGGTCGCCCTGGTCGAGCGCTACGCCGAGGGCGACCTGCAGCAGACGATGGACGTGCTGCCCGGTGAGCAGGTGGCGATCACCGGCGCGCTCAATGGCGTGCGTTCGAAGCTGCAGGGCATCAATGGCGAGATCAAGCGCCTGGTGGCCGCCGCTGCCGCCGGCGATTTCAGCGTGCGCGGTGATGCGCAGGCCTTCGCCAACGATTTCCGGCAGATGGTGCAGGGCCTCAACAGCGTGATGGGCACGGCCGATGAGAACCTGATGGCGCTCTCGGGTCTGCTGCGCAACCTCGCCGAGGGTGACCTGCGGCACCGCATCGACGGGCAGTCGCAAGGTGTGTTCGCGCGCATGCGCGAGGACGCCAACGCTACCGTGGGGGCGCTGACCGGCATCGTCGGCCGCATCCAGCAGGCGGCCGGCGCGGTGAGCCTGGCGGCCGCGGAGATCGCCGCCGGCAACGACGATCTGTCCCGTCGCACCGAACAGCAGGCGGCCAACCTGGAAGAGTCGGCGGCGTCGATCGAGGAGATGACCTCGGCCGTGCGCCAGAACGCCGACCATGCGCGCCGCGCCGACCGGCTGGCGAGCGAGGCCGCACAGGTTGCCGGGCGCGGTGGCGCGGCGATGGCGGAGATGCAGGCCACGATGGGCCTGATCGATGCCGCCTCGCGGCGCATCGCCGAGATCATCGCGGTGATCGATGGCATCGCGTTCCAGACCAACATCCTGGCGTTGAATGCCGCGGTCGAGGCGGCGCGGGCGGGCGAGGAAGGCCGTGGCTTCGCGGTGGTGGCCAGCGAGGTACGCGCGCTGGCGCAGCGCTCCACGCTGGCTGCCGCGGAGATCAAGGGGCTGATCGAGGATTCGGTGGCCCGGGTGGCCGAAGGCAACGTGCTGGCCGGTGATGCCGGGCGGACCATCCAGGACGTGGTGGCGTCGGTGACCGAGCTCGGTGGTCTGGTGGGCGAGATCGCCCATGCCTGCCAGGAACAGGCCGCCGGCATCGAGCTGGTCAACCAGAGCATCGTGCAGATGGACGGCGTGACCCAGCAGAACGCGGCACTGGTGGAGGAGGCGTCGGCTTCGGCACGGGCGATGAGCAGCCAGGCGCATGCGCTGCAGGATGCCGCCGGCCGCTTCGTGCTGGATCGCACGCCGGTGGGCGCAGGCGCATAAGGGGAGCAGGGCCCGGGGAGGCGGTGGCATCGGCTGCCGCCTCCCACTTTGCCGCAGCGGGCGGCAACCTGACTGCGACGGGGTGCGCAACGAAATCGTAACAATTCGGGCGATAATGAACGCTTGCGCAGCGTCTCCCTTTTCTACCGCCCGGCTCGCGCAGGCCGCACGGATGCCTCCTCAGAGCTCTCGATGCCTTCCCATACCGATTCCCGCCGTTCGTCGGGCATGTCGTCCGTTGTTTCCTTCCGTCGCCATCCGCTGGCCCTGGCCTGTGCGGGCCTGGCCCTGGCCGCCAGTTTCGGCGCCGCCGCGCAGGACCACGCGCCGAGCGCGACCGCGCTGGACACGATCACCGTGACCGCCGAGCACCGCGAACAGAACCTGCAGGAAGTGCCGGTGTCGGTGGGCGTGGTGCAGGGCGAGCGCATGCGTGACTTCACCGCCGGCGGCGACGACACCCTGCTGGCGCTGTCCGGCCGCGTGCCGAGCCTGTATGCGGAAACCACCACCGGCCGCATTTTCCCGCGCTTCTACATCCGCGGCCTGGGCAACATCGACTTCTACCTGGGTGCCTCGCAGCCGGTGTCGATCATCCAGGACGACGTGGTGCTGGAACACGTGGTGCTGAAGTCCAACCCGGTCTATGACGTGGACCAGGTGGAAGTGCTGCGCGGCCCGCAGGGCTCGCTGTTCGGCCGCAACACCACCGCCGGCATCGTCAAGTTCGACACCATCAAGCCGAGCGAAGACTACAGCGGCCGCGTCAGCGCCAGCTATGCCAGCTACAACAGCGTGTCGATCGACGGCGGCTTCGGCGGCCCGATCAACGATGTCGCCGCGTTCCGCGTGTCGGCCCTGTACCAGCACCGCGACGACTACGTCGACAACACCTACACCGGCCCCAGCGCCGATGGCACGGTCAGCCCGAAGAAGAACGCCATGGGCGGCTTCGACGACCGCAACGTGCGCGCGCAGCTGCTGCTGACCCCGAGCGACCAGTTCTCGATCCTGGCCTCGGCCCACGCCCGCGACTACGAAGGCACCTCGACCCTGTTCCTGCGCAACGCGCTGACCAAGGGCTCGAACCAGACCGACGTGCCGCGCGACAAGGTCGCCTACGACGAAGCCGACAACAACCCGCAGGCCTACAAGACCTACGGCGGCTCGGTGAAGGCGCGTTATGACTTCGGCGCGGTCGACTTCACCTCGATCACCGCCTACGAAACCACCTCCGGCTACAGCCGTGGCGACACCGACGGCGGCGCCGCGGTGAACTTCCCGGTCAACGGCGTGCCGAACGGCTACGGCCAGTCGATGGGCCAGATCCGCGACCTGGACCAGTGGACCCAGGAATTCCGCCTGGCCAGCCATGACGACAATGCCCTGCAGTGGCAGGCCGGCGCGTTCTACTTCAACGGCAGCGACACCACCGATTTCTACCAGCGCGCGTGGTTCCTGCAGGGCGCGGCCCGCAACCCGAACAACTGGGTGCGCCTGCGCAACAAGAACACCTCGTGGGCCGGTTTCGGCCAGATCAGCTACGCCTTCACCGACAAGTTCAGCATCACCGCCGGCCTGCGCCAGACCAAGGACGAGAAGCACACCCGCCTGCTGAAGACCGCTGACACCGCTGCCGGCGTGGTCACCTACAAGGGCCGTACGGACGTGAAGATGTCCGACACCACCCCGAGCTGGGACCTGAGCGCGATGTACCAGTTCACCCCGAACGTGAGCGTCTACGCGAAGGTGGCACGTGGCTTCCGTGGCCCGACCATCCAGGGCCGTTCGGCCGTGTTCAACGCCGACTTCACCACCGCCGATTCGGAAACGATCCTGTCGTGGGAAGCAGGCGTGAAGAGCAGCCTGTGGGACAACCGCCTGCGCCTGAACGCCACCGCGTTCACCTACACAGTCAACGACATCCAGCTCAACGGCAACGATTCGGACGGCAACGGCGTGCTGTTCAACGCCGACAAGGCCAAGGCCTACGGCTTTGAAGCCGACATGGAACTGCGCCCGATCCCGAACCTGACCCTGAGCGCCGGCCTGAGCCTGCTGCACAGCGAGATCCAGGACAAGCGCGTGTATGCGCAGGTCTGCGCGCTGAACGGCGCCGTGGTGTGCACCGTGAACGACCCGACCATCAAGGTCGGTGCGAACACCTTCGCCCAGATCGACGGCAACCCGCTGCCGAACGCGCCGAAGTACAACGTGAACTTCGCTGCGCGTTATGACTTCCCGGTCAGCGATGCCGGCACCATGTTCGTGTCCACCGACTGGAACAAGCAGGGTTACACCAGCTTCGTCCTGTACGACAGCAAGGAGTTCAACTCCAAGGGTGATTTCGAAGGCGGCCTGAAGCTGGGTTACTCCGGCAACTACGGTGCCTACGAAGTGGCGCTGTTCGCGCGCAACATCACCAACGAGAAGAACCTCAAGGGCGTGATCGAGAACTACATGGCCGCGGTCTACAACGAACCGCGCACCGTGGGTGTCTCGCTGAACATGAACTGGTAAGCACCGGTTCCATGCAGCACCCGGCAACGCCCCGCACCCGCGGGGCGTTGTCGTTTCCGCGACCTGCGTGCCATGACGGCGCGGTCGCACATGCTATGGTCGCGCGCCGTGTTGAATGGATCTCGACCATGCTCAAGGCGCTGTACCAGGCCCATGCCGAACCCGCCGCCGCCCTCGCGCTGCAGGCGCGCTGCGAAGCGCAGGTGGTCAGCTGGCGCTGGGCGACTGCATCGATGGGGTACCTCACGCCGTTCCCGCGCGAATCCAGCGGTACGCCGCCGCCGCGCTGGGTGGCCGATGCGAAGGTGGATGCACGCAAGCACGTGCAGCACGGCCTGGATGAGGCGGGGCGCATCGTGTTCGAGCGCAGCCCGTCCGGCCGTGTCGGCGTGTGGCTGCATGCGCCGGGTCATCGCCAGTACCTCAGCTTCCATGACGGTGGTCGGATCAACGCCGCCTGGGAATTCCGCGAGGAAGAGGGACGACTGCAGGCACTGGATCTGGTGGACGAGGGTCGCGGCATCGACCGTACCTACCACTGGGAAGGCGACCGCCTGCTGCGTGAAGTGATGTGCAACTGGAGCACGGCGGGGCGCACGTGGTGGTGCCAGGATGTCTACAGCTATGACGATGCCGGCCAGCTCGACCGCATCGTGCTGGAGTACCTGGACAGGAATGGCCGCGCCACCGGCCAGCGCCGCCTGCAGTACCAGCGGCCACGCCCGGGCGAGACGCTGGCGACGGTCACCGCCGAGGTCGAGCGGCTGCTGGTCGAGGCAATTACCGCGCAGCTGTCCCGCATCCCGCGCGATGAACCGCTGTACTGCCTGCTGCTGTGCTTCACCGAAAGCGACTTCACCGCGGCCTGGCCACCGTTCCTGGTGTGGGGCCGGCAGTCATACCGCGAAGCGGTGCTGTCCCGGGGCGAGGATGTGGCGTACTACCTGTGGGCGCCGGATGAGATGCGCGGCGGGCAGGGCGATGCGGGCGAATGCTGGTTCGATGACGAGGCGCTGGTCGAGGCCTGCAAGCGCCATTCGCAGTACATGGAGCTGCGCCGCAGCGACGTGTCGGCCAAGCGGGTGCTGAAGAGCGTCGCGGCCTGGCTGGACGCGCCCGAGCGCCGCGCACTGCTCAACACCACCGATGATTTCGTGGTGGCCGTGGCCGACAACACGGGCAGCATCGATCCGCTGCCCGGGATGCGCCGGGCGATCGGGCCGGAGCGCTGGGCCCGGTTGAAGGAACGCGGTTACGTCTGAGCGACGGTGCAGGCGGCGGAGCCGAGGTAGAGTCGACTGTCAGTCGACTGCTTTGAACGATGCAGGCGAATACCCGCGCTGCGCGCGATAGTCGACCAACGGTCGACTCTACCGGGCGATGTATATGGTCGACCAGCGGTCGACTCTACCCAGCCGGGCTGCGCTGCGGATGGCGCCGGCACGAGCCGGCGCCGTGCCATCAACGTGCCGGCAGCAAGGCCTGGAGGCGGGCTTCCAGTTCCTGCTGGCGCCAGCCGGCCAGGGCGGCCGGCCACTGGCGGCGCTCCAGGTAGCTTTCCAGGTGCTTGCGCGAGGCCAGCACGCCGTCGGCCAGGCCCAGCTCGCGGCTGCGCTCGGCCACCGCATCCTGCAGTTTCTTCACCAGCTGCTTGTTGGTGTCGGTGGCCTGCATGGCCAGCGGCGCATCGGCTTCGTCGTCCAGCGGCGTGGACAGCGCCTGCCAGACCGCGCCGGCCAACTTGCGCGGTGCCTTCGGGAACTGCTCGAACAGCTTGCCCAGCGAGGCCGCATCGGCCGGCGGCGTGCGCGCCAAGGTGGCGGCCAGTTCGTTGTCCAGGATCCAGCTGCGCGGGCGATCGCTGCTGCGGGCCTGCACGTCACGCCAGCGCAGCAGGCGCAGCAGGCGGTGCTGGGCCGGTGCATCGAGGAACTGCGCCGCACGCATGCCCAGGTGCGGCCAGCGCTCTTCATCGTTGGCGACACTGGCCAGCAGGCGCTCGGCATCGTCGTGCAGCCACTGCTGGCGGCCCAGCGCCTGCAGCTTGCCGTCGATCGCATCATGCAGGGCGAACAGGTGCTCGACATCGTCGGCGGCGTACTGCAGCTGGGATTCGGACAGCGGCCGGCGCATCCAGTCCGAGCGGGTTTCACCCTTGGCCAGGGCGACACCGGTGATTTCCTGCACCAGCTTCTGGTAGCCCATGCCGGCACCGATGCCGGCCAGCGCCGCGCCGATCTGGGTGTCGAACAGCGGCCGCGGCATCACCCCGCAGGTCCACTTGAAGGCCACCAGGTCTTCGCTGGCGCTGTGCATCACCTTGGTGATCGATTCATCGGCCAGCCACGGCGCCAGCGCCTCGGGCATGCCGGGAATCAGCGGGTCGATCAGCAGGATGTCATCGCCGACGGCCATCTGCACCAGCGCAAGCTGCGGCCAGAAGGTGCGTTCACGGATGAATTCGGTGTCCAGGCCGATGCGGCTCGGGCGCTGCTGGCGGTACGTGTCCAGCTCGGCGGGGGTGGTGATCCAGGTTGCCACGGGTCAGGGCCTACTACTCGGGTTTGCTCAGGCAGGGGAGAATAGCCTAACGTCGGTCCGCGTCCGTGTTGAAGGAGCTCCCGCTTGCGTTTTCCGCTGTCGTCCGCGCTGTGCACCGCCCTGGCTGTGGCCCTGGCTGGCTGCACGCCGCCGCCTCCGGTGCCCGCCGACGGGGCCGCTGACGAGCGCCCGGCCCGGGAGCAGCCGGCACAGGCACCGGGGCAGGGCACGGTGACCATCGCCGATGATGATGCGGCCGAGGACATCCAGCAGTGGACGCCGCCGCGGGTGGACCGGCAGCAGCGCAGCCAGGCACAGCTGCGGCGCGCGGCCGAACAGGCCTTCGCCCGCGACCACCTCTATGAGGATGCCGAGGCGGCCATTCCCTTGTGGCTGGCCGTGCAGGAGGTCGATCCGGACGATCGCCAGGCCCGCGCCGGCCTGCAGCGTGCACGGCAGCGCCTGCTGCAGCAGGCCGATGCGCTGCTGGCGCGGCCGCTGAAGCAGCGCGAAGCATTGGCCGAGGCCAGCCGCCAGGCGCTGGTGCTGCTGACCCTCGCCCCGAAGGACGGGAAAGTGCGCGCGCTGCAGGGCCGGGTGGAGACCGCGCAGCGCGTGGTGGCCTACAACCGTGCTGGTGAGGAGGACCTGCGTGCCGACCGCATCGGTGAAGACGGCGACGGTGCGATTCCCAACTTCCGTGAAGCCCTGGCCCTGGACGAGGACAACCAGCGTGCGCGGCAGGGCCTGGCCGCGGCCGAGAGCGGGCTGATCCGCCGTGCCGAGGACGCCGCGCGTGCGCGCGACTTCGCCAGTGCGGGTGCCTGGCTGGCCGAGGCCAGCAAAGTGCGCGATTCCTCGCCGACGATTGCCGATGCCTTCGAGCGCATCGAACAGATCCGTGCCGCCGCCCTGGTGCAGCTGCGCGACGGTGGCCTGCGCGACCTGACCACCCCGCAGGGCCTGAAACCGGCGCGCGAGAAGCTGGCCGAAGCCCTGCGCATCGCCCTGCCAGGTGACCCGGTGGTGGCACAGCTGCGCGAGCGCATCGACCTGGCCACCCATTACGGCAGTTTCCGCCCGGGCCAGGTGTTCAGCGATGCGTTGCGTGACGGCGGCCGCGGCCCGCAGATGATCGTGGTGCCGCATGGCGGCTTCCAGATGGGCGCCGGCGATACCGAGCCCGGCGCCAGCGACGCCGAGCGACCCTCGCACTACGTCCGCTTCGAACGCGGCTTTGCGATGGCCATCACCGAGGTCACCGTGAGTGACTTCGAGCGCTACGTGAAGGCGACCAACGCCCGTCCGCGCGCGACGCGGCGTGGCCATTCGGTGGTCTACGACGAGCGCAGCGGCAACTTCATCCGCCGCAGCGGCGTGGACTGGCGCTCGGATTACGACGGCGGCCGGGCGATGGGCAATTCGCCGGTGATGCATGTGAGCGTGCGCGACGCCGAGAACTATGCGACGTGGCTGTCCGAGCAGACCGGGCGTTCCTACCGCCTTCCCAGCGAAGCCGAGTTCGAATACGCGATGCGCGGTGGCAACAGCGGCCGCTACCCCTGGGGCGATGCCGGCCTGCCTCCGGAAGGCAACGGCAACTACACCGGCAGCCGCGACGTCTCGCCGTCGGGCCGGCACTGGCAGAACGCCTTCGTCGGCTATGGCGATGGCTGGTGGGGGCCGGCACCGGTGGCGACCTTCCAGGCCAATGCCTTCGGCCTGCATGACCTGTCCGGCAACCTCAGCGAGTGGGTGGCCGACTGCTGGCACGCCAGCTACCGGCGCGCGCCGTCCGATGGTGCGGCATGGTTCAACCCGGGCTGCCGTTCGCGGGTGATCCGCGGTGGCAACTGGGCCAATGCCCCGGAACAGACCCGCGCGGCCTGGCGCCAGTCGCAGGATTCGGACACCACCAGTGCGCGTATCGGCTTCCGCCTGGTGCGCGGCATCTGAGGCGGGCCGGACTTCACCCGCCATGGGCGGCGGCGCACTAAGATTGCGCCGTGCCCGCCGGCCGGCGGGGTCTGCTGGAAGACCTGTCGATGCGCAACGATCCCTTTTCCCGCTCGCCGCAACAGGGCCCCCGGCGCGGCCTGTTCGGCAACATCCGCTGGTGGGTGCTGCTGCTGGCGGCCGGTTACGCGGCGTTCTACTGGTTTTCCAACCGCACGGTCGATCCCTATACCGGCGAGAAGGTGCTGATCGACAGCACGCTGGATGCCAGCCAGGAAAAGGCGCTGGGCCTGCAGGCCTACCAGGAGATCCTGTCGCAGGAGCGGCCGCTGGATCCGAACGCGCAGATCTCGCGTGACATCCGCGCCATCGCGCAGCGCTTGATCGCCAAGGTGGACGTGGTGGAGACCGCGCTGGCGCAGGAACACGGCGTGCAGCCGGGGCATTTTTCGCGTGATTTCGACTGGGAGGTCAACGTCATCCAGTCCGACCAGGCCAACGCGTTCTGCCTGCCGGGCGGCAAGATGGCGGTGTACACCGGCCTGGTGCCGGTGGCGCGCACGACCGATGCGATGGCGGTGGTGATGGGCCATGAAATTGCCCATGCGCTGCTGCGCCATGGTGCGCAGCGGATGGCGCAGCAGAAGCTGACGCAGATCGGCCAGGTGGCAGGCGCGGCGAGCGGCATGGATGCGCAGCAGCAACAGATGATGATGTCGGCGATGGGCTATGGCTATCTGCTGCCGTATGCGCGCAGCCACGAGACCCAGGCCGATGAGGTGGGGCTGATGCTGGCGGCAGCGGCATGTTTCGACCCGCGAGAGGCGGTGCCGTTGTGGGAACGGATGGGGCAGGCGAGTGGCGGGCAGTCGCCGCCGGAGTTTTCCTCGACGCATCCCAACCCGGGGACGCGGATCCAGAACCTGCAGGCGCTGATGCCGAAGGCGCTGGAGTACCGGCAGAAGTTCTGCGAGCAGGCGAAGTAGGGTGGTGTTTGTTTTGCAGGGCTTGCAGCCCTGCACCTGCTTCAATCAACGGCAACGTCAACTTCAAAAGCTGGCTATCCGTGGGTTGGCGGGGCGGGTCCGGTTGAGGGGGGCGCCGTAAACCCATCCATGGGGGCTTGGTCGCGGCATCCATGCCGCTCACACCCCCTCAACCGGACCCACCCCGCCTTCGACAGTTTCCTGCGGCTGTGGGTGCCAGGTGCTTTTGGTAGGTGCCGACCGTTGGTCGGCACGGGGTCGGCTCGGGTAGGTGTCGACCTTGGTCGACACGGATGAATTCATTCGGTATCTGACAGATGTGTCGACCAAGGTCGACACCTACCAACAGCCGCGCGTCCCAGTAGAGCCACGCCATGCGTGGATGAATTCATTCGGTATCTGACAGATGTGCCGACCAACGGTCGGCACCTACCAAAAGCACCTGGCACCCACAGCCGCGTGAACCTGTCGAAGGCGGGGCACTGTGGGTTTGCGGGGTGTGAGCCGCATGGATGCGGCGACCAAGCCCCCATGGACGGGTTCACGGCGTCCCCGCAAACCCACAGTGCCCCGCCATCCCACGGAATGCCGCTTCGGCTTTTGACGTTGACGTTGCCTTGGCCTCTGCAGGTGCAGGGCTGCAAGCCCTGCCAAACACACCCCTTATTTGACCAGCACGTCGATCACGCCGTCACCGACGCGTGCCTGCAGCGCATCGCCGGCCTGTACCTGGCCAACCTCACGCACCAGCGTGCCGTCGTCACTGCGGGTCAGGATGCTGTAACCACGTGCCACCGTCGCCAGCGGGCTTACCGCTTCCAGCGAGCGCGCCAGCCCGCGCAGGCGCAGGGCATCACGTTGCAGCAGGCGCTGCAGTGCCACCTGCGGGCGACCGCGCAGGGCCGTCAGGCGCCGCTGCATTTCGTCCAGCTGGCGCTGCGGGTGGTGACCGCGCAGCACCGCTGCTGCATGGCGCAGGCGCGCCGCACGGCGCTCCTGCTGCTGGTTGAAGGCCGCATGCAGGCGCCGGCCGAGGTCGAGCTGGCGCCGGCGCAGCAGGTCCAGGCGCGCCTGCGGGCTCTGCGCGTTCAGCCGCAGCAGGGCGCGGTCGGCGCGCTGCATCGCCTGCTGCATCGTGTGCCGCTGCAGCTGCACCATGCGCGCGGCCGTGCGGCGCAGGCGTAGGGTCAGTTCGCGCTGGTCGGGCACCAGCAGTTCGGCTGCCACCGACGGCGTCGGCGCGCGCAGGTCGGCGGCGAAGTCGCTCAGGCTGAAGTCGGTTTCGTGGCCCACCGCCGAGACCACCGGCGTGCCGCTGGCGGCGATTGCCCGGGCCAGTGCCTCGTCATTGAAGGCCCACAGGTCTTCCAGCGAACCACCACCGCGGGTCAGCAGGATCACGTCGTAGCGGCCACTGGCATCGGCGGCCTGCAGCAGGCGGGTGATCTGCGCGGCGGCGGTGCTGCCCTGGACCAGGGTCGGCAGCAGGTCTACTTCCAGCAGTGGAAAACGGCGGGCCAGCACGCTCAGCACGTCGCGCACGGCGGCGCCGGTGGGCGAGGTGATCACCGCCAGGCGCTGCACGTGGGCCGGCATCGGCCGCTTGCGCGCCGGGTCGAACAGGCCCTCGGCCTCCAGGCGTGCCTTCAGTTCCTCGAAGGCGCGGCGCAGTGCGCCTTCGCCGGCTTCTTCCATGTGGTCCAGCACCATCTGGTACTCGCCACGTGCGTCGTACAGCGTCACCTTGCCGCGCACCAGCACGCGCATGCCTTCGCGCGGCACGAACTTCAGGTACTGCGCCTTCATCCGGAACATCGCCGCACGCAGCTGTGCGCGCGCGTCCTTCAGGGTGAAATACAGGTGCCCGGACGCGGGGCGGGCGACGCTGCCCAGCTCGGCTTCGACCCAGATCGCCGGGAAGCTGCCTTCCAGCAGGTCGCGGGCCAGGGTGTTGAGCTGGCTGGGGGTGAGGACGTCGTTGTTGCGTGGCTGCATGGGTACGGCGGTGACGGGCGGAGCAGGGCGCTCAGGATCGCACGTCAGCGCGCGCCGTGCTGGGCCAGCGCCCACTGCACGTGCTCGCGCACCACGGGTGAGGGATCGTCGACGCGGGTCTGCAGGGCGGCCAGTGCGTCGGTCGAGGCCGGTGCGTTGCCCAGCGCCACGGCGATGTTGCGCAGCCAGCGCTCGTGGCCGCTGCGGCGGATCGGGCTGCCTTCGGTGCGGCGCAGGAATTCGGCTTCATCCCAGGCGAACAGCTGGTCCAGGCGCGCGGTGTCGAGATTGTTGCGCGCGCGGAAATCGGCTTCGTCGGTGCGCTTGGCGAACTTGTTCCAGGGGCAGACCAGCTGGCAGTCGTCGCAGCCGTAGATGCGGTTGCCGATCAGTGGCCGCATGTCTTCGGGAATGGTGCCGTCGTGTTCGATGGTCAGGTAGGAAATGCAGCGCCGCGCGTCCAGCCGCTGCGGGGCGATGATGGCCTGGGTAGGGCAGACGTCGATGCAGCGTGTGCAGGTGCCGCAGTGCGCGGTGGCCGGCGCGTCGATCGGCAGCGGGATGTCGATGTAGATCTCGCCGATGAAGAACCACGAGCCGCCGTGACGGTCGATCAGGCAGGTGTGCTTGCCGATCCAGCCGAGCCCGGCGTTGCGCGCCAGCGCACGTTCCAGCACCGGCGCCGAATCGACGAACACGCGGTAGCCGAGCGGCGCCACTTCGTCGTTGATCTGCGTGGCCAGCTTCTGCAGCCGGTTGCGCATCAGCTTGTGGTAATCGCGGCCCAGCGCGTAGCGGGCGACATAGGCGCGGCCGGGATCGGCCAGGGTCGCCCAGGCTTCGGTGTCGTCCTTGTGGCTGTAATCCATGCCCACCGAAATCACCCGCACGGTGCCCGGCAGCAGTTCTGCCGGGCGCGCGCGCAGGGTGCCGTGGCGGGCCATCCAGTCCATCGTCCCGTACAGGCCCTTGCCCAGCCAGTCGGCCAGGTGCGCCTCATCTTCGCCCAGCTCGATGCCGGCGATGCCGCAGCGCTGGAAGCCGTGCGCACGGGCGAGTTCGCGGATGCGCTGCACGGCCAGGGCCGGATCGAGGGGGGCAGGGGCGGGGAACATGCGCACCAGTATAAAATCTCCGCATGGCCAACCTTGCCGATCTGTTTGATTCCGCTGCTGCGCGTGCGCTGGATGCCCAGGCCTCGGCGCTGGCGGGCGATGGTGGCTGGGAGCTGATGGCCCAGGCCGGGCTGGCTGCCTGGCAGCGCCTGCTGCGGCACTGGCCACAGGCGCTGAACGTGGGCGTGGTGGTGGGCAGCGGCAACAACGGCGGCGACGGACTGGTGCTGGCGCGGCATGCGCTGCTGGCCGGGCGCCGGGTAACGGCGCTGACCCTGCCGGGCAAACCGCCAGCCACCGCGTTGGCGCAACGGGCAACCTCGGATTTCAGGTCCGTCGGGGGAACCCTGGCGGAATTCGACGGCACGCTGCCCGCGGCCGATATCTGGGTGGATGGTCTGTTCGGGCTGGGTTTCGACCGGGCGCCGGAAGGTGCAGCACAGGCTGTGATCGAAGCACTGAACGCACAGGACGCACCGGTATTTGCACTGGATGTGCCCAGCGGCGTCGACGCCGACCGTGGCACGGTGCCAGGCGTCGCGGTGCGCGCAGCGCTGACCCTGCAGTTCATCGTGCCGCACCGCGGCCTGTACACCGGCGACGCGCTGGAGCACGCAGGCGAACCCGCGCTGGCCGCGCTGCAGCTGCCCAAGGCGGCGTGGCAGGGCGTTTGGGCCGCGGCCGAGCACTGGACGGGTGCGCGCTTGCCGGCATTGCTGAAGCCGCGCCGCGCCAATACCCACAAGGGCGAATCCGGCCATGTGCTGTGCGTGGGCGGCAACCACGGCAGCGGTGGCGCCATTGCCCTGGCTGCCGAGGCTGGCCTGCGCGCCGGTGCCGGACTGCTCAGCATCGGCACCCGCGGTGACCACGTCGGTCCGCTGCTGGCGCGCCTGCCCGAGGCCATGGTGCATGCGCTGGAAGATGGCGACGCGCTGCCCGGCCTGCTTGAAAAGGCCAAGGTCGTGGCGATCGGCCCCGGCCTGGGCCAGGACGACTGGGCGCGTGCCCTGTTCGCGCGCGTGCTGGCCTGTGGCAAGCCGCTGGTGCTCGATGCCGATGCGCTGAACCTGCTGGCCCGCGACCCACGCGCGCTGCCCGATGCCATCCTGACCCCGCACCCGGGTGAGGCCGCGCGCCTGCTGGAATGCACCACGGCCGACATCCAGGCCGATCGCTACCGCTGCGCCCAGGCGCTGGCCGAGCGCTACCACGCCGTGGTGGTGCTGAAGGGCGCTGGCAGCATCGTCGCCGCCCCCGGCTGCACCCCGCGCCTGATCGCCGCCGGCAACCCCGGCATGGCCGTCGGTGGCATGGGGGATCTGCTGACCGGCATCATCGCCAGCCTGCGCGCGCAGGGCCTGGATGCCTTCGATGCCGCCGCGTGTGGCGCGCTGCTGCATGCGCTGGCTGGCGACGTCGCTGCCCTCGATGGCGCGCGTGGCCTGCTTCCTACTGATCTGCTGGTGCCCCTGCGGCGGCTGGCCAACCCGGAACCCCTGCAATGACTGAATTCTTCCTGGCCGACAGCGAAGCCACCGAACTGCTGGGCCAGTGGCTGGCCGCCACCCGGCCCCCGCAGGCGCTGGTCGAACTGCGGGGTGACCTCGGCGCCGGCAAATCCACCACCGCGCGTGCACTGCTGCGCGCGCTCGGCGTGCAGGGTGCGATCCGCAGCCCTACCTACACCCTGGTCGAGCGCTATCCGCTGTCCAGTGGCGGCGAAGCGTGGCACCTGGACCTGTACCGCATCGGCCAGGCCGGCGAGCTGGATTTCCTGGGTCTGGACGAGGGCAGTGCGGTGCTGTGGCTGGTCGAGTGGCCCGAGCGCGGCGCAGGCGCGCTGCCGCCCACCGATCTGGTGGTGGCGCTGGAAATCGAAGGGCAGGGGCGGCGCGTCCGTCTCACTGGGGCCAGCGACGTGGGCCGTGAATGGCTGGATCGACTTCCCGATGGGGGCGACTTGCAGGCCATTTCTGTCGGCTGACGAGAACAAACACCGGCAGGTTACGGATTATTAAGGAAAAAGGTGTTGCATTCCGTTCAGCGCGGTGATTGAATCCTGACCATGCGCCTGGGGAACCGTCTCATCGCCATCTGTGCCGCCGTCGGACTAGGTCTGACGAGCGTCTGCGCGTGGGCCGGTGAGGTCCGCCAGGTCCAGCTGAATACCGGCGCGACCGGTACCCGCGCCGAGATCTCCCTGGTGGGCAGCGGCGGTTACAAGACCCTGTCGCTGTCCTCGCCGAACCGCCTGGTGATCGATTTCCCCGATTCCAGCGCCGTGCACAACCTGAAGATGCCGGCCGCGCAGGGCGTGGTCACCGCCGTCCGCACAGGGCAGCCGGTGCCGGGCACGTTCCGTGTCGTTTTCGACCTTACTGCGTCGGTGTCGCCGTTCCGCCCGCAGATGCAGCGTGAGGGCAATGAATCCAAGCTGGTGATCGAGTGGCCGGGCGATGGCCCGGCAACGGCCGCCCGCCCGGCCGCGCCTGCGGCCACCGCAGCGGTCACCCCGTCCGCCGCCGATGCGGCCGCTGCGCAGAACGCGCAGTCGCGGGGTGATGCCGCGCGCGCCACCGCGCTGCTGACCGCCCAGGTGCAGCAGCAGGCCAGCGCCAGTGCCGCCGCTCCGGTTGCGCCGGCGCCGGCGCCGACCACCACCCCCGCCCAGGTGGCCGCTGCTGGCATCAGTGCCAGCAGCACGCCGCCGCCGTCCTCGCCGGCCGCGATCCTCGCCGGCCAGCCGACCCGTGCCGTGGTGGCCGCCGCACCGGCGCCTGCACCCGCGCCTGCCGCGGCACCCGCCGAAGCGCCGCGACCGGCCATGCCCAGCGATGCCTCGCGCATCCGCATGCAGCCGGGCATGCGCCACCTGGTGGTGGCCATCGATCCGGGCCATGGCGGCCAGGATCCGGGCGCCATCGGCCCGACCGGCAAACGCGAAAAGGACGTCACCCTGGCCGTGGCGCGCGAACTGGCCCGCCAGGTCAACGCGACACCGGGCCTGAAGGCCTACCTGACCCGCGACAGCGACGTGTTCATCCCGCTGCCGATGCGTGCGCAGAAGGCGCGCGCGAACAAGGCCGACATCTTCATCTCGATCCACGCCGACGCCGCCGAGAACCGTTCGGCCACCGGTTCGTCGGTGTACGTGCTGTCCACCAAGGGCGCCTCCTCGCAGCGCGCGCGCTGGCTGGCCGACAAGGAAAACGCGGCCGACCTGGTCGGTGGCGTGCGCCTGCAGCAGACCGAGGGCACCCTGGCCAACGTGCTGCTGGACCTGGCCCAGAGCGGTTACATGAAGGCGTCCGAAGACGCGGCCGGCCACGTGCTGGGCGGCCTGAAGCGGATCGGCAACAACCACAAGCCGAACCTCGAGCGCGCCAACTTCGCGGTGCTGCGAACCTCGGACATGCCGGCGATGCTGGTGGAAACCGCCTTCATCTCCAACCCGGACGAAGAACGCCGCCTGACCGACCCGGCCTACCAGCGCAAGGTCGCCGGTGCGGTGCTCGATGGCGTGCATACCTTCTTCAGCCGGCAGCCGCCGCCGGGCACGCTGTACGCAGCCCGCGCCCAGGCCGAGATCGACGCCGCCGCCACCATGGCCGGCGGCAGCAAGTAGAGTCGACCGTTGGTCGACTGCGTGCCTTGCACGCGGTTCATGTTTTCGGCAACCGCGTAGTCGACCAACGGTCGACTCTACCGCGCGCAGCGCGCCATGGCCGCCGAGGCCCGCGGCTCCGTTATCATCCCTGCATGACGTCTGCTCCCCATCCGCGCCCGATCCGGCCGTTGCCGGAAATCCTGATCAACCAGATCGCCGCGGGCGAAGTGGTCGAACGTCCTGCGTCGGTGGTCAAGGAACTGGTCGAGAACGCCATCGATGCCGGCGCCAGCCGCGTCGACATCGACCTGGAAGAGGGCGGTGTGCGGCTCATCCGCATCCGCGACAACGGCAGTGGCATCGCGCCCGAGCAGCTGCCGCTGGCGGTCTCGCGGCATGCCACCAGCAAGATCGCCGATCTCGACGACCTCGAATCGGTGGCGACCCTCGGCTTCCGCGGCGAAGCGCTGCCGTCCATCGCCTCGGTCAGCCGCTTCACCCTGGCCTCGCGCCGCGCGCATGACGAGCACGGTTCGGCGCTGCAGATCGAAGGCGGCAAGATCGGCGAAGTGACCCCGCGCGCGCATGCGCCGGGCACCACCGTGGAAGTGCGCGAGCTGTTCTACAACGTACCGGCGCGCCGCAAGTTCCTGCGCGCCGAGCGCACGGAAATGGGCCACATCGAAGAATGGCTGCGCTCGCTGGCGCTGGCTCGCCCGGATGTCGAACTGCGCGTGTCGCACAACGGCAAGGCCTCGCGCCGCTACAAGCCCGGTGACCTGTATTCCGATGTGCGCCTGGCCGAGACCCTCGGCGAGGACTTCGCCAACCAGGCCGTGCGTGTGGACCACACCGGTGCCGGCCTGCGCCTGCATGGCTGGATCGCGCAGCCGCATTATTCACGGGCCAGCGCCGACCAGCAGTACCTGTACGTCAACGGCCGCTCGGTGCGCGACCGCAGTGTCGCCCATGCGGTGAAGATGGCCTACGGCGATGTGCTGTACCACGGTCGCCAGCCGGCCTACGTGCTGTTCCTGGAACTGGACCCGACCCGGGTCGATGTCAACGTGCACCCGGCCAAGCATGAAGTGCGCTTCCGCGATTCGCGCCTGGTCCACGACTTCGTCTACCGCACGTTGAAGGACGCGCTGGCCGATACCCGCGCCGGTGTGACCGCGCAGGAGATCGGTGCCGGTGCGGTCCATCCTGCGGACATGGGCGGCGCACCGATGCCGTCCAGCGCCGGTGCGTCGGGCTTCGGCCTGGTGCGCGGTGCCGCGCCCGGTTCGGGCGGTGGTGGTGGCGGCGGCTTCTCCGGCTGGCGCCCGCAGCAGCCGCTGGGCCTGCAGGTGGCCGATGCGCCCGCGGCCTATGCCGCGCTGTACGCCGCACCCGGTGCAGGCGAACGCAGCGGTGCGCTGCCGCCGATGCCGAGCGAGAACGGCCTGCCGGTGACCAGTGCCGATGCCGGCGTGCCGCCGCTGGGCTACGCCATTGCCCAGCTGCACGGCATCTACATCCTGGCCGAGAACGCCGAAGGCCTGATCGTGGTGGACATGCATGCCGCCCACGAGCGCATCGGCTACGAACGCCTGAAGAACGCCCACGATGGCATCGGCCTGCAGTCGCAGCCGTTGTTGGTGCCGATCACCCTGGCGGTGGGCGAGCGCGAGGCCGACACCGCCGAGACGGAAGCGGAAACGCTGGCCGCGCTCGGTTTCGAAGTCACCCGCGCCAGCCCGGGCGCGCTGCATGTGCGCAGCATTCCCGCGCTGCTGGCCAACGCCGAGCCGGAAGGCCTGCTGCGCGACGTGCTGACCGACCTGCGCGAGCATGGCCAGAGCCGGCGCATCGCCAGTGCGCGCGACGAACTGCTGTCGACCATGGCCTGCCACGGCGCGGTGCGCGCCAACCGGCGCCTGACCGTGCCGGAAATGAACGCGCTGCTGCGCGACATGGAAATCACCGAGCGCTCCGGCCAGTGCAACCACGGCCGGCCGACCTGGGCACGTTTTTCGCTGGCGGAAATCGACCGCTGGTTCCTGCGCGGCCGTTGAGGCCCGCAACGTTGAGGGGAGCATCCATGCGTCATCGGGGAGTGGGCGGCCTGCTGGTCGCCGTGTTGCTGGCCGCCTGCAGCCCGGCACCGGCGCCGGTGCCTGTGGTGAAGGAGGATCCGGCATTCGCGGCGGGGCAGCAGCAGTGGCGCGTGCAGCGCTATGAGGACCTGACCCGGCCCGATGGCTGGACCGCGCTGGTCGGCCTGCACTGGCTGCAGTACAAGTCGCACTTCATCGGCAGCGGCGCCAGCAGTGGCATCCGCCTGGCGGTGGGCCCGGACAAGCTGGGCCTGCTGCGGCGCGAGGGCGACCAGTGGTGGTTCAGCCCCGAAGCCGGGGTGGATGTCAGCCTGGACGGGCAGCCGGTGCGTGGCCGCGTGCGCATGAACACCGACAAGGATCCGGCGCCCACCGTGCTCAGCTTCGATGGCGGCAAGGGCCAGCTGAGCATCATTCGTCGCGGCCCGCGCGATGCGCTGCGGGTCAAGCATGCCGACGCGGATGCGCGCCGCGATTTCGCCGGCATCCAGTACTGGCCTGGCGGTCCCGACTGGCAGGTGCAGGCGCATTTCATCGCCCATCCCGCAGGCAAGACCCTGCCGATCGTGGACATCACCGGCCTGACCACCGAAATGCCGAATGCCGGCGCGGTGGAGTTCGAGCGCGACGGCCGCAGTTGGCGCATGGAAGCGATCGGCGCGCCCGGCGAGCCCCTGTTCCTGGTCTTCGCCGACCGCACCAGTGGCCACGGCAGCTATCCGGCCGGGCGCTACCTGGACATCGATGCACCGGCCGCCGATGGCAGCGTGCGCATCGATTTCAACCACGCCTACAACCCACCCTGTGCCTTCACCCCGTACGCGACCTGCCCGCTGGCGCCCCCGGAAAACCGGTTGGACCTGCGCGTGGACGCCGGCGAGAAGGCGTACCACCTGCCTGAAGGAGAAGGCTGATCATGTCGATCAGATCACTGATGCGCGGCGCCGTGCTGCTGCTGGCTTGCGCGGTCGCCCCCCTGGCCGCTGCGCGTGGCGCGCCGGCCGAAGCGCCTGCGGCCAAGCCGCCGGTGCCGCTGCTGTGGAAGGTGACCGGCCCAGGCGATGCGCGTGTCTACCTGCTGGGTTCGTTCCACCTGCTGAAGCCCACCGATTACCCGTTGTCGGCCGATGTCGAGCAGGCCTTCACCGCGTCCAAGCGGGTGCTGTTCGAAGTGTCGCCGGAGGAAATGGAATCGACCCAGGCCGCCACCCAGATGGTGCAGACCGCGATCCGCCGCGATGGCAGTGAACTGAAGCGCGACCTGGATGACGCCACCTGGCAGAAGCTGCAGGCCTACGCCACGCAGAACAAGCTGCCGCTGGCGCAGCTGCAGGGCATGAAGAGCTGGTTCGTCGCGCTCAACATCACCATCGGCCAGATGCAGAAGATGGGCCTGGATGCGAACCTCGGCCTGGACCGTCATTTCATGGCCGAGGCGAAGAAGGCGGGCAAGCAGACCGGCGGGCTGGAGGACATGCAGAGCCAGATCAACCTGCTGGACGGCATGAGCCTGCAGGAGCAGCGACAGATGATGGCTGAGGCGCTGGACCAGGCCGACAAGGGCGATGAGCAGTCGCTGATGCTGCACGAGGCCTGGCGCCGCGGCGATGACCGCGTGCTGTGGAACAAGATGGCCGTGGAGATGCGCCAGCAGTATCCGCAGCTCTACCAGCGCATCAACACCGCGCGCAACGATGCGTGGGTGCCGAAGCTGCTGCCGTACCTGCAGGACGGGCAGGGCGGCACCCTGGTGGTCGTGGGTGGCCTGCACCTGCTGGGCAGCGATGGCGTGGTGGAGAAGCTGAAGGCCAAGGGCTACAAGGTCGAACGCGTCTGCACGGGCTGCAAGCTGAAGCGTTGAGGGTAGTAGAGTCGACCGTTGGTCGACTGATTTTCGGTCGGATGGCGGAAATGCCCGCGCTTCGCGCATAAGTCGACCAACGGTCGACTCTACCCGCTGGGATGCCGCCCTCCAGAACAGAAACGGCGCGCCAGAGGGCGCGCCGTTTTCGTGTCAGGCGGGGCAGTCGCCTCAGCGCCGGGTCTTGCCACCGGTGCCGGTGCTGGTGCCCGGCTCGCTCGGCTTGTTGCCGGTGCCGGTGCCCGTACCGCCGGGGCGCGGGCCGCCGAAGCCGGTGCCCATGTTGCGCTGGAATTCCTGCCACAGCTCCAGGTTGCGCTCGGTCAGCTGGTTCATCATCGCCCACGGGGTCTGGCCCAGCAGGTTGCCCATCTGCTGGCGGAACTGCTGCTGCTGGTCGAGGAAGACCTGCATGCTGCGCTCCAGGTAGTTGCCCATGAAGCCCTGCAGCGAATCGCCGTAGAAGCGGATCAGCTGGCTCAGCAGCTGGGTGGACAGCATCGGTTCGCCGTCCTGCTCCTGGTCGGCGATGATCTGCAGCAGGACCGAACGGGTCAGGTCGTCGCCGCTCTTGGCGTCGCGGACCTCGAAGTCTTCACCGTCCAGGATCAGCTGGCGCACATCCTCTATGGTGATGTAGCTGGAAATTTCGGTGTCGTAGAGACGGCGGTTCGGATACTTCTTGATGATGCGGGTCGCAGCCATGAAGCGGTCACTCGTCACAGTAGATGTGCAGCATGGCGCAGTGCACAAGCCTTGGCAACCGCCCCAGCCCCCGCCAGGCTTGGGTTTCACGGCCGATCATGTTGCGCAGCAAGGGTTTGCGTGCTGCGCAGCATGACCAACGGCAGGGGGCCTTGCGTGCCCGCTGCCGCTGCCTGCGGCCTTACCAGCCCATGTGGTGGCCGCCGTTGATGTCCAGGTTGCTGCCGGTGATCCAGGCGGCCTCGTCGGCGACCAGGAAGGACACGCCGTAGGCGATCTCCTCCGGCTTGCCCAGGCGCCCGGTGGGGATGTCGGCGATGATCTTGGCGCGCACTTCCTCCGGCACGGCCATCACCATGTCGGTGGCGACGTAGCCCGGCGAAATGGTGTTGACCGTGATGCCGAAGCCGGCGTTCTCGCGGGCCAGCGAAATGGTGAAGCCGTGCATGCCGGCCTTGGCGGCGGCGTAGTTGGCCTGGCCGTACTGGCCCTTCAGGCCGTTGATCGAGCTGATCTGGATGACCCGGCCCCAGCCGCGGCGGCGCATGCCTTCGATGACCGGGCGGGTGACATTGAACACCGAATTGAGGTTGGTGTTGATCACGTCGTGCCACTGGTCCGCACGCATGCGGTGGAAGGTGGTGTCGCGGGTGATGCCGGCGTTGTTGACCAGGATCTCGACCGGGCCCAGCTCGGCTTCCACCGCGCGGATCAGCGCTTCGGCGCTTTCCGGGTCGGACACATCGCCGGGGAAGATCGACACGTGGTAGCCGCGTTCGGTCATGGCCTGCTGCCAGGCGCGGGCCTTGGCCTCGTCGCGGTAATTGGTGGCGACCCGGTGGCCCTGGTCGGCCAGGCGTTGGCAGATGGCGGTACCGATGCCGCCGGTTCCGCCGGTGACCAGTGCGACGCGAGAAGTCATGGAATGCTGTCCGGGTTTCAGGTGGGGGAAAGGGGATTCTGCAACATCGGCGCGGAAAGTGCGCCGGCTGGCGGCAGGCCCGCTCCGATCAGGATGTCGGATCGTGGCAGGCGCGCCGGGTCGAAGGCCTGGCGAGCGGCGGCCAGCAATGCGGGCAACGCGTCGATGCCATCCAGCGCGGTGGGTGCCTGGCCCAGCAGCTGCCACAGCTGGCGCAGCACCGGCACCGGCCGGCTGCTGTCCACCGGCAGGGCGGCGAGGGACTTGGACAGCTTGTGGCCCGGCGCATCCAGCAGCAATGGCAGGTGCCAGTAGCGCGGAACCGGCAGCCCCAGCGCCTGCTGCAGCAGGATCTGCCGCGCGGTGGAATCGAGCAGGTCGGCGCCGCGGACCACTTCGGTCACGCCCTGCGCGGCATCGTCCACCACCACGGCCAGCTGGTAGGCCCAGCAGCCATCGGCGCGGCGCAGCACGAAATCACCGACCTCGGCATGCACGTCCTGGGTCTGCAGGCCGCGCAGGCCGTCCTCGAACTGCACCACGCTGCCCGCGGGAACGCGGAAGCGGACGGCAGGGTCCGGTCGCGGCTGTCGCGCCACGCAGCGATGGTGGATGCCTCCGCTGGCGGCCACTTCGCTGCGGCTGCAGTGGCAGACGAAGGCCCGGTCGCTGGCCAGCAGCACGTCCAGCGCGGCCTGGTAGGCCTCGCCGCGCGCGCTCTGCCAGAGCACCTCGCCGTCGTGGTCCAGGCCGAATGCGGCGAGCGCCTGCAATTGTGACTGCGCCGCGCCGGCGACCGTGCGCGGTGGGTCGACATCCTCGATGCGCAGCCGCCACAGGCCACCGTGATGGCGCGCAAGCAGCCAGCTGCCGAAGGCGGCGAGCAGGGAACCGGCGTGCAGCAGGCCGGTGGGCGAGGGCGCGAAGCGGCCGCAGGGAATGGGCGAAGTCATGCTGGCTGAATCGTCGGTCAGGTTGGCGCTTGAATTCAAGCTGACTGCACCGCAAATTGGCAGATATCGACCCCTTCCGAGCCGGAATTTCCCATGTTTACCCGCATTGCCCTCTTCCTGGCCACCAACCTTGCGGTGCTGATCCTTGCCGGCATCGTGATGTCCATCCTGGGCGTGGACTCCCGTTCGATGAGCGGCCTGCTGGTCATGGCTGGCATCTTCGGCTTTGGTGGTTCCTTCATCTCGCTGCTGCTGTCCAAGTGGATGGCCAAGCGTTCCACCGGTGCGGTGGTCATCACCGATCCGCGCAACCCAACCGAGCGCTGGCTGCTGGCCACCGTAGAGCGCCAGGCCAAGGCGGCCGGCATCGGCATGCCGGAAGTGGCCGTGTATGACGGCCCGGAGATCAACGCCTTCGCCACCGGTGCCAACCGCAACAACGCGCTGGTGGCGGTGTCCACCGGCCTGCTGCACAACATGAGCGAGGACGAGGCCGAAGCAGTGCTGGGCCACGAGATCGCCCACGTCGCCAACGGTGACATGATCACCATGGCGCTGCTGCAGGGCGTGCTGAACACCTTCGTGATCGTGCTGGCCCGCGTGGTCGGCGGCATCATCGACAGCGCGCTGTCGGGCAACCGCGAAGGCGGCGGCCGTGGCTTCGCCTACTTCATCATCGTGTTCGTGCTGGAGATGGTGTTCGGCCTGTTCGCGACGATGATCTCGATGTGGTTCTCGCGCCATCGCGAGTTCCGTGCCGACGCCGGTGGTGCCTCGCTGGCCGGTCGCCAGAAGATGATCGCCGCGCTGGAGCGCCTGCAGCTCAACCACGGCCAGAGCACCCTGCCGACCCAGATCGCGGCCTTCGGCATTGCTGGTTCGACGGCGAAGAAGCTGTTCATGAGCCACCCGCCGCTGGAAGAGCGCATCGCCGCGCTGCGCGCTTCGACCGCCGCCTAAGCGACGGGTTTCAACCCGGAAACACGAACGCCCGGCCATGTGCCGGGCGTTTTCGTTTGCGGCGCCGTGCGCGGCACAAACAGAAACGGCACCCTCGCAGGTGCCGTTTCAGTGAGCCGCGTTACCGGGACGCTTAGAACTTCGCGTCGAACTCGGCGGCGTAGCCGGTGTTCACCAGCACCTTCTGCAGCGACTCGGCCACCTTCAGGTTGCCGGCCACGACCTGCTGGGTGTCCGGGCCACGGTTGTCCATGCGGGCCAGGGTCGCGCCCTTGAAGTCGCAGACCTTGCCGCCAGCTTCGCGGACCAGCAGCACGCCGGCCGCGATGTCCCAGGCCTTCACGCCTGCTTCGAAGTAGGCGTCGGCGCGGCCGCAGGCCACGTAGGCCAGGTCCAGCGCGGCCGAACCGCTGCGGCGGATGTCCTCGGCCTGCACCAGCAGGGCGTCGACCGCCTTCAGCTGGGCGCTGGCGCGGGCACGCTCGCGCGGGGCGAAACCGGTGTGGATCATGGTGCCGCCCAGGTCCTTGCGGTCGGCCACGCGGATGCGGCGGTCGTTGAGCACGGCACCGGCGCCACGGCTGGCGGTGAACAGTTCATTGCGCAGCGGATCGAAGATGACCGCGTCGGTCGGCTCGCCGTTTTCCACCAGGGCGATCGACACGCAGTAGTGCGGCACGCCGCGCAGGTAGTTGCTGGTGCCGTCCAGCGGGTCGATGACCCACATGTTGCGGTGGCCACCCTGCACGCCGCCTTCTTCGCCGAACACGCCGTACTCGGGGTAAGCGCGCTTGAGTTCCTTGACGATCACCTTTTCGGCGTCGGCATCGACTTCGCTGGCGTAGTCCATCCGGCCCTTCTGCACTACATTGAGCGCCTCGAGCTTGTTGATGTTGCGCAACAGGACGTTGCCGGCGAGGCGGGCGGCCTTGACCATGACGGTGACGGCGGGTTTCTGCATGGCGTGGGCTCCCGGAAAGGCAGAAGAGGTAGGGCTGGCGGGGGAAAAGAGCGGGTCCGGCGCAGTGGCCGGCCGCACAGTTTACCATTGGTCTTCGTCCAGCTCGACATTTCCCTGTTCATGTCCCAGTTTCCTGCCGCCACCCGCCTCCGATTCGTCCTGGTCGGTACCCAGCACCCCGGCAACATGGGCGCCGCCGCCCGCGCCCTGAAGACGATGGGCCTGGCCCGCATGGTCCTGGTCGCCCCCGAAAAGCCGCTGGACGAGGAGGCCTTCCGCCGCTCGGCCGGTGCCGAGGACGTGCTCGGTGACGCGCCGGTGGTGGCCACCCTGGCCGAAGCCGTGGCCGACTGCACTCTGGTGCTGGGCTGCACCGCGCGTGCGCGCCGGGTCCAGCTGGAGGAATACCTGCCATCCGACGCGGCTGCCCGCGCGGTGGCCAAGGCCGGCGAGGGCGCCGAGGTGGCCCTGGTGTTCGGTCGCGAGCGCACCGGCCTGACCAACGAAGAGCTCCAGCTCTGCCACGCGGCGGTGCATATCCCGTCCGACCCGGCGTTCAGCTCGCTCAACCTTGCCGCCGCCGTGCAGGTGCTGGCCTATGAAACGCGCATGCAGCTGCTGGGCGCGCAGCCGGCAGCCGAGGTCGAGCCGGCGGACGCCCGCGAGCCGGTGGCCAGCCACGAGCAGATGGAGAGCTTCTTCGCCCAGCTCGGCGACACCTTGGACGAGATCGATTTCCACAAGGGCCGCGCGCCCGAGTCGGCGATGCGCAAGCTGCGCCGCCTGTTCCTGCGTGGTGAGCCGACCGAACAGGAAGTGCGCCTGCTGCGCGGCATCCTGGCCGATACCCAGCGCATGGCGCGGCTGGCCCGGGAAAACGGCACAGAAGGCTGACGACGGTCTCATTTTTTCGGGTAGTCTGTCTGGATACCTTGGGGGATGAGCTTGTGTCGGCTTCATGTAAGGCAACGCAGTGGGGATTGCTGAGCCTGGTTCCATGGCGGACTGTCCGCGCGGCCACGGCCGTGACGAGCGCGCTGCGGGCGTGGTATCGGATCGACAAGGTCACAGAATCTACGAAGGGCCGGGCGCTGCTGCAGCGTCCGGCAGCCGCGCGTGCGTGGTGCAGTGGATGGGAGTGGGCAGTGCAGTCGGGACCCGTACGGATGGAAGTGGCATGAAGTGGCTCGGCTCGGGAATGCAGGCCCGTTTCCTGCTCGCGATGGGCGGGGCGATGCTGGTGGTGGTGGCGATCCTGGCGGTGATGCTGGGCCGCCAGGCGACGATGCAGAGCGAGGTGAAGAGCCTCAGCGGTGGCGTCATCCACGAATTGTTCGACCGCAGCGTGCGCAGCCGCGGCGAGGCGTTGGCGCGCGAGCTGTCCGATTCGCTGGCCAACCCGCTCTATTACAACGACCTGGGCCAGGTGGGCGTGCTGGTGCGCTCGACCTCAAGGCAGCAGGTGGTGCGCTATGTGCTGGTGTTCGACAGCAAGGGCCGGCTGGTGCATGACGGCTCGGTCGGCGTGCCCGGCTTCGGCAAGCCGATGACCGATCCGTTGGCCAAGGCAGCCACCGCCGCGCAGGGCCTGCTGGTGCAGCAGTCGGCCAGCGTGCTCGACAACACCATGCCGATCATGGTCGGCAAGCAGCGTATCGGCGGTGTCCGCGTCGGCATGGCGCTGGACGAGGTCAGGGAGCGCGAGCTGGCCGCCAATGCCACCCTCGGCGAGCGCCTGCAGCAGGTCGGCAGCCGCCACCTGGGCTGGCTGCTGCTGATGCTGGCCCTGCTGGTGGTGATCGGGGTGACGGTCATCCTCTATGTGCAGCGCACCCTGGTGACGCCGATCCGTGACCTGGCCGCTGCCGCGCGCCGCATCGAATCCGGTGACTACCAGGCGCCGCTGCGGGAAAACACCCGCGATGACGAGGTCGGTGAACTGGTGCGCGGCTTTGCGCGCATGCGTGATGCGATCGCCCGCCACGACCGCGAAGTGCGGCACATGGCCTACACCGATGCACTGACCGGGCTGACCAACCGCCTGGCGTTCCGCGAGGCGCTGGATCACCGGATGATGGCCGCGCGCGCGTCCAAGCACCGGCTGGGCCTGCTGTTTGCCGATATCGATGACTTCAAGCGGGTCAACGACACGATGGGCCACGAGGCCGGCGACGAGGCCCTGCTGCAGTTCGCCCAGCGCATCGGCCATGCCGTGGCCGAGGCTGGCGGCGACGATGCGCTGCTGGCGCGGTTCGGTGGCGATGAATTCGTCATTCTTGTCGGCGACGGCGATGTGGCCACCAATGCCCGCCTGCTGGCCGAAGTGCTGGTGCGCGAGCTGGGCAAGCCGCTGGTGGTGCAGGGCAGGGAGCTGTTCCTGGGCACCTCGATCGGCGTGACGCTGTACCCGGACGACGCCGCCGACGCCACCACGCTGCTGAAGAACGGCGACATCGCCATGTACCAGGCGAAGATGGCCGGCAAGAACTGCTACCGCTACTACAGCCGGGCGATGGACCACGCGGTCGAGCGTCGCGTGCACATGGAACAGGAGCTGCGCGGCGCCTGGGAGCGCGGCGAGCTGCGACTGGCCTACCAGCCGATCTTCCGCATGCGCGACCGCCGCCTGGTGGGCGTGGAAGTGCTGCTGCGCTGGCAGCACCCGACCCTGGGCACGATTCCGCCGTCGGTGTTCATCGAAGTGGCCGAGCAGAGTGGCCTGATCGAGGTGATCGGCCCGAAGGTGCTGCGTGCGGCCTGCATGGAAGCCTCGCAGTGGCCGCGTGGCGCGGCCGGCGACGAGCTGTTCGTGTCGGTGAACGTGTCACCGCGCCAGCTGCGAGGCGGCGAACTGCCGGCGCTGGTGGCGCAGTGCCTGCACGAATCCGGGCTGCCGTCCTCGCGCCTGCACCTGGAGCTGACCGAAACCGCGGTGATCGGCGACGAGATGCTGGCCGCGCAGCTGCTGGACAAGCTGCACCGCACCGGCGTGAAGGTCTGGCTGGACGACTTCGGCACCGGCTTCTCCGGCCTGAGCCACCTGCGCCAGGTGCCGGTGGACGGCGTCAAGATCGACAAGAGCTTCGTGGCCGACATGCAGCGCGACCCGGACGATCTGGCCCTGACCACGGCGATCATCGCCATGGCCCATGCGCTGGGGATTACCGTGGTGGCCGAGGGCATCGAGCAGGAAGCGCAGTACGAACTGCTGGCACAGCGCGGCTGCGACCTGGGCCAGGGCTACTGGCTGAGCCACCCGGTCACCGCCACCGAAGTGGTGCGGATGATCGATTCGGGCCTGTAAGGGACGACGTGGGGTAGTAGAGCCACGCCATGCGTGGCTGCTTCTGCCTGGACCCCCATCCACGCATGGCGTGGATCTACTGGCTGAGCCACTCGGGGTTGTAACGGATGTCCTGGGGTCAGATCCCTTTTTCTGCGAGAAGGGATCTGACCCCGGTCGTGCGATTACACCGGGCGCTTGCTGGGGTCGCCGGGCAGTTCGCGCACCAGCTTGGGAATCAGGTAACCGGACAGGCGGGCGGTCAGGCCGGCGATCAGGGCCTTGGCCCGGGTGTCGTCCACTTCAAAGTGGGCCACGCCCTCGACCTTGTCCAGCTGGTGCAGGTAGTAGGGCAGCACGCCGGCGGCGAAGCTGCGCTCGCTCAGGTCCTGCAGTGCCTGCACGCTGTCATTGACCCCGCGCAGCAGTACGGCCTGGTTCAGCAGCTGCGCGCCGAGGCCGCGCAGGCGTGCCATCGCCGCATCCACGCTGGCATCGAACTCATTGGCATGGTTGGCGTGCACCACGATGGCCAGCGGCCACGGCAGGCTGCCCAGCCAGGCCAGCAGTTCCTCGTCCACGCGCTCGGGCAGCACGATCGGCAGGCGGGTGTGGATGCGCAGGCGGCGGATGTGCGGAATCTGGCGCAGGGCGTCGGTCAGCTCGACCAGCTTGTGCGTGGCCAGCGACAGCGGATCGCCGCCGGACAGGATCACCTCGTCGATGTCCGGGTCGGCCGCGATGGCCGCCACGGCCTCCTGCCAGCCGCCCTTGGCGGCGTTTTCCGCGCCATAGTCGAAGTGGCGGCGGAAGCAGTAGCGGCAGTTGATCGCGCAGCTGCCGGTGGCCACCAGCAGGGCACGGCCGCGGTACTTCTGGATGACCCCGGTGGCCTTCTTGGCCGCGCCATCCCCCACCGCGTCGAAGCTGAACCCGGGTGCGGGGCGCATTTCCTCGTCGATGGGCAGCACCTGGCGCAGCAGGGGGTCGGCCGCATCGCCGGGGCGCATGCGGGCCACGAAGCCTTCCGGCACGCGCAGGGCGAACTGGGCCATGGCCGCCTCCGAGACGCCCAGTGCCGCCGGGTCCAGCTGCAGCCGCGCCAGCAGGGCGTGCGGGTCGCGCAGTGCCTGGCGCCAGAGCTGCTGCCAGCGCGTGGGCGCGCCTGGCGACTGGGGCCGGGGGAAGGCGGAAAGCTGCATGGAGAGGGGGCCTGCGGTTATCATGGGGGCAGAAAAACTGTTGCCCACCGGCTTCCGGTGGGCTTTCCATTCTATCCGGCTCGCCGCACCCGCGGCGGTTTTGCCATTTGAGGAGCTTGAGCATGGCCACTGTGGGCATGAATGACGTCAAGAACGGGATGAAGATCCTGGTCAACAACGAACCGGCAGTCATCACCGACACCGAGTACGTCAAGCCGGGCAAGGGCCAGGCCTTCACCCGCGTGAAGTACCGCTTCATCCGTTCGGGCCGCGTGGTCGAACTGACCATGAAGGCGACCGACGACCTGGAAGTGGCCGACGTCGTCGACACCGACATGAACTACATGTACAGCGATGGCGAGTACTGGCACTTCATGGACCCGGAATCCTTCGAGCAGGTCCAGGCCGACAAGGCGGGCATGGGCGGCGCCGAAAAGTGGCTGAAGGGCGAAGAAGCCTGCATCGTCACCCTGTTCAACGGCGCGCCGATCTTCGTGCAGCCGCCGAACTTCGTCGAACTGAAGATCACCGAGACCGATCCGGGCGTCCGTGGCGACACCTCGGGCGGTGGCGGCAAGCCGGCCACCCTGGAAACCGGTGCCGTGGTCCGCGTGCCGCTGTTCGTCAACCAGGATGAAATCATCAAGGTTGATACCCGTTCGGGTGAGTACTCCTCGCGCGTGAAGTAATCCGGCGCAGCCGGATTACGGTAGTGCCGGCCGCTGGCCGGCAACCCCGGCGCCGGATTACCTGTAGAGCCGAGCCATGCTCGGTTTTCCGGGCACCGCCCGGAACCCGTTGCCGGCGCCGATGGTGCCGCAACGGACAGCCGCCGGGCATGGCCCGGCGCTACCGCCTCCCGCCAGGCCCTTCTTCAATAGCCAAGTGAGCCCGCATGAGCGATAGCCCGCACCTCCCCGAAGCCTGCGACCTGCTCATCGAAGCCGGTTACGTCGTTCCGATCGAGCCGCATGCGGTGGTGCTGGAAGACCATGCCGTCGCCGTGCGTGGCAGCGAAATCGTCGCCATCCTGCCGCGTGCCGAGGCCCGCGCGCGCTTCCGCGCGACCCAGGTGGTCAGCCGCCCCGACGCGGCGCTGATGCCCGGCCTGGTCAACGCGCACACGCACAACCCGATGACCCTGCTGCGCGGCGTCGCTGACGACCTACCGCTGATGACCTGGCTGCAGCAGCACATCTGGCCGGTGGAAGCGGCGGTGATCGGGCCGGAATTCGTGGCCGACGGCACCACCCTGGCCATCGCCGAGATGCTGCGCGGCGGCACCACCTGCGCCAACGAGAACTACTTCTTCGGCGACGTGCAGGCCGCGGTCTACAAGAAGCACGGTTTCCGCGCGCTGGTCGGCGCGGTCATCATCGATTTCCCCACCGCCTGGGCCAAGACCGACGACGAGTACTTCGCCAAGGCCGGTGAACTGCATGACCAGTGGCGCACCGATCCGCTGATCGGCACCGCGTTCGCGCCGCATGCGCCGTACACGGTCAACGACGCCAATTTCGAGCGGGTGCGGATGCTGTCCGACCAGCTCGACATGCAGGTGCACCTGCACACCCACGAGACCGCCCAGGAAATCAACGATTCGATCAAGCTGCACGGCCAGCGCCCGCTGGCGCGGCTGGATCGCCTCGGCCTGGTCAACGACCGCCTGATCGCGGTGCACATGACCCAGCTGACCGACGCCGAAATCCACCTGTGCGCCGAGCGTGGCGTCAGCGTGGTGCACTGCCCGGAATCGAACCTGAAGCTGGCCTCCGGTTTCTGCCCGGCCTGCGCCCTGCAGCGCGCCGGCGTCAACCTGGCCATCGGTACCGATGGCTGCGCCAGCAACAACGACCTGGACATGTTCAGCGAGAACCGCACCGCGGCCATCCTGGCCAAGGCCGTGGCCGACGATGCGACCGCGCTGGACGCGGCCACCACGCTGCGTGCCTCGACCCTGGGCGGCGCCCGCGCGCTGGGCTTCGGCGAGCGCATCGGCTCGATCGAAGTCGGCAAGCAGGCCGACCTGGTCTGTGTCGACCTGTCCGCGCTGGAAACCCAGCCGCTGCACAACGTGCTGTCGCAGCTGGTGTATGCCACCGGCCGCCAGCAGGTCAGCGACGTCTGGATTGCCGGCAAGCCGAAGCTGGTCCAGCGCGAGCTGGTCGGCATGGACCTGCCGGGCATCATCGCCAACGCGCGCCAGTGGCGCGAGCGCATCCGTCATATCCGCGCCTGAACCCCGGCGCTGCAAGGACTTCCCCATGACTGCCCCCCACGCTTCCTCCAATTTCGATCAGGCCGAGCTGGACAAGTTCGCCGCGCTGGCCAACCGCTGGTGGGACGCCGACGGTCCGCAGAAGCCGCTGCACGCCCTGAACCCGGTGCGCCTGCAGTACGTGGCCGACCGCGTGACGCTGCGCGGTGCGCGCGTGCTCGACATCGGCTGCGGTGGCGGCCTGCTGAGCGAGGCGCTGGCCCAAAGCGGTGCCGACGTCACTGCCATTGACCTTGCCCCTGAGCTGGTCAAGGTCGCGCGCCTGCATGCGCTGGAAAGCGGCGCCAAGGTCGACTACCGGGTGCAGGCCGCCGAGGACCTGGCCGCCGAACAGCCGGGCAGCTTCGACGTGGTCACCTGCATGGAAATGCTCGAGCACGTGCCCGATCCGGGCGCGATCATCGAGGCCTGCAAGCGCCTGCTGAAGCCCGGTGGCCACCTGTTCCTGTCGACCATCAACCGCACCGCGGCTGCGTTCGCAGTGGCGATCGTCGGCGCCGAGTACGTGGCACGGCTGCTGCCCAAGGGCACCCACCACTACCAGGAATTCATCAAGCCGGCCGAGCTGGCGCGCTGGCTGCGCGGGGCCGACGTGCAGCTGGTGGATGTGAGCGGCATGGCCTACGAGCCGTGGCGCAACCACGCCCGCCTGAGCAGCCGCACCGACATCAACTACCTGGCCTACGCGGTCAAGCCTGCATGACCACGGCCGGCTTCCCGCGGGCGGTGCTGTTCGACCTGGACGGCACCCTGCTGGACAGTGCGCCGGATTTCGTCGCCACCTGCGATGCGATGCTGGCCGCGCGCGGCCGTGCGCCGATCGATCCGGCGCTGCTGCGCCCGGTGGTGTCCAAGGGCTCGCGTGCGATGTTGACCGCCGCCTTCCCGGATCTGGACGCGGCCGAGCGCGACGCGCTGATTCCAGAGTTCCTGCAGCGCTATGAAGCGCTGATCGGCCAGCACGCGGTGCTGTTCGACGGCGTGGCCGGCATGCTCGCCGCGCTGGATGCCGCAGGCACCGTGTGGGGCATCGTCACCAACAAGCCGGAATACCTGGCGCGCCTGATCCTGCCGCAGCAGGGCTGGCAGCAGCGCTGCGCGGTGCTGGTGGGCGGTGACAGCCTGGCCGAGCGCAAGCCGCATC
This sequence comes from Stenotrophomonas sp. SAU14A_NAIMI4_5, assembly GCF_003086795.1. Classification (NCBI taxonomy): domain Bacteria; kingdom Pseudomonadati; phylum Pseudomonadota; class Gammaproteobacteria; order Lysobacterales; family Lysobacteraceae; genus Stenotrophomonas; species Stenotrophomonas sp. SAU14A_NAIMI4_5. Next base: position 2,951,728 of record NZ_CP026003.1, on the reverse strand, counting down.
CGCTGCCGTTGCTGCACGCCGCGCAGGCCATTGGCGTTGCCGCCGAAGACTGCGTGTACGTCGGCGACGACGAGCGCGACATCATCGCTGCACGCGCGGCGGCCATGCCGTCGGTGGCGGCGCTGTGGGGCTACCGCCTGCACAGCGACGATCCGCTGGCTTGGCAGGCCGACGTACTGGTGGAAAACGCCGAACTTCTGCAACTGGCCAGTCTCTGGCCGACCCGGCCGGCAGCCCCGGCCCAGCCGTAAGGAATGACGTAGTGAGCAGTACCGCGCTGGACAGTTTCCTCGACAAGTGGCGCAGCCGTTGGCCGGAATGGTCGGTGGCCGCCCCGTTCGTGGCCGAATCGCAACGCGAGCTCGCGGTGGCGTGGTTCGCGCTGCTGCAGGAATTCGACGACATGCTCAACACCAGCGGCGACCCGATGCCGGCCGACGCCAAGCTGGCGTGGTGGGGCGAGGAGCTGCGCAGCTGGGCCGGGCAGCGCTCGCGCCATCCGCTGGGCCGCCTGCTGGAGCCAGTGCGTGCACCGTGGGCGCAGCTGGCCGAGACCCTGCCGGACCTGGTCGAGGCGCGCACCGTCGCACTCGATGCGGCCAGTGCCGAGCGCGCGCTGGCCAACTACGCCGAGGCGGTTGCCGCCGTGGAAGCGGTGCTGTTCAACGACACGCCGCGCAAGGGCGCCGGACGTGCCGTGCAGCTGCAGACCCTGGCCCAGCGCCTGCAGGATGCCGGCGTGGCCGGTGTGCCCCGCAGCCTGCTGGATGAGGACGCCAGCAACGCCACGCAGCGTTGGGCACAGCACCTGCTGAAGGGCTGGGCGACCCGCGTGCCGGGCCCGCGCGCGCGCCGCGTCTGGTCCAGCCTGGCCCGCGCCCGCGTGGCCGCGCAGGCCGCAGGCAAGCCGATTGAAGCGACCCCGGTGCGCACCCTGCTGCGCGTGTGGTGGGCCGCACGCGGTTGATGCCGCTGCCGCTGCGCTCGCCGGGCATGGCCCGGCGCTACCACGCGCGGTGATCGGGTAGCGCCGGGCCATGCCCGGCGGAGACCCTCAGAACGTCCGGACCTCGTTCATCGCCGCGCGCAGCACCTCGCGGTCGATCACGGCCGTTCCACTGCGCGTCTCCGCCGCATCGACGACGGCCAGCCACGCCGTGTAGATCTGCTCGCGTTCCTCGGTTTCGATGAAGCCGCTGCGGCGATCCAGCGCGTTGAAGCCTTCGGTGTAGGCACGCCCGACCTGCGCCAGCGCCACGGTCAATGTCGCCGCGTCGCGGATTTCCGCGGCAATTTTCAGCGCCTCTGAACAGGCCTTGCGATACAGCGTGGCTGCCTTTTTCGCCTGCGCGGTGCTGACCTGCGCACTGCCGTCCCAGTCGCGGAAGGGATTGTCGAGGTTGGCGGCCAGCCAATCCGGCGTGCGCAGCTGGCCCACATCCAGATCCAGACCCTTTGTCGCTTCGCTTTTGTAAGCCTTGCGGATGGTAGTGCCGAGTGCGGCCGGCAGGCTGTGAAGCCAAAGCCGGCACAGCCGCGGCCACTGGCCGGGTTCGGGAAACACTGCTTCGCCGGCCGGGAATACATCGCTGGCACTGAGCGTATGCAGCTGCCCCAGTTCACCCAGCCGTGGCAGGCCGTGCAGCACGGCAGGGGCGCCGGTAATGCTCAATGCCCGCAGCTGCGGAAAGCGTTCGGCGATGCGTCCGCCATCCAGTTCCCGCACGTCGCGCAGCTGCAGCTCGCCCAGCGCCGGCAGTCCAGCCCAGGCCAGCGTGGCATCGGTGCTGATGAGCGTCAGCCAGCGGCCGTCATCCTCGGCAGTGATGAGCAGGTCGGGCGCGAGCGTACCGTGCAGGGTCAGTTCGGACAGGCCATCGTTGAGATGCAGGTGGCGCAGGCCGCTGGCATCGATGTTGGCCTGGATCAGGCTGGTGCCGCGCAGGTCCAGCGTGGTGTCCTGCAGCTGGCTGATCTCCAGTGAGTGGATCAGCGGACGCGTGCGCAGCCACGGCAGCAGGCCGGGCACTGGTTCGCTGATGTCCAGTTTGGTGAGCAAGGGCAGGGCATCGAACAGCCTCAGCGAAGGCGCGAGGTTCATGGCCGCGGCATCCAGGCGGGTGGCGCAGCGGCGCACCGGATACTCGCCACGTTCCAGCAGCACGCTCCGATCTTCCTGTGCTGCGCTGGCGTGCTTGAAGGCCTCTACGGCAGTCGGATCCAATGCATCCCAGCGGCGTTGGTGTTCAACTTCCGCTCCGTCGGGCCAGCTCCCGTATATCTTCGGTGCGGCCTCGATCAGTGGCGCGCGCCAGCCCACGTGCACGAAATCGCGCGGCGGTCGTTTTCCCGCCCAGCGGTGGTGCAGCGCATCGTCCTGCTGCAGGTCGTTGAAGCGCGCCGGCTGCATGGCGGCGACGGTCGTCGGGTCGGGCAGGGCGGTGCCGGTCCAGTCCAGGGTGAGCACGGCGAGGCTGCCGTCGCGCGCATCCTGGTGGGTCAGCTGGTAGGCGACGAACGCCTGCAGGCGTTCGTTGTGGACGACGTAGATATCACCCGGGGCGGGCATGCAACGTTCCTTGTTTCCTTGTCCGCCGGGCATGGCCCGGCGCTACCACGCGCGGTGATCGGGTAGCGCCGGGCCATGCCCGGCGACGATGCGCGTGCGTTACTTGCGTTCCAGCACCAGCAACGGATCGATGCGGGTGTCGAACCAGTTCATGCCCCAGTGCAGGTGTGGACCGGTGGCACGACCGGTGGCGCCGACGGCGGCGATCACCTGGCCCTGGGTCACCCGGTCGCCGACCTTCACGTCGATGCGCGACAGGTGCAGGAAGTTCGAGCTGACGCCGTAACCGTGGTCGATCAGCAGGGTGCCGCCGGTCAGGTACAGGTCCGGGCCGGCGAAGGTCACCACGCCGGCGGCCGGTGCCTTCACCGGCGTGCCGGTGGGCACGGCGATGTCCATGCCGGAATGGCCGGCGCCGGGCTGGCCGTTGTACACGCGTGCATTGCCGAAGCGGCCGCTGATGCGGCCCTGCACCGGCCAGATGAAGGTCTGGGTGAAGTCAGTGCGGTCGTCATCGCGGGCGCGCGCGGCGGTCACCTGCGCCTGTTCGCGCTTGATCCGTTCGGCAATCGCCGGCGGCGGGTTGACCGTCTTCGGCGGCACGCCATTGACGCGCTCGGTCGGCCAGTCGCGCGGCGTAACGGTGATGGTGGCGGTTTCGCTGCCCCCATCGGGTCGCTGCACCTGTACCTGCAGCGGACCCTTTTCATCACGGCCGATGCCGAACACCACGCTGCCGTAGCCACTCACCCGCAGCTGGCGGCCGGCGTACTGCACGCGGCTACCGGCGGGCACCTTGCCGATCACCAGCGCGCCCTGCGACGCGCTGGCCGGGAACACCACGCGGCTGTCGATCAGGCTGCCGATGCCATCCTGCGCCTGGGCGGCCGGTGCGGTGAACAGGGGCACGGCCAGCAGCAGCGCCCCGAACAGAAGTGCCGGACGCATCAGCGGTCGTAGGTCATGCGCTGGCCGGCCGGTTCGCCCACCAGGTTGCTGCCGTCCCACACCCGCTGGCCGTTGACCCAGGTCGAGGCCACGCGCGAACGGAAGGTGGTGCCTTCGAACGGCGACCAGCCGCACTTGGACAGCACGTCCTCGCGCTTGACGGTGAACGGCACGTCCTCCACCAGCACCAGGTCGGCGAAGTAGCCTTCGCGCAGGAAGCCACGTTCTTCCACGTCGAACAGCTGCGCCGGGGCGTGGGCGAACTTCTGCACCACCTGCTCGCGGGTCAGCTTGCCTTCGTGCACGCGCTCCAGCGCGGCCACCAGTGCGTACTGCACCAGCGGCAGGCCGGACGGTGCCTGCGCGTACGGCTTCTGCTTCTCTTCCCAGGTGTGCGGCGCGTGGTCGGTGGCCAGCACGTCCAGCACGTCATCGGCCAGCGCGGCGGTGATCGCCTCGCGGTCGGCGACTTCCTTGATGGCCGGGTTGCACTTGATCAGGTTGCCCTTGGTCGCGTAATCCGGGCGCGCGAAGTGCAGGAAGTGCACGCAGGTTTCGGCGGTGATCTGCTTGCGGCTGCCGTCGGCGCGGATCAGCGGGCCCTTCTCGAACAGCGCCAGCTCGTCGGCGGTGGAGATGTGCAGCACGTGCAGACGGGTGCCGTGCTTGCGCGCCAGCGACATCGCCAGGCGGGTGGACTTGATGCAGGCCTCGCGCGAACGGATGTCCGGGTGCATGTCCGGGGTCAGCGCGTCACCGTACTTCTCCTGGAAGGCCTTGAGGTTGGCATCGATCATCGGCGTGTCTTCGCAGTGCGTGATGATCGGGGTCGGGCATTCGCGGAAGATCGCGTCCAGCGTCTCCGGGTTGTCCACCAGCATGTTGCCGGTGGAGGCGCCCATGAACACCTTCACGCCCGGTGCCTTCTTCGGGTCGAGCGCGCGGATCGCTTCCAGGTTGTCGTTGCTGGCGCCGTGGTAGAAGCCGTAGTTGGCCCAGGCGCGGCCGCGCGCGAGTTCGTACTTGGCTTCCAGGATGGTCGAATCCAGCGTCGGCGGGTTGGTGTTGGGCATGTCCATGAAGCTGGTCAGGCCACCGGCCACGGCCGCGGCCGATTCGCTGGCGATGTCACCCTTGTGGGTCAGGCCCGGTTCGCGGAAGTGCACCTGGTCATCGATCATGCCGGGCAGCAGCCAGCGACCGGCTGCGTCCACCACCTGTTCTCCGTCGCGCGGGGCCAGGCCACTGCCGATCTGCGCGATGCGGCCGTTCTCGATGCGCAGGTCGCCGTCGAAGGTGCGGCCTTCGTTGACCATGCGGGCATTGGTGATGAGGGTGGAGGACATGTCAGTGTTTTCCTGTGCAACGGCAAGAGGGGGCGTTGGGCGATTCGGGCACCGGGTCGAAGCCGCCGGGATGGAACGGGTGGCAGCGGCCGAGGCGGCGCGCGGCCAGCCAGCTGCCACGCAGCGGACCGTGCATCGAGATGGCGTCCATGGCGTATTCAGAACAGCTCGGCACGAAACGGCAGCGCGGCCCCAGCAGGGGGCTGATGAAGCGCTTGTAGAAGCGCAGCAGGGCAATGAGCAGGCGCGAGATCACCCAGTCATCTTATGCCAGTTGGCATGAAGCCCGCATTTGTGCAGGATGGGCCGTTGGTCGCATGTCGCCCATGGCCTGCGACCGGTACCGGCACCGTGGGGTGCCGGCCAGGTTCCGTACCGCGCAGGGCGGTCCATGTTCGTCGGACCGACACTCTGGGCCGCTGGCTCCAGGACTGAATGGAGCAGGCCCCCAAGGTTGCTGCTGCGGGTCGGGTAGGCTATAAAGGCCCGCTTTCCCGGGCCCCGGGGAATCCAAGGAAGAGCGTTTCGTGGCTGCTAAAAAAACTGCAAAGAAGGCCGTCGAGGCCGCCAAGAAAACCGCCAAGCCTGTTGTGAAGAAGTTGGCGGCCAAGCCTGTTGCCAAGAAGCCGGCCAGCAAGACGGCCGCCAAGGCAGCATCCTCGCAACCGGCGGCCAGGAAGGCCACCGCAACGAAATCGCCGGCCAAGGCCAGCAAGCCAGCGGCGAAGAAGGCCGCTGCGCCGGCCAAGGCCAAGCCCGCGGCAGCCAGCAAGAAGGCGCCGGTGGTGAAGAAGGCAGCCAGCAAGGCCGCACCGGCCAAGAAGGCCGTCGCCAAGCCGGCACCGAAGAAGGCTGTCGCCAAGCCCGCGCCGAAGCCGGTGGCCAAGAAGGCCGCGGCCAAGCCGGTCGCCAAGCCGGCGGCGAAGAAGGCTGCACCGGCTAAACCCGCCGCCACGCCTGCCGCTGTAAAGAAAGCCACCAAGAATGTCGCCAAGCCGGCTGCCAAGCCGGCCCCGGCCCCGGTAGTGAAAACCGCACCGAAGCCCGCCGCCAAGGCAGCTCCGGCCAAGTCTGTCCCGGCCAAGACCGCGGCAGTGGCAGCAGCCAAACCGGCCCCCAAGCCGGCCCCGGCCGCCACCCCTGCAGCATCGACCGCCCCGCAATCCAAGAATCCCGTGCCCGTTTCGAAATCGCCTGCCAAGACCGCCGTGAAAACCGCCGTGAAACCTGATCCCGCTCCGAAGACCGTGTCGCGCCCCGTGGGCAAGGTCGCCGTGGCTGTGGCCGCCCGTTCGGCGGCGCCGGCCCCGCGCAGCAAGTACAAGGTCGTCGAATACAAGACCGACGAGGCCACCGGCCGCCCGATCCTGCCGACCGGCTACAAGCCCGGCTCGGAAGAGGAGTACATGAGCCCGCTGCAGCAGGAATACTTCCGCCAGCGCCTGCAGAACTGGCGCGCCGATCTGGTGGAAGAATCCAAGCAGACCATCGAGAACCTGCGCGAGGAAGTGCGTGACATCGGCGACGAAGCCGAGCGCGCGACCCGCGAGACCGAGAACTCGCTGGAACTGCGTACCCGCGACCGTTACCGCAAGCTGATCGGCAAGATCGACAGCACCCTGAAGCGCCTGGAAGCCGGCGACTACGGTTACTGCGTCGACACCGGCGAAGAAATCGGCCTGGAGCGCCTCGAGGCGCGCCTGACCGCCGAGCGCACCATCGACGCCCAGGAGCGTTGGGAGCACCTGCAGAAGCAGCAGGGCGACTGATTCCAGAGCGTTGTCTGGTCATGCGAAAAACCCGGCCTCGGCCGGGTTTTTTGTTGGGTGATTGGTGGTGCGCGACCGTGGCTGGGGCGGGCGGCTGTGGCCGTTGACTTGGGTCCGCCTTGTAGCGAGCCGAGCACCGCAGGGGAATCAGGGGCGAAGAGGCGGCTCTATCCTGTAGAGCCGACTGCCAGTCGGCTGGCTCTTCGCGCCGTTCCCTGATTCGCCGAGGAGCGCAGGACACCGGTGCGCAGCGCCGGCTCGCGGATGGCGGCGTGTTTCTTTGGTGACTTTCTTGATGGCGCACATCCCTGTGCGCCACCCTTCGGGCCGGCTTCGCCGTTCCGCACTGCTCCTGCAGTGCGGTGCACGAGCAAAGAAAGTTACACCCCACCGCGGTCGCGGAAAGAGTCCGCCGGGCGCGGCCCGGCGCTACCGGTGCGTGGGCGCACGGAAATGCGCAGCCGAGCATCGGCTCGGCTCTACAGAATCACTGCAGGTCGCGCAGATTCAACTTCCGCAGCGTCGGGTTCTTCCACGCGGTGATCCCGGCCACGCTCAGCACCGCGAACCCGCCCAGCACCACTGCTGGCACGAGGCCCAGCAGCTTGGCCATCGTGCCCGCGTAGAACGCGCCCAGCTCGTTGGACGAGCTGATGAAGATGCCGTTGATCGACGACACCCGCCCGCGCATTTCCTCGGGCGTGGCCAGCTGCAGGATGGTCGACCGCACCACCACCGAGACGCCGTCGAAGGCCCCGTAGAACAGCAGGATCAGCGCCGACAGCCAGAAGTGCTGGGACAGGCCGAAGCTGACCACGCACAGGCCGAAACCGGCCACGGCGAACAGCAGCACGCGGCCAGCGTTCTTCTGCAGCGGGTGGCGGGCCAGCCACAGGCCGACCGCGATCGAGCCCAGCGCCGGTGCCGCGCGCAGGATGCCCAGGCCCTCGGGGCCGTAGTGCAGGATCTCCTGCAGGAAGGCCGGCAGCATCGCCACCACGCCGCCCAGCAGTACGGAGAACATGTCCAGCGCCATCGCGCCGACCATGATGCGGTTGCCGACGACGAAGCGGGCGCCCTCGGCGATGCTCTTGAAGATCGGTGCGGCCGGGCCGTCGTGCACCGGTTCGCTCACCTTCAGCGTGGCCAGGCAGCCCATCGCCACTACCGCGAAGGCGGTGGCCACGCCATAGGACAGGCCCTTGCCGCCCCAGCCGACCAGGATGCCGCCCAGCGCCGGGCCGACCACCATGCCCGACTGGAACACCACGCTGCCCAGGCCGGCGCCGCGGGCGAACTGGCTGCGCTCCAGCACGCGGGCAAACAGCGCGTTGTAGATGGGCGACAGGAAGGCGCGGACCATGCCGGTCAGCGCGATGGCGGCATAGATCGGCCACACGCCCTGGAACGGCAGCCAGCCGGTGGCCACGCCGGTCAGCACCACCGCGGTGGCGACCAGGCCGGCGCAGGCGACCATACCCAGCCGACGCCGCGGCAGGTGGTCGACCAGGTAGCCGGCAAACGGCGCCACGCAGAAGAACGGCAGTACCTCGGCCAGGCCGACCAGGCCCAGCGAGAACGGATTGCGGGTGACTTCGTAGATGTGCCAGCCGACGGTGACGGCCACCACCTGGTAGGACAGCATCGCGAAGATGCGGTAGGCCAGCAGCTTGGCAAAGCCCGGCCGGCCCAGCAGGGCCAGCGCGCCTTCGTCTCTGGTGGCGGCCGCGGTCACGGCTGTTCGCGCTGCAGCTGGGCCTGCGCGGTCTCGCGGATGAAGGCCAGCATGGCCGCCACGCCGTTGCTGCGGGTGGGCGACAGGTGGCGGGCCAGGCCGATGTCCTGGATGTAGCTCGGTTCAGTGTCCAGGATCTCCTGCGCCGAGCGCCCGGAATACACGCGCAGGGCCAGGAAGATCAGGCCGGAGACGATGGCCGAATCACTGATGGCGTGGAAGCGCAGCGACTGCGCGTTGCCCTCGGGCACGATCCAGACCATCGACTGGCAGCCGAGCAGGCGGTGTTCTTCGGTCTTCCATGCATCGGGGAAGGCCGGCAGCTTGCGGCCGAGGTCGATCAGGTACTGGTAGCGCTCGGACCAGTCGCCGAAGAAGGCGAATTCCTCGGCGATGGCGGCCTGGGCTTCGGCGGCGGTGGGTTCAAGCGGGAACGGGGAGTCGGTCACAACGGTCTCTACAGTGGGGGCGTGTCCGGACGCGCCGGCCACGGGGCAGGGCGGGTCAGGCGCGCTTTCGCACCCAGCGCACGCCCTGCGGGGTGTCTTCCAGAACGATGCCCTCGGCGGCCAGCTGGTCGCGGATGGCGTCGGAGCGGGCGAAATCACGGGCCTGCTTGGCGGCGGCACGCTCGTCGATGAGCGCCTGGATGCGCGCATCGTCGTCGCCTTCGCTGGCCGCGGTGCCGAACCACTGCGCCGGTTCGGCCTGCAGCAGGCCCAGGGCCAGGCCGGCGCCGAGCAGTTCGCCCTTCAGGCGCGCGCGTTCGGCCGGGTCGGTGGCGCGGCGCGCCTCACCGGCGATGCGGGCCACTTCGGCCAGCGCCTGCGGGGTGTTCAGGTCGTCGTCCAGGGTCGCCTCGACGGCCGCCGGGATCGCCGCCGTGGCGGTGACGTCGGCCAGGTCGCGCAGGGTGCCGTACAGGCGGTCCAGGGTGCGCGCGGACTGTTCGATGAGTGCGTCGGACCAGTCCAGCGGCTGCCGGTAGTGGGCTGACAGCAGGGCCAGGCGCAGCGCCTCGGGCGGGTGCTGGCGCACCAGATCGTGCACGCGTTCGATGTTGCCCAGCGACTTGCTCATCTTGGCGCCGCCGAAGTTGAGCATGCCGTTGTGCATCCAGAAGCGGGCGAAGATCCTGCCGCCGTGGGCGCATTCGCTCTGCGCGATCTCGTTCTCGTGGTGCGGGAACTGCAGGTCCACGCCACCGGCATGGATGTCGATGGTCTCGCCCAGGTGGGCGGCGGCCATCGCCGAGCATTCGATGTGCCACCCCGGGCGGCCACGGCCCCACGGCGATTCCCAGCCGGGCAGGTCGTCGCTGGACGGCTTCCACAGCACGAAATCGCCGGCATCGCGCTTGTACGGGGCCACCTCGACGCGGGCACCGGCCAGCATTTCCTCCGGATCACGGCGCGACAGCTTGCCGTAGCCGTCGAAGCTGGCCACCGCGAACAGCACGTGGCCCTCGGCGGCGTAGGCATGCCCGTTGGCGATGAGCTGCTCGATCATGGTGATGATCTGCGGCATGTGCGCGGTCACCTCCGGCTCGATGTCCGGCGGCACCACGCCCAGCGCGGCCATGTCTTCACGGTAGGCGGCGGCGAACTTGTCGGTGATGGTGCTGATCGGCACGCCCTGCTCACGCGCGGCGTTGTTGATCTTGTCGTCCACGTCGGTGATGTTGCGCGCGTAGCGCAGGCCACCGAAACGGCGCCGCAGCAGGTCGGCCAGCACCCCGAACACCACCGGGCCACGGGCGTTGCCGATGTGCACGTAGTTGTAGACCGTCGGGCCGCACACATACAGGGTCGGACAGGCCGGGTCGATCGGGGTGAACGGTTCGAGCTGGCGAGTCAGGTTGTTGTGCAGGCGCAGGGTCATGGGGCTGTGGCTGGGGGACAAGCCTGTGATTTTAGAACGTGTCGGGCCCCAATGGGGGGATGGCCGACGGCCGCCGGGCGGGGCAGGGGGGGCGCCGAGGGGTGGGCAGGAACTGCGCGGACGGGTAATGTTCAGCCCCTGCCGGTCGTCACTGCCTACACTATCGCCGTGCCCTTTCTTCCATCGCCAATGAAATCCACCGCGTTGCTGACCCTGGCCTGCCTGTCGGCGGCGCCGGTCGTGGTCCAGGCCCAGGAGGCCGAACCCCGCAACCGCGTGGTGATCGTGGAGAACGTGAAGTTCGACTACGCCCAGGTGCTGAACGTCGAGCCTGTGTTCCAGACCCTGCGCGCGACCCGGACCGAGGAGCACTGCGAGCCGATCTCGACCCGCACCCTGGCCCCGGTCAACGTGACCGGCGAGGAGCCGGTGGAAGACAAGGGCCGGATCGGCCGCTTCTGGGACTCGGTGCGCTCGATGTTCAAGCGCAGCGACGAGGAGGCCGCCCAGGAGGTGGCCGCCGAGAATCCGACCCCGGCCCCGGCCAACAACGGCCCCATGCTGACCCGCGACTGCAAGATCGTGCCGGTCGGGCGTGAGTTCCGCCGGCCCATCGCCTATGACGTGGACTACGTCTACAAGGGCACCAAGTACCGCTCGCGGCTGCCGGAAGACCCCGGCAACCGTCTGAAGGTCCGGGTCTCGATCACCCCGTGGGTGGGCCCGGAACAGGCCACCGCCGGTACCCCCTGATCTGCCTGGCCGCAGGGTCTTGCGCCGACCCCGCCCCCATGCAAAGATAATCGACCATGAAGCTCACCGACTTCCAGCACGACAGCAGCGCCGCCCGCCAGGCCACTGGCATGACGTCGCGTGCCCGTCGACCGGAACCCCACATCCTCGCTGGGTAACCGGAGCTTTCTGCTGTTCGTCCGATGAAAACCCAGCCTCCCGGCTGGGTTTTTTCGTTTCCGCGCTTCAAAAATGCATGTTCCGAAAGCTTCATCTGCAACTTTTTCGTCCCACCCTGTTTCCCTGTTCTCCCTTCCACCGCGTCGAACCACCGGCGCCGCCACGCAAGGAAAGATGATGTCCCCCAAGCACTTCCTGAACACCCAGGACTGGAGCCGCAGCGATCTTGACGCGCTGCTGACCCAGGCCGCGCTGTTCAAGCGCAACAAGCTCGGCGACCAGCTCAAGGGCAAGTCGATCGCGCTGGTGTTCTTCAACCCGTCCATGCGCACCCGCACCAGCTTCGAACTGGGCGCGTTCCAGCTCGGCGCCCACGCGGTGGTGCTGCAGCCGGGCAAGGATGCGTGGCCGATCGAGTTCAACCTCGGCACGGTGATGGACGGCGACACGGAAGAGCACATCGCGGAAGTGGCCAAGGTGCTGGGCCGCTACTGCGACATCATCGCCGTGCGTGCGTTCCCCAAGTTTCAGGACTGGGCGTACGACCGCCAGGACATCGTCCTCAACAGCTTCGCCAAGTACTCGCCGGTGCCGGTCATCAACATGGAGACCATCACCCACCCGTGCCAGGAACTGGCCCACGTGATGGCGCTGCAGGAACACTTCGGCACCCAGGATCTGCGCGGCAAGAAGTACGTGCTGACCTGGACCTACCACCCCAAGCCGCTGAACACCGCCGTGGCCAACTCGGCGCTGACCATCGCCACCCGCATGGGCATGGACGTGACCCTGCTGTGCCCGACCGCCGACTACATCCTCGACGACCGCTACATGGGCTGGGCCGAGCAGAACGTCGCCGAGAGCGGCGGTTCGCTGAAGATCAGCCATGACATCGACAGCGCCTACGCCGGTGCCGACGTGGTCTACGCCAAGAGCTGGGGCGCGCTGCCGTTCTTCGGCAATTGGGAGCCGGAAAAGCCGATCCGCGACCAGTTCAAGCACTTCATCGTCGACGAACGCAAGATGGCGCTGACCAACAACGGTGTGTTCAGCCACTGCCTGCCGCTGCGCCGCAACGTGAAGGCCACCGACGGCGTGATGGATTCGCCGCAGTGCATTGCCATCAACGAAGCCGAGAACCGCCTGCACGTGCAGAAGGCGATCATGGCTGCGGTTGCCGGGCGCTGATTCAAACAAGGGTAGAGCCGACCGTTGGTCGGCTGCTCCCCCCGCGGCGCATTCAACATTCCAGCCGACCAACGGTCGGCTCTACCGAATTCCCATCCCCCCAAGTGGACCTGATTCCCATGAGCAACAAAGACGTCGTTCTCGCCTTCTCCGGCGGCCTGGATACCAGCTTCTGCGTGCCCTACCTGCAGGAGCGCGGCTACAACGTGCATACCGTGTTCGCCGATACCGGCGGCGTGGATGATGAGGAGCGCGATTTCATCGAGAAGCGTGCCGCCGAGCTGGGCGTGGCCAGCCACCAGACGGTCAACGGTGGCCCGGCCATCTGGGAAGGCTTCGTCAAGCCGTTCGTGTGGGCCGGCGAAGGCTACCAGGGCCAGTACCCGCTGCTGGTCTCCGACCGTTACCTGATCGTCGATGCCGCGCTGAAGCGTGCCGCCGAACTGGGCACCAACATCATCGCCCACGGCTGCACCGGCATGGGCAACGACCAGGTCCGCTTCGACCTGGCCGTGAAGGCCCTGGGTGACTACCAGATCATCGCGCCGATCCGCGAGATCCAGAAGGAACACACCCAGACCCGCGCCTACGAGCAGAAGTACCTGGAAGAGCGCGGCTTCGGCGTGCGCGCCAAGCAGCAGGCCTACACCATCAACGAGAACCTGCTGGGCCTGACCATGTCCGGCGGCGAGATCGACCGTTGGGAAGCCCCGGGCGAGGGTGCCCGCGGCTGGTGCGCACCGCGCAGCGAGTGGCCGGAACAGGCCCTGACCGTGACCCTGAAGTTCGTCGAAGGCGAAGCCGTCGAACTGGACGGCAAGGCACTGCCGGGCGACCAGATCCTGGCCCAGCTCAACAAGCTGTTCGCCCCGTACGGCGTCGGCCGTGGCGTCTACACCGGTGACACCGTGATCGGCCTGAAGGGCCGCATCGTGTTCGAGGCCCCGGGTCTGGTCTCGCTGCTGGCCGCGCACCGCGCGCTGGAAGATGCCGTGCTGACCAAGCAGCAGAACCGCTTCAAGCCGGACGTGGCACGCAAGTGGGTGGAGCTGGTGTACGAAGGCTTCTACCACGACCCGCTGAAGACCGACATCGAGGCTTTCCTGCAGTCCTCGCAGGCCAAGGTCAACGGTGAAGTGGTGCTGGAAACCCGTGGTGGCCGCGTCGACGCGGTGGCCGTGAAGTCGCCGCACCTGCTCAACACCAAGGGTGCCACCTACGCGCAGTCGGCCGACTGGGGCGTGGAAGAGGCCGAAGGCTTCATCAAGCTGTTCGGCATGAGCTCCACCCTGTATGCACAGGTGAACCGCGGTTGACCTGTGACGGTAGTGCCGGCCGCTGGCCGGCATTCACCACCGACATCGTTGCCGGCCAGCGGCCGGCACTACCAGGATTGTTGATTCATGCTTGAACAGACGCTCGATCACCTGCAGGCCCTGGTGTCCTTCGACACCCGCAACCCGCCGCGTGCGATCACCACCGGTGGCATCTTCGATTACCTGCGCGCGAACCTGCCCGGGTTCAACGTCGAGGTGATCGACCACGGTGCCGGTGCGGTCAGCCTGTATGCCGTGCGCGGTACGCCGAAGTACCTGTTCAACGTGCACCTGGATACCGTGCCGGACTCGCCGCACTGGAGTGCCGACCCGCACGTGATGCGCCGCCTGGACGACCGCGTGGTCGGCCTCGGCGTGTGTGACATCAAGGGCGCGGCCGCTGCGCTGGTGGCCGCGGCCAACGCCAGCGATGGCGACGCCGCGTTCCTGTTCTCCAGCGACGAGGAAGCCAACGACCCGCGCTGCATCGCCGCGTTCCTGGCCCGTGGCCTGCCGTACGAAGCAGTGCTGGTGGCCGAGCCGACCATGAGCGAGGCCGTGCTGGCCCACCGTGGCATCAGCTCGGTGCTGATGCAGTTCGCTGGCCGCGCCGGCCATGCCTCGGGCAAGCAGGATGCGGCGGCCAGTGCATTGCACCAGGCCATGCGCTGGGGCAACCGCGCGCTGGATCATGTGGAATCGCTGGCCTCGGCGCGTTTCGGCGGCCTCACCGGCCTGCGCTTCAACATCGGTCGCGTCGAGGGGGGCATCAAGGCCAACATGATCGCCCCGGCCGCGGAAGTGCGTTTCGGCTTCCGCCCGTTGCCGTCGATGGACATCGATGCGCTGCTGGCCACCTTCGCCGGTTTTGCCGAACCGGACGCTGCGCTGTTCACCGAAACCTTCCGTGGCCCCAGCCTGCCGGCCGGTGACATCGCCGAAGCCGAAAACCGCCGCCTGCTGGCGCGCGACGTGGCCGATGCGCTGGAGCTGCCGATCGGCAACGCGGTGGACTTCTGGACCGAGGCCTCGCTGTTCTCGGCCGGTGGCTACACCACGATGGTGTTCGGCCCGGGCGACATCGCCCAGGCGCACACCGCCGATGAGTTCGTGACGCTGGACCAGCTGCAGCGCTACACCGACGCCGTGCATCGCATCATCACCGCCGGCGCCTGATACCTACCTTCTGACGAAACCGAAATGTCTCCTGCCCTCCAGCCCCACCGCCAGACCCGCCAGACCATCGTGCGCCTGCTTTCCAGCATGGCCAGCGCGAAGGAGATCAGCCAGTACCTCAAGCGTTTCTCGCAGCTGGACGCCAAGCGCTTCGCCGTGGTCAAGGTCGGCGGCGCGGTGCTGCGCGATGATCTTGAAGCGCTGACCTCCTCGCTGTCGTTCCTGCAGGAAGTCGGCCTGACCCCGATCGTGCTGCACGGCGCCGGCCCGCAGCTGGATGCCGAACTGTCGGCCGCCGGCATCGAGAAGCAGACCGTCAACGGCCTGCGGGTGACCTCGCCGGAAGCGCTGGCGATCGTGCGCCGCGTGTTCCAGCAGTCCAACCTGCGCCTGGTCGAGGCCCTGCAGCAGAACGGTGCGCGCGCCACGTCCATCACCGGCGGCGTGTTCGAAGCCGAGTACCTGGACGTGGACACCTACGGCCTGGTCGGTGAAGTGAAGCGGGTCAACCTGGCCCCGATCGAGGCCAGCCTGCGCGCCGGTTCGATCCCGGTCATCACCAGCCTGGGCGAGACCGCCGGCGGCCAGATCCTCAACGTCAACGCCGATTTCGCCGCCAACGAGCTGGTGCAGGAACTGCAGCCGTACAAGATCATCTTCCTTACCGGCACCGGCGGCCTGCTGGACGAGTCGGGCAGCGTGATCGATTCGATCAACCTGTCCACCGAATACGACCACCTGATCGCGCAGCCGTGGATCCACGGCGGCATGAAGGTGAAGATCGAGCAGATCAAGGATCTGCTGGACCGCCTGCCGCTGGAATCGTCGGTGTCGATCACCCGCCCGGCCGACCTGGCCAAGGAACTGTTCACCCACAAAGGCTCGGGCACGCTGGTGCGCAAGGGCGAGAAAGTGCTGCGCGCCACCGGCTGGGACGAACTGGACCTGCCGCGCCTGAAGGGCCTGATCGAATCCAGCTTCGGCCGCACCCTGGTGCCGGATTATTTCGAGAAGACCAAGCTGCTGCGCGCCTATGTCAGCGAGAACTACCGCACCGCGGTCATCCTCACCGACGAAGACGAAGGCGTGTACCTGGACAAGTTCGCCGTGCTCGATGATGCGCAGGGCGAGGGCCTGGGCCGTGCGGTCTGGAACGTGATGCTGGAAGAAACCCCGCAGCTGTTCTGGCGCTCGCGCAACGGCAACCCGATCAACCACTTCTACTACGCCGAATCCGATGGCTGCTACAAGCAGAACACCTGGAAGGTGTTCTGGTTCGGCGCCGATGGCATCGACCGCATCAGGACCTACGTCGACCACTGCGCCGCGCGCCCGCCGAGCCTGAAGGACTGAGCGCGATGAACCACGCCGATGCCTGGTCCACCGTACCCACCCTGCGCGGCCAGCACGTGATGCTGGAGCCGCTGCAGGTTGAGCATGTGCCCGGCCTGGCCGCGGCGCTGCAAGGCAGCGGCCTGGACCAGCTCTGGTACACCCAGGTGCCGTCGCCGGAGCGGGCAGGGCACTACGTTCAGGCCGCGCTGGACGTGCAGGCCGAAGGCAAGGTGCTGCCGTTCGTGATCCGCGATGCGGCCGGCGTGATCGTCGGCAGCACGCGGTTCTATGCGCTGGAGCCGGGCGTGCCGCGGCTCAGCCTCGGCTACACCTGGTACGCCCCGCGCGTGCAGCGCACCGGGGTCAACACCGAGGCCAAGCTGCTGTTGCTGCAGCACGCCTTCGAGACCCTGGGCTGCATCAGCGTGGTACTGGAAACCAGCTGGTTCAACCACACCTCGCGCGCCGCCATCGCCCGCCTGGGCGCGAAGCAGGACGGCGTGCTGCGCAACTACACCCGGCATGCCGACGGCACGCCGCGCGACACCGTCATCTTTTCCATCATCGACGCGGAATGGCAGGGCGTGAAGCGCCACCTGCAGCACCGCCTGGACCATCACGCATGAACGATTCGACTTATACCCTGGGCATCGTCGGTGCCCGCGGCCACACCGGCGCCGAGCTGATCAAGCTGGTCGCCGCGCACCCGCGCCTGCAGCTCGCCTTCGTGTCCTCGCGCGAACTGGACGGCAAGCCGCTCGCCGACCATCACCCGGAGTACACCGGTGAGCTGCACTACGAAAACCTGGACGCCGATGCTGTGGCTGCCAAGGGCGTGGACGCGGTGATCCTGGCCCTGCCCAATGGCCTGGCCGCACCGTTCGTGGCCGCCATCCAGGCTGTCAGGCCGGAGACCGTGATCGTCGATCTGTCGGCTGATTACCGCTTCGACGGCCAGTGGTACTACGGCCTGCCGGAACTGACCCGCGGCCGTTACCAGGGCCAGAAGCACATCAGCAACCCGGGCTGCTACGCCACCGCGATGCAGCTGGCGATCCACCCGCTGCTGGACCTGCTGGCGGGCCCGCCGCAGTGCTTCGGCGTCTCCGGTTACTCCGGCGCCGGCACCTCGCCCTCGGACAAGAACAATCCCGAGCTGCTGGCCGACAACCTGATGCCGTATTCGCTGACCAACCACATGCACGAGCGCGAAGTCTCCGCGCAGCTGGGCGTGCCGGTCGAGTTCATGCCGCACGTGGCCCCGCATTTCCGTGGCATCACCCTTACCGCCAACCTGTGGCTGAACCGCGCGCAGACCCGCGAGCAGATCGTCGAGCGCTTCCAGCAGGCCTACGCCGGTGAGCCGCTGGTGGAGATCGTGGACGAAGCGCCGTGGGTCAGCCACATCGCCGGCCGCCATGGCGCGCAGGTCGGTGGCTTCACCCTGGCCCCGGGCAACAAGCGGGTGGTGGTGGTGGCGACCCTGGACAACCTGCTCAAGGGCGCGGCCACCCAGGCCATGCAGAACCTCAACCTCGCGCTGGGCATCGACGAACTGACGTCGATCCCGCACTGACATCGCCGCACTGACATCGCTTAGTTACCGCATTCCCGGAGCCCCCCATGGCAGACCTTCTTTGGCAGAAGCCCGGCGTCGCCGTCGACGCCCAGATCCAGACCTTCCTCGCCGGCGATGACGTGATCCTCGATCGCGAATTCTTCCTGCACGACATCGCCGCCAGCGCCGCGCACGCGCAGGGCCTGCAGCACATCGGCATCCTCAGCGCCGACGAGCTGGAAGGCCTGTTGCGCGAACTGGAGGTGCTGGCGCAGGACTTCCGCGCAGGCCGCTTCGTGCTCGATACGCAGTACGAGGATGGCCACTCGGCCATCGAAGCGCGCCTGACCGAGCGCCTGGGCGATGCCGGCCGCAAGATCCACACCGGCCGCAGCCGCAACGACCAGATCCTGGTCGCCACCCGCCTGTGGCTGAAGGAAAAGCTGCAGCGCGTGGCCCAGCTCAGCGCCGAAGTGGCCAAGGTCGCGCTGGACCGCGCGCAGGCCGAGAAGGACCTGCCGCTTCCCGGCTATACCCATATCCAGCGCGCCGTGGTGTCCTCGGCGGGCATGTGGTGGGCCGGCTGGGCCGAGGCCTTCATCGACAACGCCGTGCGTGCGCGTGATACCCATGCGCTGGTCGACGCCAATCCGCTGGGCACTGCCGCCGGTTACGGCGTGAATCTGCCGCTGGACCGCGAACACACCACCGCTGCGCTGGGCTTTGCGCGCATGCAGATCTCGCCGATCTACGCGCAGCTGTCGCGCGGCAAGTTCGAGCTCGCCGCACTGGAAGCGCTGGGTGGCGCCACCCTCGACCTGCGCCGCATCGCCTGGGATCTTTCGCTGTTCACCAGCGCCGAGTTCGGTTTCGTCGCACTGCCGGCGCAGTACACCACCGGCAGTTCGATCATGCCGAACAAGCGCAACCCGGACGTGATTGAACTGATGCGCGCCACCCACGCCAGCGTCGCTGCCGCACGCACCGAGATCGAGCAGCTGCTGTCGCTGCCGTCGGGTTACCACCGCGACCTGCAGTCGTCCAAGGGCGCCATCTTCCACGGCTTCGGCCGCGGCCTCGCTGCGCTGGAACTGCTGCCGGCGCTGCTGGCAAACCTGGAATGGCGCGACGACAAGCTGCGTGCGGCGATCGATTCGGGCATGTATGCCACCGACGTGGCGGTGGAAGCCGCCGTGGCCGGCGTGCCGTTCCGTGAGGCCTACAAGGCCGCTGCCGCCGGTGCCGACAGTGCAGGGCAGGGCCGCACGCCGGAAGGCAGCCTGGCGGCGCGCGTGTCGCCCGGTTCGGCCGCCGACCTGCGCCTGGATGAGCTGCGCACGCGCTGGCAGGCGCTGGCCTGATGGCGGGCATCGTCTATCTGGTGCTGGCGATGCGCCGGCCCGACTTCAACGCCGCCGCCGTGCAGCCGCACCTGGATTTCCTCGATGCGCTGCGCGAGCGCGGCCAGCTGCAGCTGACCGGTGGCTTCAGCGATGGCACCGGCGGCGCCTACCTGCTGTGCAACGTAGGCAGTCTGGCCGACGCCCAGGCCATCGTCGCCACCGATCCGCTGGTGACGATGCAGGCCTCGCAGCTGACCGTGCACGAATGGAACACCCGCTGAGGCGCACCTGATGACACTGCACGCCACCCACGTCGCCTCGCCGTTCCCCGAACAAGCGCTGCCGCCGTGGCGGCGTGCCGTGCTCAAGGTCGGCAGCAGCCTGCTGGCCGCCGATGGCGGTGGCCTGTCGCCGCGCCATGCGCTGGGCCTGGCCCAGTTCGTCTCGGCCAATGTGCTGGCCGGCCGCGAGGTGGTCATCGTCTCGTCCGGCGCGGTCGCCGCCGGCCGCGCCATCCTGCCGCGTGCCGATGAGCCCGGTGCGGCGATGGCCGCGCGGCAGGCCCTGGCGGCGCTCGGCCAGGCGCAGCTGATCGGTCTCTGGCAGCGCTTCTTCGAACGCCCGGTGGCGCAGGTACTGTTGACCCATGACGACCTGCGCAACCGCCGCCGTTACCTCAATGCGCGCGCCACGCTGACCGAGCTGCTGCGCCTGGGCGCGTTGCCGGTGGTCAACGAGAACGACACGGTGTCGGTGGACGAACTCAAGCTGGGCGACAACGATAATCTCGCTGCCACCGTGGCCGCGCTGGTCGATGCCGATGCGCTGTTCATCGCCACCGACATCGACGGGCTGTACAGCGCCGACCCGCGCACCGTCGCCGACGCGCGCCCGCTGCACGACGTGCCCGAACTGGATGACGCGGTGCTGGCGATGGCCGGCGGTGCCGGTTCGCGCGCCGGTACCGGCGGCATGCGCACCAAGCTGGAAGCCGCGGCCAAGGCCGGCCGGCTCGGTATCGAAACCTATCTGTTCAACGGCCGCAGCGGCGACGTGGTGCGCGCATTGGCACAGGACCGTCTGTTCGGCACGCGCATCCACGCCGCGCGTAGCCGCGAGGCCGCACGCAAGCACTGGCTGCGTCACGCACCGCTGGCCGAAGGCGCGATCCTGGTCGATGCCGGTGCCGCGCAGGCGATGCGCGAGAAGGGCGCCTCGCTGCTGCCCGGCGGCATCACCGGTGCCGACGGCGATTTCCGCCGCGGCGACATGGTGCAGGTGTGCTGGAACGCGCCACAGGGACGCCTCTGCGTCGCCCGTGGCGTCAGCCAGTACGCCGCCGATGACGTGCGCCGCATCGCCGGCCGCCATTCGCGCGACATCCAGGCCGTGCTCGGCTACAACTACGGCGGTACCGTCGTCCATCGCGACGACCTGGTGCTGCCATGACCGGACTGCAGGACACCCCCATGAGTGAGATCGAAGCGCAGGCACGTGCCTGCCGTGACGCGGCCCAGGTGGTCGCTGGCCTGGACAGCGCCGCACGCGGCAAGCTGCTGCAGGCCATGGCCCAGGCACTGGAAATGAACGCCGGGCTGATCCTGGCCGGCAATGCCCGTGACCTCGCCGCTGCACGCGAGAAGGGCGTCGGCAGTGCGATGCTCGACCGCCTGGCACTGGATCCGGCGCGCCTGTTCGCGATGGCCGAGGCCGTGCGCGAAGTAGCCGCGCTGCCGGACCCGGTGGGGCAGGTGACCCGCGACGACGTGCGCCCCAACGGCATCCGCGTGCAGAAGGTGCGCGTGCCGCTGGGCGTGATCGCGATGATCTACGAAGCGCGCCCGAACGTGACCGCCGAAGCCGCCGCGCTGTGCCTGAAGGCCGGCAACGGCGTGATCCTGCGCGGTGGCTCGGAGGCGATCCAATCCAACACCGCCATCGCGCAGGCACTGGCCGCGGCGATGCAGGCCAACGGCGTGCCGCCGGCCGCGGTGACCGTGCTGACCGACCTGCGTCGCGAGGCCATGCTGGAGCTGCTGCAGCTGCACGAACTGATCGACCTGGCCATTCCGCGTGGTGGCGAAGGGCTGATCCGTTTCGTGGCCGAGCACGCGCGCGTACCGGTCATCAAGCACTACAAGGGCGTCTGCCACCTGTTCGTCGATGCCAGCGCCGACCTGGACAAGGCCGTTGCCCTGCTGGTGGATGGCAAGTGCAGCCGCCCGGCGGCCTGCAATTCGCTGGAGACCCTGCTGGTGCACCGCGACGTTGCCGAGGCGTTCCTGCCGCGCGCGGCGCAGGCGCTGGGGGAACGTGGCGTGCAGCTGCGTGCCGACGAACGCGCGCAGCCGCTGCTGCCGGGCAGCACGGCCGCCACCGATGAGGATTACGCGGCCGAGTTTCTCGATCTGGTGCTGGCGGTGCGCGTGGTCGACGATCTCGACGCGGCCATCGCGCATATCCGCACCTACACCTCCGACCACACCGAAGTGATCGCTACCGAGGACACGGCCAATGCCGAGCGCTTCGTCAACGCACTGCGCTCGGCGGTGGTGATGGTCAATGCGTCTTCGCGCTTCTCCGATGGCGGCCAGCTGGGGTTGGGCAGCGAAATCGGTATTTCCACCACGCGCCTGCATGCCTATGGGCCGATGGGATTGGAAGCGCTGACGGTCGAACGTTTCGTGGTGCGCGGCGAAGGCCAGACGCGGTAGGTGTCGCCCTTGGTCGACAGTAGATCCACGCCATGCGTGGATGATTCATTCGGTATCTGACAGATTTCATCCACGCATGGCGTGGATCTACTGGAACGGGGTCCGGCCTTGTGGATCCACGCCATGCGTGGATGCGTTTCGATTTCAATTCGAAAAATTCGATTCCGATTGAGATTCATCCACGCATGGCGTGGATCTACTGGCCGGGACCCGACCCCAGATTAATTTCGATATCTGACAGATGTGCCGACCAACGGTCGGCACCCACCAACAGCCGCCGTTGCCAACAGCCGCGTGAACCTGTCGAAGGCGGGGCACTGTGGGTTTGCGGGGACGCCGTAAACCCACAGTGCCCCGCCATCCCTCGGAATGCCGCTCTGGCTTTTGAAGTTGACGTTGCCGTTGATTGAAGCAGGTGCAGGGCTGCAAGCCCTGCAAAAACAACACCCAGCCCTTACAACAGCGGCTGCCGCGTCATCCCCACCGGCCGCGCGTTGTCATCCATGTGCAGCGTCACCGCCTTCGCATTCATCAGCTGCTCGGCCAGCGCATCGCTGGCACCCAGCGCATGCGCGATGTCCTCGCGGCTGGAATCCTCGCGCGGCGCGCGCCGTTCCCTGCCGCCAAACCGATAGCGGTTGTATTCCGCCCAGGCGATCAGCAGCAGCGAACAGCAGACCAGGATGACCGGCAGCGCGATCATCACGAACGGATCCACATGCTGGCTGTGCTGGTACAGCTGCACGTAGGCCAGGTGCCCGCCCAGCAGCCAGGACACCAGGGTCACCAGCGGTGCCCACAGGTAGAAGTAGAAACCCCAGAATGCCAGGGTCACGAAGCCCCAGGCCGTGCGCTGCAGGCGCGGCTGCTGGCGCGACTTCTGGATCAACCGCGAATCAAAGCGGTTGGACGACTTTTTTTCGCTCGTGCCACGTACGGCGTTCATCGGATCCCCCGGTCAGGGCTGACCCAGGTGGCACGCTTGCCACGGCGCTTGAACAGCGTCTTCGGCAGCGCCACCAGGGTGGTGAACAGGCTGATCAACCAGTACGCCATCGGGTACCAGATGACCCAGAAGTAGTTGCGTCCAATGTGGGTTTCGTAACGACGGTCGATGATCAGGCTGCTGGCGAACTGCAGCAGGCAGACCAGGGCCAGGATCACGCCGTGCCACTGCGGCAGCAGCGTCTCGATGTACAGCGGGGCCGGCAGCGGCATGAACTTGCCCAGCGCCCACAGCACCACGATAAGCAGCATGGTGTACGCCCAGAACACGCTGAGGATGTACTCCAGCAGCACGCCCCACATGCGTCGCTTGCGCCAGCTGAACAACGACGAGCCGTGCCGCAGCAGCACTTCCACGCCGCCCTGGGCCCAGCGCAGGCGCTGCCGCCACAGTCCCTTCAGCGTCTCCGGCATCAGGATGAAGCACAGCGCGTTGGGTTCGTAGCGGATGTCCCAGTGGTCCAGCTGCAGGCGCCAGCTGATGTCGATGTCCTCGGTCACCATGTCGTCGGCCCAGTAGCCGATGCGGTGCAGGGCCGTGCGGCGGAACGCGGCGATCACCCCGGACACGGTGAAGATGCGCCCGTACACGCGCTGCGCGCGCTTGATCATGCCGATGATCGAGGAGAACTCGGCCACCTGCAGGCGGCCGAGCAGGGTGGAGCGGTTGCGGATGCGCGGGTTGCCGGTCACCGCGCCGACGCGCGGGCCGCTGGTCAGGTGCCAGACCATCCAGTGCATGGCGAACTCTTCCAGCATCGCGTCGCCGTCGATGCACACCAGGTACTCCGAGCGCGAGGCGAGGGCGCCCATGCGCAGCGCATTGGCCTTGCCCAGGTTGCGGTCCAGGTGCACCACGCGCAGGCGCGGGTGCAGGGCGGCCAGCGCGTCCAGGCGGGCACCGGTATCGTCGCTGCTGCCATCGTTGATGGCGATCACTTCGAAATCCGGATAGCGCTGCGCCAGCGCGGCGCCGATGGTGTCGTCCAGGTTGTCCGATTCGTTGTGGCAGGGAATCAGCAGCGTGGCGAACGGGTAGCTGTCCATCGGCGGCGGATCGTTGCGCGGTCGCGACTTCCGCTCGCGGCGGAAGAAGTAGTACAGGCCGCCTGACATCCAGAAGAACGCCATCACCATCGGGTAGAAGAAGGCGAACTGGAACAGGGCATACAGCCAGGGGCTCATGTCCATGTCACTTCTCCGGGTACGGGAAGTTGCGCGCGGACATCGCGGCGCGCGCGTCCGTGGTCGACGGCTTGTCGGCGATGAAATCGTCCGGGTACCACGCGAAATGGCGCACGCCCTGTGCCTGCAGCCGGCGGACCTGCGCGCGCAGGCGCTGGCCGCTGATCGGCGTCTGCGTGCGCCAGTCCACGGTCTGCAGCTCGAACATCGTGTGCTTCAGGTCGGGGTCGTGCGCGCGTACCGCCGTGACCAGGCGGTCGAGCCAGCGCTCGGGGTGCTTGCTGCCTTCCATCCACGGCATCGCCATCAGCGCGGTGCGGTCATAGGCCTGGTTGAACAGGTCCAGGCGCTGGGCGAACCAGCTGGCGCTCTGCGGTTCCAGCACCGGCTGCGCGTACAGGTTGCGCACGGTGCCCAGCTTCGGCCGCCAGCGCTGGGCGGTGTCGCGCAGCTCCAGGGTGAAGTCGATCAGTGCCTGGGTGCGGCCGCCATCGGCGCCTTCCTGCGGCAGCTGTGCCAGCTCGGTGTCGCGTACATAGGCGTCGTCATGGAACAGCAGGCCTTCGAAGTACGAATTGATCGCCAGGTCTTCGTAGATGTCCTTGATGATCTGCCGCGCCTGCGGCTTGGTGAAGTCCAGCCGGTACATGCCGTCGCGTTCCGGGCTGGCGATGCTCAGCGCGGTGCGCTGCGCTGCATCCGGCAGCTCATAGCCGAGCACCGGCAGCCAGGCATAGACCTTCACCCCGGCACGGGTCTTCAGCTGCCAGGCCACGCGGTTGAACAGGTCCGCGCGCATCGGCATGTGGCGGTTGGGGAAGTACAGCGCGTCGGCCGTGTTGTTGCCGTCGGGATCGGCGAAGGCCTGCAGGTAGACGTGGGTCGGGCCCACCTTCTTGACGCGGTCGATCAGCTTGTCGAGGTTGCGTGCCAGCTGTGCCGGGTCCGGGTCGTAGACCGCATCCATGTCGATCTGCAGCGCACGCGTGCCATCCAGGCTGACATTGCGGCGCAGCTCGAAGGCCAGCGAGCTGACGTTCGGGTTGTTGGTCACCAGCAGGCGGGCCAGGCCGTGCAGGTCGGACGTGACCGGCGTGCTGCGGCCTTCCAGGTCGAACGACACCGGCATGCCCAGTTGTTCGGCGATGTCGTTGCTCAGCTTGTTGTAGGCCGCATACGGCCACACGATCGCCTTCGGGGTGACGCCCAGCTCCTTCTGGATGCGCTTGACGCTCAGCGCGAGATCGTCGCGCAGGCGCTTTTCGTACTGCTGCGCGGTCTCATAGTGCTGGGTCTGCGGATCGTAGGTGCGGGTGATCACCGCCGGGGTCTGGTTGCCCTGCGGGTTGGACTGCACGCCGTGGTGCTGGTTGTCGGTATGGCTGGCAAGTTCGATCAGGCCGCTGGACTGCATCTCCCGCAGCTGATCCCAGGTCAGGAAATCATCGTGGCCGAACGGGCGGTAGCCGTAATCGATGGTGCGGCCCGGGGCCATGTCGACGTAGTCGGTGATCACCGCCACCAGCGCGGGGTAGTTGTAGGCACGCAGCAGCGGATAGACGCGGCTGTAGACGCTGCGCAGGCCATCGTCGAAGGTGAGCAGCACCGGCCGCGGCGGCAGCTGGGCTTCGCCGCGCGAGGCCTTGATCAGCTGCGACAGCGAGATCGGGTGGTAGCCGTGCGCGCTGAGCCAGTCCAGGTGCGCAGCGAAGTTCTGCGTGCTGACCGCGTAGGCATCGGCATCGCCCTTCTCACGCACATCGTCGCGGATGTCGTGGTAGCTCAGCACCAGCAGGCCGTTGTCGGCCGAATCCAGGTCGCGCTCCTGGGCAGCGGCCGGCAGGGCCAGCAGCACCAGTCCCAGCAGCAGCACGGTCATCAGGTTTCGAAGCATCCGTTCCATCTCACTCTCCCCAGCGCAGCGCGGCATCGAAGCCGATGTGACGTTCACGTTGGCCGTCGTAGACCGGCCGCGACCAGCTCACGCCGTACTCGAAGATCCTGCCCTGGCCGAACTGCCATTCATGGCGGTAGGCCACCGTGGGAATGAGCGAGCTGCCGAAGCCTTCCTGCCAGTAATCACCCAGCGACACCGTCAGGCGGTGGCGGAAGTGGCGCTCGTAGTGACGCCACAACTGCTGGTCGATGCGCAGGCCGATCTCCACCGAGCGGTCGCGCGAAGGATTGAAGTAGGGCACGTCGTCGCGCGAGCCGCGGCTGGTGTAGAGGCTGCCCAGGCCATCGATGACCACGCGTGGGCGGGTCAGCAGGCGCTGCTCGATCGCAGTGTTGAGGGTGTCGCGGCGGTTGCCGTCGTCGTAGCGGAACTGGCTGCCGCCCAGGCTCCAGTGGGTGAGCTCGTTGCGGGTGTAGTCGACGGCCACTGCCATGCTGTCGGCAGTGATGCCCGACACGCGCGCCTGCATCGAGGCTTCCGGGTCGTTGCGGGCGGCGGTCACGCCGGCGTGCCACTGGTCGTTGAACTGCCAGCCGAAGCCGCCGCGCAGGCCGGTGTCGCCGATGCTGTCATTGGGCCGCACCACGGCGGCCTCGGCATCGACGCGGCCGAAGCGGTAGCGCGCACCGGCGCCGATCCACAGGGGATTGATCTTCTGGTCCTGGAACGTCACCGAGCGCCGGTCGGCGAAGGCGAACAGGCGCCAGCGGTCATCGAGGATGGGCGAGGCCACTTCGGTGCCGTAGTGCAGGTCGTCGTTGCCCAGCGGCGAGCTGCCGCCGCCGCCGGAACTGCGGCCGCCTTCCACGGTAGCCTGCAGCTGCCAGCCGCGGTGCGCACGCCAGTCACGGTCCATGCGCTGGACCGAGGGCTGGTTGGGGTAGCGCTCGAGCAGATCGTCATGCAGCGGCCGCGCGAGGTCGTCGCGCTGCAGCTGCACGTAGGATTCGTACATGCCGATCCGCGGCGAGACATCGCGCGGGTCGAGGGTGTAGGCCATCTGGTGGCGTTCGAGTGCCCGCCGCGGCCAGCCGCGCATCTGGTACACGCTGCCCAGTGCGGTCTGCAGCCCGCCATTGCCGGGCCCGACATCTACCAGGGCCTCCAGCTCGCGCTGCGCGGTGGACAGGTCGCCGCTGTAGGCGCGGATCATCGAAAGGTTGAGGTCGGCCTCATAGCGCGCCCAGTTGGCGTACGGGCTCTTGCCGCCGCCCCAGCGCCATGCCGGCTCGTCCTTCTGCCACGTCTGCAGGTAGCCGATGGCCTTCTCGGCCTGCTCGGTCTCGAGGTAGGCGTAGGCCAGTTCGGAACGCGACTGGAAACGCGACGGATCGTTCTTCACTGCCGCTTCCAGCAGCGGAATGGCCTCGTCCGGGTGCTGGGTGGCCATCATCGAATCGCCGACCGCAGGCAGCACGTAATCGGGCAGGGCATGGCCCTCCTGCTGCAGGGCGCGCGCTTCATCGCGCACCTGGGCATGGCGGGACAGGCGGTTGAGCAGGATCAGGCGGTCCATGCGGATGCGCAGCGGCGCCTGCGCCAGCGGCGTGCCGTCGCGCTGCACGTACTGCTCCATTTCCGCCAGGGATGCTTCGGCTTCGTCCAGGCGGCCGTCTTCGCTCTGGCCGTAGGCCAGGCTCCAGTTCACCCGCTTGGCGATGTAGTTCGCTTCCAGGCGCGCCTTCTGGTCGGCATCGAACAGCTCAGGCCGCGCCTGGTACAGGCGCCAGGCGCGGTCGGCATTGCCGATGTCGCCCAGGGTCAGGACCTGCAGCTTGTACAGCAGCGGGTCGTTGGGCTCCTGCAGCTGCGAGCGCTCGATCGCGGCCAGCGCATCCACCCAGCGGGCCTGGTCGCGGTAGTGGCCGATCTCGGCCATCCGGTCAGCGCGGCTGGCACTGGCCGGCGGCGAAGCAGCATGGGCCCCGAACGCCAAGGCGGCGCAGGCCAGGCCGACGCAGAGCGCCAGCGGACGATGGACAATCATGAAACCCCCTTAGCGTCCCTTCAACGATGTGCTGAAAAGTGTGACGCACATCACATGCCAACTGTATCCGACCCCACCCCACGGCGGCCAGTGCCTCCCTTTACAGCTAAGACGCAACAGTCCCGCCAGACCGGTCAAGCGCATGGCAACTCCCTGACAACCAAGCATTTTTCAGGTATTTCAGCGAGCCATGAAGCACCCGCCGGACGCCGTCGCGCCCTGACCCGGGGTAGAGAGCCGCCCAGAAGGCCAGCCCCTCCGCGTCATGATTGGACACCCTACGTCAGCAGATGCCGAAGCGATGTGTAGAAGCCTCGTGACAGAGACGTGCGCACCCCATCAGATTCCAATCTGACAGATCACATCCACCCGCCACATGGGAAGTCCAACCGTCACACGGAAATTGTCGGGGGTGGGGCGGTGTGGGCTTGCAGGACCGCAGGCGCCATGGGCCCGAGGCATGCCTCGGGCGGGTTGGGCAGGACGCCCAACCCCGGTCTTGCCGCGTGCGCAGGACAGCGCACGCGAGCAAGGCGCCATCGAGCCCCCATGGACGGGTTTACGGCGTGTCCTGCAAGCCCACACCGCCCCGCCCAACCAGCAGCAACCCAGAGCCGCCTTTGATTCTGATTTTGATTTTGAAGTTGAAGTAAGCAGGTGCAGGGCGCAGCCCTGCCGCAGCACCCCAACCCCTTACCAGAGGTCTTCCAGCTTCCGCGGCTTGCACGCCACCCACGACGCCCCCAGCATCAGCGCCGCGCAGCCAAACAGGAACCCGAACGGCAACGTCCAGCCCTCGCTCACCGTATGCAGCCAGCCCACCAGGAACGGCCCCAGGCAGCTGAAGCTGTAGCCCACGCCCTGCATGAAGCCGGACAACGCCGCCGACCCGGTCGGGGTGCGCGTGCGCAGGTTGATCAGCGTCAGTGCCAGCGGGAACGTCGACGGGCCCACGCCCAGCAGCGCCGCCCACAGCAGCGGCGCCTTCAGCGGTGCCAGCAGCAGGCCGGTGAAGGCGATGACGAAGGCGAAGAAACCGATCAGCACCAGCGGGAACGGGTTCGGCAGGCGCACCGCCAGCGAGGGAATGACCAGCGACGGCAGCAGGCCCAGCGCCGAGAACACCGCCACCATCACCCCACCGAACGCCGGCGTGGCACCGGCCTCGACCACGATGCGCGGCAGCCAGGTGAACATCGAATAGGTCATCAGCGAGGTCATGCCGAACATCAGCGTCATGCTCCAGCCCAGCGACGTGCGCCAGACCCTGCCGTGCGGCTGCGCGGTCGGATCACTGCCGTCCTGCACCGGCTTCGGCGCGCGGCGGGCCAGCATCAGCCAGGGCAGGGCGGCGGCCAGGGCCAGCAGTGCCCACATGCCTAGCGACACGCGCCAGCCCGCGGCATTGGCCACCGGCACCGCCAGCAGCGCCGGGGTCATCGTGCCCAGCTGCAGCACGCTGATGTACAGCGTGCTCATCGTGCCCACCTTGTTGGCGAAGTAGCGCTTCACCAGCGGCGGCACCACCACGTTGCCGATGCCCATGCCGGCCAGCGCGATCACCGAGCCCAGCAGCAGGGTGCCGACGTTGCCGGCGCTGGAGCGCAGCAGCAGGCCGGCCATGGCCAGGGTCATCGCCAGCAGCGTGGTGCGCTCCAGGCCCAGGCGCCGGGCCACGGCCGGGGTCGCCACGCCGAACAGCGCGAACGAGGCGGTGGGCAGCATGCCCAGCACGCCGGTCATGGTGGTGCCGAAGCCGAACTGCTGGCCGAGCACGTCCAGCAGCGGAGTGATGGAGGTGACCGCGGTACGCAGGTTGACCGCCGCCAGCAGGATGGCGGCGAACGCCAGCAGGCGGCCGTGCAGCAGCGAGGGTGAGGGCGAAGTCGGGGACGTCATGCGGCGGGTCCTTGCAGGTGGCGCACGCGGCGTCTTGGGCGTGCAGCGCCGGCACCGGGCCAGGCCGGTGCAGGGGTGGGGAAAAGGGTGCCCATTGTACGGGGCCGGGCCGGGCGGGATGCCGCCAAGCGAATGGCACAAAAAAAACCCGGAGGACTGTCGTCTTCCAGGCTTCTTGGTGACCACTGAAGTGGTCGGGGAGACAGGATTCGAACCTGCGACCTCTACGTCCCGAACGTAGCGCTCTACCAGACTGAGCTACACCCCGAAGGGAGCCGCCTATTCTATCCATTCACCCCGATGGCGGCAAGGGGTAAATGGTGTTTCTTCACACTGCCGAAGCAATGGAATCCTTCAGGGAACAAAAAAGCCTGGAAGACTTCACCAGGCTTCAATGCGACCACCGAAGTGGTCGGGGAGACAGGATTCGAACCTGCGACCTCTACGTCCCGAACGTAGCGCTCTACCAGACTGAGCTACACCCCGAAGGAGCCGCCTAAGATACCGTGTGAAGGCCAAGGCGGCAAGGTTTTTTTACAGCTCAGCGACTGTTTTCTTTCTCGAGGCGGTTCCGCTCGCGCGATTCGAACCACATGCCGTTGAGGATGGCCACGGTGGAGGCCAGGCCAGTGCCAAGGATCCAGGCGAAATACCACATGCTCGTATCTCCTTCATTCGGGGCAGGTGCCGACCGTGGGTCGGCACCTGTTGCTCGTGGTGGGTGCCGACCATTGCTCGGCACCTGTTGCTCGTGGTGGGTGCCGACCGTTGGTCGGCACGGATGCAAGCCATCAATACGCGTTCGGGTTGTCGCCCATCTCTTCAACCGTCGTCTTGCCCTTCAGCACGCGGTACACCCAGGTGGTGTAGGCGAGGATGATCGGCAGGAAGATGGCCGTGGCCAGCAGCATGATCCACAGCGTCAGGTGGCTGGACGAGCTGTCCCAGACGGTGAGGCTGGAGGTGGGCTGGCTGGAGGACGGCAGCAGGAAGGGGAAGATGGCGAAGCCGACGGTGAGGATGATGCCGGCGATGGACGCACCCGAGGCGATGAAGGCCAGACCGCCGCGGCGTGCACGCAGCAGCACCGCACTGGCCAGCGCACCCAGCAGGCCCAGCACCGGGAACACGATCGTGGCCGGCATGCTGCTGTAGTTGCGCAGCCAGCCACCGGCAGCCGTGCCGATCGCCGCCGTCTTCAGCAGCGGATTGGTCGGGCCGTCGGTCACCACCTGCGAGGTGATCTGGTAACCGGGCAGGCCGAAGGCCACCCAGAGGCCAGCCACCGCGAACAGCAGAAAACTGATCAGCGCGGCGATGCTGCCGTAGCGTGCGGCACGTTCGGCCACCGGGCCGTCGGTCTTGATGACCAGCATGGCTGCACCGTGCGAGACCAGCATGGCCACGCTGACCAGGCCGGCGATGAGCGCGAACGGCGTGAGCAGGCCGAAGAACGAACCGGTGTAGGTCACGCGCAGCGTGTCATCGAAGTGGAACGGCACGCCCAGCAGCACGTTGCCCACCGCCACGCCGGCAATCAGGCCCGGCAGCAGGCCACCGACGAACAACACGCGGTCCCAGTTGTCGCGCCAGCGCCTGGACGGCATCTTGCTGCGGTACTTGAAGCCGACCGGCCGCAGGATCAGGCCGAACAGCATCGCGAACACCGCCAGGTAGAAGCCGGAGAAGCTGACCGCATACAGCGGCGGCCAGGCGGCGAAGATCGCGCCACCACCGAGCACCAGCCAGACCTGGTTGCCTTCCCAGACCGGGCCGACGGTGTTGATCACCCGCCGGCGTTCCTCGTCGGTTTTCGCAACGAACGGCAGCAGGGTGCCGACGCCGAGATCGAAACCGTCCATCACCGCCCAGCCGATCAGCAGGATGCCGAGCAGCAGCCACCAGATCACGCGGAGCGTGGTGTAATCAAGTGCAATGAATTCCATCTGGATTCTCCTGCCTCAGGCCTGTCCGGCAGCGGCTGCAGTGGGGGAAACAGGGCGGATGTCGGCCTGCAGCGTCGGCAGGATGTCATCCGGGCCGGTGCGGATCGCCTTCAGCATCAGCTTGATCTCGATGACCAGCAGCACCGTGTAGAGCGCGGTGAACACCGCCAGCGTCGTCAGGATTTCATGCAGGGCCAGGCCCGACGCGGCGTAGAAAGTGGGCAGCACGCCATCCACCGCCCACGGCTGGCGGCCGTACTCGGCCACGAACCAGCCGCATTCGATCGCGATCCACGGTGCCGGCAGGCTCCACACGGCGAGCCTCAGGAACCAGCGCTTGTCCTGGAAGTTGTTGCGGCAGGAGTAGTAGAACGCCAGGGCGAAGAACGCGATCAGGTAGAAACCCAGGCCCGCCATGATGCGGAAGGTCCAGAACAGCGGTGCCACGCGCGGCACGGTATCCATCGCGGCCTTGGAGATTTCCTCCGGGGTGGCGTTGAGGATGTCCTCGCGGTAACGCTTCAGCAACAGGCCGTGGCCCAGGTCCTGCCAGTGGCGGTCGAACATCTCCCGCGCCTGCAGGTCGGTCTTGTCCTTCTTGATGCGTTCCAGTGCGCCATAGGCGAGCTGGCCACCGCGGATGCGGTGCTCGGCGCGGTCCACCAGCTCCAGGATGCCGGGAATCGGCTGGTTCAGCGAACGGGTGGCGATCAGGCCCATCAGGTACGGGATCTTGATCGCGTAGTCGTTCTGGTGCGTGGTCTGGTTGGGAATGCCGAAGGCGGTGAAGTCGGCCGGCGCACGCTCGGTTTCCCACATCGCTTCGATCGCGGCCAGCTTCATCTTCTGGTGCTCGCTGGCGGCGTAACCGCTCTCGTCACCCAGCACCACCACCGACAGCGAGGACAGCAGGCCGAACGCCGCGGCCACCGCGAACGAGCGACGGGCCATGTCCTTGTGCTTGTTGCGCAGCAGGTACAGGGCGCTGATCGACATCACGAAGATGGCACCGGTCACGTAGCCGGCGCTGACGGTGTGCACGAACTTGGCCTGCGCCACCGGGTTCAGCAGCACCGCGGCGAAGTCCACCACTTCCATGCGCATCGTGTCCGGGTTGAACACCGCACCGGTCGGGTTCTGCATCCAGCCGTTGGCGATCAGGATCCACACCGCCGACAGATTGGTGCCCAGCGCCATCAGCCAGGTGACGGTGAGGTGCTTGACGGGGGTCAGGCGCTTCCAGCCGAAGAAGAACAGGCCGATGAAGGTCGCTTCGAGGAAGAAGGCCATCAGGCCTTCGATGGCCAGCGGCGCACCGAAGATATCGCCCACGTAGTGGCTGTAGTACGACCAGTTCATGCCGAACTGGAATTCCATCACCAGGCCGGTGGCCACGCCGATGGCGAAGTTGATGCCGAACAGCGTGCCCCAGAACAGGGTCATCTGCCGCCAGACCTGTTTGCGGGTCATGACGTACACGCTCTCCATGATGGCCACCATGAAGGACAGGCCGAGCGTGAGCGGTACGAATAGGAAGTGGTACATCGCGGTCAGAGCGAATTGCAGCCGCGACAGTTCTACGACTGTCTGATCAATCATGGCCTGGCTACCTCGTGGATAGTGCCGTTGCGGGTGGCGGGAAGGGTGGTCTACGGGTGAATGATGTGACCGACTACTTCAAACAGCCTTGATCCAGATCAATGTATGAATGGGAACCCAAGGGGATCGTATGCCATTCCTGTGACCACTGCGACCGACCGCCGCAGGGGCCCGCTGTTGCCTGCGCCTACAATGACGAGCATGCCCGTTGCCAGTGAAGACCTTGAGCGCTGCCGAACCGACCGCCGCCGAGCCCCGTACCGCTGAAGAAGAATCGACCCTGCAGCGGCGTGCCCGCACCGCCTGGCTGGCCGGCCTGGCCCATGCCGCGCGCGGTCGCCAGCGGCTGGCGGCCCTGTGCATCAGCCTGTCCGGCGCCCTGCTGATCGGCCAGGCTGCCGCGATCGCCTGGCTGGTGCAGACGGTGCTGGTGGAGCGCGCGCCGCTGGCCAGCGGCCTGCCGGTGCTGGCGGCGCTGGCGGTCATCCTGGTGCTGCGCACGCTGCTGGGCAGCGCCACCCAGGCCGCCGCCGGTGACGTCGCCGATGCGGCCCGGCTGGCCCTGCGTGAACGCGTATTCGCGCGCCTGCTCGGCCACGGCCCGCTGTGGCTGCGCCAGCGCCGCACCGGCGAACTGGGCGAGCTGATGCTGCACCACGGCGATGCCATCGAAAGCTATTACAGCGGTTTCCTGCCGGTGCGCATCGAAGTGGTGGTGGTGCCGCTGTTGATCCTGGCCGCGGTGGCCTGGGTCGACTGGGTGGTGGCGCTGATCCTGCTGTTCACCGCGCCGCTGGTGCCGTTCTTCATGATGCTGGTGGGCTGGGGCGCCGAGGCCGCCGGTCGCGCGCAGCTGGGTGAACTGGCACGCATGAGTGGTCACTTCGCCGACCGCATCAAGGGGCTGGGCCTGCTGCGCCTGTATGGACGGGGCGAGGCCGAACTGGCCGGCATCGAAGCGGCTGCCGAAGGGGTGCGCGTGCGCACGATGAAGGTGCTGCGCATCGCCTTCCTGTCCTCCACCGTGCTGGAATTCTTCGCCTCGGTGAGCGTGGCGATGGTCGCCCTGTACCTCGGCCTGAGCTACCTGGGGTTGATGTCCCTGCATGCGACGGTGCCGACGCTGGGCGCGGGCCTGTTCTGCCTGCTGCTGGCGCCGGAATTCTATGCACCGCTGCGACGGCTGGCTGCGCATTACCACGACCGCGCCAATGCACTGGCCGCCGCTGCCGAAGTCGAGCGCCTGCTGCTGTCGCTGCCCGAGGAGCCAGCGGTGGCCGAGGTGCCGCCGGCACCGCTGGCAGTGGAGCCGGCCGAGGCCGCGTTGCCGCCGCTGCAGGCGCAGGGTCTGGTGCTGCGCCCGCTCGGTGCCCCGCACGATGTACTGCAGGGCGTGGACCTGCGGCTGGAGCCCGGCCAGCGCCTGGCCCTGGTCGGCCCCAGCGGCTCGGGCAAGAGCACGCTGCTGGAAGCGCTGGCCGGCTGGTTGCCGCCGCGTGCCGGCCGGGTGCAGCAACGCGCCGGCGAGCAGGTGGCCTATGCCAGCCAGCGCCCCTATCTGTTCCATGGTTCGATCGCCGACAATCTGCGGCTGGCCGACCCCGGTGCCAGCGATGCACGCCTGCGCGCGGTGGCCGAGGCGGCGCAGGTGCTGCAGTTCGCCCGGCGCCTGCCGGAGGGGCTGGACACGCTGATCGGCGAGCGCGGCTTCGGCCTGTCCGGTGGCGAGGCGCGGCGCATCGGCCTGGCCCGCCTGCTGCTGCGTGACCCACAGGTGCTGCTGCTGGATGAGCCCACCGCCTTCCTCGATGCCGAGACCGAAGCGGCGCTGTTGAGCAGCCTGGCCGCATACGCGCGTGGCCGCAGCGTGGTGGTGGCCACCCACAGCCCAGCGGTGATCGCCTGGGCCGACCGCTGCCTGTTGTTGCCTGAAGGGCGCCTGGTCGATCCGGCACAGGCGGTGCGCGCATGAGCCGCTCGACCGATTCGCTGCATGCGGTGTTCCTGCGCCACCGTTCGCGCCTGCTGCTGACGGTGTTGCTGCTGTGGATCACGATGCTGGCCGGCACCGCGCTGCTGGGCCTGTCCGGTGGCTTCCTCACCGCCGCCGCGCTGGCCGGTGCGGCAGGGCTGGCGCAGGGCTTCAATTTCTTCTCGCCCTCGGCCGGCATCCGCGGCCTGACCATGGCGCGCATCGTTTCGCGCTATTTCGAGAAGCTTGTCGGCCACGATGCCACCCTGCGCATCGCCCGCGACCTGCGCGTGTGGTTTTTCCGCCGTGCGCTGCCGCTGGCTCCGGCGCGGTTGGGTGCCACGCGCACCGGCGACCTGCTGGCGCGCCTGCTGGGCGACATTGGCGAGGTCGACGGCCTGCTGGTGCGCGCCATCGGGCCGCTGGTGGCGCTGGGCGCGTTGTCGCTGGTGGCGGTGGCTTCGGCTGCCCTGATCCTGCCCTCGGCCGCCGTGCTGCTGGCCGTGCTGGCGCTGCTGATCGGCTTCGGCGTGCCGTGGCTGGGCGTGCGCGGGCATGACGACGAAGAGGCCGACCGTGCCGCACATCGCGCCGCACTGCGTACTGCTGCATTCGAAGGCCTGGAGGGTGCGGGTGACCTGGCCGCGCTGCATGCCGACGCCGCGTGGCAGCTGAAGGTGCGGGTGGCAGCCAAGCAGCTGGCCTCGCGCGACCGGCGTCGACGCTGGCGGCTGATCGCCGCCTCGACCCTGCACGGCCTGGTGGCCGGTCTGGGTCTGGTGGCGATGCTGGCGCTGGCCCTGCAGGCCGCCGAGCAGCAGCGCATTCCCGCGGAAATGGCCGCCGGCCTGGTGTTCCTGACCGTGGCGATGATCGAGTTGTGGGCGGGGATGGGCCTGGCCTGGCAGTCGCTGCAGTCCGGCCGCATCGCCGCGGACCGCCTGCAGTCCATCGTCGAGCAGACGCCGACGGTGGAGGACCCGGTAGTGCCGCAGGCAGTGCCCAGCGCCGCGGCCGTGCAGTGGGAAAACGTGCATTTCCGTTGGCCGGGCGCGGCGCGGCCGGTACTGGCCGGCCTGCAGCTGAGCCTGGCGCCGGGTGAGCGCATCGCCATCTGCGGCGACAGCGGCAGTGGCAAGACCACGCTGTCGAGCCTGCTGCTGCGCCTGTGGGATCCGCAGCAGGGGCGGGTGAGCTACGGCGGTCGCGACCTGCGCGAGTTCGCCCAGGAAGACTGGCACCGGCAGCTGGCGTGGCTGCCGCAGAACGCGCCGGTGTTCGCCGGCACGGTGGCCGAGAACCTGCGGCTGGGTGATCCGGACGCCAGCGATGACGCGCTGTGGGCAGTGCTGCGCCGCGTGCGCCTGGGTGAGTGGGCCGAGCGCAATGGCGGCCTGCAGACCTGGGTGGGCGAGAACGGCGCGACGATGTCGGCCGGCCAGGCAAGGCGGTTGGCCTTGGCGCGCGCGCTGCTGCGCAATGCACCGATCCTGTTGCTGGACGAACCGACCGAAGGGTTGGACGTGGATACCGCGCATGCGCTGCTGCAGGATCTGGCCGGATTGCTGGAGGGGCGCAGCCTGTTGATGATCACCCACGACGATCTGCCCGACGGCGTGGTCGATGCGCAGTACCGCCTGCGTGACGGCGTGCTGGAACGGGAAGCGTAATCGCCGCGGATTTACGTGTGCCGTCCGCCCGAGGTAGCGCCGGGCCATGCCCGGCGGCCGTTTGTGTGATCGCCGTGGTAGTGCCGGCCGCTGGCCGGCAATCGCGCATCCGCGTCGAACGTCATGAGGTTGCCGGCCAGCGGCCGGCACTACCCGTTCAAGCGCTTACCGCGAAAACTCGCGCAGCATCACTGCGATCGACGCCACGTTGGCCAGCACGCACAGCCAGAACACCCACTGGAATTCCGCCTTGCGGTGCTTGTGCCGGAACAGCGCCTGGCCCAGCAGCGCGCCCGGCCAGCCACCGGCGAAAGCCAGCAGCTGCAGGGTGCGCTCGGGAATGCGCCACTGCTTGCGCTGTGCCGCGCGCTTGTCATGCCCGTACAGGCCGAACGACAGCACACTGGCCAGCAGGCACCAGCCACCCAGCCACAGCGGCAGCACGCCGCTGACCGTCAGCGCGATGAGCGCGCCGAACGCGGCCAGCGCCAGGTTGCGCCGCCAGGCCACTTACAGCGCGTCGAGGAAACCGCGCACGGCCGGGCCGAAGCGATCAAAATCGACGAGGAACGCATCGTGGCCCTGCGGTGAGTCCAGGCCGATGAACTGCGCATCGGCACCGCCGGCACGCAGGCCGTCGGCGACCTGTTGCTGCTGCTGCACCGGGAACAGGATGTCGGTGTTGGCGCCGATGGCCAGCGCATTTTCGACACGGATCTTCGCCAGCCCGGCCAGTACGTCACCGTCGGCGTACTCGGCCAGGTCGAACCAGTCCATCGAACGGCTCAGATACAGGTAGCAGTTCGGATCGAAGAAGCGCACGAAGCGCCGAGCATGGCCTTCGAGATAGCTTTCGACCTGGAACTCCAGGCCGAACGGGTCATCGTCGGTCTGGTCCGAATCCAGTCGCACGCGACCGAAGCGGCCATCCCATTCCAGCGCGGAACGGTAGGTGATCACGCCCAGCTTGCGGGCCATGCGCATGCCCGATTCCGGATAGTCGGTTTCGGTGTAGCGTCCGCCGTCCCACTTGGGGTCGAGGCGGATCGCTTCGCGCTGCAGCGAGCGGATGGCGATGGAGAACGGCAATGCCTGCGCGCTGCCGGAGATGTTGATGTGGCTGCGGGCGATGC
Source organism: Stenotrophomonas sp. SAU14A_NAIMI4_5 (assembly GCF_003086795.1). NCBI lineage: Bacteria > Pseudomonadati > Pseudomonadota > Gammaproteobacteria > Lysobacterales > Lysobacteraceae > Stenotrophomonas > Stenotrophomonas sp. SAU14A_NAIMI4_5. Next base: position 2,913,585 of record NZ_CP026003.1, on the reverse strand, counting down.
CCGGCTGCAGCATCAGCACCGCCAGCGCGGTCATGCCGCCCATCGAATTGCCGACCACGCAGGCCAGCTGTTCGATGCCCAGCGCATGCACGACCTCGATGGCCGCGCGCGCGCCGTCTTCCACCGACAGTTCCGGGAAGTCGAGGCGATAGAGCTCGCCGGTTGCCGGGTTCAGCGATGCCGGGCCAGTGGAGCCCTTGCAGCTGCCCAGCGAATTGACGCAGACCACGAACCAGCGGTCGGTGTCGATCGGCTTGCCGGCGCCGACCATCGCTTCCCACCAGCCCGGGGCCGGGTTTTCTGCGTTGGCGGCGGCATGTGCGTCCGGCGACAGGCCGGTGACGATCAGGATCGCGTTGCGGCCGTCGGCGGCCAGCGTGCCCCAGGTCTCGTAGGCCACGCGTGCTCCGTGCAGGGCGCCACCGCGCTTGAACGGGAACGGCGAGGGCAGGGCATGGAAGCGGGTGCCGGGCGGGATGAATTCGGTCATGCGGGCATTCTAGCGGGGCAGACAACGGTAGTGCCGGCCGCTGGCCGGCAAACGCGTGGGTTGCCGGCCAGCGGCCGGCACTACCGGTGGTGGGTGCGCGGGTAGCGCCGGGCCATGCCCGGCGAGCGCAGCGGTTTAAGGGAACCGCAGCTCCACCACGCCGTCATGCGGCAATGTCACCCGCACCACTTCGCTCTGCAGGTCGCCATCGCTGCGGTTGGCGCTGCCACTGCGCGAAATGCGTGCCAGCACTTCCACTTCGGCATGCGCCGACAGCGGTGCGGTCGGCATCGGGCTGTCGCCGTCACCGAGGCCGACCGTGGCCGGGAAACCGGCCAGCGGCAGCCTGCGTGCGGCCACCGGCATCGGCGGGCCACCGACGGCGCGTGCGAGCACGAACACCTGGGTGCTGGCCGGCCAATCAGCCTGCTTCAACGAGGCGGGCAGCTGCACGCGGACCTGCAGCAGGGCGGGCGCTTCCGCCGCCGGTGCATCCACTGCCTGGCCGGCGGCCTCGCGGGCGATGGCGATCTGCGCCTGCAGGGCCTGCGCGGCACCGGGCTCCAGGCGCGGCAGCAGGCTGCTCCAGACATCGGCCGCCTCGGCATTGCGGCCGCGTTGGCGCAGGGCGATGCCAAGCAGCCAGCTAGCGCGCTCGGCATCGGGTGCCAGGCGACGGGCCTGCTGCAGCCAGTCCATCGCGGTGTCATCGAATTGCTTGCCGGCATCGGCCTGAGCGCGCGCCTGCGCGGCTTCCACCAGTACGCCGGCATCATCCGGGGCCAGGGCCACGGCGCGGGCGAAGGCCTCGGCGGCGGCGCGGGTATCGCCCAGTTCGGCCTGCGAGCGGCCCAGCAGTGCCCAGCCATCGGCGCGCTGCGGGTCACGCTGCAGTGCCTGCTGCAGGGCCTTCACTCCATCACGCAGGGTGGTGACCGACGGTGCCGGCTGCACCTGCGCCGCACGCGGGTCGCCCACCAGCAGGTACAGGCAGCCGCCGGCCACGCCCAGCGCCAGCACGCCCAGCACGAAGCCGCGGCGGCCATGCCGACGCAGCGGCCACAGCACCAGCGCGGCCATCAGCGCCGCCACGAGACCGGCCAGCACGGGCAGAAGGTTGCTCACCAGCCATCTCCTTCATCGGCGTTGCCGGCCGCTGCCGGCGCCACGTTGCGGCCACGGCGGCGGACGATGCCCAGCACCACCACGCCACCGGCGCCGAGCAGCAGCAGCGGGCCGCCCCACAGCAGCCAGGTGCCCGGCTGCAGCGGCGGCTGGTACAGCACGAACTCGCCGTAGCGGGCGACCAGGAACTGCTTGATCTGTTCGTCGTCGAGGCCCTGCTGCATCAGCTGCAGCACCTCGCGGCGCAGGTCCTGGGCGATCTGTGCGTTGGAATCGGCCAGTGACTGGTTCTGGCACTGCACGCAGCGCAGCTGCGCGGCCAGGTCATGGAATCGGGCTTCTTCAGCCGCGTCGCGGAAGGCGAGCGGACGCGGGTCGTGCAGCGGCTGCTGGGCAGGCGCGGGCAGCGCCGCCGCCATCAGCAGCGCAAGCAGCAGCCAGTGCAGCGGCTTACGGATTACCGTGCAGGCCGGCATCGGCATTGCCCTGGGCCTTCTCGATCTTCTGCAGCGCGGGGATCAGCTTCTCGTCGACCACCTGCTGGGTCATTGCGCCGCTGTACTTCCAACGCACGATGCCGCTGCCGTCGACCAGGAAGGTTTCCGGCGCGGCGGTCACGCCCCAGTCGATGGCGGTGCGGCCTTCAACATCGCTCAGCACCACCATGAACGGGTTGCCCAGCGTTTCCAGCCAGTGCAGCGCGTCGGTCGGCTCGTCCTTCCAGTTGTAGCCGATCACGCGCACGCGCTTGCTCTCGGCGAAGCGGGTCAGTACCGGGTGTTCCTCGCGGCAGGCCGCGCACCAGCTGCCCCACACGTTCAGCAGGTAAGGCGCACCGCGCAGTTCTTCGCTGCGCACGGTCATGCTCGGGTCGTGCAGCACCGGCAGGGCAAAGGCCGGTGCCGGCTTGTCGATCAGCGCCGAGGGCAGCACGTCGCGCTGCGGGTCGCCCGATTTCATCACCCCGTAGATCATCAGCCCAAGCAGGCCGAAGAAGAACAGTACGCCGATCACGATGGCTACCGGCGGCAGCGGGCGGGACGGGCGCGGGGCGGGGGACTCGGACATGGAAACTCCTACGGACGACGGAAACGACGATCAGCGGCGGTGATGAATCCGCCCAGGGCCATCAGCAGCGCGCCCAGCCAGATCCAGCGCACGAAGGGCTTGATGTGCACCCGTACCGCCCATGCATTGTTGCCCAGCGGCTCGCCCAATGCCACGTAGACATCACCGCTCAGGCGTGCATCGATGCCGGCCTCGGTCATCACCTGGCCGCCGCTGGCGTACTGGCGCTTTTCCGGATGCAGCAAGGCCAGCTCGCGACCGTCGCGGAACACGCGCAGATGGCCGCGGTCGGCGGTGAAGTTGGGGCCTTCGCGATGGTCGACGCCTTCAAAGCGCACTTCATGGCGGCCGACCACCACCTGCTGGCCCGGCGCCAGCGCGACTTCGCGCTGCACGTTCAGCGCTTCCACCAGCAGCGCGCCGGCCAGGAACACGGCAATGCCGGTGTGGGCGACGATCATGCCGAGCATTTCGGCGGTGAAGCGGCCATTGCCGCGCAGGCGCTGCCAGATAAAGCGCGCCGTACCCAGGCCAACCCAGGCCGCTGCAGCGACGCCGAGGCCGGCCTTCCAGCCGTTCTGCGGCGCCTGCCACCAGGCCAGACCGCCCAGCAGCACGGCCAGGCCCAGCCACGGCGCCAGCAGGGCGAATGCGCGCGACGGCTGGTCACGTTGCCACTTCACCAGCGGGCCGAACGGCAGCAGCAGCACCATCGGCGCCATCAGCAGCAGGAACAGGCTGCCGAAATAGGGCGGGCCGACCGAGATCTTGCCCAGCGACAGCGCGTCGGCCAGCAGCGGGTACAGCGTGCCCAGCAGCACCATCGCGCAGGCGGTGGCCAGCAGCAGGTTGTTGGCCAGCAGCAGGGTCTCGCGCGAAGTGGCGGTGAAGCCGCGGCGCGGGTCATCGGCATCCACGCTGAGGCCGCTGGCACGCAGCACGTACAGCAGCAGGCTGCCACCGACCAGCAGCGACAGGAACACCAGGATGAACAGGCCACGCGAGGGATCGGCGGCGAACGAATGCACGCTGGTCAGCACGCCCGAGCGCACGAGGAAGGTGCCCAGCAGCGACAGCGCGAAGGCGGCGATGGCCAGCAGCAGGGTCCAGCTGCCGAAGGTGCCGCGCTTTTCAGTGACGGCCTGCGAGTGGATCAGCGCCGCACCGACCAGCCACGGCATGAAGCTGGCATTTTCCACCGGGTCCCAGAACCACCAGCCGCCCCAGCCCAGCTCGTAATAGGCCCACCAGCTGCCCAGCGCGATGCCCAGGGTCAGGAAGCCCCAGGCCACGTTGGTCCACGGCCGGGTCCAGCGCAGCCAGCGCGCATCCACGCGGCCTTCCAGCAGGGCGGCCACGGCGAAGGCGAACGGCACCGCGAAACCCACGTAGCCCAGGTACAGCATCGGCGGGTGGATGATCAGGCCCGGGTCCTGCAGCAGCGGGTTGAGGTCGCGGCCTTCCAGCGGCGCCGGGGTCAGGCGCAGGAACGGGTTGGAGGTGAAGATCAGGAAGGCGAGGAAGCCGACGCTGACCACGCCCATCACCGCCAGCACGCGCGCCTGCACCGGCGCGGGCAGGTGCCGCGAGAACAGCGCCACCGCACCGGTCCACAGCGCCAGCACCAGCGCCCACATCAGCAGCGAGCCTTCGTGCGCGCCCCAGACCGCCGAGTAGCGGTAGATCATCGGCAGCAGTGAATTGGAATTCTCGGCCACGTAGCGCACCGAGAAATCCTGCTGCACGAAGGCGGCAGTCAGCACCGCGAAGGCACCGGCCACCAGCAGCAGCTGGGCGAAGGCGGCCGGTCGGGCCACCGCCATCCACGCGTCGTTGCCGCGCTGCGCGCCGACCAGCGGCAGGCCGGCCTGCAGCAGCGAGGCCAGCAACGCGCACAGCAGCAGGATCTGGCCGAGTTCAGGCAACACGCCGGGCAGCACTCAGCGCACCTCGGTGGCCGGTACCGGCACGTCGTGCTTGCGATGGGCATCGCCCATCTTGTCGGCCACTTCCTTCGGCACGTACTTCTCATCGTGCTTGGCCAGCACTTCATCGGCGACGAACACGCCGTCCTGCAGGCGCCCGCTGGCGACCACGGCGGTGCCCTCGGCAAACATGTCCGGCAGGATGCGCGAGGTCAGCACGGCCAGCTGCGCGTCGCCATCGGTGACCTCGAAGCGGGCATCGAGCGAGCCGACCGGGCGGTTGAACGAGCCCTTGACCACCATGCCGCCGAGGCGGAAGCGGGTCTGCGCATCGACGTCGCCGCGCAGCACTTCCGACGGCGTGTAGAGGTAGGCGATGTTGCGTTCCAGCGCCATCGCCACCAGTGCGGTGGCCAGGCCGGAGGCGAGCAGCGCCAGCAGCACCCAGGCCATGCGGCGGCGCTGCACCGGCGTCATCGTTCCAGCTCCGCCGACAGCGCCGGCACGGCCTGCTGCGCGCTCTGCCGTGCCTGCTGCCGCTGCTGGCGCGACTGCGCCTGGCGGCGCGCGGCGCGCAGGCGCAGCCACGAGCCGATGGCATCGGCCAGCAGTACCAGCACGAACACCGCATAGGCGCCGATCACGAAGGGCAGGTGGGTCATCGCTGCGTCTCCTCCACGCGCTCGCCGACCCAGGCCTTGCCGGCCTCGCGGTCGAGATTGTCGGCGCGTGCCTTGGCCAGTACCGAGCCGGCGAACCAGAACTTGGTGCCGATCACCATCCACCACAGCGGCGCGATCATCGCGCTGCTGATCGCCGAGTCACCGAACACGTTGATCGACTGGCGCTGGTGCAGGCCGCCCCACCAGTCCACCGAATAGCGGATGACCGGCAGCAGGCTGACCCCGACGATGGCCAGCAGGCCGGCCGCGCGCGCGGCGCTGCGGCGGTCCTCGATGGCGTGGTACAGGCCGATGACCCCCAGGTACAGGAACAGCAGGACCAGTTCGCTGGTCATGCGCGGGTCCCAGTCCCACCAGGTGCCCCAGGTGCCCTTGCCCCAGATGCTGCCGGTGAGCAGGGTGATGAGGGTGAAGCCGGCGCCCATTGGCGCGCAGGCCATGGCCAGGATCTCGCAGATCTTGATGCGCCAGATCAGCGCGATGGCGGCGTAGAGGGCCATCAGCGCGAACACGAACAGGCTCATCCAGGCGCTGGGCACGTGGATGTAGAGGATGCGGAAGCTGTCCAGCTGGCGTGCTTCAGGCGGCACCACCAGCAGCGCCTGCCACAGGCCGACCAGCAGCACCGGCAGCGCGGCGATGTAGAACACACGCGACCAGCGGGCAGCGAAACGATCGAAGGTGGGCGGCGAACCGAGTTGATGGAACCAGCGGACGATCGGATTCATGCGTGACGGCTATCCAGCAGGGGTGGATTGGCTCTCTGCCCGTTCAACTCAGGGAAATACGGATGGCCGCAGCCGTCGCCAGCGGTGCCAGCAGCAGGGCGACCACCAGTCCTGCGCCCAGCATCAGCAGCGCACCGACCGGATCCTGCCCGCGGCTGGCCGCCGCCAGACTGCCCGCACCGAACACCAGCACCGGTACGTACAGCGGCAACGACAGCAACGCCACGAGAATACCAGAGCGCCGGATGCCCACGGTCAGCGCGGCGACCACGCCACCGATCAGGCTCAGCACCGGTGTTCCCAGCAGCAACGATGCCAGCAACATCGGCAGTTGGTCATGTGGCAGATGCAGCATTTCCGCCAGCAGCGGGCTGACCACGATCAGCGGCAGCGCGGTGGTAGCCCAGTGCAGCAGCACGCGCACCAGCACCAGCCAGGCCAGTGGCACCGGGGCCAGCAGCCATTGTTCCAGCGATCCATCCTCGGCATCGGAACGGAACAGCGAATCCAGCGCCAGCTGCCCGGCCAGCAGCACCGCCAGCCACAGCACGGCGCCAGCGGTGGCCGCCAGCGGCTGCGGATCGCGGCCCTGCGCCAGCGCGAACAGCACCACCACCAGCAGGGCGAACAGCACCGGCTGCAGTGCATCGCCACGGCGGCGCCAGAGCAGACGCAGATCGCGCGAGAACAGGGCGCGGGCGGTCTGCCACAGGCCCGGTTCGGTACCGGGGGCGATCATGCGGCACCTCCCTGCACCGTTGCGGCCGCTTGCCCGGGCGCGCGCAGCTCGAGCAGGCGCGTGCGCACCGGCGGTGCGGCATAGGCGCCGTGGGTGGTGACCAGGGCGGCACCGCCGCCGCGCAGATGCGCCGAAATCATCCGGTTGACCAGGTTGATGCCATCCAGATCGAGGTTGGCGTAGGGTTCGTCGAGCAGCCACAGCGGTGCCGGCGACAGCCAGATGCGGGCCAGCGCCAGGCGCCTTTTCTGCCCGGCCGACAGGTGCCGCACCAGGGTGTCCTCATAACCGGCCAGGCCGACGATGGCCAGCGCGCTGCCGGGCATCTGCTTGGCCCGGCGGCCGTGCAGGCCGCAGAGGAAGTGCAGGTTCTCCAGCGTGTCCAGGTCCGGCTTCAGCGCCGGCAGGTGGCTGAGGTAGGCGACATAGCGGGCGCGTTCGGTGTTGCTGGCCTGCTTGCCGTCGATGCGCACCTGGCCGGCGCCGGGGCGGGCCAGGCCGGCCAGCACGCGCAGCAGGGTGGTCTTGCCGGCACCATTGCCGCCCTGCACCAGCAGGGCCTCGCCGGCATCCACGTGGAAGTCCAGCGGGCCGAACACGGGTTCGTCATTGCGGGAGAAGCTCAGGCCGCTGGCGGCCAGCAATGCTGGGGTGTTCAAGGGGCAAGGGTCTTCGTGCCGGAGTGCGGCGGCAATTGTAGCGATGAATGCCCGCGGTAGTGCCGGTCGCTGGCCGGCAATTCCCCCGGCGGCGGTTGCCTGGCCGAGGTTGCCGGCCAGCGGCCGGCACTACCGACGCAGGGATTGCGTAAACTCAGGGGTCTGTCTCCCCATCCCCCCAGGCCGATGCAACCCACCACCAAGCTGCCCAAGGTCGGTACCACGATCTTCACCGTGATGTCCCAGCTCGCCGCCGAACACGGCGCGGTCAACCTGGGTCAGGGTTTCCCGGATTTCTCCGCGCCGCAGCGCCTGATCGACGAAGCCACCAAGGCCATGGCCGCCGGCCTCAACCAGTACCCGCCGATGACCGGCGTGGCCCCGCTGCGCCAGGCCATCGCGCAGAAGTCGCTGGACCTGTACGGCGCGACGATCGACCCGGACACCGAGATCACCGTCACCAGCGGCGCCACCGAGGCAATCTTCAACGCCATCCACGCCGTGGTGCGTGCCGGCGAGGAAGTGATCGTGCTGGACCCGGCCTACGACTGCTACGAGCCGGCCATCGAGCTGGCCGGCGCCGTCGCCGTGCACGTGCCGCTGGACCCGCAGACCTTCGCCGTGGACTGGGACCGCGTGCGTGCGGCGATCACCCCGCGCACCCGCATGCTGATGGTCAACACCCCGCACAACCCGTCCGGTGCGATGCTGGACGAGGCCGACATGCACGCGCTGGCCGACCTGCTGCGTGGCACGCAGATCTACCTGATTTCCGATGAGGTGTACGAGCACATCATCTACGATGGCCGCCGCCACGAATCGGCGCTGCGCTACCCGGAACTGCGCGAGCGCACTTTCGTCATCTCCAGCTTCGGCAAGACCTACCACTGCACCGGCTGGAAGATCGGCTACGCGGTGGCGCCGCCGCTGCTGACGGCTGAATTCCGCAAGGTGCACCAGTACAACACCTTCACCAGCTTCGGCCCGGCGCAGTATGGTTTCGCCGCGATGATCCGCGACGAACCCGAGCACCACCTGGAGCTGGGCGCGTTCTATCAGGCCAAGCGCGACCGCTTCCGCGAGCAGCTGGCCGGCACCCGCCTGAAGCCGCTGCCGGTGCCGGGTGGTTACTTCCAGCTGGTCGACTACTCGGCCATCAGCGATCTGCCGGACCACGAGTTCGTGAAGTGGCTGACCATCGAGAAGGGCGTCACCGCCATCCCGCTGTCGCCGTTCTACGAGACCGCGCCGGTCGGCCAGCGTCTGGTGCGCCTGTGCTTCGCCAAGAACGAAGCGACCCTGGACGCGGCGATCGAACGCCTGCGCCTGCTCTGAGGACGTGACGACCATGCAGGACCTGCGCATTTCCCTCGTCCAGGGCGACACCCGCTGGCATGACCCGGCGGGCAACCGTGAGTACTACGGCGCGCTGCTGGCGCCGCTGGCCGGCAGCACCGACCTGGTGATCCTGCCGGAGACGTTCACCAGTGGCTTCTCCAACGAGGCCATCGCCCAGGCCGAAGGCATGGACGGCCCGACCGTGGCCTGGGTGCGCGAACAGGCGAAGGCGCTGGACGCGGCGGTGATCGGCAGCGTGCAGCTGCGCGATGGCGAAGGCGTCTACAACCGCCTGCTGTTCGCCACCCCGGACGGCGCGCTGCAGTACTACGACAAGCGCCACCTGTTCCGTTACGGCGGCGAGCACGAGCGTTACGCCGCTGGCCGCGATCGCCTGAGCGTGGAATGGAAGGGCTGGCGGATCAATCCGCAGGTCTGCTACGACCTGCGTTTCCCGGTGTTCTGCCGCAACCGCTACAACGTGGAGCGGGCAGGGCAGATGGATTTCGACCTGCAGATCTTCGTGGCCAACTGGCCGTCGGCGCGTGCCTACGCGTGGAAGACCCTGCTGCGCGCACGGGCAATCGAGAACCTGTGTTTCGTTGCGGCGGTCAACCGCATCGGCGTGGACGGCAACCAGCTGCACTACGCCGGCGACAGCGCGGTGATCGACTTCCTCGGCCAGCCGCAGGTGGAGATCCGCGAACGCGAGCAGGTGGTCACCACCACCATCTCGGCCGAGGCCCTGGCCGCGCACCGCGCGCGCTTCCCGGCGATGCTCGATGCCGATGCGTTCCACCTGGACGAACGGGCCTGAGACTGGCCCGGGTGTGGCGGCTGAACGCTTGCCACACCGGCTCGCGCGCCTGCATCCACCGTGCACGCGCGCGCTGCTAGATTCGCGGCCAGTCCGACCTGAAGTGGAAGTCCTGCCGATGAACAAGCCCTTTGTCCTGCTGCTGGCGCTGGCCGCAGCCTCCCTGGCCCCGGCCGCGCATGCCGGTGGCAACCTCGACTGCCAGCTGCGCTACAACCTGTCCGGCTGGTCGCTGATCTACAAGACCGCCTCGGGCAACGGCACCCTCCAGTGCAGCAACGGCGCGACCATGCCGGTGCGCATCCAGCTCAAGGGCGGCGGCCTGACCGTGGGCAAGTCGAAGATCACCAACGGCCGCGGCAGCTTCACCGGCGCGGTGGGCATCAACGAACTGCTGGGCACCTATGCCTCGGTGGGCGCGCACGCCGGCGCGGTGAAATCCAGCAACGCGCAGGTGATGACCAAGGGCGATGTCTCGCTGGCCCTGTCCGGCACCGGCAAGGGCTGGGACCTGGGCGTGGACGGCACCGCCTTCACCATCAGCCGCCGCTGATCCCGGTCCATCCACGCATGGCGTGGATGGACCGGGGATTCGTTCCACCCGATAAAGAAAAACCCCGGCCGGAGCCGGGGTTTTTCATTTCAGACGTATCGGCGATCAGCCGCCGCGCGGGCCGCTGCGACGCGGGCCACCCGGGCCGCGGTTGCCACCCGGGCCGCCGGGACCACGGTTGCCACCGGGACCACCCGGGCCACGGTTGCCGCCCGGACCGCGATTGCCGCCCGGACGTGCATTGGCGTTGCCGCCCGGACGACCGTTGCCGGCCGGACGCGCGCTGCCGTACGGGTTGAAGCCCGGATTGGCGTGGTCGGACGGGAAGCTCGGGGCGTTGCCCGGATGGCCGTACGGGTGCTTGTTGCCCTGGCCCTGCGAGCGGTTGCCCGCACCGGCCGGACGACCCTGGCCGCCACCGGCGCCACCACGGCCTTCGCCGCCGAAGCCGCCGCGACCCTGGCCGCCACCTGCACCGGCGCCCGGACCCTTCGGCTTGCCGTACGGACGGCCCTGGCCGCCCGCGCCTGCGCCCGGACCACGGGCACCCGGGCCACGTGCGCCCGGACCGGCGTTGCGGTGGCCGCTCGGGCCGGTGCTGACGCCATCCGGCACGTACCAGGTACGGAATGCGGCCGGGTTGCCTTCAGGCAGCGAACGGTCATTCTTCGGCGCGCGCTGCTTGAACGGCTTCTGCGACTGCTTGGCTGCAGCCTCACCGCTGACGGTCAGGCCGCCCTTGAAGCCGCCACCCTTGCCGCCGCGACCACGGCCGCGGTCTTCGCGCACGTTGTCGAAGCGACGCAGTTCGCGACCTTCATCGGCGGTGCTGTGGCCGTTGACGTAGGCATTGCCACGACCGCCTTCGCGCACGCGCACGGTGGTCTTGGCGGCGCGACGCTGGCCGATCACCGGCTGCAGGGTCAGTGCCGACGGTGCGCCTTCTTCCAGCTTCAGCTGCGCGCGCAGGGCTTCGACCTGGGCGGTGGGCAGTTCGACCGAATGGCCACGCACCAGTTCGCGCGGCAGGCTGACCTTGCCGTAGCGGGTGCGCTTCAGGCGGCTGACCTGGCAGCCCTGCGATTCCCACAGGCGGCGCACTTCGCGGTTGCGGCCTTCCTTCACCACGACGCGGAACCAGTCGTGCGAATCGGTGCCGCCGATGCGTTCGATCTCGTCGAACTTGGCCGGGCCGTCTTCCAGGGCCACGCCACGGGCGAGGCGGTCGACGATGGCGTCGGAGACCTTCTCTTCGCCTTCCGGGGCGCGCACGCGCACCACGTACTCGCGCTCGACCTCGAACGACGGGTGCATCATGGCGTTGGCCAGTTCACCGTCGGTGGTGGCCAGCAGCAGGCCGGTGGTGTTGATGTCCAGGCGGCCGATGGCGATCCAGCGCGCGCCCTTCAGCGGCGGCAGGGATTCGAACACGGTCGGGCGGCCTTCGGGATCTTCGCGGGTGGTCACTTCGCCTTCCGGCTTGTTGTAGACCAGCACGCGCGACGGCTCGGCCAGGGCGGTGGCGACGAAGCCACGGCCATCCAGCTCGATCTTGTCGCCGCTCTTGACCGACATGCCGGTCTGCGCGACTTCGCCGTTGACCTTGACCAGGCCTTCGGCGATGCGCTGTTCCAGCGCACGGCGCGAGCCGAGGCCGGCCTGGGCCAGCACCTTGTGCAGGCGCTCTTCCAGCTTGAACTGTTCGGAGGTGGCTTCGCGCTTCAGCGAGAGCTTGTTACGGGGGGTGTCACTCATCAGTTTTGCTCCGGCCGACGGTTTCGAGGTCGGCCTCTGGTTCGGAATCGGCTTGGTCAACAGCCACGGTCGTCGTCGCGACGGCGTTGTCTTCGCGTTCGTTCAGGGGCACCGCGCGCTCGCCCGGCGCGGAATCGGGGTGCCCATCATCGAGGGGCGAAGGTGCTTGCTCATCGGTGGCCGGCGCGGCAGCTGCCGCGTCGACGGAATTCTCGGTGTTGCCATCGCCGCCCTGCAGGCTGGCGTCATCGTTGGCGCTGATGTCCGGGCCGGCGGCACCGGCAACGGCGGGACCATCACGGTCCAGCGCCAGCTGCGGTTCCAGCTCGCCCAGGTCTTTCAGTTCCGACAACGGCGGCAGTTCGTCCAGGCGCTTCAGGCCGAAATAGTCCAGGAAGCCCTTGGTGGTACCGAACAGCGCCGGCTTGCCGGGCACGTCGCGGTGGCCGACCACGCGGATCCATTCGCGCTCTTCCAGCGCCTGGATGATGTTGCTGCTGACCGCCACGCCGCGCACCTGCTCGATCTCGCCGCGGGTGATCGGCTGCCGGTAGGCAATCAGCGCCAGGGTTTCCAGGGTGGCGCGGGTGTAACGGGTCTTGCGCTCGGTCCACAGCCGGCTGATCCAGCCGTGCACTTCGCCGGTCACCTGGTAGCGGAAGCCAGAGGCGACCTCGACCAGTTCCACGCCACGCCCTTCGCAGCCTTCGCGCAGGCGCTCCAGCGCACGTTCGATGCTGCCCGGCGGTGCCGGTTCCTCTTCCGGGAACAGGTCTTTCAGCTGGGCCAGGGTGAGCGGCTGGCTGGAGGCCAGCAGGGCACCTTCGACAATGCGGTTGATCAGCGTCTGGTCCATCGGCAGTCAGCGCTCACTCGTTCTCATTGGCGGCGTCGTTGTCGTCGAACTCGCTGCTGAACTGCAGCGGGGCGTTGGTGTTGCCGGCGGCCAGGGACTTCACGTAGATCGGCGCCAGCGGCTCTTCCTGGACCAGGTCCAGCAGCTGTTCCTTGGCCAGTTCCAGCACTGCCAGGAACGTGACCAGCACGCCCAGCTTGCCTTCTTCGGCGGTGAACAGCCCTTCAAAGCGGTAGAACCTGCCGTCTTCCAGACGACCCAGCACTTCACCCATGCGCTGGCGCACGCTCAGGGCCTCGCGCTTGATCGCGTGGCCGCTGAACAGCTCGGCGCGCTTGAGCACGTCGTGCAGGGCCAGCAGCATTTCCTTCAGGTCCACCGGCGGCGGCAGCTTCACCGTCGCCCGCTCGGGCATGAAGGCGTGCGCCACCGTGGTGTCGCGGTCCTGGCGGGGCAGGGCGTCGATATCCTCGGCAGCCTGCTTGAAACGTTCGTACTCCTGCAGCCGGCGCACCAGCTCGGCGCGCGGGTCGGCCTCGTCGCCATCTTCACTGACCGGGCGCGGCAGCAGCATGCGCGACTTCACCTCGGCCAGGATGGCGGCCATCACCAGGTACTCGGCGGCCAGCTCGAAACGCAGCTCGCGCATCACGGTGATGTATTCCACGTACTGCCGGGTGATTTCGGCCACGGGAATGTCCAGCACGTCCAGGTTCTGCCGGCGGATCAGGTACAGCAGCAGGTCCAGCGGACCTTCAAAGGCATCCAGGATGACTTCCAGCGCATCCGGCGGGATGTACAGGTCCTGCGGGATCTGCAGGACCGGTTGCCCATGCACCACGGCCAGCGGCATTTCCTGCTGCTGGGGGGCGGGCGGCCGGGTTGGCGGGTTCGCGTCGAGCGCGAGTTCGGAAGTCATCTAATGGACAATAGGATTGCAACGGACCAGTCGCGGTGCCGGTTCTGCCGGGCCTTCGCCACGGCGCCGCAGGCACCAGACACGCCGGGATCGGCGCGATTCCACACATATCAAACAGCAGGACGCGCCGCAGGAAAACGGCGGCGACGGAACTACGGGGAGGTCGTCTACGTGGCCCGGCCGGTTGGCCCGGTTCGAAGCAGCGGTACGGTCGTCGGGGGCTGCGTTGGCCGCAAAAACCGACGGGCTGCTGCATCACGCCACGTGCAATGGTGTCTAGGGTACGGCTTTGCCTGGCCAGTGTCCAGCCGGGCCGGTATCGGCGGCCCATTGGCTAGAATCGACGCACCGCAACATGAACGAGGAATGCCCGTGTTCTATGTGATTGAAGGTTACGACGGCCAGGATGTGCTGGCGCAGCGGCTGCAGGCCCGGCCCGAGCACCTGGCTCGGCTGCACGCGCTGCGCGACGAGGGACGCCTGCTGCTGGCCGGGCCGTGCCCGGCGATCGACAGCGAGGATCCGGGTCCGGCCGGCTTCAGTGGCTCGGTGGTGATTGCCGCGTTCGAGTCTCTCGCGCAGGCCCGCGAGTGGGCCGATGCCGACCCGTATGTGGCCGCGGGCGTCTACACCCGCGTCGAGGTCCGGCCCTTCCGCAAGGTGCTGCCATGAGCGCGCAGCGCATCGATCTAATGCGTGTTGCATTGCAGCAGGCACTGGCGCCGAGCACGCTGGAGATCGAAGACGACAGTCATCGCCATGCCGGCCATGCCGGCGCACGCGACGGACGCGGTCATTTCAACGTGCTGGTGGTCAGTGAACAGTTCGCCGGCATGGCCCCGTTGGCGCGCCATCGCGCCGTGTATGCCGCGCTGGGTGGGCTGATGGAGACCGATATCCATGCGCTGTCCATCCGCGCATACACCCTGTCCGAGCAGGGCTGATGGCCTGTCCCGCAAAGTCCTGCCAGGTCCAGGAAGAGACCTGTCCACGTCAGATTTCTGTGTCCATCTGGGGACATTCGTCTAACGGAGTGTTTACAAGCGCAGATGGAAACGCTTACATTCCGCGCCAAGCTGGTAGGTCCAAGCCGTGGAGGGCGGCTTCGTGAACAAGGCAGCCATAACAATCAAAGACGTCGCACGAGAAGCCCGGGTCTCCGTGGCCACGGTTTCCCGCGCGCTGAACGGGCATGAGAATGTCGCCGAACCGGTCCGCCAGCTTGTGCTGGAGGTCGCCGCGAGGCTGCGTTACACCCCGCACGCCGCCGCACGCAGCCTGAGCAGCCGCCGTACCAATACGGTGGGCGTGGTGCTGCCTGACCTGTACGGCGAATTCTTCTCCGAGCTGATGCGCGGCATCGACAACGTTGCCCGCAACCGTCGCCAGCACCTGCTGGTGTCCAGCTACCACGGCGACCAGGTACAGCAGGGCGCCGCCCTGCGTGCCATGCGCGGCCGCGTCGATGGCCTGCTGGTGCTCTCGCCCTATGCCGAGAGCCCCGGCTTCCTCACCGACAACCTGCCGCAGTCGCTGCCCACGGTCCTGATCAACACCTATCTGCCGGGGCAGGATCACCCGGTCCTGAGCATCGACGATCACGCCGGTGCGATGGCCATGACCCGCCACCTGCTCGATGCCGGCCACCGCCGCATCGCGTTCATTTCTGGCCCGGACCTCAACTTCGACGCGCGCGAGCGCCTGCGTGGCTTCCGCGACGCGCTGGCGGCTTTTGGCAACGGCGCCGAAGGCATCGAGTTGCCCGGTGATTTCGACGAAGCTTCCGGCCATCGCGCCGGTCAGGAGATGCTGGCAGCCGGCGCGCTGCCCGATGCCGTGTTCGCCGCCAACGACATGATGGCCCTGGGTTGCCTGTATGCCTTCGCGCAGGCAGGCATCCACGTGCCCACCGATGTCGCCCTGGCGGGTTTCGATGACATTCCACTGGCGCGGTTTGTACACCCATCGTTGACCACCATGCAGGTCAGTATCGCCGAGTTGGGCGATAGGGCGATGACGCGTCTGATGCAGTTGATGGACGGCAACACCCCCGAAGGGGCAGGTGACAAGCAGACGCTTGTTCCCCGCCTCATCGTTCGCGATTCCACCACTCCGCCATCGGGCCATTGAAGCCAGAGGCGTTCCTTCTTTTGATTGATCGCAGGTACCGCATCCGCGGATACCGCCACCCGGAGATTGAGTTGATGATGCATTCCACGATCCGCATGCCGGCCCGCCGGCTGCTGAGCACCGCACTGGTCAGCTGCCTGATGCTGGCTGCCGCCCCGAACGTCATGGCGCAGTCGGCCAACGCCAGCCTGCGCGGCCAGGTGGCCGGCGCCCAGGCCGGTTCGGAAGTCACCGCGACCAACGTTGCCACCGGCACCGTCCGTCGCGGCACCGTGCGCGCCGATGGCACCTATTCGCTGATGGGCCTGGATCCGGGCACCTATGACGTGGCCGCCAACGGCCAGACCCAGAAGGTCACCGTCACCGTCGCCTCGACCTCCACGCTGAACTTCAGCGAGGCCGCCGCCGGCGGTACGTCGGGTGGCAGCGCCGCGACCAACCTGGACACCGTCAACGTCGTTGCGCCGACCCTGCTGCAGGAAGTGCGCACCTCCGAAGTCGGCAAGACCGTCAGCCTGCAGCAGATCCAGACCACCCCGCAGGTGTCGCGCAACTTCCTGGAGTTCGCCGACGCGGTGCCGGGCCTGATCTTCACCCGTGATGCCAAGGGCAACACCTCGCTGCGCGGCGGTGCCACCAATGCCGACGGCACCAACGTCTACATCGACGGCGTGGGCCAGAAGAGCTACGTCAAGGGCGGCGGCGTGGCCGGCCAGTCCGGCAGCGCCGGCAACCCGTTCCCGCAGCTGGCGATCGGCGAATACAAGGTCATCAGCGGCAACTACAAGGCCGAGTACGGCCAGGTGTCGAGCGCCGCAGTGACCGCTGCGACCAAGTCCGGTACCAATGAATTCAAGGGTGAGGCGTTCTACCGCTACACCGACGAAGACATGCGCGCCAAGACCCCGGCCGAGCGCCAGGGTGGCAAGGACAAGATGGTCTCGGCCGAGAAGGAATACGGCTTCGCCCTGGGCGGCCCGATCATCCAGGACAAGGCGCACTTCTTCGTGACCTACGAAGCCAAGCGCTTCGACCTGCCGGTCACCATCGCGCCGGACGGCGCCGTCACCGGTGCCGCCAGCCTGCTGCCGGCCGAAGGCGCCGCAGGCCTCGGCCCGGCCAGCCAGCCGTTCCAGCAGGACCTGATCTTCGGTAAGGTCGACTTCGAGCCGACCGACAACGACCGCATCGAGCTGACCTTCCAGGACCGCGACGAAACCCAGTCGCAGTTCAGTGGCCAGACCTCGCCGGAAGCCGGCCGTGAAGTGGTCAACACCGACCGTCGTTACGCACTGCGCTGGAACCACAGCGGCGAGCGTTTCTACAACGAAATGATGGTCACCCACGAAGATTCGTTCAACAACCCGACCCCGCTGACCCTGGCCAACGGCATCACCTACACCGCACCGGACGGCACTGAAGACCGCACCGTGGTGAAGATCGGTGGCGCCTCGGCACTGGATTCGCAGGTGAAGGGCCAGAAGGGCTGGTCGATCGAAGACAACCTGACCCTGGACGGCATCCAGTGGGCCGGCGACCACACCATCAAGATGGGCGTGAAGTACAAGGCCATCGACCTGTACGCCTCCGATGCGGCGCAGATCAACCCGACCTTTACCTACAGCCTGGGCGATCCGGACTTCCCGGACTCCATTCCGTACAAGGCGCAGTTCGTCAAGCCGGTGACCGGCGTGGACGGCGTGTCGGGTGAAGTGCGCTCGAAGTCCAAGCAGTACGGCGTGTTCATCCAGGACGACTGGCAGGTCAACGACCACCTGCAGGTCAACCTCGGCCTGCGCTGGGATTATGAAAAGACCCCGGCGTACCTGGACTTCGTGACCCCGCAGGCCGTGGTCGATGCGATCTACTCGCAGGATCCGCGCGCCCCCGCCGGCCAGACCTACGCCGATTCGCTGGCGCTGGGCGGCCTGGACATCAGCAACTACATCAGCAACGGTCACAACCGCAAGGCGTTCAAGGATGCCTGGCAGCCGCGCCTGGGCTTCTCGTATGACATCAACGCCGACGAGCAGCACGTGATCCACGGTGGTGCCGGCCGTTCGTACGACCGCGACCTGTTCGACAACCTGCAGCTGGAAACCACCAAGCTGGCCCTGCCGCAGCCGACCATCTACTTCCGCAACCCGGCTACCGGCACCTGCATCAACGGCCAGGCCGCCTGCTATGACTGGAACCCGAACCTGCTCAACGGCATCGGCAACCTGCAGGCCCTGGTCGGTTCGACCAGCAATGCCGGCCTGGAAGTCGACCTGCTCAACAACAACCTGAAGGCCCCGTACTCGGATCAGTTCAGCCTGGGCATGAGCAACCAGATCGGTGACTGGCTGACCGACGCCACCATCGCCCGCACCCTGAGCTACGACGGCTTCGCCTTCACCCTGGGCAACCGTTACCCGACCGGCCAGTTCTTCGATGACCCGCGCCTGTGCGGTGGCACCGAGCCGGGCCTGAGCCAGGCCTGGAGCTGCAACGTGCCGGGCTTCGGCAGCCTGATCATCGGCCAGCAGGGCATCAAGACCCGTGCAACCCAGGTCCTGCTGTCGGCGCAGAAGCCGTTCACCAAGGAAAGCGGCTGGGGCACCTCGATCGCCTACACCTGGACGACCGCGCGCCACAACCGCGACATCAATGAGAAGTACGCCTTCGACCGCGGCCTGATCGAGGATTACCCGACCATCCGTTCCAACGGTGCACCGCGCCACCGCCTGGTGGTGACCGGTTCGTACGCTGGCTTCTGGGGCATCACCTTCGGTGGCAAGATCACCCTGGCCACCCCGACCGCCGTCAACGACTGGTACCCGATCCCGCAGGCCAGTGGCTACAACCTGCCGACCCCGCAGGCTGCCGTGCCCAACGCCAACGGCAAGTTCCTGCTGGGCGGCAAGATCTTCGGCTACCGTTCGGTCGACCTGCAGGCGACGAAGACGTTCAAGATGCCGGGCGACACCGAGATGTACGCGCGTATCGACATCATCAACGTGTTCAACTTCGACAACTTCTCCACCTACAACTACATCAAGACCAACGGCAAGCTGCAGGCCAGCTACAACGAGACCGGCGACATCATCGGTACTCCGCGCCAGGTCAAGGCCGAAGTGGGCTTCCGCTTCTAAGCAGTGATGTACGGCAACACCCCGATGCCAGTGGCCTGCCGCTGGCATCGGGACCTGGCAATGGCCGGCCCCCGGGCCGGTCCATTGTCCAGCCCCCTGCACCGTTGCGATGACGGGGCAGGGGACTGGACAATGGCAGCAGTTCTCCGACCACGTTTCGTGGTTTTTTAAGAGTTCGGTTTGTAAACGATTTCAGGCCATTGGACGTTATGCTTTCCCATCGATCAGCTCTCCGGAGGAACCGCGCCATGCAGGCACGCCACCTGTTGACCGCCGCTGCGATGACCCTGGCCATCGCCGCCTGCAAACCGGCCCAGCAGGAGCCTGCCAAGCCCAAGCCGCCGGTGATCCTGCTGGAGGCCGACGCACCGCCGCGGCCGATGAAGCCGGAACTGCCGCCGCTGTTCGATGACATCGAGCGCCGCACGTTCCAGTTCTTCTGGGACACCACCAACGAACTCAACGGCCTCACCCCGGACCGCTACCCGTCGCGTCCGTTCGCCAGCATTGCCTCGGTCGGCTTCGCCCTGACCGCGTACCCGATCGGCATCGAGAACGGCTGGGTCAGCCGCAACCAGGCAATCGACCGCACCCTGACCACGCTGAAGTTCTTCCGCGACGTGCCGATGGGCCCGCAGCGCACCGGCAAGGCTGGCTACAAGGGCTTCTATTACCACTTCCTGGACATGCAGGAAGGCCGCCGCTACGACAGCTGGGTCGAGCTTTCCTCGGTGGATACCGCGCTGCTGATGATGGGCGTGCTGTTCGCCCAGTCGTACTACGACGGCGAGGACCCGCGCGAGAAGGAGATCCGGCAGATCGCCGACCAGCTGTACAAGCAGGTCGACTGGCCGTGGCTGCAGCAGCGTGCGCCGCTGATCTCGATGGGCTGGTTCCCCGAGAGCGGCTTCATCGACCACGACTGGATGGGCTACAACGAGGCGATGATGGTCTACATCCTCGCCCTGGGCTCGCCCAGCCACCCGGTCAGCCCGGATGCGTGGACGGTGTGGACGCGCACCTATGACAACGACTGGGGTGTCTACCAGGGCCAGGAATACCTGTCCTTCGGCCCGCTGTTCGGCCACCAGTACAGCCACGTCTGGATCGATTTCCGCGACATCCAGGATGCGTACATGCGCGAGCGTGGCAGCACCTACTTCCTCAACAGCCGCTCGGCCGCTCTGGCGCACCGCGAGTACGCCATCGCCAACCCGATGCAGTGGAAGGATTACGGCGAGAACGTGTGGGGCCTGACCGCCAGCGATGGCCCGCAGAACACCACCCAGGAGTACCGCGGCGAGCAGCGCCAGTTCCGCCACTACTCCTCGCGCGGCGCCGGCCTGCGCGAGAACTTCGATGACGGCACCATCGCCCCGACCGCGGCGATCTCCTCGATCGTGTTCGCGCCCGAGGAAGTGATCCCGGCCACGCTGGAGATGCACAAGCGCTACGGCGACTACATCTATTCCAGCTACGGCTTCCTGGATTCGTTCAACCCGAGCTTCAACTACGACATCCCGATCAAGACCGGCCGCATGGTGCCGGACCGCGGCTGGGTGGCCAGCGATTACATCGCCATCGACCAGGGCCCGATCCTGACGATGATCGCCAACTACCGCAACGACTTCGTCTGGGAAGTGATGAAGAAGAATCCGTACATCCGCAAGGGCCTGGAACGGGCCGGTTTCAGCGGTGGCTGGCTGGCCCCGGAAGGGTCGTTCCAGCCGCTGGTGCTGGAGAAGGATGAGAAGGCCGCGGCCGCACGCGCGGTCGGTATCGCAGAATCACGCGCGGCTGCCGCGCAGGAACAGAAGAACAATGCCAACCGCAACACGGGCCAGGGGAAGTAACAAGGTGCACGATTGGATTGACCGCCTGCGACGCTGGGCCCTGCCTGCGATGGCCGCACTGGCCATGGCCGGCTGCGCGCGCACCGAGCAGGGCACCACCACGGTCCGCTTCTGGGCCATGGGCCGCGAGGCCGAAGTGGTCAGCGAACTCATCCACGAATTCGAGGCCGAGAACCCCGGCATCAAGGTGGATGTGCAGAACATTCCCTGGACGGCCGCACACGAGAAACTGCTGACCGCGTTCGCCGCCGACGGCCTGCCCGATGTCTGCCAGCTCGGCAACACCTGGGTGCCCGAGTTCGCCGAGCTCAACGCGCTGACCCCGCTGCAGCCGTTCGTGCAGCATTCGTCCGTCGTCGATCCGCAGGATTACTTCCAGGGCATCTGGGATACCAACGTGATCCATGGCGAGCTGGTGGGCGTGCCGTGGTACGTCGATACCCGCCTGATCTACTACCGCAAGGACCTGCTGGCGCAGGCCGGCTTCGACCACCCGCCGCGTACCTGGGCGGAATGGGACGAGCAGATGGCCGCGATCAAGAAGATGCAGGGCCCGAACCGCTATGCGGTGCTGATGCCGATCAACGAGTTCGAGCAGCAGCTGTCGCTGGCCCTGCAGCAGCCCGATCCGCTGCTGCGCGACGACGACACCCGCGGCAACTTCTCCAGCCCCGGCTTCCGTCGCACCCTGGCCTTCTACGGCAACATGTTCGAGCAGGGCTGGGCGCCGAAGATGTCCGAGACGCAGATCTCCAACGTCTGGGATGAATTCTTCCGCGGCTTCAACGTGTTCTACATCTCCGGCCCCTGGAACATCCGCGAGTTCAAGAAGCTGCAGCCCAAGGAACTGGAAGGGAAGTGGGGCACCGCCGCCCTGCCGGGCCCGGACGGTCCGGGCGCCGGCATCGCTGGCGGCACCAGCCTGGTGATCTTCCGCAAGTCGCAGCAGAAGGAAGCGTCGTGGAAGCTGATCGAGTTCCTGTCGCGCCCGGAAATCCAGGCCCGTTTCCATTCCATCATCGGTGACCTGCCGCCGCGCCGCAGCACCTGGAACGCGCCGTCGCTGGCCGACGATCCGCTGGCCGCCGCGTTCCGTGACCAGCTGGAGCGGGTCAAGCCGACGCCAAAGGTGCTCGAATGGGAGCGCATCGTGCAGGAAATGCGCATCGTCACCGAAAAAGTGGTGCGTGGCGGCATGCCGCAGGACAAGGCCGTGGAAGAGCTGGACCAGCGCGTGGACAAGGTGCTGGCCAAGCGCCGCTGGATGCATGAACAACAACGCCTGCAGCGCAGCGAGGCCCCTTCGGGCTCGACCAGTGCAGTCGCGGCCGGGAGCCCGCAATGAAACGTTCGTCCCTCGCCGGCTGGATCTTCGCCGGCCCCTCGCTGCTCGTGCTGGGCGTGTTCTTCGGCCTGCCGGTCGCCTCGGCGCTCGCCCTGAGCGTGACCGACTTCGACCTGTACGCGCTGGCTGACGGTGCCAACCTGCGCTTCGTCGGGCTGGGCAACTACATCGACCTGCTGCAGACGCCGATGTTCTGGAAGTCGCTGTGGAACACCACGTATTTCGTGGTGATCGGCGTCCCGCTGTCGATCAGCGTGTCGCTGGGCGCGGCGATGCTGCTCAATGCGCCCGCCGCCCGCTTCAAGGCGCTGTTCCGCACCGCGCTGTTCGCCCCGGTGGTGACCACCCTGGTGGCGGTGGCGGTGATCTGGCGCTACCTGTTCCATACCAGCTATGGCCTGGTGAACTACGGCCTGGGCCACATCGGCATCAGCCCGATCGACTGGCTGGGCGACCCCAACTGGGCGATGCCCACCATCATGCTGTTCGCCGTGTGGAAGAACTTCGGCTACAACATGGTGATCTTCCTGGCTGGCCTGCAGGCCATCCCGCATGACCTGTACGAGGCCGCGCGCATCGACGGCGCCTCGCGCTGGAAGCAGTTCCTGCACATCACCCTGCCGATGCTCGGCCCGGTGCTGCTGGTGGTCGGCGTCATAACCGTGTCCGGCTACTTCCAGCTGTTCGCCGAACCGTACGTCATGACCCGCGGCGACCCACTGCAGAGCACCGTCAGCGTGCTGTATTTCATGTTCGAGGAAGGCTTCAAGTGGTGGAACCTGGGACGCGCCTCTGCCGTGGCGTTCCTGCTGTTCCTGATCATCCTGGCGGTGACCACCGTGATGCTGCGTTTCGGCCGCAAGAGGCAGTTGGTATGAGTCGTGAGATCGGCCAGTCGCGCTGGCACCCGTGGATGATCAACGGCGCGTTGCTGGTGCTGGCCCTGGTCAGCCTGGCACCGCTGTTGTGGATGCTCTCGGTGTCGTTCATGCCGCAGGGTGAGGCGACCCATTTCCCGCCTCCGCTGCTGCCCTCGCACGTCACCACCCACAACTACACCGAGCTGTTCGCACGCACCGGCATGGGCGGCAACTTCGCCAACAGCCTGCTGGTGTCGGTGGCGATCACCTTCGGTTCGCTGCTGCTCAACACCATGGCCGGCTATGCCTTCGCCAAGCTGAACTTCGTCGGCCGTGAACGCCTGTTCCAGGTGCTGATGGCTGCGCTGGTGATCCCGGCGCAGGTGGCGATGCTGCCGCTGTTCCTGCTGATGAAGCAGCTGGGCCTGGTCAACAGTTTCGGCGGCGTGATCGTGCCGGCGCTGGCCAGCGTGTTCGGCATCTTCCTGGTGCGCCAGTACGCCCGTTCCATCCCGGACGAACTGCTGGAAGCGGCCCGCATCGACGGGGCAGGGGAGCTGCGCATCTTCTTCCAGATCGTGCTGCCGATGCTCAAGCCGGTGCTGGTGACCCTGGCGATCTTTACGTTCATGGGCGCGTGGAACGATTTCATGTGGCCGCTTATCGTCTTGACCGACCAGGAGCACTACACTTTGCCGGTGGCGTTGGCCACCCTCTCGCGCGAGCACATCATGGACGTGGAAATGATGATGGCCGGCGCGGTGGTCACCGTGGTCCCGGTGCTGGCCCTGTTCCTGGTCCTGCAGCGGTACTACATCCAAGGTCTGTTGCTGGGGAGCGTCAAGGGATGAAGCGAGCGATCGCCGTTGGATTGGGCCTGTTGTGGACCTCCCTGGCGATCGCCGCACCACCGGCGCTGCCGGCGCCCAAGGTGCTGGATGACTTCGACGACATCAGCGCGTGGAAGCTGGTGCTGTCCGACCAGGTCAGCGGTTCGCTGCGGCCGGTCAGCGGCGCCGGCGGCGGCCGCGCGCTGTGCCTGGATTACGACTTCCACAAAGTCTCCGGCTATGTGGGCATCCGCCGTGCGCTGAACATCGAGTACCCGGCCAATTACCGGTTCGGGTTCCAGCTGCGCGGTGATTCCCCGCGCAACGACCTGCAGTTCAAGCTGATCGATGCCAGCGGCGACAACGTCTGGTGGGTCAACCGCCCCGGCTACAGCTTCAACAAGGCCTGGACGCCGGTGGAATACCGCCGCCGGCAGATCGACAAGGCCTGGGGCCCGTCGGCCGAAAAGGAGATGGCGCGCAGCGCCGCGGTCGAGTTCACCATCTACAGCAAGGTCGGTGGCCGCGGCACGGTGTGCTTCGACAAGCTGACCCTGCAGGGCCTGCCGCCGCAGGACGACTCGGCGCTGATGCCGTCGGTGATCGCCGATACGGCCACCGCGCTGCAGGACCGCATGATCGACGGCAAGAGCGATACGTTCTGGGTCAGCGGCGGGGTCAAGCAGCAGACCATCAGCCTGGACCTGCACAAGAGCCGCGAGATCGGCGGCGCGGTGATCGACTGGCTGCCCAACCTGGAGGCGACCCGTTACGTCGTGCGCACCTCCGAGGACGGCCGTGACTGGCGCACCGTGCGCGAGGTCACCGGTGGCGGTGGCGGTCGTGACTGGCTGGCGCTGCCCGATACCGATGCGCGTTACGTGCGCTTCGACCTGGAAGACGGACCGAACTGGCGCTACGGCATCCGCGATATCGCGCTGAAGCCGCTGGCGTTCGCGGCCACGCCCAATGCCTTCCTGTCCTCGGTCGCCGCCGACCTGCCGCGCGGTGCGCTGCCGCGCGCCTACGTCGGCGAGCAGCCGTACTGGACCCTGCTCGGTCTCGATGGCGGCCAGGAGCAGGCCCTCATCAGCGAGGATGGTGCGCTGGAGCCGGCCAAGGGCAGCTTCAGCATCGAACCGTTCATCCGCCTGGACGGCAAGCTGCTGGACTGGTCCAGCGTGGCCGCCACGCAGTCGCTGCAGGACCGTTACCTGCCCATCGCCACGGTCGACTGGGTGCATGAGAAGGCCGGCCTGTCGGTGACCAGCTTCGTGCAGGGCACGCCCGATCGCGCCCAGCTGATCGGCCGCTACCGCCTGAGCAACCCGGACAAGGTCGCCCACGAATACACCCTGGCGCTGGCGATCCGCCCCTGGCAGGTCAACCCGCCGACCCAGTTCCTCAACACCACCGGCGGCTTCAGCCGCATCGAAGCGCTGGACGTCGGCGACCAGCTGGTACGGGTGAACGGCGAGCCGCGCATCTACCCGCTGCAGGCTCCGGACGCACGCTTCGCCACCACGTTCGATGGCAAGCTCGATGCGATGCACCTGGCCTCGGGCAAGTTCCCGGCGACCACGGCGGTGAAGGATTCCACGGGCCTGGCGTCCGGCGCCCTGCTGTACACGATCAAGCTCGAACCGGGGCAGAGCCGCGAGGTGGCCGTGGTGCTGCCGCAGACCGGCGGCTGGAAGCCGCAGGCGCTGGACGTGGCCAAGGCGCAGCAGCAGGTCGCGGCGATGTGGCGCGACAAGCTGGGCGTGGTCAGCCTGCAGGTGCCGGCAGCGGGCCAGCCGCTGGTGGAGACCCTGCGGACCGCGGTGGCGCACATGCTGATCTCGCGTGTCGGCCCGCGCCTGCAGCCGGGCACCCGTTCGTATGCGCGCAGCTGGATCCGCGATGGCGCGATGATTTCCGAAGGCCTGCTGCGCATGGGCCGCAGCGATGCCGTGCGCGATTACGTGACATGGTATGCGCCGTTCCAGTTCGAGAACGGCAAGGTGCCGTGCTGCGTCGACTCGCGTGGCAGCGACCCGGTGCCGGAGAACGACAGCCACGGCGAGCTGATCTACAACATCGCCGAGTACTGGCGGTACACCGGCGACGGCACCTTCCTGGAGCTGATGTGGCCGCATGTGCAGGGCGCCTACAGCTACATGGAGCAGCTGCGCGCGAGCGAGCGCACCGAAGAGAACCGCGCGCGCAATCCGGCCTTCTACGGGATGATGCCGGCCTCGATCAGCCACGAAGGCTATTCGGCCAAGCCCATGCACTCGTACTGGGACAACTTCTGGGCGCTGCGCGGCTACAAGGATGCCGCGCAGGTGGCCGCCCAGCTGGGCAAGCTCGAAGCCATGCAGATCAGCGAGTCGCGCGACCAGTTCCGCGACGACCTGCAGGCCTCGCTGCTGTCCGCCATGCAGCAGCACAGGATCGACTACCTGCCGGGCTCGGCCGAGCTGGGTGATTTCGATGCCACCTCCACCACCATCGCACTGGCGCCGGGTGGCGAGCAGGGTCGGTTGCCGCAGGAGGCGCTTGAGGCGACCTTCGAGCGTTACTGGACCGAGTTCATCGCGCGCCGCGATGGCAAGCGCGAATGGAAGGATTACACGCCTTACGAGTGGCGCAACGTGGCGGCCTTCGTGCGCCTGGGCTGGCGCGACCGTGCCTGGCAGGCCACCCAGTTCTTCTTCAAGGACCGCGCGCCGCAGGCCTGGAACCAGTGGGCCGAAGTGGTCTCGCGCACGCCGCGCAAGCCGTTCTTCGTCGGTGACCTGCCGCATGCCTGGGTGGCGTCCGACTTCGTCCGCTCGGCGCTGGACATGTTCGCCTACAACCGCGACGCCGATGAGGCGCTGGTGCTGGCCGCCGGCATTCCCACCGCCTGGTTCCAGGGAGATGGCATCGCGGTACAGGGCCTGCGCACGCCGCAGGGCCAGCTGAACTACCGCCTGCAGCGCAGTGACAAGCAGCTGGTGCTGGACCTGCAGCCGGGCCTGGTGCCGCCGCCAGGTGGCGTCGTGCTGCCGTGGCCGTACAGCGGCGAACCGGGTGCGGCCACCATCAATGGCGAGCCGGCCGAATGGAGCAACCGCGAACTGTGCGTGCACCAGCTGCCGGCGCGGATCGAGATCGACGTGCCAAGCGCGGTGCGCCGCGCAGAACGCAAGGGGCAGTAAGCATGGCGTTGAAGCAGGGGAGGGCGCGCGTGGCACTGCGCGCCCTGGGGCTGGCAATCGCATTGGCGTTGCCGGGGTTGGTTATGGCGCAGCAGTCGAGTGAATCTGCCGTTGCGGAGGTATCGGCCGCGCCCGGCATGGGCATGGTGACCTTCAACCTGCACCATGACCGCGAGGACTGGCCGACCCGGCGGCGCACGATCGTCGCTGAGCTCAAGCGCCTGCAGCCCGATGCCATCGCCCTGCAGGAAGTGATCCAGCGCCGCAACGTGCGCAACCAGGCACAGTGGCTGGCCAGCCAGCTCGGCTACAGGTACGTCTTCGTTTCCACCGATCCGGTGGGTGCGCCCAAGCGCTACGGCAACGCGCTGCTGACCCGGCGCCCGATCCTGGCCCACGGCGAGCACCTGCTGCAGCCGCTGGATGACTACCGCACCGTGGCACACCTGCGCATCGACGTGGACGGGCAGCCGGTGAACGTCTATGCCACGCATCTGAACGAGCGCAGCGACGAGCGTGGCCAGGGCATCCGCCGCAGCCAAGTGGAAGACCTGCTGCGCTACATCACCGAAACCTCGGCCGGTGCGCCAGTGGTGATCGCCGGTGACTTCAACGCACTGGTGGATGCAGGCGACCTGAGCGAACTGCGCAGCCATTACGGCGACAGCTACGGCAGCGTGCACGTGAACACCGACCTGGCCGGTGTGAGCACCTTGAACCGGCACTACTACCAGGCGCCGTCGCGCATCGACCACATCTTCTTCCAGCAGGACCGGATGGTCGCGCGCGAAGCGAAGATTCTGTTCGACCAGCCCGACGACAGCGGTCGCTGGGCGTCGGACCATTACGGGGTCTGGACCCGCCTGCAGTTCGCCCCGGCACGCTGACCCCGCAGGGTTTCTCGTTCTGGCAGGTGCCAACCTTGGTTGGCACGGGAGTGTCCGCGTGCGTTGAATCAACGGCGCCAACCAAGGTTGGCATCTACCGGGGCACAAACAAAAACGGCGGGGATCATCGATCCCCGCCGTTTCGTTTTACGCGATCAAAGAACGATCAGTTCGCCGGCGGCGTGCGCTTGGCGGCTTCTTCGTCTTCGTCCGATGCCTGGGCATCCGCGGCCTGGCTGGCCGAATCGGCATGGCCATCGGCCACCGGCTCGATCGACGGCGTCACCACGGCTTCGGCCACCGGTGCGGCAACTTCGACCGGCGCGGCCGGCTGCTCGACGACCGGTGCGGTTTCGACCACCGGGGCGGCCTCGACGACCGGCTTCGCTTCCACCACCGGAGCGACCTCGGCCACGACCGGAGCGGCTTCAACCACCGGGGCGGCTTCAGCATTCACCGGCTTGGCTTCGACGACCGGAGCCACGTCCACCACCGGAGCGGCTTCGACGACCACCGGGGCCGGCGCGGCCACCACGGCGGCCGCTTCGACCACCGGCTTGGCGTCAGCCACCGGAGCGACCGGTGCTGCCGGCTGGGCCGGGGTTGCAGCGTCGATCTGGTCCAGCATGCTGGTCTGCACCGGCTGCGGGGCCGGCTCGGCCTTGATGACCGGTGCCGGAGCTGCGGCTTCCTGCGAAGGAGCGACTGCTTCGACCACGGCGCTGCTCACGGCAACCACCGGGGCGGCAGCGGCAACGGCGACCGGTGCACGGGCGGGCTTCTCAGCTTCCACGGCCACCGGCTCGACTTCGTCATCGAAATCGAATTCCGGCTGCGAGCGCGACGGCTGCGCGGCGGCGACCGGCGCGGCCTCGGCGGCAGTGTCGGCAGCCTGGTCAGCGCTGTCGTTGTCATCGGCTTCGTCACCGTCGTCCTGGTCATCGCCCAGGGCATCGGTACCGGCGGCATTCTCGGCGCCACCACGGCGGCGACGACGGCCACCGCGACGGCCACGACGGCGGCGGGTCGCGCCTTCGCCGGCCTGTTCGCCCGCGGCGTCGGTCGCGGCATCTTCGCCGGACACGGCAACCGCATCGGCGTCAGCACCTGCTGCAACCGTGGCGTCGGCCACCGGTGCGGCATCAGCCACCACCACATCGGCGACCGGTGCAGCCGGTGCCACCGGAGCGGCCGGTGCGGTGCCTTCCTGCGCGGTCACCGCGTTGGCAGCGACGACGGTCGCGGCCACGGCGGCAGCCGCGGTTGCGGTGTCGACCGGTGCTTCGGCGGCGGCGCGCTGCGGCTTCTCGGCCGGCTTCTCGCCGTCCTGCTGCGGACGCGGCTGCTTCGGCTGCTTCAGCTTCGGCTGCTGCTGCGGGTTCTGGCCCTGCTGCTCGTTGCGCGGCTGCTTCTGCTGCTGCGGCTGCTGCTGGCCGTCCTTCTGCTGGGCGTCCTTCTGCTTGCCCTGCTGCGGCTGCTGCTGGGCATTGCCGTTGTTGTTGCCGCCCTGGCGGCCGTCCTTGCGCTGCTCGCCGCGGTCCTTGCGGTTGCCGCCGTCCTTCTGCTGCTGCGCATTGCCGTTGCCGCCGTTGCCACGGCTGTCGTCGCGACGGTCCTTGCGGTCCTTGTTGCGATCCCTGTTGCGGTCCTTGCGGCCGCCATCCTGCTGCGGCTGGCGGGCAGCCGGGGCCGGAGCGGGGGCCGGAGCGGACTCGCCACCGAAGATGCGCTTCAGCCAGCCAACCACGCCGCCACTGGCGGCCGGTGCCGGGGCAGCGGCGACCGGTGCCGGGGCCGGAGCGGCCACCGGTTCGGCTTCGGCACGCACCGGGGCCGGTGCGGTGTGCTTGACCTGGGTCACGGCCGGCGGCGGGATGTTCAGCTGGCCCTTGGTCAGGGCGTGCACCGGCAGCTTGCGCGGGGTGCCACGCTGGTAGCTCGGCTTGTTGCTGTCTTCACCCAGCTCGTTCTCGCGCAGGCGGGTCACGTTGTAGTGCGGGGTGTGCAGCTGCTCGTCGGCGACGATCACGATCGGCGCTTCGTGGCGCTGCTCGATCTCGCGCAGGGCGCTGCGCTTCTCGTTCAGCAGGTAATTGGCGATCTCCACCGGGGCCTGGACCAGCACCTGCCCGGTGTTCTCCTTCATCGCATGCTCTTCGGCGACGCGGATGATCGACAGCGACAGCGACTCGACGCTGCGCATGCGGCCGTGGCCGTCACAACGCGGGCAGACGATCTGGCTGGATTCACCCAGGCTCGGGCGCAGGCGCTGGCGGCTCATTTCGAGCAGGCCGAAGCGCGAGATGCGGCCGACCTGGACGCGCGCGCGGTCGTACTTCAGCGCGTTGGCCAGGCGGTTCTCGACTTCACGCTGGTGCTTGTTGGAGGCCATGTCGATGAAGTCGATGACCACCAGGCCGCCCAGGTCGCGCAGGCGCAGCTGGCGGGCCACTTCCTCGGCCGCTTCCAGGTTGGTCTGGAAGGCGGTGTCCTCGATGTCGCTGCCCTTGGTGGCGCGCGAGGAGTTGACGTCGACGGCGGTCAACGCCTCGGTCTGGTCGACCACGATCGAGCCGCCCGACGGCAGGCGCACGTTGCGCTCGTAGGCGCCTTCGATCTGCGATTCGATCTGGAAGCGGTTGAACAGCGGGATGTCGTCCTTGTAATGCTTGAGCTTGCGCAGGGTCTGCGGCATCACCTGCTGCATGAACTCGCGGGCGTGCTCGTACATCTCCTCGGTGTCCACCAGGATCTCGCCGATGTCGGCGCGCAGGTAGTCACGCAGGGCGCGCACGATCAGGCGCGATTCCTGGTAGATCAGGAACGGGGCCGGCTTGCTCAGGGCAGCTTCGGCGATGGCGCGCCAGACGTTCAGCAGGTAATCCAGATCCCACTGCAGTTCTTCGGCATCGCGGCCGACGCCGGCGGTGCGGATGATCACGCCCATGTCGTCGGGGATGTTCAGCTTGTCCAGGGCGTCCTTCAGGGCGGCCCGGTCTTCGCCTTCGATGCGACGGGAGACACCGCCCGCGCTCGGCGAGTTCGGCATCAGCACCATGTAACGGCCGGCGAGGGAGATGAACGTGGTCAGGGCGGCGCCCTTGTTGCCACGCTCTTCCTTGTCCACCTGGACGACGATTTCCTGGCCTTCCTTCAGCAGCTCGCGGATGCCGGCCTTGTTGTGGTCGACGCCGGCCTGGAAGTAGTCGCGGGAAATTTCCTTCAGCGGCAGGAAGCCATGGCGGCCACCACCGTATTCGACAAAGGCCGCTTCCAGCGAGGGCTCGATGCGGAAGATCCGGCCCTTGTAGATGTTGGACTTCTTCTGTTCCTTCGCCGGCTGCTCGATATCGATGTCATACAACGACTGGCCATCGACGATGGCAACACGCAGCTCTTCGGCCTGCGTGGCGTTGATCAGCATTCGCTTCATTGTTGCGTTCCTCGCAAGCGGCTACCGCGCGGAACGCCATGGGGTTTCGCCTCTGGACACGGTTCACCGCCCATTCGCGCATGCGCGGGGAGGGCGGCTTGGGTTTCCAGCGCTACGACACCACGGCAGGCCGCGGGAGCGCTTCACTTTTCTGGTTTTGGGGTGTTGCAGGGCCGGAGGCAGCTGTCAGCCAGGCTGGAGCGCCACACGGGACATGTTCAGCACGGTTGCGTGTCAGGCATCCGGCGATGGCCGGGAAGGCCGGTGAGCCGCTAACATGGCCGCCCCGCGGGCGGTGGTCGCGCACTGTGCCGGATTCGTCGGAAGCTGGGCTTCTGGCCCTGAGTAACTTCCAACAAAATCAATCCCTTATCTCGCCCCCCGAGTGTAACAGAATAAACAGCCAGATGACTGCCTCAGACCCCACCAAGCCCGCTGGCGACAAGCCTTCCGTGCGCATGATCACCGTTCCCGAGGACCGTGCAGGCCAGCGCCTGGACAATTTCCTGCTGGGCCAGCTCAAGGGCGCCCCGCGCAGCCTGGTCTACAAGCTGGTGCGCAGCGGCCAGGTCCGCGTGAATGGCGGCCGCGCCAAGGCCGAACGCAAGCTGGAGGCGGGCGACGAGGTGCGTGTGCCGCCGGTTCGTCTCACCGAGGAAGGAGACAAAGCGGGTCCGCCCGAGTCCTTCATGCGCCGGCTGGAGCAGGCCATCGTCTTCGAAGATGCGCGCCTGCTGGCCCTGAACAAGCCGACCGGCGTGGCCAGCCACGGCGGCAGCGGCATCAGCTTCGGCGCCATCGAGACCCTGCGTGCCCTGCGCCCGGGGCAGACCCTGGAGCTGGTCCACCGGTTGGATCGCGACACCTCGGGCCTGCTGATCGTGGCCAAGAAGCGTTCGGCGCTGAGCGAGCTGCAGGCGCTGCTGCGTGAAGACCACGGCGCCGGCATCCGCAAGCGCTACCTGACCCTGCTGGCCGGGCGCATGCCCGACGGCGTGATGACGGTCGACGCGCCGCTGCACGTCGGCCTGCGCCAGGGCGGCGAGCGCCACGTGCAGGTCAACGCGATCGGCAAGGAATCGATCAGCCACTTCCGGGTGCTGGAGCGCAAGGGCGGCCATTCGTACTGCGAAGTGCGCATCGAGACCGGCCGTACCCACCAGATCCGCGTGCATGCCCAGCATCTGGGCCATCCGGTGGCCGGTGACGATAAATACGGCGATCCGGCAGTCAACAAGCGGCTTCGTGAGCAGATCGGGCTGAAGCGCCTGTTCCTGCACGCGGCCTCGCTCGAGTTCGCGCTGGACGCCGGCAAGACCCCGTACGTGCTGAACGCACCGCTTGCCGACGAGCTGGTGGAAGCGCTGGACCGTCTGAAGTAAGCGACCCATGTAGAGTCGAGCCACGCTCGACTCACGCGCGCAGCGCGCGCTTCGCTTTTCAATTTTTATCGCGCGGCCGGCGTGCACGGAAAAATGGCGGGGCACGGGCGGGGTCGGCTTGCAGGGGTGTCTGCGGCATGGATGCCGCGGACAAGCCCCCAAAGGATGGGTTCACGGCGTCCCCTGCAAGCCGGCCCCGCCCGTGACCGCGAGCGATGCCCTCAATGGCCAGCCGCGAGGGGGCTCAGCCCGTTGGCCGGGAACCCCTCACCACTTGAACAGCACCAGGCTGATCGCCAGCGTGCCCATGCCCGCCACCAGCCCGTACACGGTCTCGTGGCCCTTGGCATAGCGCTTGGCCGCCGGCAGCAGCTCATCCAGCGCCAGGAACACCATCACCCCGGCAATCAGCCCGAACACCCAGCCGAACGTGGCGTGCGACAGCGAGCCCTTCAGCAGGAAATAGCCGAGCACCGCGCCCACCGGCTCGGCCAGGCCCGACAGCAGGCTGGCCATGAAGGCGTGCAGCTTGCTCTGGGTGGCGAAGTACACCGGCACCGCGATGGCGATGCCCTCGGGGATGTTGTGGATGGCGATGGCGAAGGCCAGTGGCATGCCCACCGACGGGCTTTCCACCGTCGCGAAGAAGGTGGCCAGGCCTTCCGGGAAGTTGTGCGCGGTGATCGCCACCGCCGTCAGCAGGCCGACGCGCTTGATGTAGGCCTTGCTGTTGTCGCGGAACGCCGGTTCCTTCGAATCCAGCGTCTCGTGCGGGTTCGGGATCAGATGGTCGATGGCCACGATCGCCAGCACGCCCAGCAGGAAGGCGATGGTTCCCCAGGTGAAGCCGCCGCGCGCGCCGTAGGCCAGGGCGAACGATTCGATCGACTTGTTCAGGATTTCCGACAGCGAGACATACACCATCGCGCCGCCGGCAAACGCCAGGCCGAACGCCAGCAGGCGCGGGCTCGGGCGGCGCGAGAACAGGACCAGCAGGCTGCCGATGGCCGTCGCCAGGCCAGCGGCGAGGGTGACCGCGAGCGCGATCCAGAAGTTTTCCGGGGAGATCTGCAGCATTTACCGACGCGTTCCTGATCGTTCAGCAGCCGCCCCGGGTCAGGCCGGGGCGGCGGGGGCAAGGCGGGCATCGGCTGGCCTGGTCGCTACGTCGGCCTTCAGCCGCCGCGGCGCATCCGCTCTTCAACGGCGAAGCACTGGTCCGGCTTCGGCTGCGGCGGGTTGAAGCTGACCGGCACCTGGATGGTGGCGGGCACGGCCTGGCCATTGCGGGTGGCGGCCTTGAATTCCCATGCCTGGACGGCGGTCCTGGCCAGGTCATCCAGCTGCGGGTTGCCGGCGCCGGTCAGCAGCAGAACCTCGCTGGGGCGGCCATCGGTGCCGATGGTGACCTTGAAGGTGCTGGTGCCGCCCACGCCGGTGCAGGCCAGCTCCATCGGGTACTGCGGCGGCGGGGTCTTCACCGCGGCCACCTCGGTGGGCGGCGCGGCCGGCGGTGCCGGCGGCTCGGACGAACCGCAGCCGGCCAGGCCGGTGGCGGCGAGCAGGGACAGGCTCAGCAGTCGAACATTCATTTCACGTGCTCCGTCAGGGCCGAGGTCTTGGCCGCGCAGATGAAGTCGTTCTCGCTCAGCCCGCCCACGTCGTGGGTGGAGTAGCGCACGACGGCGCGGTCGTAGTGCACGCCCAGGTCCGGGTGGTGGTCCTCGTGGTGGGCGATCCAGGCCAGCGCGTTCACGAAGGCCATGGTGGCGTAGTAATCCTTGAAGCGGAACGTGCGCACCAGCGCCTGGCCGGCCTCGGCCAGTTCCCAGCCCGGCACCTGCGGCAGCAGTTCGGCCAGGCGCGCTTCGCCCAGCTTGTGGTCGCTGCCCTTGCGCGGCACGCAACGCGCCTGTGCCAGCGGAATCAGGTCGGACATGGGTTCCTCCACCTCGAATTGACTGAACAATGCGCCGGCCGGTGTATAAACCGAATGAGCGACCGGCGCTGACTTGGCTAGAATAGCCTGATGATCCAGATCTCCGACACTGCCCAGACCCACTTCCGCAAGCTGATCGAACGCGAGGGCGTGCCCGGCATGGGCGTGCGCCTGAGCGCCGTCGATCCCGGCACGCCGCGCGCAGACGCCCGCCTGGAGTTCGCCGAACCCAGGGACCTGCTCGGTGACGAGTGGGCCGTGGACTGCGATGGCTTCACCCTCTATGTCGACGCGCTCAGCGTGGGCTGGCTCGACGGTGCCGAGATCGACATCGTTCCCGGCACCGCCGGCACCCAGCAGCTGACCATCAAGGCCCCGCGCATCAAGGGCGAAGCGCCCGGCGAGGCCGCCTCGCTGGTCGAGCGCGTGCATTGGGTCGTGGAAAACGAAGTCAATCCGCAGCTGGCTTCGCATGGCGGCAAGGTCGCCGTGCAGGAAGTTTCGGCCGATGGCGTGGTGCTGCTGCGCTTCGGTGGCGGCTGCCAGGGCTGTGGCATGGCTGACGTCACGCTCAAGCAGGGCATCGAAAAGACGCTGATGGGCCGCGTGCCCGGCGTGACCGCCGTGCGCGACGCGACCGACCATGACAGCGGACACGCGCCGTACATCCCCCGCGGCAACGCCGCCTGATCGCCAACGCGTGCCTCTGCCCAGAGCCGAGCAACTGATCGATCTGCTGCTGGCGCGCCAGCAGCACCCCCTCATCCTCGAAAAGCGCACGCGCCTGCCGTATGGCTGGGCGATCTGGCTGCGCTCGCTGAAGCCGATCGCGCGGCCGTTCCATGCCAGCGACGTGATCGCGGTGCTGCTGCCTCGGCCATTGCCCGGACGGCCCGGGCCGCTGCCGGCCTTGGGCCCGTGGGGCGCGGCGCGGCGCCTGCTGTGGCAGGGATGGGAACCGGCCCCGCGTGACCAGCGCTGGATGCGCTGGACCTCGGCGGTGGTCAGCGCGCTGCTGCACCTGCTGTTCTTCCTGTTGCTGCTGTGGGTGGCGGTGATCCGCACCACCGCGCCGGACGACGCCGGTGCCGAAGGCGAGCGCGTGCAGATTGAATTTGTCGGCCGCGGCGCGCAGGAAGGCGGCGGCGACCAGCCCGGCGCCGAGGCGGCCGCTGCTGCCGACGCCGGTGCGGTGGCCAGTGGCCAGCCGGCGGGCGAGGCCAGCGCGCCGCGTCCGCAACCGGCCGCACCTGCTGCAGCTGCTCCTGCCCCGGCGAGCAGTGCCGCAGTGACGCCGCCACCGCCGGCGCAGAGCGAGCCCGCACCGCAGGCTGCGCCTCCGCCGACACCGGTGCAGGCCACCGCAGTGGCCGAGGCGACCACCGATTTCGTGGTGCCGCCGGTCAGCGTGCCGCGCACCGAAGTGAACATCGTGCCGCGTGACAGCACGCCCGCCGTGCGCGAGCTCAGCGTGCAGACGGTGCAGGCGCCTGCCGTGACGATGGAGGTGCGCACGCCGCAGCTGGCCGTGCCTGCCCCTGCGGTGCGCGAGGTACAGGTACAGGAGCGCGAGGTCGCCACGGTGGAAGCACCCGTGGCGCCGCAACCGCTGCGCAGCGCCGAGGTGCAGGTACGCCTGCCGCAGCGGCGCGAGGTGCAGGTGCGCGAGCGCGAAGTGCAGGCGGTGGTCGACCCGCAGGTGCGGATGGCGGCCGTGCCTGGGCGCGAACCCAGCGTGCGCGCGCCGACAGGCCGTGACGTGCAGGTGCGCGAACGCAGCGTGGCCAACGCGCCGGTTACGGCGCCGTCTCCCGCCAGTGGTGCCAGCAGTACACCTGCGCCGGCACCGGCCGGCAGTGCGGCCAGTCCGTCCACCGCGAGTGCATCACGCCCGGCCGCCAGCGCGGCGACGCCGGCACAGGCTGGTGCGCGTCCCGCGCCGACGCCGGGCAACTGGGCCACACCGGCCAAGGGCGACGACTGGGGTGCCTCGGACCGCAACCGCGACGGTGCGCGCAGCGGTGCGGCGCAGGCCAGCTCGCAGGGTGCGGGGCAGGGGCTGTTCAATGCCGACGGCAGCGTTAGGGTGCCCGGCCAGGAAGGCAAGGGTGCTGCCGAGCGCGGCGCGCCGGGTGGGGCCAACGATGGCTGGACCAAGGAACGCATCGCCGAATCGGGCCGCTGGCTGAAGCGGCCGCCGTACGACTACACGCCGACCTCGTTCGACAAGTACTGGGTGCCGCAGGAGTCGCTGCTGGCCGAATGGGTGCGCAAGGGCGTCAAGGCGATGGAGATTCCGTTGCCGGGTACCAGCACGAAGATCTCCTGCGTGATCTCGATCCTGCAGGCCGGTGGTGGCTGTGGCCTGAGCGACCCGAACATGCAGGACCAGCCGGCGGTGGCAAGGCCGCCACCGGACATCCCGTTCAAGAAAGAGCTGCAGGAAGATAACGGCAGCCGGTAACGGCGGACTGTCCGCCGCATGCCGCGCTGCGCGCTCGCCGGGCATGGCCCGGCGCTACCAGTAGATCCACGCCATGCGCGGATCAGGTCCTCACTCGCTCTGCGAGAGGAACACCCAGAACGGCACGTCGCGCCCAACCCAGTCGCGGCTGGCTTCGTCCATCACGTCCAGCAGCGTGTCGAAGTCCTTCGCCGCGCCCGCGCGCAGCGCATCCACATCGGCCAGGAACAGGGCGTAGCCCGGTGCCGGCAGCCACTGCAGGTCGCGCAGGTTGTCGGCCAGTGCATCCCAGTTGCCGCCGAAGCCGGCCGGGAAATCCAGCTGCGCGGCCAGCCGCGCCAGCAGGGTGCGCTTGTCGGTCACGCCGTGCAGGTCGATGCGGATCACCTTCAGCGAGGCATCGCGCATGGCCGCCGCCAGGTCGCTGATGTCGCCGGTATCAATGGCATAGACGCCAGCGTTGTTGATGTCATGCAGGCCGAGGCCGAAATCGTCGTGGCTCATGGGCGTTCTCCCGGGGCCGGTACGGTGAAGCTGCGGAACGAATCGTAGTGATCGTCGGTGTAGTACCACGCCTGCGGCGGGTCGCCGCCGGTGATGATGCGGCGCGCGCCGCGGTTGGAGGCACCGGGCGTATCGACCGTGTACTCACGGTAGTAACCACGCGGCCGCTGCGGCAGGCGCTGCTCGCGGTTGCCGAAGGTGGTGCCGTCCTGGCGGTGCGGGAAGGGGCCGCCGCGCTGGATGAGGGCGATGGTCTGCCGCGCCTCGGCAGGCAGGAAACCGGGCAGGCCATCGCTGCGGTCGCTGCCAGCGCCGCGCGCGGCCGGCGCGCTGCGGTTGCTGGCACCCTGCAGGTCCGGCGCGAACTGCGGTGCCGGCGGCCGCTGCAGGAAATGGTTGGCGACCAGCCCAAGCAGCAGCAGGGCGATGGCGGTGATCAACAGCCGGGGATTGCGCATGGGCCGTGGCGGGCGAGGGAAGTGCGTGCACTGTAGCGCCTGCGCGCTGCATCGTGCATGAGGAGCGGTGGCCGCGTCACTGCTGCGTAACAATTGCCAATGCAATCACCCGCAGGACGCAATTTCCTTTACATCCCCCTTGGTAATCTGGCGGTCTGTCCCCATCATTCAACGCGCACCGCCCGACGACGCCGTCGGGTGCCCTCGCTATCAGGAGATGCATCATGGCCTACACCCTGCCCAAGCTGTCCTACGCCTACGACGCTCTGGAACCGAACATCGATGCGGCAACGATGGAAATCCATCACACCAAGCATCACCAGACCTACATCAACAACGTCAACGCGGCGCTGGAAGGCACCGAGTACGCTGACCTGCCGGTCGAAGAGCTGGTGAAGAAGCTGAAGTCGCTGCCGGAGAACCTGCAGGGTCCGGTGCGCAACAACGGTGGTGGCCACGCCAACCACTCGCTGTTCTGGACCGTGATGGCCCCCAACGCCGGCGGCAACCCGGTCGGTGACGTGGCCAAGGCCATCGACAAGGACCTGGGCGGTTTCGACAAGTTCAAGGACGCCTTCACCAAGGCTGCGCTGACCCGCTTCGGCAGCGGCTGGGCCTGGCTGAGCGTGACCCCGGACAAGAAGGTCGTGGTCGAGAGCACCGGCAACCAGGACAGCCCGCTGATGGAAGGCAACACGCCGATCCTCGGCCTGGACGTGTGGGAACACGCCTACTACCTGAAGTACCAGAACCGTCGCCCGGAATACATCGGCGCGTTCTTCAACGTCATCGACTGGAACGAAGTCGAGCGTCGTTACCAGGAAGCCATCGCCTGAGTGCGGTGACAGGCTGAAACGAAGAGGCCGGGGGAAACCCCGGCCTTTTTGTTGTCGTGCGACCGCATCCGCCGGGCATGGCCCGGCGCTACCGGAAACGGGGGTAGCGCCGGGCCATGCCCGGCGAGCGCAGCGGCGCGATCATTCGGTTGCAGCCGGCACACCCTGCAGCCGCAACGTGGCCATCACGCCCAGGCGCAGGCCGGGCAGGTCGCCGTCGGCGGGCAGCTGGATCGCCTGCTGGCGGATGCCGCCGAAATACTTGACCTGGAACAGCACGTCCAGGCCATGGCCGCTGGCGCCGCCACCGCTGGCGGCCGGGGCGTCGGGCCTGCCGCCGGGGTTGCGCCGCGCTGGCTGGAAGCCGGGCGTGCTGCGTACCAGTTCGGGGGTCGCTGCGGCAAAGTCGCCGGCGATCAGGCTGGGCATGCCATCGGACGTGGCGCCGATCCAGGTCATCAGGTCGCTGGTCTGGTGCTGGCGTGCCGTGGCTTCGTCCGGGTCGGGGCGCAGGCGGGCCACATAGACGTTGAGCAGGGCCTCGCCCATCCGCAGGCGCATCATGCCGGCCGCGCTGAAGGTGCCGGGCGGATGCAGCAGGGTCACCCCGTCCTCGCTCACCGGCAGCCGGGTCAGCATCGCGTTGCCGTGCCGCAGCGGCTGGCTGGGCGGGTCGGCGGTGACGAAATCGCAGCTGTAGCGCAACCGGCTGGCCAGCCAGCAGGCGGGGTTGCGGCCCTGCTGCTGCTGCACCTGCTGCACCGAGATCACATCCGGCTGCAGTTCGGTCAGCAGCTGCAGCACCTGTTCGCGGCGCTGCTTCCACTGCGCGTCATCGCGGCTGGGCAGTTCCAGCGCGGCCACGGTCAGCTGCCGGCCCTCGTCAGCGACGGCACCCGCCAGCGGCGCGGCCTGCGGTCGCGCCCACGCGGGCGCAGCCAGCAGCAGCACGAGGCAACCAAGCAGGAGGCGGGCAGGGGGGCGGTGGCGCATAACGATAAGTTTACGCTTTTGCCGTGGAGGTGCCGTGACTTCCGGCAGGGTTGCGATTGCCTGCCATGGATCGGCGGCCCTGTCATGCAGCCGTGCAGCGTGCTTAGCAGCCACTGCTTCCGTAAACTGCGCCTTTCGCTTTGCAGGAATGCCTTACAGGATGAGCCACGACGCAGTCGCCCCCATCGCCGGCCAGGGAAAGATGCCGCGCCAGATCCCCTACATCATCGGCAATGAGGCCTGCGAACGGTTCAGCTTCTACGGGATGCGCAACATCCTGGTGCAGTTCCTGATCACCTCGCTGCTGCTGCAGGAAATCACTGCAGAAGGCCGAGCCGGTGAAGCCAAGGACATCATGCACAGCTTCATGATCGGCGTGTACTTCTTCCCGCTGCTCGGTGGCTGGCTGGCCGACAAGTTCTTCGGCAAGTACCACACCATTCTCTGGTTCAGCCTGGTCTACTGTGCCGGCCATCTCTGCCTGGCGCTGTTCGAGAACAGCCGCGAAGGCTTCTTCCTCGGCCTGGGCCTGATCGCGCTGGGTGCCGGTGGCATCAAGCCGCTGGTGGCCTCGTTCATGGGTGACCAGTTCGACCAGAGCAACAAGCACCTGGCCAAGTTCGTCTTCGATGCCTTCTACTGGATCATCAACTTCGGCTCGCTGTTCGCCTCGCTGCTGATCCCGCTGGTGCTGAAGAACTGGGGCCCGCAGTGGGCGTTCGGCATCCCCGGCATCCTGATGTTCATCGCCACCTTCGTGTTCTGGCTGGGCCGCAGGCGCTACGTGCTGGTGCCGCTGCCGCCGAAGGATCCGCATTCGTTCGCCAACGTGGTGCGCACCGCGCTGACCACGCGCGTGGCCGGGCAGGGCCGTCTGGGCCTGGCCATGGCCGTGGCCGGCGTGGTGCTGGCGGTGGCCTCGCTGGGCCTGGTCGGCAGCCTGGGCATCGTCATCTGCCTGTGCATCGCACTGGTGCTGGTCCTGGCCGGCATCGGCGGCGGCACCTGGATGCAGCTGGACCGCGCCCGTGCCCAGCACCCGGCCGAAGCCGTCGAAGGCGTGCGCTCGGTGCTGCGCGTGCTGGTCATCTTCGCCCTGACCACCCCGTTCTTCTCGCTGTTCGACCAGAAGGCCTCGACCTGGGTCCTGCAGGGCCAGCAGATGCAGATGCCGAGCTGGTTCACCGCCTCGCAGATGCAGGCACTGAACCCGCTGCTGGTGATGATCCTGATTCCGTTCAACAACCTGGTGCTGTACCCGGCCCTGCGCCGCTTCGGCTTCGAGCCGACCGCGCTGCGCCGGATGACCGCCGGCATCGCCTTCAGCGGCCTGGCCTGGATCGTGGTCGGTGGCATCCAGGTGGTGATGGACGGCGGCAATGCCATGTCCATCTTCTGGCAGATACTGCCGTACGCGCTGCTGACCTTCGGTGAGGTGCTGGTCTCGGCCACCGGCCTGGAGTTCGCCTACAGCCAGGCGCCGCAGGCCATGAAGGGCGTGGTGATGAGCTTCTGGAACCTGACCACCACCATCGGCAACCTGTGGGTGCTGCTGTCGAATGCAGCCGTGCGCAACCACACGGTGACCGAGAAGATCGCCGGGACCGGCCTCAGCGAGGCGGCGTTCCTGATGTTCTTCTTCGCCGGTTTCGCGTTCGTTGCGGCGTTGGCCTTCGGTTGGTATGCGAAACGCTATCGTATGGTCGACAACTACCGCACTGCCTGAGCCTGAGCCGACATGACCCCCGTCAATCTGCTGTTGATCGCCATCACCGCCCTCCTGTCGTGGATGGCGTTCAACAACCGCAAGCTGGCTGACCGCCTGATCCTGTGGCCGCCGGCGGTGGACCGCCACCGCCAGTACGACCGCCTGATCACCTACGGCTTCGTGCATGCCGACTGGTCGCACCTGATCTTCAACATGATCACGCTGTTCTTCTTCGGCGGGCAGATCGAGAAGGTGATGCTGTCGTTGACCGGCAGCTGGCTGACCTACCCGGCGTTCTACCTGGGCGCGCTGCTGGTTTCGATCCTGCCGAGCTACCTGAAGAACCAGAAGAACCCGAACTACCTGAGCCTGGGTGCGTCGGGCGCGGTGTCGGCGGTGCTGTTCGCCTTCATCCTGCTCAGCCCGTGGACGATCATCCTGGTGTTCTTCATTCCGGCGCCGGCGATCATCTATGCCGTGTTCTACGTCGGCTACAGCATCTGGATGGACAAGCGCGGCGGCGACCGCATCAACCACAGCGCGCACCTGGCCGGTGCCGCGTTCGGCGTGATCTTCATGCTGGCCATGCAGCCGGCCATCTTTGGCCACTTCCTGGCGCAGCTGTCGAACCCGACGTTCGGGTTCGGCCGCTGAGGGGCGAGGGTCGGATCCCCCGGGATCCGACCCGCGTAGCGGCTCAGGCTGCCCGGATGTTCTGGCCGTAGGTATCGAGCAGGCGCGAGTACACCTCCTCGCCGATCCGCTGGAAGTCCTGGTCGTCGGTCTGACCTTCCACTGCCAGCTGCAGCAGGCCCTCCAGCAGGGCGTGGTCGGTATCGGTACGGGAATCGCTGGGGTGCATGGCGGGCCTCCAAAGGCATGACACAGGGGCAACAATCGCAAGGGGCGTGCCAATCGGGCCGTATCCCTCCAGAGGGGATAGCGGCCGCCATCGCTGCAGCTTGAGGGTCCGGATCTGACGCAGACCGTCCAGACCTGCCCCTGTTCAGGCTTCACACGGTCATGTCGCCCGGCTGCGCACCATGCGCGCAGTCGTCGCAGGAGACAGTCCCATGGCTTCGGTCACGCCCCCCGGTCTGGCCTATGAGGTCGAGCACGACCAGGCCAACCACCGTTTCATCGCCCATGTGCGTGGACAGCGGGCGCTGCTGGACTACCAGATCAAGCGGCGGCGCATGGTCATCACCCATACCGAGGTGCCCGAGCCGATCGCCGGCCGCGGCATCGCCGGTGAGCTGACCCGGGTCGCGCTGCGCTTTGCCCGCGAGCACAAGTACAAGGTGGTGCCGGCCTGCGCCTACGCCGAGGCGTTCCTGCAGCGGCACGAGGAGTTTCACGACCTGCTGGTAGGCTGAAAGCAGCGGGCCACGCTTCAGCCATCGCAGGCGATGATGTACGAACATGAACAGGGGATCCCGATGAAGACTGGAAACAACCGGCTGCTGCGCGTGAGCGCGCTGGCCGGCGCAATGGGCGTGCTGCTGCTGGCCGGTTGCCAGCGTGGTGAAGAGGCGGCTCCGGCCCCCGATGCGGCACCGGCGGCAGAAGCTGCCGTGACCGAGCCGACGCCTGCCACCGAAGCGCCGCTGGACCTGCGCGACGTGGTGGAGAACAACGAGCGCGAAGTGGTCGGCATCAGCTATCCGGCCGGCATCGACCG
Source organism: Stenotrophomonas sp. SAU14A_NAIMI4_5 (assembly GCF_003086795.1). Classification (NCBI taxonomy): domain Bacteria; kingdom Pseudomonadati; phylum Pseudomonadota; class Gammaproteobacteria; order Lysobacterales; family Lysobacteraceae; genus Stenotrophomonas; species Stenotrophomonas sp. SAU14A_NAIMI4_5. Next base: position 2,870,308 of record NZ_CP026003.1, on the reverse strand, counting down.
CTACCCGGGCCTGGCGCGCGCGCTGCAGGACTACGCCACCTCCGCCCGCGGCGACCTGCAGCAGGCGCTGGACGGGCTGGGCAACGACAAGCCGACCATGCCGTACGAGCTGTCGCTGAGCTTCGAGAAGGTGCTGGAGACCCCGCAGCTGGTGGTGGTCAGTGCCGATGGCAGCCGCTACACCGGTGGCGCCCATGGCGAGCCACTGGTGGCGCGTTTCGTGTGGCTGCCACAACAGCAGCAGATGCTCAGCGCCGGCACGCTGGTGGCCGATGACAAGGGCTGGAAGGCGATCAGTGATTTCGTTGCCGACCAGCTGCGCGAGCGCGTGGCCACCCGCCTCAGCAGCGAGGACATGCAGCCGGCCGACCTGCAGGAATCGCTGCGCAATGCCTCGCGGATGATTGCCGAGGGCACCGGCCCGCAGGCCGAGAACTTCAGCCAGTTCCAGCCGCTGACCGACGACAAGGGCCAGATCACGGCGCTGCGTTTCGTGTTCCCGCCCTACCAGGTGGGCCCGTATTCGGATGGTACGCAGACGGCCGATGTACCGGCCGCGGTGCTGCTGCCGCACGTGGCCAAGGATTACGTGGCGCTGTTCGCACGCGGGTAACCGCAGACGGAGGACGCGTGGACACAGGGTTGCAGGAGCGGGTTGCCGGCCTGCTCCAGGAAGCCGGGGTCCGCATCGGCGGCACCCAGCCGCAGGACATCCAGGTGCATGACCCGCGCTTCTTCGCGCGGGTCATGGGCCACGGCTCGCTCGGCCTGGGCGAGAGCTACATGGACGGCTGGTGGGATGCCAACGTCCTGGATGAATTCCTGGTCCACCTGATGATGGCGCACCTGGACGAACGCGTGCATGGCTGGCGCGAGGTGGCCGATGCGCTGAAGGCGCGGCTGTTCAACCTGCAGGCCGGGCAGGGCAGCTATGAAGTCGGCCGCCGCCATTACGACCTGGGCAACGACCTGTACCAGGCCATGCTCGGCCAGCGCCTGGTCTACAGCTGTGGCTACTGGCGCAACGTCGTCGATCTGGATGCCGCGCAGGAGGCCAAGCTCGATCTGGTTTGCCGCAAGCTGGGCCTGCGCCCGGGCCAGCGCGTGCTGGACATCGGCTGTGGCTGGGGCGAGGCACTGAAGTATGCCGCGGTACGTTACGGCGTCAGTGGCGTGGGCGTGACCATTTCGCAGGAGCAGGCCGCGTTCGCCCGCGAGCTGTGCGCGGGCCTGCCGATCGAGATCCGCCTGCAGGACTACCGCGATCTGGACGAGCCGTTCGATGCGGTGTTCTCCATCGGCATGTTCGAGCACGTGGGTGACAAGAACTACGACAGCTTCTTCGAGGTGGCGCGGCGCTGCCTGTCGCCGCGCGGGCTGCTGCTGTTGCACAGCATCGGCACCAATGTGTCGCGGCACCGCACCGATCCATGGATCGCGCGCTACATCTTCCCCAATTCGATGCTGCCCTCGGCCGCGCAGATCACCCGTGCCTTCGAAGGGCGCTTCGTGCTGGAGGACTGGCACAACTTCGGCACCGACTACGACCTGACGCTGCAGGCGTGGCGGCGCAACGTGGAGGCGGCGTGGCCGCAGCTGGATGCGCGCTACGACGAGCATTTCCGCCGCATGTGGCGGTTCTACCTGGCCGGATCGATGGCCACGTTCCGCTGCCGGCATGCGCAGCTGTGGCAGCTGGTGCTGTCGCCGGAGGGTGTGCGCGGCGGATATGTGGCACCGCGTTAGATGGCATGGTCGGGGTCGGAGCCCTTTCCGTTGGAAAGGGATCCGACCCCGGGCTCTGACCCCATCCCAACAAAAAACCGCCCGGTTTCCCGGGCGGTTTTCATTTCACGCTACCGCGCGGGCGATCAGTTGCCGGCGCCGGTCAGGCCACGCTTTTCCAGCAGCGGTTCGATCTGCGGCTCGTGGCCGGCGAAATCGCGGAACAGCTGCATGGCATCCACGCTGCCGCCCTTGGACAGCAGGGTCGCGCGGAAGTGGTCGCCGTTCTTGCGGCTGAGGCCACCGTTGTCCTTGAACCACTTCTGGGTGTTGGCGTCCAGCACTTCCGACCAGATGTAGGCGTAGTAGCCGGCCGAGTAGCCGCCCATGATGTGGCTGAAGTACGGGGTACGGTAGCGCGGCGGAACCGGCGCGTAGTAGATGCCGTCCTTCTCCAGCGCGGCGCGCTCGAAGGCCATCACGTCCTTGGCTGCCGGCACCTTGTCGGCCGCCAGCTGGTGCCAGTTCTGGTCCAGCATCGCCGCACCCAGGTACTCGGTGGTGGCAAAGCCCTGGTTGAACTTGGCCGCGGCCAGCACCTTGTCCAGCAGCGCCTGCGGCATCGCCGAACCGTTCTGGTAGTGCTTGGCGTAGTTCTTCAGGATGGCCGGGTTGTCGGCCCACATTTCGTTGACCTGCGAGGGGAACTCGACGAAGTCGCGCGGCACGGCGGTGCCCGAGAAGTACGGGTACTTCACGTTGGAGAACATGCCGTGCAGGGCGTGGCCGAATTCGTGGAAGGTGGTGCTCACCTCATCCCAGGTCAGCAGGGTCGGCTGGCCGGCCGGCGGCTTGGGGATGTTGAGGTGGTTGGCGACCACCGGCTTGAAGCCGGTCAGCTTGGACTGCGAGACGTAGGAGTTCATCCAGGCGCCACCGCGCTTGGAGGCACGCGCGTACGGGTCGAAGATGAAGATCGCCAGCTGGCTGCCGTCGGCATCGAACACGTCATAGACGGTGACGTCGTCGTGGTACACCGGCAGGTCGGTGCGCTGCTTGAAGGTCAGGCCGAATTCCTGGTTGGCGGCGAAGAACACGCCGTTCTCCAGCACGTTCTTCATCTCGAAGTACGGCTTGAGCTGGGATTCGTCGAAGTTGTACTTGGCCTGGCGCACCTTCTCGCTGTAGAACGCCCAGTCCCACGGCTCCAGGGCGAAGGTCTTCTTGCCGGCGGCCTTCTGTTCCTTGTCGATCATCGCCTGCAGGTCGGCGGCTTCGCGCTTGGCGTTGGCCACGGCGGCCGGGGCCAGCTTGCCCAGCATCGCGTTGACGGCTTCGGGGTTCTTCGCGGTCTGGTTGGTCAGGTTGTACGCGGCGAAGTTCGGGAAGCCCATCAGCTTCGCCTTGTCGGCGCGCAGCTGCATGATGCGCGAGACCAGGGCGGTGTTGTCGAACTCACCGCCGCGGCTGCCACGGGTGATCGAGGCTTCGTAGATCTTCTGGCGCAGCGCGCGGTTGGCCAGGTTGGTCAGCGGCGGCTGGCCGGTGGTGTTGAGCAGGGTGATCACGTACTTGCCGTCCAGGCCGCGGGCCTTGGCGGCTTCGGCGGCGGCGGCGATCTGTTCCTGGGACAGGCCGTCGAGCTGCTTGACGTCGTCGACGGTGATCGCCGAGGCGTTCACTTCGGACTGCACGTTCTGGCTGAACTTGGTGCCCAGGTTGGCCAGCTCGGCGTTCATGGTCTTCAGCGTGGCCTTGTCGGCCTCGGACAGCTTGGCGCCGGAGCGCACGTAGTTGTCGTAGTACTTCTCGACCAGGCGCACGCCTTCGGCGTCCAGGCCCAGCTGGCTGCGGGTGTCATACAGCGCCTGGATGCGGGCGAACAGCTTGCCGTTCAGCGCGATCGCATCGCTGTGCGCGGCGAACTTCGCCGAGTAGTCGGCCTGCAGCTTCTTGCGCGCATCGTTGGTATCGGCGCCGACCAGACTGAAGAACACGGTGGTCGCACGGTCCAGCACGTCACCGCTCTTTTCCAGGGCGATGATGGTGTTGTCGAAGGTCGGCTTGGCCTTGGTGTTGGCGATCGCCTCCACTTCCTTCAGCTGCTGCGCCATGCCGGCGTCGAAGGCCGGGGCGAAGTCGCTGTCCTTGATCTTGTCGAACTGCGGGAAGTGCAGCGGCAGCGGGCTGTCGGCGAAGAACGGGTTGGCCTGCTGGGCGTTGGCGGCAGCGGCCGGGGCGGCGGCGCTGGCCGAATAGGCGGGCAGGGCAAGGCCGAGGGTCATGGCCACGGCAAGGGCAAGGCGGGTGGTCAAGGCGGTACTCCGGTAAGACAGACAAGTGCCCGAGGTTAACCCGCCCGGCCAGCGCGCCACTTGTGTCAAAAGGCATGCCCGGCGGCGCAAACCGGCGCGGCCTGCGATTACCATGGGGCTCCCCCTCCGGACGGTACGCCATGCCCAACGCCTTCGACTTCGGTTTCGTGGACCTGGATGGCCAGCCGCAGGCATTGGCGCAGTACCAGGGCCGGCCGCTGCTGCTGGTCAACGTCGCCAGCCGCTGCGGCTTCACCCCGCAGTACACCGGCCTGGAACAGCTGTGGCAGGACTACCGCGACCGTGGCCTGGTGGTGGTCGGCTTCCCCTGCAACCAGTTCGGTGCGCAGGAGCCTGGCGACGCGGCGCAGATCCGCCAGTTCTGTTCGCTCGATTACCCGGTCAGCTTCCCGCTTTCGCAGAAGATCGAGGTCAAAGGCGAGGGCGCCGATCCGCTGTGGCACTGGCTGTCGCACGAGAAGCGCGGCCTGCTGGGCATCGCCCGCATCAAATGGAACTTCAGCAAGTTCCTGCTCGACCGCCAGGGCCAGGTGGTGGCGCGCTATGCGCCGACCACCGCACCGGAACAGCTGCGCAGCGCGATCGAAGCGCTGCTCTGAACGAGGGTAGTGCCGGCCGCTGGCCGGCATTCCCGTAGAGCCGAGCCCATGCTCGGCTGCTGTTCGGCGAACGATGCAGGCGCGCTTCGCGCGCAAGCCGAGCATAGGCTCGGCTCTACTGACTCATCCGCCGGGCATGGCCCGGCGCTACCGAGGTGCCTTACTTCTCGACGAAGGCGCGTTCGAACACGTAGTGGCCGGGCTGGCCGATACGCGGCGAGACCTGGAAGCCACGCGCGTCGAGCACGGTGCGCAGGTCGGCCAGCATCTGCGGGCTGCCGCAGATCATCGCGCGGTCGTTCTCCGGGCTCAGTTCCGGCAGGCCCAGGGTGCGCTGCATCTCGCCGCTTTCCATCAGCTGGGTCAGGCGGCCCTGGTTGGCGAACGGCTCGCGGGTGACGGCCGGGTAGTACAGCAGCTTGTCGCCGATCATCTCGCCGAGGAACTCGTGCTCACGCAGTTCCTTCTCGAAGTAATCGCGGTAGGCCAGGTCTTTCTCGTAGCGCACGCCGTGGCAGAGGATCACCTTCTCGAAGCGCTCGTAGGTTTCCGGGTCCTTGATGACCGACAGCCACGGCGCCATGCCGGTGCCGGTACCCAGCAGGTACAGGTTCTTGCCCGGGTGCAGGTCGCTGATCAGCAGGGTGCCGGTGGGCTTCTTGCCGACCAGCACCTTGTCGCCCGGCTTGATGTGCTGCAGGCGCGAGGTCAGCGGGCCGTCCTGCACCTTGATGCTGAAGAACTCCAGGTGTTCTTCCCAGTTGGCGCTGGCGATGGAGTACGCGCGCAGCAGCGGCCGCGCCTCGGTCTCCAGGCCGATCATCACGAACTGGCCGTTCTCGAAACGGAAGCCGCTGTCGCGGGTGAGGGTGAAACTGAAGTAGGCATCGGTCCAGTGGCGGACCTCAAGCACCGTTTCGGCGCCGAAAGCGGAAGACATGGGGGCACATTCAGGCAATGGATTCGTCCCGGCCATTCTACCTCAAATGAGAGGGGTTCTCATTATCCGGAACGAGAGGCGTTCTCAGGGCCGGTCAGCGATACCCGGCGGCCTGCAGTTCGAACAGCTCGGCATAGCGCCCGCCTTGGGCCATCAGCTCCTCGTGGGTGCCGCTGGCCTCCAGCCGGCCCTCGGCCAGCACCAGGATGCGGTCGGCCATGCGCACCGAGGAAAAACGGTGCGAGATCAGCACGGCGGTGCGCCGGTCGGCCAGTTCGCGGAAGCGCTGGAACACCTCGAATTCGGCGCGGGCGTCGAGCGCGGCGGTCGGTTCGTCGAGGATCATCACCTGCGCGTCGCGCATCCACGCGCGGGCGATGGCGATCTTCTGCCACTGCCCGCCGGACAGGTCCACGCCCTGCTTGAAGCGGCGGCCGATCAGCTGCTCGTAGCCGCCGGGCAGGGCATCGATCACCTCTTCGGCCATGCCCCGGCGCGCGGCATCGGCGATGCGCGCCTGGTCGGCCATGGCCTCCACCTGGCCAACGCCGATGTTCTCGCCGGCGGTGAGGTTGTAGCGCACGAAGTCCTGGAAGATCACGCCCAGGTTGGCGCGCAGGTCGTCCAGGTCGTAGTCGCGCAGGTCGCGGCCATCGAGCAGGATGCGGCCTTCGTCCGGTTCGTACAGGCGCGCCAGCAGCTTCACCAGGGTGGTCTTGCCGGCGCCGTTCTCGCCCACCAACGCCAGCACCTCACCGGCCTGCAGCTGGAAATCGAGGTGGCGCACCGCCCACTGCTCGGCATCGGGGTAACGGAAGCCGACGTTCTTGAACACGAAGCCCTGCTGGATCGGCCGCGGCACGGCCACCGCGCCCTCGCGCGAATGGATTTCCGGTTCGATCTGGAAGAACGAATACAGGTCGTCCAGGTACAGCGCCTGGCTGGCCACCTGCGAGAAGCCGATCAGCAGGCCCTCCAGCAGCTGGCGCAGGCGCAGGAAACTGCCGGCGAGGAAAGTCAGGTCGCCGATCGAGAAATCGCCGCGCACCGTGCGCCAGGCGATATAGGCATAGGCGGTGTAGTAACCCAGCGTGCCCAGCGCGGCCAGCACCGTGCCCCAGAACGCGCGCCGCCGCGCCAGCGCACGGTTGGCCAGGAACAGCGCCGCCGACAGCCGCCGGTAGCGCTCCACCAGGAAGCGGTGCAGGTTGAAGATCTTTACTTCCTTGGCCGTTTCCACGCTGGCGCCAAGCTGGCGCAGGTAGTCCAGCTGGCGCCGCTCGGGCGTCCACAGGAAGTTGAGGCTGTAGCCGGCGGCGTTGAAATGCGATTCGCCGATGAAGGCCGGCACCAGCGCCAGCGCCAGCAGCAGGATCAGCCACGGCGCATAGACCAGCAGGCCGACCGCCAGGCTGGCCACCGTGATCGCGTCCTGCACCTGGCCGAACAGCTGGCTCATCAGGTTCATCCGGCCCATGGTCTGGCGCCGCGCACGGTCCAGCTTGTCCTGCAGGTCGGGGTCTTCGAAGTCCTCCAGGTCCAGCGTGGCAGCGTGTTCCATCAGGCGCACGCTGGTGGCGTTGGCGAACAGTTCCGACAGCAGCGCATCGGCATAGCTGACCAGCCGGCCGAGCAGGTCGGAGGCGATGGCCAGGCCGAATTCCAGCGCCAGCAGGCCCAGCAGCGGATTCAACAGGCCACTGGAAAGCGCCTCGCCCAGTGGCGGGAAGCCGGCCCCGTGCTGGCTCAGGTGCAGCGCGGTATCGATGATGAGCTTGCCCACGTACAGCATCGCCACCGGCAGCAACGCACGGATCAGGCGCAGGCCGAGGCTGGTGAGGGTCAGCGCAGGGCTGGTCTGCCACACCTGGCGCAGGAAGGGCGGCAGGTTGCGCATCGCCTTGAAGCGCTGGCGCAGGCTGGGTTTGGTGGCCGTGACAGTGCCGACGGTGGAGGGAGCGGGCATACCCGTTATTGTGCGCAGCTGCGACGTGGTGGAGCGATGAACGGTGGGGTCAAGGCTCCAGCACCCCCATCACCTCGGGGTAGTCACCGAACCACTGTTTCAGGGCTGCCGCATCGACCCCGTGCCTGCCGGTCCAGAAATCCACCGGGTAGCTCCAGTCGGAGGAATGCGATCTGGATGGCACCAGCCCCACGTTGACAAAGCGTTGTGCCAAACCTGGATGCTCGGGCGTCCGCAGCAGGCCGGCATGGCCCAGCACCTCGAGGAGGTGGCCGGCCTGCTCCACCGTCACCTTCAAACCTGGAACGCTGCGCACCCGCTTCAGCACGCGCGCGGGGGTGTCGCCCGGTGCCGCGTCATGATGCAGCAGCCGCAGCAGCGCGACCAGCGTGCTGGTGGAGGCGGGACGCCGGTGCGCGGTGCGGTTCTGGTGCTCCAGCACGAAGGTGATGAGATCCATGCCGCCACCGATCACCGCCCCGGCTGTGTATGTCACCGCGCTCAGCCAGGTGGGGTCGAAGGTGTCATTGCTCTGGCGCCCGCACACCCGGCACGCATGCGAGGGATGCGGCGCTTCTTCGTGGCGCGGGAAGTGCTGCATGAACGAATATGCGGACAAGCCAGCGCGCAACTCGGGACGATTCTCCTCCACGCCCAGGATGAAGTTGTCCACCACGTGCGACTGGCTGGCCTGTGCGTAAGCGTTGAACATGCGCGCCTGCAGCGTAGCGTGATCGGGCGTCTCCACCGGCCACAACAGTCCCAGCTCCTCCAGCGTGGCCAGCAGGTCGGGGGGCGCGTCCTCCCGATCTGAATACTGCTGCAGGGCCCTCAGGGCCGCTTTGCTGATCGGGGCATCGGTTCCAGGCTGCATCGGCGGTTTCCATCCGCGGGCGGCCAGCAAAGGTGCCGGCCCCCTGTGATGTTGTCAATTCGCGTGTCAGCGGATCACGGCAGCGGCGGCAGCAGCCCGGCACCCAGCCGGTTCCAGGCATTGATCACCGCAATGCCCATGCTCAGGTCACTGATGCCCTTCTCATCGAAGTGCGGTGCCAGCGCATCGAACGCCGCCTGCGACGGCGCGCCGTCGGTCAAGCGGGTCAGCGCCTCGGCCCAGCCCAGCGCCGCACGTTCGCGCGCATCGAAGAAACGGCTTTCGTGCCAGGCCGGCAGCGTGTCCAGCTTGCGCGGCTCGATGCCTCCCTTGCGCAGCGCGGTGCCGTGCATGTCCATGCAGTAGCCGCAGCCGTTGAGCTGGGACACGCGCAGGAACAGCAATTCCATCAGCGTCGGGTCGATCGAACTGTCATGCACTGCCTTGCTGGTGGCCAGCAGGCCCTTGAACGCATCAGCGGCCAGGCGGGTATAGGGGACGCGGGGAGAGGCATGGTCGGACATTTTCAGCTCCACGACGGCCACGGTGGCCGTCTTTCACTACAAGGACGCCGGGCCGTCCGCGTTCGTGACACGCCCGCGCAGTTTTTCCGGATTGAGCACGCTGTACACGTTGGCGATGCGGCCCTCGGCCACCTCGATGGTGGTCACCGAGTGCAGCTGGTCGCCGAGGAAGCGCAGGATCGCCGGCTCGCCATTGACCCAGCCCAGCTGGGCGGTGTGGCCCAGGCCGCGGCGCGCGATGGCCCAGAACAGGCGGCCGATGCGTTCGGCGCCCAGCAGCGGGCGCACCGCCGCGGTGACCACGCCGCCGCCATCGGACACCAGCCGTGCGTTGGCATGCAGCAGCGCCTGGATGGCCTCGCTGTCGCCACGCTGGGTGGCGTCCATGAAGCGCGCCAGCAGCTGCCGGTGCTGGCCGGTATCGGCGTTGAAGCGCGGCCGGCCCGCCTGCAGGCGCTGCTTCGCCCGGTGCACCAGCTGGCGGCAGTTGGCCTCGGTCAGGCCGAGCAGCGCGGCGATCTGCCGGTAGTCGTGGTCGAAGGCCTCCTTCAGCAGGAAGGCGGCGCGTTCCTCCGGGCCCAGCTGCTCCAGCAGGGTCAGGAAGGCCACCGAGACCTCGTCGGCGCGGGCATGGGCCACCGCCGGGTCGCTGGCCGGTTCTGCGGCCAGGCTGATCTCCAGCGGTTCAGCCAGCCACGGGCCAACGTAGTGGACCCGCTCGCGCCGGGCCGTACGCAGGCGGTCCAGGCCCAGCCGGGTGGTTGTGGTGACCAGCCAGGCCTCGGGGTCGCGCACGGCGGCCGGATCGGCGCCGGACCAGCGCAGCCAGGCATCCTGGACCACGTCCTCGGCATCGCTGCGGCTGCCCAGCAGGCGGTAGGCCAGCGCCATCAGGCGCGGGCGGTGGGTCTGGAAGGCGGATTCAGTGTTCATGTCGACCAGGACGCCGGGGAGGGAGCAATCGTGACAGGTGGGTGGGGTCAGAGCCCCCTGCAGGGGATCCGACCCCATGATTGTGATCCTGCGGGCGGGGGAGGGGGTAAAATGGGGGATTACCCCCCGCCAGCCTCGAGCAAGCGAGCAAGCCGTGACATCGATCAAGCAGGAAGACCTCATCCAGTCCATCGCCGACGCGCTGCAGTACATCTCGTACTACCACCCGGTCGACTACATCAAGAACCTCGCCGCCGCCTACGAGCGCGAGGAGTCGCCGGCCGCGAAGGAAGCGATGGCCCAGATCCTGATCAATTCGCGGATGTGCGCCGAAGGCCACCGTCCGATCTGCCAGGACACCGGCATCGTCACCGTGTTCCTGGAAATCGGCATGGACGTGCGCTGGGACGACGCGACCATGGGCGTGGAAGACATGGCCAACGAAGGCGTGCGCCGCGCCTACCTGCACCCGGACAACAAGCTGCGCGCCTCGGTGCTGGCTGATCCGGCCGGCAAGCGCGTCAACACCAAGGACAACACCCCGGGCGTGGTCAACGTCAAGGTGGTGCCGGGCAACACCGTCGACGTCATCGTCGCCGCCAAGGGCGGTGGTTCGGAAGCCAAGACCAAGTTCGCCATGCTCAACCCGTCCGACTCGATCGTCGACTGGGTGCTGAAGACCGTGCCGACCATGGGCGCCGGCTGGTGCCCGCCGGGCATGCTCGGCATCGGCATCGGTGGTACCGCTGAAAAGGCGATGCTGCTGGCCAAGGAAGCGCTGATGGAGCCGATCGACATCACCGATCTGCAGGCCCGTGGTGCATCCAACCGCATCGAAGAGCTGCGCCTGGAGCTGTACGAGAAGGTCAACGCGCTGGGCATCGGCGCGCAGGGCCTGGGTGGCCTGACCACCGTGCTCGACATCAAGATCAACGATTACCCGACCCACGCGGCCAACCTGCCGGTGGCGATGATCCCGAACTGCGCGGCCACCCGCCATGCGCACTTCACCCTGGATGGCAGCGGCCCGGTGATGCTGGACCCGCCGTCGCTGGAAGACTGGCCGAAGCTGACCTACGACTCGTCCAAGGGCACCCGCGTGGACCTGGACACGATCACGCCGGAAGACGTGGCCAACTGGAAGCCGGGCCAGACCCTGCTGCTCAACGGCAAGCTGCTGACCGGCCGCGACGCCGCGCACAAGCGCATGGTCGACATGCTCAACAGGGGCGAGGAACTGCCGGTCGACCTGAAGGGTCGTTTCATCTACTACGTCGGCCCGGTCGATCCGGTGCGCGATGAAGTGGTGGGCCCGGCCGGCCCGACCACCGCCACCCGCATGGACAAGTTCACCGAGCAGGTGCTGGCACAGACCGGCCTGCTGGGCATGGTCGGCAAGGCCGAGCGTGGCCCGGCCGCCATCGAGGCGATCAAAAAGCACAAGTCGGCCTACCTGATGGCTGTCGGTGGTTCGGCCTACCTGGTGTCCAAGGCGATCAAGGCGGCCAAGGTGGTCGGCTTCGCCGACCTGGGCATGGAAGCGATCTACGAGTTCACCGTGCAGGACATGCCGGTGACCGTGGCGGTCGATTCCACCGGCGAATCGGTGCACAAGACCGGTCCGCGCGAGTGGCAGGCCCGCATCGGCAAGATTCCGGTGGTGGTGGAGTAAGCCCCACCGGTTGCAGGAAAACGGCGCCGCAGGGCGCCGTTTTTCGTTTGACACCGCACGAAGGTCGGCACTGCTAGGCTTCGCTGGGTTTTCCGATGTATTGAACAGGGAGTGTCCAATGTCATTGTTTCGATGCCTTGCGCTGTTGTGTGTCGTTTCCCTTGCCGCCTGCAGCAGCAGCGGCGATCTGTACGACGGCGCACCCGGCAACAACGCCAGCGCGCAATGTGTGATGGCGTGCCAGCAGTACCGCAATGCCTGCCTGGCCCGTTCCGATTCGGACCGTCGCTCGACCTGCGATGCGCAGGCGGCGAGCAAGTGCGACCGGATCAAGGATGACGAGATGCGCCGCTCCTGCATGTCGCAGGCGCAGGCCTGCATGGACCAGTCGCCGTTGATCAGCTGCAGCCAGGACGCCGACAGCTGCATGGCCTCCTGCGGCGGTGGCTGAGCCGTTGGGCGCATAATCGGCGCTTCCCGCAACCGGAGTCGTCGCATGCGCACTACGCTGTATGGGTCTGTCAGCACCGCCTCGCTGGTGGTGCACTGGCTGCTGATCGAACTGGGCATCGAGCACGAACTGGTGCTGCTGGATTTCGACCGGCGCGAGCACAAGTCGGCGCAGTATCTGGCGCTGAACCCGGCGGGCGTGGTGCCGACGCTGATGATCGATGGCCAGGTGCTGACCGAAGCGGCCGCCATCGCACTGTATCTGGCCGATCGCCACCCCGAGGCCGGCCTGCTGCCGGCACCGGGTACGCCCGCACGCGGCGAGGCGTATCGCTGGATGTTCTGGTGCGCCAACACCCTGCAGCCCGCCTACCGCGCGTGGTTCTATCCGCATGAAGCCGCCGGCGAAGCGAATGTCGCCGCCACCCAGGCGATGGCCCGGCAACGCCTGGAGGCCGCCTGGCAGCAGATGGCCGCACACCTGCAGACGCAGGGGCCGTATGTGCTGGGCGAGGCGCCCAGCGTGGTCGATTTCATGCTGGTGATGCTGATGCGCTGGTCGCGCAACATGCCCACGCCCACCGACACCCTGCCGGTGCTGAAGATCTACGCGCAGCGGATGAAGGCACGCCCGTCGTTCGCCGAGACCTACCGCCGCGAAGGCATCACCGACTGGCTGTAATTGCCCGCGTCATGGCGGGGTAGAGTCGACCGTTGGTCGACTCCGCCCTGCGTGCGATATTCGACCAACGGTCGACTCTACCTACAGCAGGTCGAGGACGCGCTCCGGCGGGCGGCACAGGCGCGTGCCCTTGGGGGTGCGCACGATGGGGCGGTTGATCAGCCGCGGGTGTTCGGCCATCGCAACCAGCAGGGTGGCTTCATCGGCACCGGCCAGGCCCAGCTCGGCGAACTGCGGCTCCTTGCTGCGCACCAGGTCGGTGGCGGCAAGGCCGGATTCGGCCAGCACCTGGCGCAGGGTGGCCACGTCAGGGGGGCTGCCCAGGTAGTCGACCACCACCGGCTCGATCCCGGCTTCGCGGATCTGCGCCAGCGCGCCGCGCGAATTGCTGCAGGCCGGGTTGTGCCAGATCGTCACCGTCATCAGAACCACTCCAGCAGCGATACGCCCACGCCCACGTAGGTGGCCTTGTGGTTGTAGTCGATCATGCTCTCGCCGTAGCCGTCGAACACCTGGATGTGGCCGCGCAGCAGGTTGCTGATCGGGAAGCCGTAATCGAGCTGCAGCGCGCCGTGCGAGCGGTCGCCGGTGCGCAGCGAATGGCGCGCCATCAGCGCGATCTCATGGCCGTTGCGGTTCCAGATCAGGGTCGCGTCGCCGCGGCCCATGTAGTCCTCGATGTCAGGATTGTTGTCATCGCTGCGACTTTCCGGGATGCGGTACCAGGGGCGCAGCACCAGCGCCCAGTTCTCGCGGTCCAGGCCGATGTTGAGCATCACCCGGTTCCAGCTGCGCGACAGCGGGTCAGGGCGGCCGTTGGACTGGTGGTTGAGGCTGATCCCGGTCATGCGCCCACGCCAGCCACCGATCGAGTAGCCGTTGCGGAACACCATCATCACTTCCGGCTCGTAATTGGTTTCGCGGAACGGACGCGAGTTCTCGGCGTTGTAGGCCTGCCAGCGCGAGCTCTGGGTGTAGCCGGCCCAGATGTCACCGTTGTCGCCGAACAGGTTCTCGGCGATCTTGGTCTTGAAGCTGATCTGGAACTTCAGCTCGGTGCTGTCCAGCACCTGCGGCGTGGTCACGCTGTTGGCCGGGTTCGGCGACTGCGGCATCTGGTTCTTGTCACTGGTCCAGAAGGCAGGCAACAGGTAGACAGGCTTGTAGGCGCGCAGCTGGAACGGGCCCAGCTTGGAGTCCTCGGCCAGCTCCCAGCGGCTGTCCAGCAGCGAGCCGCGGCCGGCATTGGCCAGGGCACTGTCGTCCGGTGCCGGGCGGAAGATGTCGCCTACGCGTGCGCGCAGGTTCTCTTCGCCCTGGCTTAGGCGAGTGGCGCGCCGCTGGTCGCGCAGGCTCTGGGCGGCCTGCTGGGCGGCGGCGTCTGCCTCGGCGGTGGCCGGGGCGTTGCGGCCGAACAGGCGGTCATAGCAGGCCAGGCGCGCGGCGTCGCTGTCGACGGCGGCGCAGCCAGCCGGCGTAGCGGTGGGAGTGGGCGCGATTTCCTGCGCGGCCAGCGGCGCACTGGCCAGGGCCAGGGCCAGCGCCAGCGGCGCGAAGCGGGGGAGCAGCGTGGGGAGGGTCATTGCAGCAGGCCCTTCAGAGGATGAATACGGGAAGACACACAGTGTGGCGGCTGCCCGCGGCAACGGCCAGCCCCTTGGTTTATGCCCGGCGCGGGCGTGCGCATGGCGTGAAGGCGGCGGCCTCACAGGAACCAGGCGAAGGCGAACAGGCCCAGCATGGCGATCACCACGGCCAGCTTCAGCGCAAGCCCGAGCAGGATGCCCAGCCACGTGGCGAGGCCGACCTTGGTCGAGCGGCCCAGCTCGCGGGTGTGCCAGTACTCGCCCAGCAGGGCACCCAGCAGCGGGCCGGCGAACAGCCCGATGGGCATGAAGAACAGGCCGACGATGCTGCCGATGAAGGTGCCCCAGAGTGCCTTGCGACTGGCCCCGACCCGCTGCGCCCCCACCACCGTGGACAGCACGTCGGCCACCAGGGACAGCGCGGTGAGGACCCCGAGAGCCACCAGCGTGGGCCATCCGACATGGGCAAAGCCGTCAGCCCATGCCGCGAGCAGCAGGCCGACGAAGACCAGCGGCACCCCAGGCAGGGCCGGCAGGATCACCCCGGCGATGCCGACCAGGACGAAAATGACCGCTAGCAGATACAAGATGAATGAGAGGTCCATGCTGTCCCGTATGGTTGTCTTTTTGGGGTTGACACTTTGAAATTTTGGCAGTTGCTTTTTCGTTTTGCTCGGGTTAAGTTGCAGTCGCTGAGCTTGGCAAGGTCACCGTGGATCGTGGCCTGATGAAGCAAGATCTAACCGATCCGCTGCATCGTTGCACCTCGCTTCCCCCTTGCTTGTCAGCCGCCCAACAGGCGTTTCCAACAACAAGAGAGTCACCAGGGAGTGAGTGAGATGGCTGATCGCGAGACCGGTACCGTAAAGTGGTTCAACGATGCAAAGGGCTTCGGCTTCATCAGCCGTGAAAACGGCGAAGACGTGTTCGTGCATTTCCGTGCCATCCAGACCCAGGGCTTCAAGAGCCTGAAGGAAGGCCAGAAGGTCACCTTCACCGTCGTGCAGGGCCAGAAGGGCCTGCAGGCTGATGCCGTAGAGCCGGTCTGACGACCCGCCTGCAATGCATCGCACGAAAAAGGCCCGCGCAAGCGGGCCTTTTTCGTTGCCACCGTCGCCCGCTGGATCAGCGCAGGACGACGCGGCCGTTGACGACGCGGACGTAGGTGTTTTCGCGGATACCGGCCAGATCGCGCTGGTTGACCACGATGGTGCGGCCATCGTCCATGCGCACGGTGATGTCGTAGGTATCGCTGGTCACGTTCTTCTGGATCTGGTTGCCGGCGAGGGCACCACCGACCGCGCCTGCAGCGGCGGCGACGTTCTTGTTGCCGCGGCTGCCGCCGGTGTGGTCGGAGATCTCATGGCCGGCCACGGCACCGACGATGCCGCCAAGGATGGCGCCGGTCGCGCTGGGCGCGGTTCGGCCAGAAGCCACGGTGTTGATGCCGGTCACGATGCCGCAGTCGGCGCAACGGTTCTGGTTGTAGCCGTTGTTGTTGCCGTAGCCACCATTGTTGTAGCCACCGTTGTTGTAACCACCGCCGCCGTAACCGGGCGAGGTGGCGCAGCCGGCCAGGGCGAGCGTAGCAATGACACTGGCGGCGATGAGCTGGATCTTCATGGGGCGTCTCCTGGCCGTGAAGGCGGGTGGAAGGGTGGTACTGCGTCATGCAGCAGGGTGATCGAATCGTCCACTTTTCAACGTGAACAAGGTGCCAATCACGCCAGCCTTCCCCGGCTGGAAGATGAATCAGCGGAAGTCCTGGTGGCAGGCCCGGCAGTCGTCCTGCACGGTCTGCACCACCTTGGCCAGCGCGGCACAGTCACTGGGCGGGGCGGCCAGTGCCGCATTGAGGGCCGCCCGGTACTGGCTGGCATGCTGCTGGAAGCGCGCATCGTCCTTCAGCTTGGGAAACGCCAGGTCCAGGTCGTTGGACAGCAGCCGCAGCGACTGCAGGCGCGGCTGGCTGTCGGCCAGGCTGCAGCGGTTCTGCTGCTGGGCCTGCTGCAGCAGCTCCGCCTGCCGCTGCATCACGTGCATCAGGCTGTGCGGGAAGGGGTCGCGACCGGCCTGCAGGGCGCGGCCGACCATGACCGTGGCGACCAGGCCGATCAGCAGGCCGAGCACGAGCACGAACAGATAGCGCTGGGCGCTGGAAGGACGACGGGACGGGCTGGCGTTCATGCGGGCTCCTCCATGGGTGATGCGCGGGCGTGCAACGGTGGGTTCGATGGCGGCCCGCTATGGCCGCCGCTGCCTGCACGTTAAAATAGCCGCATGAACGAACAGGTCAAACAACGCTTCGCCGGCATCGAACGGCTGTATGGCGTAGGTGCGCTCGAGCGCCTGCAGGGCAGCCGCGTGGCGGTGGTGGGCATGGGCGGCGTCGGCTCGTGGGTGGTGGAGGCGCTGGCCCGTTCGGCGGTCGGCCACCTGACCCTGATCGATGCCGATGACATCTGCGTGTCCAACACCAACCGGCAGCTGCCGGCGATGGAGGGCAACTACGGCCGCAACAAGTCCGAGGCGATGGCCGAGCGCTGCCGCGCGATCAACCCGCAGATCGACGTCGATGCCGTGCAGGCGTTCCTGACCACCGCCAACATGGCCGAACTGCTGGACCGTGGCTTCGACCTGGTCATCGATGCCTGCGACAGCTTCCGGGTGAAGGTGGAGACCATCGCCTGGTGCCGCCGCCGCAAGCTGCCGCTGCTGACCGTGGGCGCTGCCGGCGGCCGTACCGACCCGACCCTGGTGCGCATCCGCGACGTCTCGCGTACCGAGCACGACGCGATGCTGGCGCTGATCCGCAAGAAGCTGCGCAGCGAGTTCAACTTCCCGAAGAACGCCAAGCGCTATTTCGGCGTACCGGCGGTGTATTCGCTGGAAAACGTGAAGTACCCGCAGGCCGATGGCAGCGTCTGCGGCCTGCGCCCGAACCTGGGCGCCGATGCCGCGTTGAAGCTGGACTGCGGCGCCGGGCTGGGCGCGGCCACCCACATCACCGGTGCGTTTGCATTCGCCGCGGTCGGCAAGGCGCTGGAAATGCTGCTGGAGCCGAAGAAGGTCAAGGCCGAAGCCGCCGAGGTTTGACCGGTAGCGCCGGGCCATGCCCGGCGAAGCGGCGATCAGGCGGCCGGCAGCGCGAACAGCCGCCGGGCGTTTTCGCTGGTGGCCGCTGCCACGGTCTCCACGTCGGTACCGCGCAGCGCGGCCACGTGGCGGGCGATCACCGACAGTCGTGCCGGTTCATTGCGCTGGCCGCGGATGCCCGCGTCGGGCTGGTCCGGCGCGTCGGTTTCCAGCAGCAGCTGCTCCAGCGGCATCTCGCGCACCAGGCGCTGCAGGCGCTGCGCTCGTTGGTAGGTCAGCGGTCCACCCAGGCCGAGCAGGAAGCCCAGCTTGTGCAGCTGCGCGGCCTGTTCCGGGCTGCCGGGAAAGCTATGGACCACGCCGCGCAGGCCGCCGATGCGGCGGATCGCGGCGATCACCGCGTCCACCGCGCGGCGCGCATGCACGATCACCGGCAGGTCGAAGTCGCGTGCAAGCTTCAGCTGGCCAATGAAATAGTCCTGCTGCGCCTCGGCATCCAGTCCTTCGACGAAGAAATCCAGGCCGCACTCGCCGATCGCGCAGGGACGCTCGCGCTCGACCCACTCGCGCAGCTGGCCCAGGTGTTCGGGACGATGGTCGGCCAGGAACATCGGGTGCAGGCCATAGGCCGGGTACAGCCCCGGTGCCTGCTGGCAGACCTCGCGCAGCTTCGGCCAGCTGGCTGCGGTCACCGCCGGTACCACCTGGGCCTGCACGCCGGCCGCACGGGCGCGCTCGATCACCGCCGTGCGGTCGGGGTCGAACTCGCTGGCATCCAGGTGGCAATGGCTGTCGATCAGCATGTTCAGCGCTGTTCCAGGGGGGGCGGCGTCGCCGCGCTGCGGTTCTTCCAGTTGGCCAGCAGCAGGGTGCCCAGGCCCAGCATCAGTTCGTCCACGAACGGGATCGGGTCGGGGATGAACAGCGTCAGCGCGAACAGGCCGGCGGTCAGCTTGAACAGGGTGGGGTAGCGCAGCCGGCGTGCCCATTGCAGGACCGGCAGCAGCATCGGGTTGGCCATGGCGGGGCTCCTCGTGGGCGTGCTGCAAACGCTACCACGGGCCCTGCATTTCCCGATGCTGAATGGGTTACGGCCATGAGTACGAAATGTGGAGATTCCGTTCAGGCAGCGCATGCTGCAATCTGCATCGAGAACGTTGCGGACGGTCCGCAGGGAGCAGGTCATGAAAAGCACAACTACAACTGTCCTGGTCGCAGCAGGCGCGCTGCTGGTGGGTGGTATCGCAACCGCCGCCTTCATGAAGAGTGGTGACAAGGCCCCGGATGCACTGGGCGCCGCGAATCCTTCCGAGTCGCGCCTGGTCGATGGCAGCGCTGCCGATGACGGCGCGCGCGGCGACGCGGTCGATGCCTCGGCACCGCGCGGCCTGGAATACGCCGATGTGCTGAAGGTCGACCCGCTGACCGAGAAGCAGAAGGCCTATGCGACCGTCATCGGCACCGAGCCGGTGCGCGAGACCTCCACCACCCAGACCCCGCATGAAGTCTGCGAGGACGTCGTGGTGCAGGAGCGCCTGCCCGAGCGTGATGGCAACGTCGGCGGCACCGTGGTCGGCGCCGTGGTCGGTGGCCTGCTGGGCAACCAGGTGGGCGGCGGCAACGGCAAGAAGGCTGCCACTGCAGCCGGCGCCGTGGCCGGTGGCTTCATCGGCAACCAGGTGGACAAGCGCCACGTCGGTGGCCGCGTGGTCAACCGCACCGAGCGCCAGTGCCACACTGAAACGGCGACCTCCGAGTCGAGCCGCGTGACCGGTTACAACGTGACCTACCGCAACGAGGACGGCACCACCGGCACCATGCGCATGGCCAGCAAGCCGGGCACGCGCATCGCCATGGGCACCAACGATGTGGTCAAGGGCTACAACGTGACCTACCGCTATGACGGCGCCGAGAAGACCGTGCGCATGGACAACAAGCCGGCCAGCGACCGCCTGCCGGTGGTGGATGGCCAGCTGGTGACCCAGACCGCCGCGGCCGGCGACGCAGCGGCCAACCGCCAGTAACGCGGCAACGGAATGCTGTATCGGACGGGCCGGCCTTTGCCGGCCCGTTTCGTTTGCGTGCTGGATCCGATGGCGGGATCGGCGATGATGAGCGGCCACGGTACCCGGCGGGAGCCTGCATGAGCATCTTCGACCTGCGCATCGAAACCGAGCGCCTGATCCTGCGCCCACCGCAGGCGCAGGACCTGGAGCCCTACCTGGCGTTCTGCGCCGATGAAGAAGTGATGCGCAGCCTGGGCGGCGTGCAGCTGCCTTCGGCGGCCTGGCGCAGCTTCTGCAGCCTGGCCGGTGCCTGGCAGCTGTTCGGCTATTCGATGTTCAGCGTCATCGAGAAAGCCACCGGCGAATGGGTCGGCCGCATGGGCCCGTGGCAGCCGCTCGGCTGGCCCGGCCCCGAGGTCGGCTGGAGCATCTGCCGCGCGCGCTGGGGCCGTGGCTACGCCCCCGAAGCGGCGGTGGCCGCCATCGACTGGGCGTTCGACACGCTGGGCTGGGACGAGGTGATCCACACCATTGCCGATGACAACGAGAAGTCCAGGGCGGTGGCGCGCAAGCTGGGCAGCAGCCTGCTGCGGATGGGCCAGTTGCCGCCCCCCTACGAGGGGCCGCCGCTGCAGATCTGGGGGCAGTCGCGCGCGCAATGGCAGCAACGCCGGCGGTGATGCTGCACCCGCGCTTGGCATCGGCCGATGTGCTTGCCAGACTGCGTGCAGCCGGCCGTCGGCCGGGATGTCCTGGAGCAGGCAATGGTGGAAGAGCGCGTTCCGTTGACGGTGCATGGCATGTCGGTGTCGGGCAACTGCCACAAGGTGCGGATGCTGCTGGAGCAGCTCGGCAGCCGCTACCGCTGGGTGGAAGTGGACAGTGCGCATGGGCAGACTCATTCGCCTGAGTTCCTGGCCCTCAACCCGAATGCGAAGGTGCCGCTGATCGTGCGCGACGATGGCCGCGTGCTGACCGAATCCAACGCGATCCTGTTCTGGCTGGCCGAAGGCACGCCGTACCTGCCCACCGATGGCTGGGAACGCGCGCAGGCACTGAGCTGGATGTTCTTCGAGCAGTACAGCCACGAACCCTGCGTGGCCGTGGCGCGCTTCATCCGTGGCTGGACCGATGCCGATTCGCCGCGCCGGGCCGAACTGCCGCGCCTGCATGAGCGCGCCGCCACCGCGCTGGAGGTGATGGAGCAGCACCTGCGGCAGGCGCAGTGGTTCACCGGCAGCGGGTACGGCATCGCCGACATCGCGCTGTTTGCCTACACCGATGTTGCCGCCGATGGTGGCATCGATCTGCAGCCGTTCGTGGAAGTGCGTGCGTGGCTGCAGCGGGTGCGCGAGCAGCCACTGTTCGTGGCGATGCCGGCGGTTACGCCCGAGGTACGCGCGCGGTTGGATTCGCGCGGGTAGAGTCGAGCTTGCTCGACTGGCTTCCAGGGCAGTCGAGCAAGCTCGACTCTACGAAAGCAGGGCCGCGACGCCCGGCGGAACGCAACAACGACACGGAGGGTGTTCGATGTTTGCTGTGGTTCCCGATCCGATCCCCGCACGCATGCGCGTGCTCAACCGCGCCGAAGTGTGCGACGTCAATTTCCTCGAGGCGGTGCGCGCCTGGCGTGGGCTGCCGCGCCCGAAGCCGGCGCCGGATGCGCCGATCCTGCCGGGCAGCACGCTGACCGCAGCGGCGTTCGCCGAGCTGTTCGATTCGCAGCTGGCCAGCCGCCAGCTGGACCTGATGGCGCGCGTACTGCGCGTACAGAACAAGGTCTTCTACACCATCGGCTCGTCCGGCCACGAAGGCAACGCGCTGCTGGCACGGGCCTGCCGGCATACCGATCCGGCGTTCCTGCATTACCGCTCCGGCGCCTTCATGGCCGAGCGCGCGCGGCAGGTGCCAGGCCTGGACCCGTTGCGTGACGCGGCGCTGTCCTTCGCCGCCAGTGCCGACGACCCGGCCAGCGGTGGCCGCCACAAGGTGTGGGGCAGCCGCCCGCTGTGGGTGCTGCCGCAGACCTCGACCATCGCCTCGCACCTGCCCAAGGCGCTGGGTACCGCGCTGGCCATCGAAAGCGGCAAGCGCCTGGGCCAGCCGCTGCCGATCCCTGCCGACAGCATCGTGCTGTGCTCCTTCGGCGATGCCTCGGCCAACCACGCTACCGCGCAGACCGCCTTCAATACCGCGATGTGGTCGGCCTACCAGAAGCTGCCCGCGCCGATCCTGTTCGTCTGCGAGGACAACGGCCTGGGTATTTCGGTGAAGACGCCGGAAGGCTGGATCGCCGAGCGCTTCAGCCGCCAGCCGGGGCTGGACTACTACTACGCCGACGGCCTGGACCTGGCGGCGGGACATGCGCAGGTGCAGGCCGCGGTGGAGCATTGCCGGCGCACCCGTCGGCCGACCTTCCTGCACCTGCGTACCACGCGGCTGATGGGCCACGCCGGCACCGATTTCGAAGTGGAGTGGCGCGCGCTGGCCGACCTGTGTGCGGCCGAAGCCCAGGATCCCTTGCTGCGGTCGGCGCAGATCGCGCTGGAATCGGGCTGGATGGATGCTGCCGGCATCGAGGCTGCGTACGAGACCCTGCGCGTGCGCTGCCTGTCGGCGGCGGCCGACGCCGAAGCGCGGCCCAAGCTGCAGTCGCTGGATGAAGTGGTCGCGCCGCTGGCGCCGTACACGCCGGCGGCGGTGATGGCCGAGGCGCAGCGCCCGGTACCGGCCGAAGCGCGCGAGGCCCTGTACGGCGGAGCCGACGCGCTGCCCGAGCGGCAGCCGCCGCGGCACCTGGCCGTGCAGATCAACCACGGCCTGCAGGAACTGCTGTGCAAGTATCCGCAGGCGCTGCTGTTCGGCGAGGACGTGGCGCAGAAGGGCGGCGTCTACACCGTCACCAAGGACCTGCTGCGCCGCTTCGGACCGCGCCGGGTGTTCAACACCCTGCTGGACGAGACGATGATCCTGGGCATGGCCCAAGGCCTGGCCAACATGGGCCTGCTGCCGATCCCGGAGATCCAGTACCTGGCCTACCTGCACAACGCGATCGACCAGCTGCGCGGCGAGGCCTGTTCGCTGCAGTTCTTCTCCAACGACCAGTTCCGCAACCCGATGCTGGTGCGGGTGGCCGGCCTGGGTTACCAGAAGGGCTTCGGCGGCCACTTCCACAACGACAACTCGATTACCGCGCTGCGCGACATCCCCGGACTGGTGGTGGGCTGCCCGTCGCGCGGCGACGATGCGGTGATGATGCTGCGCACGCTGGCGGCGCTGGCCCGGGTGGACGGCCGGGTGGCGGTGTTCCTGGAACCGATCGCGCTGTACATGAGCAAGGACCTGCACGCGCCCGGCGATGGACAGTGGCTGTTCGATTACCCGGCGGCGGGGCAGGCGCTGGTGCTGGGCGAGGGCCGGGTCTATGCGCCCGACGCCGATGATCTGGTGGTGTTCACCTACGGCAACGGCGTGCCGATGGCGCTGCGCGCGGTGCCGGCCATCCAGGCGCAGACCGGCTGGCAGGTGCGGGTGGTGGACCTGCGCTGGCTGGTGCCGCTGGATGCCGGTTTCATCGCCGCCCAGGCCGCCACGGCGCGGCGGGTGCTGGTGCTGGACGAGGGCCGGCACAGCGGCGGGGTGGGCGAGGGCGTGGTCACCGCCCTGGTCGAGGCCGGCCATGGCCACCTGCCGCTGCGGCGGGTCTGCGGCGCCGATACCTACACGCCGCTGGCGGGGGCAGCAATGTTCGGGCTTCCAAGCGACAATGCGGTGATTGGCGCCGCCCTCGACCTGGCGCAGGAACCCTGATGCATGTGTGGATTGGCGGGAATGTTGTTGCCGGCGCCGCAGTCGCCGGACGAGGTGCTGCAGGCGCAGGCGCTGGCCATGGGGCAGGCGCTGCACCACCGCGGGCCGGATGACGGCGGCACCTGGGTCGACGCCAGCGCCGGCATCGCCCTGGCGCACCGCCGCCTGAGCATTCTCGACCTGTCACCGCTGGGCCACCAGCCGATGGCCTCGGCCGACGGCCGTTACGTGATGGCCTACAACGGCGAGGTTTACAACTTCGCCGCGCTGCGCGCCGAGCTGGAGCCGCTGGGCCATGCCTTCCGCGGCCATTCCGATACCGAGGTGCTGCTGGCCGCGATCCTGCAGTGGGGCGTCGAGGACACCCTGCAGCGCGCCAATGGCATGTTCGCCATCGCCCTCTGGGACCGCCACGAGCAGTGCCTGTACCTGGCCCGCGACCGGGTGGGCAAGAAGCCGCTGTACTACGGCTGGGCCGGCGACACCCTGGTGTTCGGTTCGGAGCTGAAGGCGCTGTGGCAGCACCCGGACTTCGACAACGACATCGACCGCGATGCGCTGACCCTGCTGCTGCGCCTGGATTACATCCCGGCCCCGCACAGCATCCACCAACGCTGCTACAAGCTGATGCCGGGCCGCGTGCTGCGCCTGGATGCGGCAACGGTGGCCGCCGGTGCCGCCGCGCACCGCCCCGAGCAGGCACAGCGCCCGTACTGGGATGCGCGTGCGCGCATGCAGGCGGCGCTGGCCGCACCGTTCCAGGGCCGCATCGAGGAGGCCGAGGAACAGCTGGACGACCTGCTGCGCGATGCCGTGGCGCTGCGCATGGTGGCCGACGTGTCGGTGGGCGTGTTCCTGTCCGGTGGCACCGATTCGTCGCTGGTGGCCGCGCTGATGCAGGCGCAGAGCACGCAGCCGGTGCACAGTTTCAGCATCGGCTTCAGCGGCTCGCACCATGACGAGGCGCCGCTGGCCAAGGAGCTGGCCGGGCACCTGGGCTGCGACCACACCGAGCTGTACGTGAGTGGCGCCGATGCGCTGGCGGTGGTGCCGCAGCTGCCGGCGATGTTCGACGAGCCCTTCGCCGATGCCTCGCAGGTGCCGACCGCCCTGGTCGCGCGGCTGGCGCGGCAGGGCGTGACCGTGGCCCTGTCCGGTGATGGTGGCGACGAACTGTTCTTCGGCTACACCCGCTATGTGCGCGCGCTGCGCAACTGGGAGATGCTGGGCCGCGTGCCGGCGCCGCTGCGGCGCTGGATGGGCGCGCGTGCGCACCAGCAGGGCGAGGCGTCGCGCACCGGCGGCCTGGCCGCACTGCTGGCCGAGACCGGTGCGCGCGGCATCGGTGATGTCTACCGCAACCGCATCTCGCGCTGGCGCGACCCGGCGGCGGCGGTGATCGGTGCGCGCGAGGCCGGCAGCTTCTACGACCTGGCCGACCCGCTGCACGGTGCCGGCACCCCGGCCGACGCGATGATGCTGGCCGACTTCGTCAGCTACCTGCCGGACGACCTGCTGTGCAAGGTCGACCGCACTTCGATGGCGGTCAGCCTGGAGGCACGGGCGCCGCTGCTGGACTGGCGCGTGGCTGAATTTGCCTGGTCGCTGCCGCTGGACTTCAAGCGCAGTGAGGACACCAGCAAGGTGCTGCTCAAGCGCGTGCTCGGCCGCTACGTGCCGCAGTCGATGGTGCACCGCCCCAAGCGCGGTTTCGGTGCGCCGGTGAGTGAATGGCTGAAGGGCGACCTGCGGCCGTGGGCCGATGACCTGCTGCAGCCGGCGCGGCTGGAACGCGAAGGCGTGCTGTCGGCGGCCGCCGTGCAGCCGCTGTGGCAGCAGTTCCTGGGCGGCCAGCGCAAGTGGCATACCCACCTGTGGAACGTGCTGATGTTCCAGGCCTGGCAGGACCACTGGCGGCAGGTGCGGGCGGGCGTGGCACGCGGCTGATCTTCACCGGGGCGCATCGGGCCGGCCGCTAGGCTGGCGCTTTCCCCCGTCAGGAGTGTGTCGCCATGCCTGTTCCCACCATCGCGGTCTTCGTTGGCAGCCTGCGCAAGGAATCCTGCAACCGCAGGCTCGCGCTGGCCCTGGAAAAGCTGGCCGGCGATCGCGCGCGTTTCACGTACGTGCGCATCGACGATCTGCCGCTGTACAACCAGGATTTCGACGGCAGCTACCCGGCCCAGGGCACCCGCCTGAAGGACGAGGTACGCGGTGCCGACGCGGTGCTGTTCGTCACCCCGGAATACAACCGCTCGGTGCCCGGCGTGCTGAAGAACGCCATCGACATCGGCTCGCGGCCGTATGGTGACAGCGCCTTCGCTGGCAAGCCGGCGGCGGTGATCGGCGCGTCCATCGGCCAGATCGGCACGGCGGTGGCCCAGCAGCACCTGCGCAACAGCCTGGCGTTCCTGGACATGCACGTGCTCGGCCAGCCGGAGGCGTTCATCCACTTCAAGGATGAGCTGATCGGCGCCGACGGCACGATCCACAACGAGGGCACGCACAAGTTCCTGCAGGGCTATGTGGACCGCTTCCTGAAGCTGATCGCGGTGCACGCCAAAGGGGACTGACGCTGCATTCGGGGTCAGAGCCCTCTGCTGCGCAGAGGGATCCGACCCCTCTCTGCCGGGGTCGGATCCCGTCGCGCAGCGGCGGGCTCTGACCCCATGCGATAATGGGTCTCCATAGGCCGGGCAGGCACGTCGCACAGCGGCGGATATCCCCCGCTCGTCCACGGCTTATCCACAGGCTTGTCCATGGCCGCCGGGGTCGGCGCATGCCTACACTCGCCTGGCCCACTTTCGCAGGAAACACCGCAGCATGTCCGCCCGTTCCGGCTTCCGTTCCAACCGCAAAGAGCGCGGCGATGGCTTCGACCGCGATCGCGACGAATCGCGCATCGACCAGCTGCGCGTGCCGCCGCACTCGGTGGAAGCCGAACAGGCGGTGCTGGGTGGCCTGATGCTGGCCCCGGAAGCCTACGACCGGGTCAACGACCAGCTGACCGAGACCGATTTCTATCGCCGCGACCACCAGATGATCTACCGGGCGATCCGCGAGCTGTCCGAGCGCGAGCGTCCGTTCGATGCGGTGACCCTGGGCGAGTGGTTCGAATCGCAGGGCAAGATGGAGCTGGTCGGCGATGGCGCCTACCTGATCGAGCTGGCCAGCACCACGCCGTCGGCGGCCAACATCGTGGCCTACGCCGAGATCGTGCGTGACAAGGCGGTGCTGCGGCAACTGATCCAGGTCGGCACCGACATCGTCAACGACGGCTTCCAGCCCGAAGGCCGTGACAGCAGCGAACTGCTGGCCTCGGCCGAAAAGAGCGTGTTCGCCATCGCCGAGCAGGGCGCGCGTGGCCGCACCGACTTCGTGGCCATGCCCGGCGCGCTGAAGGATGCGTTCGAGGAACTGCGCAACCGCTTCGAGAACGGCGGCAACATCACCGGCCTGCCCACCGGTTACACCGACTTCGACGCGATGACCGCCGGCCTGCAGCCGACCGACCTGATCATCCTTGCCGCGCGTCCGGCAATGGGCAAGACCACCTTCGCGCTGAACATCGCCGAGTACGCGGCGATCAAGTCGAAGAAGGGCGTGGCCGTGTTCTCGATGGAAATGTCCGCATCGCAGCTGGCGATGCGCCTCATTTCCTCCAACGGCCGCATCAACGCGTCGCGCCTGCGTACCGGCCAGCTGGAAGACGAGGACTGGAGCCGCGTCACCAGCGCGATCAAGATGCTGAAGGAAACCAAGATCTTCATCGACGATACGCCGGGCGTGTCGCCGGAGATCCTGCGTTCCAAGTGCCGCCGCCTGAAGCGCGAGCACGACCTGGGCCTGATCGTGATCGACTACCTGCAGCTGATGAGCGTGCCGGGCAACAGCGAAAACCGCGCGACCGAAATCTCGGAGATCTCGCGATCGCTGAAGGGTCTTGCCAAGGAACTGAACGTGCCGGTGATCGCGCTTTCGCAGCTCAACCGATCGCTGGAAACGCGTACCGACAAGCGCCCGGTGATGGCCGACCTTCGCGAATCGGGCGCAATCGAGCAGGACGCGGACATGATCGTCTTCATCTACCGCGACGATTACTACAACAAGGAAAATTCGCCGGACAAGGGCCTGGCCGAGATCATCATCGGCAAGCACCGTGGTGGCCCCACCGGTTCGTGCAAGCTGAAATTCTTCGGTGAGTACACGCGCTTCGACAACCTGTCGCACGACTCGGTCGGTTCGTTCGAGTAACGCCCGCGGCGTTACGGTAGCGCCGGGCCATGCCCGGCGGCACGGTAGTCAACAGGTGGCAGACGCCGCTGCCTTCGTCGCTCGCAACACCCCGCGCATGCTGCGTGTAAATGACATGTAACGCGCCGCTTCTACGATTCCGCCGCTGCTGCTCTTCGACGCCGCCTTTCGGTGTCCAGCGTGCCCACGGAATCCGCCTCCATGTCGTCCCATGCTCCGCTCCGCCGCAACCTGCTTGCCCTGCTGGTCTGTGCATCGCTGCCGTCGCTTGCTTCGGCTGAAACTGCGCCTGACACCGAAGCACCGTCGGCCACGACCCTCGATTCGGTCTCGGTGATCGGCCGTGGCGAGGCCCGCCAGGTGCAGCGTGTCACCGCGGAGGACATGAAGGTGCTGCCGCCGGGCGCCAACCCGCTGAAGCTGCTGGCCAGCAAGCCGGGCGTGCATTTCGAATCGGCCGATGCCACCGGCGCCTATGAGTGGTCCACCAGCATCAGCCTGCGCGGCTTCAACCAGAACCGTCTCGGCTACACCCTCGATGGCATCCCGCTGGGCAACATGTCCTACGGCAACAGCAATGGCCTGCACATCAGCCGCGCTGTGATCAGCGAGAACCTGGGCGGTGCGGAAGTGGCCACCGGCATCGGTGCGCTGGGTACGCCGTCCACCAGCAACCTGGGTGGCGTGTTCCAGTTCTATTCGATCGATCCGTCCACCGAGTACGGCGTGGTGCTGGCGCAGGGCTTCGGCAGTGACGGTGCGCGCCGCAGCTATGCGCGACTGGAGACGGGCGAGCACCAGGGGCTCGCCGCCTACCTGTCCGGCGCGTACTCCGAGGGCGACAAGTGGAAGGGCAAGGGATCGCAGGAGTCGAAGCAGTTCAATGGCAAGGCCACCTACCACTTCGGCGAGGACAGCCGGATCACCGCGCTGTTCAACGGATCGCGCCGGGTCGAGGCCGATTACCAGGATCTGTCGCTGGAGATGATCGATCGCCTCGGCTGGAACTGGGACAACTACGCGCCGGACTGGGATCGCGCGGTCGCGGCGGCGAACGGCCAGTACAGTGGCGGCGTCAACAGCCCATGGGACGCGTACTACTCCGGCCATGGCCTGCGCAATGACGACCTGTCCAGCATCGCTGGTGATTTCGGCCTCAACGAATCGATGCGGCTGAAGGTCAACGTCTACAACCACAGCAATCGCGGCCAGGGCCATTGGTTCAGCCCGTCCAATCCCTCCAACCCGGGCACCAGCCGGGAGATTCCGATTTCGATCCGCACCACCGAGTACGCGATCGACCGTACCGGCGTGACCTCTGCGTTCACCTGGAACGTCGGTGGCCACGAACTGGAAGCCGGCCTCTGGTACGAGGACAACGGCCACAGCGTGCAGCGCAACTTCTACTACATCGATGGCCCCATCACCGATGACTTCTTCCTGCGCAATCCGGACCAGCGCGTGTGGAACCAGCAGTACACCACCATCACCCGCCAGTTCTACGTGCAGGACCGCTTCCGCCTGTTCGATGATCGCCTGACCATCGACATCGGCGCCAAGTCGCCGCACACCCGCACCAGCGTGCGTACGCCGCTGGGCAACTACGCGAACAACAGCAGCCTGACCGCGAAGAAGGGCCTCCTGCCGCAGGCCGGCTTCAACTTCAAGCTCAACGAAGGCAACGAGGTCTTCGGCTCGTTCGCAAAGAATGTCGCTGCCTATGCCCTGGGCGTCGGCAGCCCGTTCAACGTGCCGCAGGCCGACTTCGATGCCAGCGCAGGCAACCTGAAGCCGGAACAGTCGCGCACGATCGAGCTGGGCTGGCGCGGCTACGGCCGCGGCTATGAAGCGTCGGTCGCGGTATATGACGTGAAGTTCGACAACCGCCTGCTGGCGATCGCCCAGTGCGTGGGCATCCTTGGCTGCCCGGCACTGTTTTCCAACGTCGGCTCGGTCACCAGCCGCGGCGCCGAAGCCACGCTGCAGTTGAAGCCGATGCAGGACCTGGCCTGGTCCAATGCGCTGTCGTGGAATGACAGCACCTACGACAACGATTACGTGAACAACGAGGTGGTGCCGACCCGCGGCAGGAAGACCGTCGACACGCCGGAATGGATGTTCTCCAGCACGCTCGCCTGGACCCCGGGCCCGTGGGACATGCGCCTGTCGGCCAACCACGTCGGCAAGCGTTACGTGACCTACACCAATGATCTCTCGGTCCCCAGCTACTGGCTGGTCAATGCGTCGGTGGCCTACGACTTCGGTGCGATGGGCCCGGCGCAGAACCTGACGGTCGCACTGAACCTGACCAACCTGACCGACAAGCGTTACCTGTCGTCCATCAACACCAATGGCACCTACGCCAGTGACCCGACCCGCAGCCTGGCCACCATGCAGGTCGGCGCGCCGCGGCAGGTGATGGCGACTGCGACCGTCCGCTTCTGATGCGCGCACCTGTCGATCCGGAAACCCGTCGCCGCCTGCTGCGCCTGGCGTGGCAGGGCACGGGGGCGGCGATCGCACTGGCCGCGATGCCGGGGCTGGCTGCGGCCGGTCCGCGGCCGCGGCTGGGAGGCGATCCGTTCACGCTGGGCGTCGCTGCCGGCGATCCGGATCCGCAGGGCGCGGTGCTGTGGACGCGGTTGGCACCGGACCCGCTCAATGGCGGTGGCATGCCCGCACGAGCGGTGCCGGTGCGCTGGTACGTGGCCGAAGACCCGGGCATGCGCCGGCTGGTGCAGCGCGGCGTTGCGGCTGCCGTACCGGAGCTGGCGCATTCGGTGCACGTGGAAGTCAACGGCCTGCGCCCGGGCCGTGACTACTACTACCGGTTCGCCTGCGATGGTGATGAAGAAAGCGCGGTCGGGCATTTCCGCACCGCGCCGCTGCCGGACACGCAGCTGCAGCAGCTGCGGCTGGCACTGTGCACCTGCCAGGCCTGGAACAGCGGCTACTACCCGGTACTGCGCGATATCGCGCGCAGTGATGTGGATCTTGTGCTGCACGCCGGCGACTACCTGTACGAATACAGCCCGCTGCAGAATGCACGCGGTCGCACGCTGGATGCGGAGCGCTTCAGCGGCGAGACCGTCAGCCTGGAGCGGTACCGCGACCAGTACGCGCTGTACAAGCTCGACCCGGACCTGCAGGCGGCCCATGCCGCGCATGCCTTCGCGGTGATCTGGGATGACCACGAGGTGCAGAACGACTATTCCGGCATCCATCCGGAGAAGCCCGGAGTATCGACCGAGGCGTTCATCGTGCGGCGTGCGGCGGCCTACCGCGCGTTCTACGAACACCTGCCCATGCGCAGCACGCCGGCAGGCAATGGTGGCCTGCGCGTGCACCGGCGGCTGCGTTACGGTGATCTCGCACAGCTCAGCCTGCTCGATTGCCGCCAGTTCCGTCCCGCAAATCCCTGCGGGGTCGGCGAATCGGCGCGCTGCGATGCCGCGCTGGACCCGCGCATGAGCATGCTCGGTGCCGGCCAGGAAGCCTGGTTCGCCCAGTCGATGGTGGCGGCACAGGGGCTGCGCTGGAACGTGGTGGTGCAGCAGTTGCTGATGGCCCAGCTGCAACTGGATGCGGGCACCCCGCGCGAGCGCTTCTGGAACGACGCCTGGGACGGCTATCCGCTTGCGCGCAACCGGCTGCTGCAGGCCCTGCAGACAGGCGGCACGGGCAACGCGATCGTGCTCGGCGGCGACTGGCACTCCACCTTTGTCAACGACCTGAAGCTGGATTTCAACGCGGCCAGCTCGCCGGTGGTCGCCACTGAATTCATCGCCCCGGCGATCAGCAGTGGTGGCGACGATACGCCGTATGGACCGTACTACGGACCGTCGATTCCGCAGAACCCGCACATCCGCTATTTCGACGGCGACCGCCGCGGCTGGTGGAAGCTGCAGCTGAACCGGCAGACCGTGGACGCCGAACTGCGCTTTGCCGACAGCGTGCTGCGTGCCGATGCCGAGGTGCGCACCGCAGCGCGCTTCCAGGTCATCCACGGCCGGCCGGGGGCCGTGCCGGTATAGGAGCCGGCCGGCGCTCAAGTTCGCCCGTGACCTGCCGTTACCTCACCGGTACCAGGGGGAAACATCACCGTCCATGACCCATCGCTGCGCGCGCGGCGATGGACCGGCGCGTGCGCCCCCTTCATTCATGGGGAACGGATCGATGTCGGCGGTAGCAGGGAAGAGTGGGTTGGGGCGCGGTGTCGTCTGGATGTGCGTGGTGCTGTTGCAGTTGCTGGCAGGTACGGGGGTGGCGCAGGCGGCGTCGGCGGCCTGCGAGGCCATCAAACTGATAGGGACCACGACCAACGAGACCCGGACGTTCGCACAGGGGGCCTTTCTGCCGGGCGAGTCGCTGACGGTCAGTTTCAGTGACAGCGGCGAGAACATCGGCAATCTGCCGACATCGGCCGACGCCATCATTTTCCGCAGCTCGAATTTCGCCCAGGTAGGCTACGACTACCGCAGCAATACCGGGTCAGCGGGAGCGCACACCGCAACGATTGCCAGCAGCTTCCTGGCGGCCAACGGCCTGTTCATGAGCATCAAGACCGGAAGGTACATCAGCCCGGTCCAGATCAACTGCATCTCCACCGCCACGCAACCGCTGCAGCTGGCTGCCCCTGCGATGCAGCAGTTCACCGTTGGCACGACGGTTGATGTCAACCTGACCGCCAGTGGCGGCACCCTGCCTTACAGCTTCGGCATCAACATTGGCACCTTGCCCGCCGGGCTGGTGCTTGAACCCTCGGGTCGCCTGCATGGCACGCCGCAGGTCGCGGGTACGTTCAGTGTCAGCGCGGAGGTCACCGATGCCGCGGCCGCCAGCGCGCACCAACCGCTGACAGGCAGCATCGCAGCCATCGCGCCCGATGCCCCCGGCCAGGTCGTGGCCGTCGCCGGCGATGGCGAGGCCGTGGTCAGCTTCACCGCACCGGCGCAGACCGGCGGCGCGCCCATTGTCGAGTACGCCGTGATGGCGTCCACGGGCGAGTGGGCGCTTGGCACGCAGTCGCCGATCACGGTGACCGGACTTGCCAATGGCATGCCCGTGCAGTTCCAGGTGATCGCCAACAACGGCAGCCAGGCCAGCCAGCCGTCGCTGGCAAGCGCCGCGGTCACGCCGATGACCGGGCAGACGATCCAGTTCGATGCGCCTGGTGACCGGCCGTTGGGTTCATTGCTTGCATTGCAGGCCACCGCGAGCAGCGGCCTGACCGTCGAGTACGAGAGCCTGACTCCGCTGGTCTGCGTGCTGGAAAGTGCAGGCAACCTGCGCCTGTCCGCGCTCGGCACCTGCACGGTGCGCGCGCTGCAGCCCGGCAACGCCGGCACGCGCGCGGCGCAGCCGGTGGAGCGCAGTTTCAGCGTCGTGGCCGCCCAGGCGTCGGCGCCGACCCTGCTTCGCGTCCAACGCATCGGCGCGACCAGCGTCGATGTCTACTTCGATGCGCCCGCCAGTGATGGCGGCAGCAGCATCACCAGCTACGAAGTGCTGACACTGCCGACGCGCGCGGTGGTCACGGGTGGATCCAGTCCGGTGCGGGTGAACCGCCTGCGTGCCGGCGAGACCTACACCTTCGCCGTGCGTGCACGCACCGCGACGGGACCGGGGGCGTTCTCCGCCGGCTCCGACCCGGTGACGATGCCGGCCGTGCCGCGCGTGACCAGCCTGCTGCTACCGGCCGACGGCCGCTACCTGGCCGGTGCGAGCCTCGACTTCCTGCTGGTCCTGGACCAGCCGGTCACGGTGCAGGGCGTGCCCGCGCTGCTGCTGTCGATCGGCGGCCAGCAGGTGGCCGCGCGCTATCGCTCCGGCTCGGGCAGCAACCAGCTGGCTTTCAGCTACACCGTGGTGCCGGGCCAGTCCGACGAGGATGGCATCGGCATCGACGGCGTGCAGCTGGCCGGTGGCAGCATCCGCAGCAGCGATGACATCGATGCGGTGCTGACGCTGTCGGGCGTCGGCGCCACCGCCGGCATCCTGGTCGGCGCGCAGCCGGCCGGTGCACCGTCCATCACCGATGTGGTCGCAGGCGATGGCACGGCGACGCTGCAGTTCGCAGCGCCCGCGCAGGATGGCGGCAGCCCGGTGCTGGATTACCTGGTGACCGCGCAGCCGGGTGGCCTGCAGCAGCAGGCAACCGGTTCACCGGTGGTGTTCACCGGCCTGCGCAACGGCGTCGCCTACCGCTTCACGGTCACCGCACGTACTGCGGCTGGGCTGGGCGTGGTGTCCACGGCATCAGACGACGTGGTGCCGATGGCGCAGCAGCAGATCCAGTTCGACGCGCTCGATGCACAGCCGTTCGGCAGCACGCCGCAGGTGCTGGCCATCGCCAGCAGTGGCCTGCCGGTCGCGCTGTCCAGCAGCACGCCCCGGGTCTGCAGCGTCGCTGCCGATGGCCGGGTGACCCTGCTTGCGGCAGGCACCTGCAGCATCGATGCCGACCAGGCGGGTGACACCGCGACCCATGCCGCAGCACGCGTCAGCCGCTCGTTCGCCGTGCTGGCCGTGGTGCCGGGCGCGCCGCGCATCACCGCGGTCGTGCTTGCCGCGGGCAGCGTGGACGTGAGCTTCCAGGCGCCGGCGTTCGATGGCGGCAGCGCGGTCGACAGCTATCTGCTGCAGGCGTTGCCGGGCGGGCAGAGCGTGCGCGGCAGTGGCAGTCCGCTGCGCATCGACGGGCTGCCGGCCGGCATCGCGCATCGCTTTGTGATCACCGCCTTCAATGCGGCGGGTGCCGGCGCGGCATCGCTGCCGTCCGACCCGCTCACCGTGCGGGGCGCACCGGCGGTGACCGCCGTGCAGGTGCCGTCGGTCGGCCGCTACCTTGCCGGCCAGGTACTGTCCTTTGCGGTGCAGTTCGACCAGGCCCTGCAGGTGGGCGCTGCGCCGCAGCTGCTGCTGCGCATCGGCAGCCAGCGTCGGGTGGCCACGCTTTCGACAGTGGAGACGGATGCGCAGGGCAGCGTGCTGCGCTTCCAGTACACGCTGCAGGCCGACGACCGCGACGAAGATGGCATCGAGGTGGAATCGCTGCAGGCCGCCGCCGGCAGCCTGCGCAATGCACAGGGCACCGAAGCGCGTGCGGCGCTGGCCAATGTGGGGGCGACCACGGGCGTACGCGTGGGCGCCGACCTGCCGTCGGCCGTCGCCAACGTGCGCGGCGTGGCCGGTGATGGACAGGTGGAGGTGTATTTCGATGCGCCGTCGGCCGGCAGTGGCGCCATCGTCGATTACACCGTGACCGCGCAGCCGGGTGGCATCAGCGCAACCGGTACGAGCTCGCCGATCACCGTGCGTGGCCTGGCCAACGGCAGCGCCTACCGTTTCGTGGTGGTTGCACGCAGCGAGTACGGCAGCGGCGCGGCGTCGGCTGCCTCGGCAGCGGTGGTGCCGTTGCCGGATCTGGCCGTGGCCGATTCCAGCATCGCCGTGCCTTACGGGGCTGCCGCCGTCGTGCTGCCGCTGTCGGTCGCCGGTGTGGCCGAGCAGGTGCAGGTGGCCGTGGGCCCGCAGCATGGCCGGGTTGACGTGCAGGGCATGACGCTGCGTTACACGCCGGCCGCGGGCTATGCCGGCACCGACAGCATCACCTATACCGTCAGCGATGGCTTCCGCACGTCGGCGCCCGCCACGCTCACGATCATCGTTGGCACGCCGACCGTGGTCCTGCAGTCCGCCGTGTTGCCGCAGGCCGTGGCCGGTACGGCGCTGGACGCGCAGTTGTCCAGCAGCGGTGGCGCAGCGCCTTACACCTACGCGACTGTTGGCGGCAGTCTGCCGACGGGCCTCAGTCTGGATCGCAGCGGGCACCTGGCGGGTACGCCGGTCGCGGCGGGTCGTTTCGAGATCGAGGTCGAGGTGACCGACAGCAGTTCCGGCAGCGGTCCCTTCCGCGCGCGCCGCGCATTCGTGCTGGACGTGGCGGCGCCGCAGATCGAGGAAGTGGAAGCGCCGCTGCCGCCGGCAACCCAGGCCGGCCCGGTCAGCCTGCGCCTGCAGGCGCGTGGCGGTACCGCGCCGTATGCCTTCCGCCTGATGTCGGGCGCGCTGCCGCCCGGCGTGCTGCTGTCCAGCGACGGCCAGCTGCAGGGTGTGGCCACTCTGGCCGGCGTGTTCGATTTCGACGTGGAAGTCAGCGATACCTATGGCTTCACCGGTGTGGCGCGCTACCAGCTGAAGATCGCGCAGGCCGCGCAGGCGATCACCGGCTTCAGCGTGGACCCGGCAACGCCGGTCTACAGCGAGGGCGGCAGCTTCGAGGTCTCGGCACAGGGCGGCGCGTCGGGCCAGCCGCTGCGTTTCGGCAGCAGCAGCCCCGCGGTCTGCAGTGTGAGCGGCACCCGCGTCGCGATGCTGGCGGCGGGGCGTTGCGTGCTGACCGTGGACCAGGATGGCGATGCCAACCATGAAGCAGCGCCGCAGCAGCAACGCATCGTCGAGATCGCGCTGGCCGTGCCGGTGCTGGCGTGGAGTGCCGACCTGCAGCGCCTGCTGGAACAGGGCAGCTTCGAACTGCCGCTGCCGACCAGCGCGAGCCCGGGTGCCTTCAGCTTCCACAGCAGCGACACCGCGGTGGCCAGCATCGAAGGCCGCACCGTGCACGTGCACGGCGAAGGTCGTGCGGTGATCACTGCCGAACAGGCCGCTGCGGGCAGCTATGCCGCCGCCAGTGTCGAGCTGGTGCTGGTGGTGAACGTGCGCCCGGACCCGACCCGTGACCCGGGCGTGACCGGGCTGCTGCAGGCGCAGGTGGACGCCAGCGTGCGCTTCGCCAACGCGCAGCAGGCCAACATCCGCGAGCGCCTGCGCCAGGTGCGTGCCGGCGGTAACGCGGACAGCAATACGTTGTCGGTGTCGACCGGCGCGCGTGGACCGGATGCGGCGTCGCTGCCGCTGGGCCAGGTGATGGATAACGAGCGTCCGCTGCTGCCCGCCGGCTGGGGCACCTGGGCCTCGGGTTCGGCCACCTATGGCCGGGGTGGGCCGACCGGGGCAGGGCGGTACGACCTGCGCAGCGACGGCCTGACCGTGGGCGTGGATCGTCGCCTCGGCGACAGCGCGCTGTGGGGCGTGGCCGGCAGTATCGGCCGCAACGACAGCGAGCAGGATGATGCGCGCACGCGCCTGCAGGCCGACCAGCGTTCGCTGGCGTTGTATGGCCTGTGGCGCGGCAACGAACACGTGTTCGTCGATGCGGTGCTGGCCACCGGCGACCTGCGCTTCGACCTGCAGCGCTGGAGCCGCGATGCCGGTGCGATCGCGGTGGCCCGTCGCGAGGGCTCGCAGTGGTTCGGTTCGCTGGCGCTGGGCTATGAGCAGGTGCTGTCGGGTATGCGCATGAGTGGCTACGCACGGGTGGATGGCAGCCGCAGCACGCTGGATGCCTACCGCGAGCATGGGCTGGGTGAACTGGATCTGGCCTACGGCCGCCATGTCGTCGACAGCCGCGCGCTGGCGTTCGGCCTGGAAGGCAGCGCGGTCGAAACGGCCGAGGCGCGCCTGCGCCCGTTCTGGAGCATCGAGTACCGGCAGGCGCTGCAGGATCGCGGTGAGGCGACGTTGAACTACGCCGAGTGGGCGCGTCCGCAGGACTACCGCCTGACGATGCGCAGCTACAACGACGATCTGCTGTCGCTGTCGGCCGGCGTGGACGTGTCCATCGCGCGCGGCTGGATCCTGTCGCTGCTGCTGGGCCATGAACAGGCCCGGGGCAGTGATCGTTCCAGCAGCGTCGGCCTGCGCCTGAGCAGCGGCAGCCGCTGAGGCCGCCAGCGCGGTAAAGCCTTCGGTGGCGCCGGGTCCGGCCCGGCGACCACCGCTGCACCGCGTTTCATCGCCCCCAGCCCGGTTTCGTCGCAATCCGTTTGCGGCGGCTGCGGGCGGGCGGCACGGTGGTCACAGGCGGCAGGGTGCCGCCCAAGGAGACCGTCATGAAGACCCTGTTCGCGTTGGGCGTGTGGTGCCTGCTGTTCGTGCTGTGCTGGCCGTTGGCGCTGCTGGCGCTGGTTGCCTGGCCGTTCGTCTGGCTGCTGAGCCTGCCGTTCCGCCTTGTCGGCATCACGTTCTCCGCCGTGTTCGCCTTCCTGCGCGCGCTGTTCATGCTGCCCGCACGACTGCTGGGTGGCCGGGCGGTGACGGCATGAAGGCGCTGCTGACGGTTGCGCTGGCCGTGCTGGCGGGACCGGCACTGGCGCAGTCGCCGGCGCCCACCTCGGCGTGGCTGGAGCGCCAGCAGTCGGCCGCTGCCGATGAAGCGGATGCGGCCGGCGCCCGAGCTTCGAAAGCGCCCGCGACGAAGGAGAACTGTCGCGTCGTGAAGCAATGGAAGGTGGGTGACACCGTGGTCAAGCACCGCGTGTGTGACGACGCGCCAAAGCCGGCGGCGCCGGCCCGGCAAGGGTAGAGCCGAGCCGGCGCTCGGCTGCTTTTTACACCGGGTCAGCCGAGCATGGGCTCGGCTCTACAGGGGGCGCGCATCAGGCCGCCTCTGCGCGCAATGCGGCCTGCACCGCGGGGCGCGTGTTGATCCGGCGGACGTAGGCCTCCAGCGCCGGCCACGGCGCCAGATCGATGGCAAAGAAGCGGCACCAGCCGAGCACGGTGAACAGATAGGCGTCGACCACGCTGAAGGCAGCGCCCATCAGGTAGTCATGTGCCGCCAGCGTCTCCTGCAGCAGGTCGAAGCGCTTGAACAGCTTCTGCCGGAAGATGGCCTTGGCCCCATCCGGCAGATCGGCATTGAACAGCGGCGCAGACCCGGCGTGGATCTCGCTGGTGACGAAGTTCAGCCATTCCTGCAGGCGCACCCGTTGCCAGCTGGCAGGCGGCGGCGCCAGGCCGCTGTCCGGCCGAAGATCGGCCAGGTACTGGACGATGGCCGGGCCTTCGCTCAGCACCTGCCCGTCATCCAGTTCCAGCGCCGCCACGTAGCCCTTGCGGCTGATGCTCCGGAAGTCCCGGCCATCACTGGTGCGCTTGGTCGCGTTGTCGACCTTGACCAGTTCGAAGGGCAGGCCGAGTTCGCGCAGCACGATATGCGGCGACAGCGAGCAGGTGTAGGGGGCGTAGTACAGCTTCAAGGGAAACCTCATGGCAGGGAATGGGCAGTGGCAAGCGCCGCTGCAGGCCAGTCTGCCCAGCAGGGCCAGGGTGGTAAAATTAATGTTCGATTTCATTGCCATAAGCTGGGCTACTGCATCCCATGATGAATCTCGCGCATTGGCGGCTGCTGGTGGCGGTGGCTGACGAGGGCACGATCTCGCGCGCTGCCGAGCGCGTAGGCATCAGCCAGTCCGGTGCCAGCCAGGCCATCGGCCAGCTGGAGGCTGCACTGGGCTTCCCGATCTTCGTCCGCGAACGGCGCCAGGTGGATGTCACCGCGCTGGGCGCGCAGGTGGTCGAACACGCGCGCACCATGCTGGGCAGCTTGCAGGCCATCCGCGCGCTGGCCGATGACAACCAGGGCGTGAGCGGTGCGCGTATCCGTCTGGCAACCTTCCCCTCGATCATCTCGACCGTACTGCCGGCACTGCTGCGTGATTTCCAGCGCCGCCACCCGGGCATCGAGGTGGTGGTGGTGGAGGGCACGGACGAGGAGGTCGAGCAGTGGCTGGACGCGGGCGCGGTCGACGTGGGCGTGGTGATGAACCCGGCGCCAGCGCGGTCGCCCCTGGCACTGGGCAGCGACGTGTGGGTGGCGGTGCTTGCACAGACCCATCCGCTGGGGCGTCGTTCAACCGAGCGCGGGATCGCGCTGGATGAGCTGGCCGCCGAGCCCTTCATCCTTGCGACTGGCGGGTGCACGGTGAATGGCCAGCGTCTGATGGAAGACGCTGGCCTGCAACTGAGCGACGTGCGGATCACGGTGCGCGACTGGGCCAGCGCCTGCGTGCTGGTGCGCGAGGGCCTGGGCGTCTCGCTGGTGCCCGAATCGACCCTGCCGTCGGACCGTCAGGGGCTGCGGGTGCTGCCTGTCGCCCCGGTCATCCGTCGCGTGTTCGGCCTGGTCCGTTCCCCGGCGGCGCACGCATCGCGGGCAACGCAGGTGTTCATGCAGGTAGTCGGCGCAGGCGCTGCGGCCAGCGCATCCGGATCAGCGTGAACCCGTTGCCGGCGGCGCAGGCACGACCTGCTGCTGGCCATCGCTGTACATCATCATGATCTTCTCGCCGCGGTAGGGCAGCACGACCACCGGCCGCCACGGATCGTCCTTGGGCGAGGTGGCCTTGGCCGTGACAGTACAGCCGCTGTCCTTGATGCCGCAGCGGCGGATGGCGACCTGCAGGGTGCCATCGGTGGAGCGGTAGTCGACGCCGGGGGAGTGGAACAGGGTTTCGCCCGGCGTGCTGTAGCGGATTTTGATCTGGTTGGCGCCGAGCGGGCTAACTTCGACCGGCTGCACCGAGGCCCTGCGGTAATCGCCTTCCAGCGGTTCGGCTGCGAAGGCCAGCAGCGGAACCAGGGTTGCCATCAACATCACCGCAGCGGTGCGCGACGTGCGGGCGAGGGGAGTCGAGCGCATGGTCGTTCCTTCCTTGGTCAGATGCCCCGATCATTGAACCGCAGCATTGCAGGGTCAAGACACGCGGCGCTGTTGCAGGCAACAAAAAACCCCGCCGAAGCGGGGTTTTTCGTCTGCAGGTGAGTGCCGACCAACGGTCGGCACCTACCATGATGCAGATCAGTTCGCCTTGTGGATGGCGCGCTTGCTGACCGCCATCGCCGCGTCGTGGATCACTTCCGACAGCGACGGGTGGGCGTGGCAGATGCGGGCCAGGTCATCGGCCGAACCGCTGAACTCCATGGTCAGCACACCTTCGTGCACCAGCTCGGAAACGTTGGCGCCGACCAGGTGCATGCCGAGGATGCGATCGGTTTCGGCGTGGGCCAGGATCTTCACGAAGCCTGCCGGCTCGATCATCGCCACCGCGCGACCGTTGGCGGCGAACGGGAAGCTGCCGGCCTTGTACGGGATGCCCTCGGCCTTCAGCTGGGCTTCGGTCTTGCCGACCCATGCCAGTTCCGGCTCGGTGTAGATGACCCACGGGATGGTGTCGAAGTTGACGTGGCCCGGCAGGCCAGCGATCAGTTCGGCAACCGCGATGCCTTCCTCGAAGCCCTTGTGCGCCAGCATCGGGCCGCGCACGCAGTCACCGACCGCCCAGACGCCGTTGACGCCGGTGTGGCAGTGCGCGTCGACTTCGATCTGGCCACGCTCGTTGACCTTGACGCCGGTGCCTTCGGCCAGCAGGCCCTTGGTGGCGGCGCGACGGCCGACGGCCACCAGCAGCTTGTCCACGGTCAGGGTCTTCTCGCCTTCGCTGTCGGTATAGGTGACAACGACTTCCTTCTTCTTGCCCTTGCCGGTGATCTCGGTCTTGGAGACCTTGGCGCCGAGGCGGATGTCCAGGCCCTGCTTCTTGAATTCCTTGGCAGCGGTCTTGGCCACTTCGGCGTCGGCCACGGCCAGGAACTCCGGCAGTGCTTCCAGGATGGTGACTTCAGCGCCCAGGCGCTTCCACACGCTGCCCAGTTCCAGGCCGATGACGCCGGCGCCGATCACGGCCAGGCGGTTCGGCACTTCGGTGAAGTCCAGGCCGCCGACGTTGTCGACGATGACGTCGCCGTCGAACTTGGCGAACGGCAGTTCGATCGAATCCGAACCGGCGGCGATGATGACGTTGGTGCCCTTCAGCTCGACTTCCGAGCCGTCGTGCTGCTTCACCTTGACCACGTTGCCCGGCTGCAGTTCACCGAAACCGTAGTAGGTGGCGACCTTGTTGGCCTTGAACAGCATGGCGATGCCGCCGGTGAACTGCTTGACGATCTTGTCCTTGCGGCCAACCATCGCTTCGACGTCGATCTTGGCATCCTTGAAGCTGATGCCGTGGTCGCCAAAGATGTGGCCCATGTTCCAGAACTGGCGCGAGGAATCCAGCAGCGCCTTGGACGGGATGCAGCCCACGCGCAGGCAGGTGCCGCCCAGGGCCGGCTTGCCGTCCTTGCCCAGCGCTGCGTCGATGCAGGCGGTCTTCAGGCCCAGCTGTGCCGCGCGGATGGCAGCGTGGTAACCGGCCGGGCCGGCACCGATGACGACGACGTCGAATTGTTCAGCCATTGAAATAGTCCTTGTTGCTATACCAGAACCCCTCCGCGCAGGCGCGGAGGGGCGGGAGGTCTCTTACAGGCCGAACAGCATGCGGCCCGGGTTTTCCAGCTGGTTCTTGATGTCCACCAGGAACTGCACCGAGTCCTTGCCATCGATGATGCGATGGTCGTAGGACAGGGCCAGGTACATCATCGGCGCGATCACGACCTGGCCGTTCTGGGCGATCGGACGCTCCTTGATGGCGTGCATGCCCAGGATGGCGCTCTGCGGCGGGTTGATGATCGGGGTCGACAGCAGCGAACCGAAGGTGCCGCCGTTGGTCACGGTGAAGGTGCCGCCCTGCAGTTCGTCCAGGCCCAGCTTGCCGTCACGCGCCTTCTTGGCGTAGTCGGCGATGGTCTTTTCGATGTCGGCGAACGACATGCGCTCGACGTTGCGCAGGACCGGGGTGACCAGGCCCTTCTCGGTGGACACGGCGATCGAGATGTCCGAGTAGCCGTGGTAGATGATGTCGTCGCCGTCGAT
This sequence comes from Stenotrophomonas sp. SAU14A_NAIMI4_5, assembly GCF_003086795.1. Lineage (NCBI taxonomy): Bacteria > Pseudomonadati > Pseudomonadota > Gammaproteobacteria > Lysobacterales > Lysobacteraceae > Stenotrophomonas > Stenotrophomonas sp. SAU14A_NAIMI4_5. The sequence continues at coordinate 2,828,199 of NZ_CP026003.1, read as the reverse complement.
CGAGGCGTTGACCAGCGGGAAGCGCTGCAGGGCATTGGCAGCGGCCTTCACGAAGAAGCTCATGAAGCCCAGCTTGATGCCGTGTGCCTTGACGAACTCGTCCTGCAGGTCCTTGCGCGCCGCCGACACCTTGGACAGGTCGACTTCGTTGAAGGTGGTCAGCATGGCGGTGGAGTTCTTCGACTCCATCAGGCGCTCGGCGATGCGCTTGCGGATGCGGGTCATCGGCACGCGTTCTTCCGGACGTGCGCCACCGGCCTTGCCGGCGCCGCCGTTGCGGGCGAAGTTGACGATGTCTTCCTTGGTGACCGCACCGCGGCGGCCGGTGCCGTCGACGTCGGACGGGTTCACGCCTTCGGTGATGGCGGTGAAGCGGGCGCCCGGCGGCAGCGCGTCGGCGGCCGACTTGGCGGCCGGGGCCGGAGCGGCGGCAGCGGCCGGAGCAGCAGCGGCCGGGGCAGCGGCAGCCGCCGGAGCAGCTTCAGCGGCCGGAGCCGGGGCAGCAGCCACGGCGCCTTCTTCGATGATCGCCACGACCTGGCTGGAGGTCACGGTGTCGCCTTCCTTGAACTTGATCTCCTTGATCACGCCGTCGACCGGCGACGGCACTTCCAGGACGACCTTGTCGGTTTCCAGGTCAAGCAGGTTTTCGTCGCGCTTGACGGCGTCGCCCACCTTCTTGTGCCAGGTGGCGATGGTGCCGTCGGCGACGGATTCGGGCAGTACCGGGGCTTTGACTTCGGTGGCCATTGCGGGAGCTTCCTGGTTTGTCTTCTAAATAGGGGGAGGAATTATTCAGCGAACGTGTCGTTGAACGGGTTGACCAGCGCATCGGCGACCAGCTGCTGCTGTTCGCGGACGTGGTCAGCCATGTGACCGGCAGCCGGCGAAGCCGAACGTGCGCGACCGGCGTAGTGCAGGCTCTGGCCATCAGCCAGGCAGAACTGCAGGTGGTGGCGGATCTGGTACCACGCACCCTGGTTCTGCGGTTCTTCCTGCGTCCACACCACGTCGGTGGCCTTGCCGTACTTCTTCAGTTCGGCGGCCAGCAGCGCACGCGGGAACGGGTACAGCTGTTCCACGCGGATGATCGCCACGTCGTCCTGGCCACGCTTGGTCTGGTCTTCCAGCAGGTCGTAGTAGACCTTGCCCGAGCACAGCACCACGCGCTTGACCTTCTTGGCATCGGCATTGGTGTCGCCGATCAGGTGCTGGAACTCGCCGTTGGCCAGCTCGTCCAGGGTCGACACGGCCAGCTTGTGGCGCAGCAGCGACTTGGGCGACATCACCACCAGCGGCTTGCGGGTGGTCAGGTGCAGCTGGCGGCGCAGCATGTGGAAGGCCTGTGCCGGGGTGGACGGAACCACGACCAGCATGTTTTCCAGCGCGCACAGCTGCAGGAAGCGCTCCAGGCGCGCCGAGCTGTGTTCCGGACCCTGGCCTTCATAACCGTGCGGCAGCAGCAGGGTCAGGCCGGTGATACGGCCCCACTTGGCTTCGCCGGCGGCGATGAACTGGTCGATCACCACCTGGGCGCCGTTGGCGAAGTCGCCGAACTGGCCTTCCCAGATGCACAGGGTGTTGGGATCGGTGGTCGAGAAACCGTACTCGTAGGCCATCACGGCTTCTTCGCTCAGCAGCGAATCGATGATGGTGGCCTTCTCCGGCGAATCCACCAGCTGCCGCAGCGGCAGGTAGTAGTTGTCGGTCTTCTGGTCGTGCAGGATCGCGTGGCGGTGGGTGAAGGTGCCGCGGCCGACGTCCTGGCCGACCAGGCGCAGGGCATTGCCCTCGTCCAGCAGGGTGGCGTAGGCCAGGTTCTCGGCAAAGCCCCAGTCACCCGGGATCTCGCCGGCGGCCATCTTGCGGCGGTCGTCGTAGACCTTCGACACGCGCGAGTGCAGCTGCACTTCTTCCGGCACGGTGTTGATCAGCTTGGCCAGTTCGACCAGCTTGTCCTTGTCCACCTTGGTGGAGATCTCATCGGACAGCTTGCCTTCCAGCAGCTTCGGCCAATCGACGAACAGGGGGCTGGTCGGCGGGGTCTTCTCGACCTTGGCCAGTTCGGTGGTCACTTCGCCACCGTCCAGCTTGTCGCGGTACGCATCGACCATCGCCTTGCCGGCGCCGGCGGCGATCACGCCTGCCTTTTCCAGCTGCTCGGCGTACAGCTCGCGGGTGGTCGGGTGCTTGCGGATCACCTGGTACATCAGCGGCTGGGTGATCGCCGGTTCGTCGGCCTCGTTGTGGCCCCAACGGCGGTAGCACATCAGGTCGATGACCACGTCCTTGGCGAACTTCTGGCGGAACTCGAAGGCCAGCTGCGCGGCGAACACGACCGCTTCCGGATCATCGCCGTTCACGTGCAGCACCGGAGCGGCGATCATCTTCGCCACGTCGGTGGCATAGCGCGTGGAACGCGTATCCAGCGGGTTGGAGGTGGTGAAGCCGACCTGGTTGTTGACCACGATGTGCACGGTGCCGCCGACGGCGAAGCCGCGGGCCTGCGACATCTGGAACAGCTCCATGACCACGCCCTGGCCGGAGAAGGCCGCGTCGCCGTGGATGAGGATCGGCATGACCTGCTTGCGCGCGGTGTCCTTGCGGCGCTCCTGGCGCGAACGCACGGAACCGGCAACGACCGGGTCGGCGATTTCCAGGTGCGACGGGTTGAACGCCAGCGCCAGATGCACCGGGCCACCGTCGGTGGCCACGTCGGCCGAGAAGCCCATGTGGTACTTCACGTCGCCGGCCGAGGCGTGCTCGTCGTGCTCGAACTTGCCTTCGAACTCGTCGAACAGCTTGCGCGGGTTCTTTCCGAGGGTGTTGACCAGCACGTTCAGGCGGCCACGGTGGGCCATGCCGACGACCACGTCCTTGACGCCATCCTTGCCGGCGCTGCGGATGATGGTGTCCATCATCGGGATCAGCGAGTCGCCGCCTTCCAGCGAGAAGCGCTTCTGGCCGACGTACTTGGTGTGCAGGTAACGCTCGAGGCCTTCGGCGGCGGTCAGGCGCTCCAGTGTGCGGCGCTGGGTGTCAGCGTCCAGCTGGTAGTTGCCACCGGCCAGTTCCAGCTTCTTGTAGATCCACTGGCGCTGCTCGACTTCGGCGATGTGCATGAACTCTGCACCGATCGAGCCGGTGTAGGTCGCCTTCAGGCGCGCCAGCAGGTCACGCAGCTTCATGCGCGGCTGGCCGCCGACGCCGCCGGTGCTGAACTCGCTGTTGAGATCGCCGTCGGACAGGCTGTGGAACGGCAGGCCCAGGTCCGGGGTGTTGACCGGCGTGGTCAGGCCCAGCGGGTCCAGACGCGCATCGAGATGGCCGCGCGAGCGGTAGGCGGTGATCAGACGACCGACATTGCGCTCACGCTCGTCGCCTGCACCCGTGCCGGTGCCGGCTTTCAGCGCATCCTTGGCCGCGTCCGCGATGTGGGAGATGACGGCCGAGTGCGGAATGTCGCCTGCTTCGCGGCCCTTGAAGCCGTCGAAGTAGGTTTTCCATTTGGGATCGACACTATCCGGGGAGACCAGGTACTGCTCGTACAGGTCCTCGACATAGGAGGCGTTGCCGCCGGCGAGTTGCGAAGATTGCGCAAACTGCTTCAGTTGATTGTCCACGATGGAGGGTGCTGATTCGCTTTGTGGGGTATGGCTTCAGAAGGACCCTGCAGGAAAATGAATAGCCCTGCACGGGCGCGTTCAAACGGCCAAATTGTACCCCCATCCGGACACGAAGGGGCACCGCCAGCGGCATTGCGCGTCCCCCGGTGTCGCTCCCAGACAGGTTTGTCCGGGACAGCGCGCTCAGATGCCGAGCGCGCGCAGTTCGCTGCAATCGCGCGAACGGTCCCAGACACGCTGCAATTGCTGCTCGAACGGCTGCGAACGTGCCGGCAGCGAGATCCCGGCTTCGCCGTCCAGGCGATGGCCGATAAGACGAAAGTAGAAGTCGCCCGCGTCATTGACCAGACAGGCCGAGGCCAGCGCACGGTCGATCGGATCGCTGACCTCGCGGAACTGGATCACGCTGGGCAGGCGCTGGGCCAGGGCCAGCAGCGGTGCGCCGGCAGCCGCAATTGCGGCCGCATCGTGCACGATCACCCGCAGCTGCTTGTCGTGGCGGGCGGTCACGAAGCGGCGCAGGGCCGCCTGCACCGGCGGCGCATCCAGCAGGCCGGGGTCGAGCTGGCGGCTGTGCAGCCACAGCTGGCGACGGGCGCGGTGGATGATGGCCGTGGTGATGGCCACCGCCTCGGCGCGGCTGTCGATGGCGCTGGCCACGCCCAGCCGGCGGCGCATCTGCTGGTGGCCGATGCCGGCCTCCTCGAACACCTCGCCTTCGGGCAGGAAGCCCTGGCGGGCGTAGAAATCACGCGCCGGCAGCTGCGCGTGCAGGTGCACCTCGGCTAGGCCGAGCTGGCGACCGGCCTGCACCAGCGCCTCCAGCAGGGCCTCGCCGACGCCCTGGTTGCGCAGGCTGGCCAGCACCGCCATGCGGCCGATGCGGCCATCGGGGGCCAGGCGGCCGGTGCCGACGGGCTGGCCGTCGGCGTCCAGGGCCAGCACGTGGGCACAGACCGGGTCCAGCGCATCACGCTCCAGTTCGGCGGCGATGCCCTGTTCCTGCACGAACACCCGCTGCCGCACGTCGTGGATGGCGACGTGGGCGTCGGCGTGGCTGACCTGCTGGACCCGGATCGTGGCCATGGCTCAGGCGCGACCGGCGTCGCTGTCGTCTTCGTCGTGGTCTTCGAAGTTGACGATGACCTCGATGCCGTCGTCGTGGACGGTCACGGTGTGCACGTCGTCGGAGACCACTTCGTCGTCGAGCTCGGCCACCTGGTCGTGGCCTTCGACCACTTCGCCCAGCACCGCGGCGTCCTCGCCTTCGTCCTCGTCCTCAAACACCTCGTTCGGGTCGATCAGCTGGAACACGCCGCCGACCAGCAGCTGCTGCAGCACCGCGCGGCCCTTGTCGGACAGGCCACGGTAGGCCGCCGCGTCGAGCTGCTCGGCACCGGCCAGGCGCTGCGCGTCCTTCACCGGCAGGGCGAAATCCTGGCCGCTGACATACAGGCTGGCGCCACGCTTGGCCCGGCGCCAGGCCAGGCGCGCCCACGGGTGGCGCTGCAGCAGCAGGCCCGAGGCCAGGGCCTGGACCACTTCCTCCGGGGCCGGGGCGGCCTGGTGGGCGATCACTTCGCCCGCCGCGCGGTAGGTGGTGATGAAGCGGCCGAACCAGTCACCCAGCTTGTCCGGGTCGTTCATGCGGATGGCGTTGAGCGCGGTGATCACCCGCGCCATCGCCACCGTGTCGATTTCGTTCGGGTCGGCCGGCACCTTCAGGTCGGGGTCCTGGTAGCGGATGTTCTCATCGGCATCGGCGATGAGGGTGTCCAGGTAGTCGCTGATCAGCTCGGCCGAGGCCGGCGCGCGCATGCCGAAGGAGAAGGTCAGGCAGGGATCCTCGGCCACGCCGTGGTGCGGCACGTTCGGCGGCAGGTACAGCATGTCGCCCGGCGCCAGCACCCAGTCGTGGGTGGGCTTGAACACCTGCAGCAGCTTCAGTTCCACGTCCGGGCGGAAGCCCAGCGGCGGGCGCTTGCCCTTGATCGATTCGCTGGCGTCGATCTGCCAGCGGCGGTGGCCGTGGGCCTGCAGCAGGAACACGTCGTACTGGTCGACATGGGCGCCGACCGAGCCACCGGTGGCGGCGAAGCTGATCATCACGTCATCCATGCGCCAGCGCGGCAGGAAGTTGAAGTATTCGATCAGCGCGCGCACGTCCGGGTCCCACTTGTCGACGTCCTGCACCAGCAGGGTCCAGTCGTGGTCGGGCAGGGCGGGGAACACGTCTTCCTGGAACGGGCCGCTGCGCACGCGCCAGCCGTCCTGGGCCTTGTCGTGCTGGATCAGGCGCGCGAGCACGCCTTCCTCGCAGGCCAGCCCGGCCAGGTCTTCCGGCTGCACCGGGGTCTGGAAATCGGGGAAGGCGTTGCGGATCAGCAGCGGGCGCTTCTGCCAGAAGTCGCGCAGGAAGGTGGCCGGGGCCATGCCCAGCGGCTTGCCGGGGCGGGCGGTGACTTCGATGAGGGGGGCGGTGGACTTGCGGGCGGCCATGGGGATTCCTTGCAGCGGAAAGCGGGAGGGGCGGCGTGGCGGGCCGCCTGAGATCTCCATTGTCCGCCGTTCGCGGGCATTGCGCACGTGCGCGGGATTGTCGCGGGGGATCCGGCCAACGGCGGAGCCCCTCGTGGCGGTGTTTTGGTGGGGTCGACTGTTAGTCGACCAGCTTCATGGGCTTGGCCGGGCGGGTGGGCTGCGCGGGGGACGCTGCAAGTACGTCCATGTAAGCTCGGTCGCCGCATCCATGCGGCTCACGCCCCCGCGCAGCCCACCCGCCCGGCCCCTGACAGTTTCCTGCGCGGCCCGCCACGGAATGGAAGAAGAAAAGCAAAAGCAACGCGGGTCGCGCGCTGCGCTTGCTCGTGCCGTTGTCCCCGAGAAAGGCAGCCGAGCGTGGGCTCGGCTCTACAACAGCGCCCCAAAAAAAGAGGGACGCGGCGAAGCCGCGTCCCTCTTTCAAATTCCGTCCCGACAACGTCATCCACGCATGGCGTGGATCTACTCATCCGTCACCGGGAAACTGTCAGGGGTGGGGCGGGTTGGGTTCGCGGGACCGCAGGCGCCATGGATGGCGCCTACGAGCCCCCAGGGATGGGTTCACGGCGTGTCCCGCGAACCCAACCCGCCCCGCCCAGCACGGCATAACCCAGAGCCGCTTTTGACGTTGCCGTTGCCGTTGCCCTGGCAGTAAAGCCTGCCGCAGGCAGCGCCGCGGCCGCCGCCGCAAGGAAAACCCCTTAGATCTTCTTCGCCAGCGCCTCAGCCAGACCCGTGTAACTACCCGGGGTCATCTCACGCAGCGACTGCTTGGCATCCTCCGGCAGCGCCAGCGTCTCCACGAACGCCCGCATCGACTCCGCCGTGATGCCCTGCCCACGGGTCAGCGCCTTCAGCTGCTCGTACGGGTTCGGCAGGCCGTGGCGGCGCATCACCGTCTGCACGGCCTCGGCCAGCACTTCCCAGGCCGCGTCCAGATCGGCATCCAGGCGCTGCGGGTTCACTTCCAGCTTGCCCAGGCCCTTGGCCAGCGAATCCAGCGCCACCTGGCCGTGGCCGAAGGCGGTGCCCAGTGCGCGCAGCACCGTGGAATCGGTCAGGTCACGCTGCCAGCGGCTGATCGGCAGCTTCGCGCTGAAGTGCTCGAACAGGGCGTTGGCGATGCCGAAGTTGCCCTCGGCATTCTCGAAATCGATCGGGTTGACCTTGTGCGGCATCGTCGACGAACCGACTTCGCCTTCCTTCAGGCGCTGCTTGAAGTAGCCCAGCGAGATGTAGCCCCAGATGTCGCGGGCCAGGTCGATCAGGATGATGTTGGCGCGGCGCGCGGCATCGCCGATCTCGGCGATGTTGTCGTGCGGCTCGATCTGCGTGGTGTACGGGTTGAACACCAGGCCCAGGCTGGTCACGAAGCGCTCGGCGAAGGCCGGCCAGTCCACCGCCGGGTAGCTGGCGACGTGGGCGTTGTAGTTGCCCACCGCACCGTTGATCTTGCCGGTCAGCTCGACCGCGGCGATCTGCCGGCGCTGGCGCTCCAGGCGGGCGACCACGTTGGCCAGCTCCTTGCCCAGGGTGGTCGGCGAGGCGGTCTGGCCGTGGGTGCGCGACAGCATCGGCTGTGCGGCCTGGGCGTGGGCCAGGGTGCGCAGGGTGGCGGCGATGCCGTCCAGGCTCGGCAGCAGCACTTCGCGGCGGGCCTGTTCCAGCATCAGGCCGTAGCTGAGATTGTTGATGTCTTCGCTGGTGCAGGCGAAATGCACGAATTCCAGCGCCGGGGCCAGCTCGGCGTCGTCCTTCAGCTGTTCCTTGATGAAGTACTCCACCGCCTTGACGTCATGGTTGGTGGTGCGCTCGATCTCCTTCACGCGCGCGGCCTGGGCCGGGGTGAGGTTGGCGGCCAGGGCACGCAGGCGGGCGGTGGCGGCGTCGGAGAACGCGGCCAGCTCGACGATGCCCGGCTCGGCGCCCAGGGCCAGCAGCCACTCGACCTCGACCGTGATGCGGGCCTTGATCAGGCCGTATTCGGAGAAGATCGGGCGCAGGGCATCGACCTTGCCGGCATAACGGCCATCGAGCGGGGACAGGGCGAGCAGGGCGTAATCGGACATGTCGGCAGGGCTGGGGCGAGCGGCGGGGGCCATATTCTACGACGCTGCGGGCTGCCGCGCTTCGCGCTCGCCGGGCATGGCCCGGCGCTACCGATCGGACGGTGCGACCCATCGGACGGTGCGACCCATCGGACGGTGCGACCGATCGGACGAAGTGGTCCATTGGCGTTGTCCCCTGCTGCGGACAAGGGAGTATCGTTGGCACAGCCGCCAGCCCCGGGAAGCGACCCGCTGCCAGCCGCCGCTTCCCTTTCCCCAACAGAAGTAGTGCGGAGTCGATGCAATGAGCAAAGCTGCAAACAAGGGTGGAACCGCGACGTTCCGGATCGAACACGACAGCATGGGTGAGCTGCAGGTACCTGCCGACGCCCTGTGGGGCGCGCAGACCCAGCGTGCCGTGCAGAATTTCCCGGTCTCGGGCCAGCGCATGCCGCGCGGGTTCATCCGTGCCCTGGGCCTGGTGAAGGGTGCCGCCGCCGGCGTCAACGCCGAGCTGGGCCACCTGCCCAAGGTCGTCGCCAAGGCCATCCAGGTGGCCGCCGCCGAAGTGTCGGCCGGTGACTGGGACGCGCATTTCCCGATCGACGTCTACCAGACCGGCTCGGGCACCTCGTCGAACATGAACGCCAACGAGGTCATTGCCACCCTGGCCAACCGTGCCGGCAAGGCGGGCAAGACCGCGGTGCATCCCAACGACCACGTCAACCAGGGCCAGAGCTCCAATGACGTGATCCCGACCGCGCTGCGCGTGTCGGCCGTGCTGGCCGTGCACGAGCAGCTGCTGCCGGCGCTGGTGCACCTGCGCAAAACCCTGGACAAGAAGGGCCGCAGCCTGCGCAAGGTGGTCAAGACCGGTCGCACCCACCTGATGGATGCGATGCCGCTGACCTTCGAGCAGGAGTTCGGTGCGTGGTCGGCGCAGCTGGCTTCGGCGCAGGAGCGCATCGAGGACAGCCTCAAGCGCGTGCGTCGCCTGCCGCTGGGTGGCACCGCCATCGGCACCGGCATCAATGCCGACCCGCGCTTCGGCGCCCAGGTGGCCAAGGCCCTCAAGCAGCAGACCGGGTTCAAGTTCGACAGCGCCGACAACAAGTTCGAAGGCCTGGCATCGCAGGATGATGCCGTGGAACTGTCCGGCCAGCTCAATGCGCTGGCGGTGGCCCTGATCAAGATCGCCAATGACCTGCGCTGGATGAATGCCGGTCCGCTGGCCGGGCTGGGCGAGATCGAACTGCCGGCCCTGCAGCCGGGCAGCTCGATCATGCCGGGCAAGGTCAACCCGGTCATTCCCGAGGCGACCGTGATGGCCTGCGCGCAGGTGATCGGCCACCACACCGCGATCACCGTGGCCGGCCAGACCGGCAATTTCCAGCTCAACGTGACGCTGCCGCTGATCGCGGTGAACCTGCTCGATGGCATCGGCCTGCTGGCCAACGTGTCCACCCTGCTGGCCGACAGCGCCATTGCCGGGCTGAAGGTGCGCGAGGACCGCGTGGCCGAAGCCCTGGCCCGCAACCCGATCCTGGTGACCGCGCTGAACCCGATCATCGGCTATGAGAAGGCCGCGGCGATTGCCAAACGTGCCTACAAGGAACAGCGGCCGGTGCTGGATGTGGCGCTGGAGGACAGCGGCCTGGACGAGGCCGAGCTGCGGCGCCTGCTGGATCCGGCCGCGCTGACCGCCGGTGGCATCCAGGCCGGTGGCGGTGGCGCCGGCGGCTGATCGGCCGGCATCCACGCATCAAACGAAAACGCCGCCCTTCGGGGCGGCGTTTTTCGTGTCAGCGACGGTCGGCGACGATGTTGCCGAAGGTCTCGGTGTAGTCCTTGAACTCCGGAATGGTCTGCACCAGGTCCGGCGGAATCACCTCCATGCCTTCCGGCGGCTGGATCTTCACCGGCTGCATGTTGGGGTCGGCCGGGGCGGCCACCAGCGTGTTCTGGCGCAGCACCTGCAGCTTGCCGAACATGGTCTGCAGCATCTGCCGCTGGCCATCGTTGAGCGGGATCTGGATCTCGTCGACCTTCATCGTGCCGTCGGGCAGGATGATGATGTTCGGCGCCGGCTGGCGACGCACGGTCACCATGCTTTCGCTGACGGAGATCTTGGGCTTGCCGCGCTCGGCGCGGTGGTTGCGGTAGTCCTGGTCGCAGCCGGCCAGGCCCAGGCAGAGCAGGGCGACCAGCAGCAGCAACAGCTTCTTCATGGCGGTTCAATCGGGTGCATCGGGGGCGGCCATTGTAAGCCCGGGCGCCCCGGCGCGGCCGGCAACGGGTCAGGTTGCCGGCCGGGTGCGGCGAAATGTCACAGGCTCAGCGGTTGACGACCTTGTTGGTGTCGCAGTCGTCGATGTCGGACTGGTCCATGCTCGCGTAGGGCTGGAACGCCGGCAGGTCGCGGGCCAGCGCCTGCTGGCTGGCCAGCATCGCCGGCAGGCGGTTGCACAGCTGCTTGGCCTGGGCCTCGAGCTTCTCGGCCTCGGCATTGATGCGCTTCTCAATGCCGTCGGTGTCGCCACTGAAAACACCCTTGATCGCTTCGCTGGCGGCGTTGGCGCCGAGCTTGGCGCCGGCCACGCCGATCTCCATGCCGTCCTGGGCGATGCCGGCGATATGGCCGCGGTAGTCCAGCAGCTGGCGACGCTGCGCCGGCGTGGTCTCTACTTCCTTGCCGGCGATCAGGAAGCGGCCATCCGGGGTGATCTCGGCGCGGGGCTGCTTGTCGGAGGAAATCTTGATGTTGCCCTTGGCGATCTCCTCGCGCGCCTTGTCCGTGGCTTCCTTGACGCTCTTGCCGATCTCGCCGGTGGCATCGGCAACGGCCTTGCCCGGCGAGGTGTCGGTGGCGGAGGCATCGGCGCCGGAAGACGACGACGAGGAGGACGAGGTGCCGCCGCAGGCGATCAGCGGCAGGCACAGCAGGACGGCAGGTATCAGGCGCAGCAGGTTCATGGCGTTCCCCTCAAGGCAATGGATTGATGGCTTACTTGCCGCGCGGCAGGGTGACCTTGCCGCCGATGTCGCGGTGGCGGACCTCGCCGCTGCCGCTGTGGTCGACGGTCAGGTTGCCGCCAGCGCCGTTGACGGTGATGTCCCCCGAGCCGTGGCTGCGCACATGCACGTTGCCACCGGTCTGGTCGATGTCCACGTCGCCGGAACCGACCACGCCGATCTCGACGTTGCCCTTCACCTGGCGGAAGCCGATGTCGCCCGAGCCGACCGTCTCCAGGCGGGCGTTGCCGCGCACGTCGCTGATCTTCAGGTCGCCCGAACCGACGGTGCCGACCACGGCGTCGCCGCCGATGGTGCGGGCCTTGACGTCGCCCGAGCCCAGCGAGAGCAGGTTGAGCGAGGCGGCGCCCTCGATGTCCAGGTCACCCGAGCCGACCGCCGCGTGCACGCTGCCGCGGGTGCCGCGGGCGATGCCATCACCGGAGCCGACGTCCATGCTCAGCGACTGCGCGTTGTCGATGCTGGCATCGCCGGAGCCGATGCGGAACTGCAGCGGCAGGTTGTCCGGCACGCTGCCGCGGATGTCCAGCCACGCATAGCTGTTGCCCATGCTCAGGCCGCTGCGGCCGTCGCGGCGCAGGCTGACCACCAGCTTGTCACCTTCGCGGCGCTGGTCGAGCACCAGCTGGTCCAGCCAGCTCTTGTCCGAGGCACAGGCGCGGCCATCCAGCTGGCCGCCACCGGCATTGGCGATCACCTTCAGGTCGTGCTGGTTGACCTCGAACACCACGGCCTTGGCATCGGCCGCGTCCAGCTTCAGCGAACGCGGGGCGGAGAACTTGCAGTTCGGTGCGTCGGCAGCCTGCACCGACAGCGGCAACAGCAGCAACAGGGCACTACAGGCGAGCAGGGTACGCATGGTGGTTTCTCCGGAAAGGGATCAGATTTCGCCGGCGCGCTTGCGCAGGACGATGGCCAGGACGATGAAGGCGACGCCGAACGCTGCACCGATCCACAGGTCGGGCATGGCCAGGGTCTTCAACTGCTCGGCCGGGCTCATCAGCGCGGCCAGCGACTCGACGTTCTTGGCCTTGTCACTCGCGCTGAGGCGGTAGACCAGGTCCACGCCCGGCACCGTGCCCAGCAGCAGGCGGCCGACGATGTGCTGCCAGAACCAGCCGGTGGTCATGTCGAACACATGCATCAGCTTGGTGGTGCTGACGATGATGCCGGCGAACAGCGGCAGCATGACGGCCCACAGGAACGGCTTGCTCTTGGCCCAGGCCGAGCACAGCAGCAGCCAGCCGGCGGTCGGCAGCGCCCACAGCGCGTACACCGGGATGGCGGCGAGCAGGCCGGCGCTCAGGGACACCGGGCTGGCCGGGCCCCAGATCAGGGTGGTCGCACTGCCGCCGTGGGTGACCGCGACGATGCTGATGATCAGCAGGAAGCCGAACATGGTGGCGACGGCAGCCAGGGTGGCCACCAGCGGTGCCACGATCAGGGCGCTGATCACCTTGGACAGCACGGTCTGGGTGTCCGACAGCGGCAGCGACTTCCAGAACAGGATGCTGCGGTCGCGGCGGTCGTCGTACAGGGCGCCCAGGCAGTAGAAGAACACCACGAAGGCCAGCACCAGGAAGGGCCAGGCGGAGCTCAGCAGCAGGGTCAGGTCCAGGCCGTTGCCGAGGTCGGCCATGTCCTTGGCGCTGATCTTCTGGGTCAGCAGGCCCAGGTCCAGGCCGTTGATGTTCACGTTCTCGCCGTCGACGTGCAGGCCGCCGTCGCGGGCGGCGCGGTGCAGGGCGAACAGGCCCAGGCCGATGCCCACCGCGCTCATCAGCAGCGAGACGATGCCGGCGATCAGCGGTGCGTAGAAGAAGCCGCCGCGGTTTTCCCAGTATTCGCGCTTGAGCAGCCAGCGCAGGGTGCCTGCGGGGCTGACCGGATGGTTGACGGCATTCATGCGTAGGTCCCCTTCATGACAGCGACGAACAGATCGGCCAGGCCCGCGTTGCGGGTCTCGCCCAGGGTGGAAAGCTGGCTGCGCGGCACGCCGTCATACAGCAGCACGGTCTTGCCGAAGGCCTGGCTGCGCTCGTCGATCGGCTTCAGTGCGCGGGCGGTGTCCAGCTGGTCGGCTCCCACCAGCAGTTCGGTATAGCGCTCGCCCACCTCGTCCATCTCCGCGCTGAGCACCACGCGGCCATCGCGGATGAACATCACGTCGCTGAGGATGTGCTCGATCTCTTCCACCTGGTGGGTGGTGACGATGATCGTCTTCTGTTCGTCGAAGTAATCCTCCAGCAGGCGCTGGTAGAACTCCTTGCGGTACAGGATGTCCAGGCCGAGGGTCGGCTCGTCCAGCACCAGCACGCGGGCGTCGATGGCCATCACCAGGGCCAGGTGCAGCTGCACGATCATGCCCTTGGACAGCTCGCGCACGCGCTGCTTCGGCTGCAGCTTGGTGTTGGCCAGGAAGCGTTCGCAGCGGGCGCGGTCGAAGCGCGGGTGCACGCCGGCCACGAAATCGATGGCCTCGCGCACCTTCAGCCAGCGCGGCAGCACGGCCACGTCGGCGATGAAGCAGATGTCCTTCATCAGTTCATCGCGGTGCACGCGCGGGTCGCGGCCCAGCACGGACAGCTCGCCTTCCACCGAGGTCAGGCCGAGGATGGCCTTCAGCGCGGTGGTCTTGCCGGCGCCATTGGGCCCGATCAGGCCGACGATGCGGCCTGCCGGAATGGAGAAACTGGCGTTGTCGAGGGCAACGGTGTTCTTGTAGGCCTTGCGCAGGCCCTTGGCGGTGATGACGGCGTCGCTTGCTACGGTACTCATCAGATCTTCCCCTGGGGCAGCAATTCGTCGAGGCTCAGGCCCAGGCGCTGGATGCGCTCCAGGACGGCCGGCCATTCTTCATTGAGGAAGCGTTCGCGCTCGCTGCTGCGCAGCTGCGTGGCGGCCGGCTCGGTCATGAACATGCCCAGGCCGCGGCGCTTCTCGACCAGGCCTTCATCGGCCAGTTCCTGGTAGGCGCGCGAAACGGTGATGGGGTTGAGCTGGTAGTCGGCGGCCACCTGGCGCACCGAAGGCAGGGCGTCGCCCGGCTTGAGAATTCCGTCGAGCATCATGGCGATCACGCGCTCCTTAAGCTGGCGGTAGATGGGAGCGCCGTCGCTCCACTGGATGTCGCTCATATTCAGCTCCGTGGGGTCAGCGGCTGTGCGAACGAGAAGTACGGCATGGACAGGGAGCTGTGCAGCCGACGCGGGGGAGGGGGAGAGGGTTCGGCGTTCCCGGCCGTGAAGGGTGCTGCGTCCTGCGCTGTATCGGTGGAGGAGGAGGGCGCCGGTGGTGCCGGCAGGGCCAGCCAGAGCAGGGCCAACAGCGTCGATACGGCGGTGACCGCAGGAGCGGCATGGCGGCGTCGCATCAGGATGTTCATGGTTCCCCCTGTCTCAGGTGACTGGTGTTGTATGCAACTATAACACCGGCACGCTGTCGTGCAAGCCCTGCTTCCACCCAACTGATGGCAGGGGTGGTCACAGTTCCGAAATATCATCCCAAGTGATTGATCCGAGGGGAAAAGGCCTCGCACCGCCAGCACGATCCGGCCTGCTTCCATTCAGCAACATCGATGCTATGTCATCAAAGATGCGCTGGCCGGGTGCTCCGGCCGCAGCCGCCACGCCATGCAAAGTGCCGCCCGCCCTGCAACGGCAGGCGCTCCGGGCCCCGGTGCTATAGTTCGGCCGATTCCCGGCCCGAGCTGGCCGGAGCCCTGAAACAGCTACTGCGGAATGACCCTCATGCCTCTGCCGACTGCTTTCCCGCGCCGCCTCCGCGGCCTGTCCCTGTTGACCGTCCTGGCCTTCGGTCTGGCCGGTTCGGCCACCGCCCTGGCCGCCGACCTGCTCGATGTGAGCTACCGCCCGCTGGCCGGCAAGCAGCAGGTCAACCTGGAAAAGCGCTACCACGGCCAGGTGCTGCTGGTGGTCAACACCGCCAGCAAGTGCGGCTATACCCCGCAGTACGAAGGCCTGGAGGCGCTGCACAAGCAGTACGCCAGCAAGGGCTTTGCCGTGCTCGGCTTCCCGTCGAATGATTTCAAGGGCCAGGAGCCCGGTGACGAGAAGCAGATCCAGGATTTCTGCACGCTGACCTACGGCGTCAAGTTCCCGATGTTCGAGAAGGTGCACGTCACCGGTCCGGAGGCCACGCCGCTGTACCAGCGCCTGACGGCCGCCACCGGCGTCGCCCCGGGCTGGAACTTCCACAAGTACCTGGTCGGCCGCGATGGCAAGGTCATCGCCCAGTTCGCCAGCAAGGTCACCCCGGATGATCCGCAGCTGAAGGCGGCCATCGACAAGGCACTGGCCGCACCGGCCGTGCATTGAATGAAAGCACGCACGCCTCGACATCTCCGGCGTGCGTGCGACAATGATCGTTTCGCGCCGACGTCGGCGCCCAGACACTTCCAGGAATGCAGCGAATGAAGATGGGAATGCGCGGCGCAGCGGCGTCGGTTCTGATTCTGGCGATGGGCACCTCCGGTGTCGCCCTGTCGCAACAACCGGCCGCACCGGCGGCCGCCAAGGAGACCGCAACCTTGAATTCCCCCAAGCAGAAGCTCGGCTACGCCATCGGTCTGGATGTGGCCAAGTCGTTCGCGCCGATCGCCGATGAAATCGACGTGGCTGCCCTGCGTACCGCCGTCGAGCGTTCGTTCGAAGGCCTGCAGCCGCAGATCACCCAGGACCAGGCCAAGGCCACCGATGCGGCCCTGCGCCAGGTCGTGATGGCCCGCAACGGCCAGCAGGTTCCGGGGATGGCCCCGGGCTCGCAGCCGGCCAAGGTCGACCGCGTCAAGGTCGCGCAGATGATCGGTTCGTACTCGATCGGCCCGTCGCTGGCCCAGCTGAAGGACGACATCGACACCGCCTCGCTGTTCGAAGCGATCAGCACCGGCCTGACCAAGGGCCAGCCGAAGATGACCGAAGCCGACGCGACCGCGACCATCCAGTCGTTCATGGGCACCAAGCAGGCTGAAATGCAGGCCAAGGCTGCCCAGGCCGCGCAGACCAACCGTCAGGAAGGCAATGCATTCCTGGCCAAGAACAAGACCCAGCCGGGCGTGGTGACCACCGCCTCGGGCCTGCAGTACCAAGTGATCCGCCCGGGTAGCGGCGAGCGCCCGCTGCCGACCAGCAAGGTGCGCGTGAACTACGAAGGCAAGCTGCTGGACGGCACCGTGTTCGACAGCTCCGCCGGTCGTGGCCCGGCCGAATTCGGCCTGGACCAGGTCATCAAGGGCTGGACCGAGGGCGTCGCCCTGATGCCGGTCGGCTCCAAGTACCGCTTCTGGATCCCGGGCGACCTGGCCTATGGCGAGAACGGCACCCCGGGTGGCCCGATCGGCCCGAACGCCGCACTGACCTTCGACGTCGAGCTGCTGGGCGTCCTGCCGTAAGCCGCCAGGAGTCAGCACGGACATGCGCGTTGCGATTTTCGGTACCGGCTACGTCGGTCTAGTGACAGGTACCTGCCTGGCCGATGCCGGCCACCAGGTCGTCTGCGTGGACATCGACCAGGCCAAGGTCGATGGCCTCAACCAGGGCGTCATCCCGATCTATGAGCCGGGCCTGGAGCCGATGGTGAAGGCCAACCATGCCGCATCGCGGCTGGCGTTCACCACCGATGCCGCAGCGGCCATCGGCCACGGGCAGGTGGTTTTCATCGCCGTCGGCACGCCGCCGGACGAGGATGGCAGCGCCGACCTGCAGTACGTGCTGGCCGTGGCCCGCACCATCGGCCGGCACATCAGCGTGCCGACCGTGGTGGTCAACAAGTCGACGGTGCCGGTGGGCACCGCCGACAAGGTGCGTGCGGCGATCGCCGAAGAGCTGGCTGCGCGTGGCGCGGACATCGCCTTCGACGTGGTGTCCAACCCCGAATTCCTGAAGGAAGGCGATGCGGTCGCGGACTGCATGCGCCCGGACCGCATCATCATCGGCGCCTCCAGCGCCGAATCGGTGGCGGTCATGCGCCGCCTGTACGCACCGTTCAACCGCAACCACGACCGCGTCGTGGAAATGGACGTGCGTTCGGCCGAGCTGACCAAGTACGCCGCCAATGCGATGCTGGCCACCAAGATTTCGTTCATGAACGAAATGGCCAACATCGCCGAGCGCGTCGGCGCCGACATCGAGCAGGTCCGCCAGGGCATCGGTTCGGACCCGCGCATCGGCTGGCATTTCATCTACCCGGGCGCCGGTTACGGTGGCTCGTGCTTCCCCAAGGACGTGCAGGCGCTGGCCCGCACCGCGCAGCAGTACGGCCTGGCGCCGAAGCTGCTGGACGCGGTCGAAGCGGTCAACGAGGCGCAGAAGGGCCACCTGTTCGAGCTCATCCAGCGCCACTACGGCGCGGACGCCAGCCTGCGCGGGAAGACCTTCGCGGTGTGGGGCCTGGCCTTCAAGCCGAACACCGACGACATGCGCGAGGCCTCCAGCCGCCGCCTGCTGGCCCAGCTGTGGGACGCCGGTGCGCGCGTGCGTGCCTACGACCCGGAAGCCACCCACGAAGCGCAGCGCATCTTCGGCCAGCGTGACGACCTGGTGTTCTGCAGCAGTGCCGAAGACGCACTGCAGGGCGCCGATGCGGTGGTCGTCGTGACCGAGTGGAAGCAGTTCCGCAGCCCCGATTTCCAGGCGCTGCATTCGCAGCTGCAGGACGCGGTGGTGTTCGATGGCCGCAACCTGTACGACCCGTCTGAGGTCGAGGCTGCCGGTCTGGCTTACTACGGCATTGGCCGGGGACGTTCGTTGCATGTCTGATTCATCGAGTGAACGCGAGCAGGCGCTGGAAGCGCGCCTGGTCGAACTGGAAATGCGCGTGTCCTTCCAGGAACACGCGCTGGCCGAATTGAGCGATGCGCTGGCCGATGCACGCATGCAGGGCAGCCGCAATGCCGATGTGCTGCGCGTGCTGCTGGAAGACCTGGGCAAGGTCCGCAATGCATTGCATTCTTCTGATCCGGCGAGCGAACCGCCGCCGCCGCACTACTGATCTGATTCCTATGAGCGATACCCTCCGCGACCAGCTGATGGGCCTGGGCTTCAAGCCGGCACCCAAGCCCGAGCGCAAGAATGATGGCCCCCGCCGTGATGGCCGCCCGCAGGGCAAGGGTGGCAATGGCAATGGAAAGCCGCAGGGCGCTGGCAAGGGCGAGCACAAGCCTGGCGAGCGTCGTGGCCACGGTAATGGCGGCGCCGGCAAGCCCGGCAAGCCCGGCCAGTCGCGTGGCCCGGGCCAGCAGGGCCCGCGCAAGCCGCGCAGCGCCGAAGAGATGGACCTGGCCAAGGCCTACGCCATCCGCGCGCAGAAGGAAAAGGAAGAGCGCATCGAGACCGAGCGCCTGAAGCAGGAAGAAGCGCGCCAGCGCCGCGAGGCCAAGGCCAAGCTGGAAGAACTGCTGAAGGACAAGGGTCTCAATGACGAGGCGGCCGACATCGCCCGCCACTTCCCGTATGGCGGCAAGATCAAGCGCATCTATGTGACCGCCGCGCAGCTGACCGCACTCAATGCGGGTGAGCTGGGCGTGGTCCAGCTCAACGGCCGTTACCTGCTGGTGACCGCCGAGCTGCTGGCGCAGTCCGAAGCGGTGTTCGCCGCATCGGTAGCGCTGAAGGTCGATCCGAACGCGCCGGCCGAGGAAGATCCGTACGCGGACCCGCAGTTCCAGGTGCCGGACGACCTGGTCTGGTAATGGATTGAGTTGCCTGCCACGCCCGCCGACGTGGCAGTTGGGGGAAGGGCAGGATGACGGCTGAGGCAGGGCGCGGTTACGTACCGCACATCGATGGACTGCGCGCGATCGCCGTATTGGCGGTGATCGTGTTCCACCTGGACCCGGCCTGGCTGCCGGGCGGGTTCACCGGCGTGGACGTGTTTTTCGTCATTTCCGGTTTCGTGGTCAGTGCGTCGGTGCATCGCCTGCCGCCACTGTCGCTGGGTGCTTCGATGCTGCGCTTCTATGCGCGGCGCATCCGCCGTATCGCCCCGGCCCTGGTCACCTGCCTGCTGGTCACTGCGATGGCCAGCGTGATGTTCATTCCCGAATCGTGGTTGAGCGAGGCCAGTGACAAGACGGGCCTGATGGCCTTCTTCGGCCTCAGCAACTGGGTGCTGGCCGCGGTCGGCAACGACTATTTCGCGCCCAAGGCCGAGTTCAATCCCTATACCCACACCTGGTCATTGGGCGTGGAAGAGCAGTTCTACCTGCTGTTCCCGCTGTTGTTCCTGGCCTGGGCACGGGGCGCACGTGGGCGCTGGCTGAGCCTGGGCCTGTTCCTGCTGGTCAGCGCGGCATCGCTGCTGCATGCGGCGGTGCTGGGCCTGCGCGACGTGCCGCCTTCCTGGGCCTTCTACGCCACAACCACGAGGCTGTGGCAGCTGGGCGTGGGCGTGCTGCTGTTCCAGCTGCTGCATGTGCGCGCATCGCTCGACCCGCTGACGCAGCGCTCGCTGGCCCGTGGTGCGTGGGTGTTCTCGCTGCTGGCCGCGCTGTCGCTGGCCCTGCTGGGCTGGGCGCTGTGGACCGCGCGCGCTGGACACTCACCGTGGCCCGATGGCCTGCTGCCGGCATTCGCCACGGCGGGGCTGCTGTGGTCGCTGCACCACCATCCGCAGGCCTGGATCGGCCGCGTGCTGGCCAGCGCGCCCATGCGTCGCATCGGCCTGCTGTCCTACTCGCTCTACCTCTGGCATTGGCCGGTGTTCGTGCTGATGCGCTGGACCGTGGGCCTGGAAACACCGCTGCAGATGCTCTCGGCGACGTTGCTGGTGGCGCTGCTGTCCTGGTTGTCGTGGCGCTGGGTGGAACAGCCCTTCCGTGGCCCGTTGGCGCCGCGCGCGACGTCGCTGCGCTGGGTGGCCAGTGGCGCTGCCGCGCTCGTGCTGGCCGGCGCCCTGCAGATGCTGCTGTACTCGCAGGCATCGCTGCTGTCATTCAGCACCGTCAGCCGGAACGCAGCGGACTGGTACGCCAGCAGCAGGCGCGTGGCCGACGATTTCCCGGGGTGCGCGCTGGTGACCGGCAAGCATCGCTTCGAAGGTGGCAGTGCCCGCACCTATGCGCGCGGGCGCTGTGATCGCCCTGTCCCCGCGGCCGCACCCGCCCGTGTGTTCGTGGCCGGCGATTCGCATGCCATGGCCTACATCGAGCTGCTGCAGCGGCTGGCGCTGGATACCGGTGCGCATGTGTCGCTGTATGGCCGTGGGGGCTGCCCGCAGGTCAGCCTGCAGAAGTGGCGCGGAGCGGGCGCAGGCTGCGAAGCCTTCGACGCGGCCGTGTTCGCCGACATCAGCCAGCGGGCGCAGCCCGGCGACGTGGTGGTGCTGGTGTCACTGCGCGTTCCGCGCCTGTCCGACCAGTTCGTGCTGTTCGATGCCGCGGCGCAGCTCGCGGGCGAACGCACGCCGGAGGCGGCCGCAGGCCGTGACGCTGAGGTGGCCGAGGCGATCGCCCAGTGGAAGCCATTGGCCGAGCGCGGCGTCCGTGTCGTGATGGAGGCGCCCAAGCCCGTGCTGCCAGCACCGCCATACCGGTGTTCGGATGCGTTCAACGCCGACAATGAAGTCTGCCGCAATGGACTGGTCAGCACACGCGCGGACATGGAGGCGCTGCGTGCGCCCATGCTCGGCAGCCTGCAGCAGGTGGTCGATGGCCTGCCGGGTGCGGTGATGTGGGACCCGCTGCCGGTGCTGTGTGACGACACCCTGTGCCCGGCACAGCGCGATGGCCGGCCGCTGTACTTCGATGGCGACCACGTCAGTGGTTATGGCAACCGCGTGCTGCTGCCGTCACTGCAGAAGGTCCTGCGCCAGCCCTGAAGCGGCGCATGGCGTTCACTCCGCGCGGGCGACGCGGCGCCGCGCGCGGATCAGCGGCAGGCTCAGCGCGAAGAAGCACAGCAGGGCGCCGACCAGGGCGAAGCCACTGCCGGCTAGGAACGCGGTGCGGCCGTTGTCGATGGTCCACAGCTGGCCAGCGATGAGTGCGCCCAGCACGCCACCCACACCGGACGAAAAGCCATACAGCAGGCCCTGGCCATGGCCGTTGAGGCGGCCGGGGAAATAGGTCGCCAGCATCTGCATCGCCGCGGCGAAGAACGCGGCAAAGCCCAGCGCATGCGCGGTCTGCGCCACCAGCATCACCGGCAGGTTTTCCGGGAACAGCGCGGTGACCGCCCAGCGCAGACAGGAACTGACCAGTGCGATCAGCAGCATCCAGCTGGCGTCGTAGCGGCGGAAGAAGCGGCCGATGGTGAAGAACACGCCGACCTCGAACACCACGCCGATGGTCCACAGCAGGCCGAGGGTGGAAGTACGGTAGCCGTGGTGGTCCATGTAGACCGAGAAGAACGTGTAGTACGGCCCGAACGACAGCTGTTCCATGAAGGCGGCGAGGAAGAACGCCAGCACCGGCGGGCGGCGCACGATCTGCCAGAAGCCGCTGGCATCACCCTCGGCCTTGCCGATGCCGCGCGCGTACTGGTTGCTGAAGGCCGAGACCACCAGCAGGGCGAATAGCGGCAGCATCATCCACGGCAGCAGCCCGGCGCGGTTGCCGCTGCCATCGCCTTCGATCAGCCAGCCGAACAGGGTGACGATGGCGATGAAGCCCAGCGAGCCCCAGACCCGGATCAGCCCGTAGCGATGACTGTCACTGCCCAGGTGGGTGAGGGTGATCGACTCGAACTGCGGCATCACCGCGTTGTAGAAGAAGCAGAACACCACCATCGCCGGGTACATCCATGGCTGCGGCAGCGGCAGCAGGAACACGGCGAAGCTGAGCAGCGTCAGCACGCAGCCCACCCGCAGCAGGCGGATCGGGCGCGGCGAGGCGGCGGCCAGCGTGGTCCAGGTGCTGGGCGCGACCACGCGGGTGGCGTACCACAGGCCCATCATCACGCTGATGGCGGTGACGCTCATCCCGCGCGCGGTGAGGAACAGGCTCCAGTACGGCGTGAAGGCGCCCAGCGCCGCGTAATAGAACAGGTAGAAGCTGGACAGGCGGGCAGCAGGAACGGTCATCGCGGGAATCATGCACGGTAGCGCCGGGCCATGCCCGGCGGACGGGAGATGACGCCGGGCATGGCCCGGCGCTACCGCCTCATTCGGGGTCGTAGTCGAGGTTGGAGGCCAGCCAGCGCTCGGCCTGGGCGCGGTCGACGCCCTTTCGGCGCGCGTAGTCACTCACCTGTTCGCGGCTGAGGCGGCCGACCACGAAGTACTGGCTCTGCGGGTGGCTGAAGTAGTAGCCCGATACGGCGGCGGTGGGCAGCATCGCGAAGCTCTCGGTCAGCTCCATGCCGGCGTTCGCTTCGGCCTGCAGCAGGTCGAACAGGCGGCGCTTCTCGCTGTGCTCGGGGCAGGCCGGGTAGCCCGGTGCCGGGCGGATGCCGCGGTACTGCTCGTCGATCAGTGCCTCGTTGTCCAGCGTCTCGGCGTGGTCGTAGCCCCAGAACTCCGTGCGTACGCGCTGGTGAAGGCGCTCGGCCAGCGCTTCGGCGAAGCGGTCGGCCAGGGCCTTCAGCAGGATCGCGTTGTAGTCGTCATGGTCGGCCTCGAAGCGCGCGACGTGGGCGTCGATGCCGATGCCGGCGGTCACCGCGAAGGCGCCGATCCAGTCCTGCTGGCCACTGTCGGCCGGGGCGATGAAGTCGGCCAGGCAGAAGTCGGGGCGCTCGGCCGGCTTGTCCACCTGCTGGCGCAGGAAGTGCAGGGTCGTCTCGCCCTCCGGGTGCTGCACGCGCACGTCGTCGCCGACGCTGTTGGCCGGCCACAGGCCGAACACGGCCTTGGCCTGCAGCCACTTCTCGCCGACGATGCGGTCGAGCATCGCGCGGGCGTCGCGGTACAGCTCGCTGGCCTGGGTGCCGACGATCTCATCGGTGAGGATGGCCGGGTACTTGCCGGCCAGTTCCCAGGCCTGGAAGAACGGCGTCCAGTCGATGTAATCAACCAGCTCGGCCAGCGGGTAATCATCGAATACGTGCAGGCCCGGCTGCTTCGGTGCGGGCGGGGTGTAGTTCGCCCAGTCGCCCTGGAACTTCTGCCCGCGTGCGTGTTCCAGCGAGACCAGGCGCTTGGCATCGCCACGGTTGCGATGACGCGCGCGGATCTCGGCGTAGTCGGCTTCGTTGGCGGCGACGAAGGCCTCGCGCAGGTCGCGCGAGATCAACGACTGGGCTACGCCGACCGCGCGCGAGGCGTCCTTCACCCACACCGTGGGCGCCTTGTAATGCGGGTCGATCTTCAGCGCGGTGTGTGCGCGCGAGGTGGTCGCACCGCCGATCAGCAGCGGCAGGTCGAAACCCTGGCGCTCCATCTCGCGGGCGACGTGGCTCATCTCTTCCAGCGAGGGCGTGATCAGGCCGGACAGGCCGATCAGGTCCGCGTGGTGTTCGCGCGCCGCATCGAGGATCTTCTGCGCCGGCACCATCACGCCAAGGTCGACGACCTCGAAGTTGTTGCAGGCCAGGACCACGCCGACGATGTTCTTGCCGATGTCGTGCACATCGCCCTTCACCGTGGCCATGATGATCTTGCCGTTGCTGCGCGCGGTGTCGCCGCTGCGCGCCTTCTCGGCTTCGATGTAGGGCAGCAGGTAGGCCACCGCCTTCTTCATCACGCGCGCGGATTTCACCACCTGCGGCAGGAACATCTTGCCGGCGCCGAACAGGTCGCCGACCACGTTCATGCCGTCCATCAACGGGCCTTCGATCACATCCAGCGGGCGGCTGGAGGCCTGACGGGCCAGCTCGGTGTCCTCTTCCACGAAGGCATCCAGGCCGTGCACCAGCGCATGCGCCAGGCGCTGCGCAACCGGCTTTTCGCGCCAGGCCAGGTCTTCGGTCTTCGCTGCGCCCTTCTTGCCCTTGTAGCGCTCTGCGATCTCCAGCAGGCGCTCGGTCGAATCGCTGCGGCGATTGAGGATCACATCCTCCACGCGCTCGCGCAGTTCCGGTTCCAGCTCGTCGTAGATCGGCATCGCGCCGGCGTTGACGATGCCCATGTCCATGCCGGCGGCGATGGCGTGGTACAGGAACACCGAATGGATGGCCTGGCGCACCGTCTCATTGCCGCGGAACGAGAACGACACGTTGGAGACGCCGCCGGACACGTGGCAGTGCGGCAGGGTCTGCTTGATGATGCGGGTCGCTTCGATGAAGTCGACCGCATAATTGTCGTGCTCTTCGATGCCCGTGGCGACGGCGAAGATGTTCGGGTCGAAGATGATGTCCTGCGGCGGGAAGCCGATTTCATCGACGAGGATGCGGTAGGCGCGCGTGCAGATCTCGACCTTGCGCGCGCAGGTATCGGCCTGGCCGGCCTCGTCGAAGGCCATCACCACCGCGGCCGCGCCATAGCGCAGCACCTTGCGCGCGTGCTCGCGGAACAGCGCCTCGCCTTCCTTCAGCGAGATCGAGTTGACCACGCTCTTGCCCTGCAGGCATTTCAGGCCCGCCTCGATCACGCTCCACCTGGAGGAATCGACCATCACCGGGATGCGCGCGATGTCCGGCTCGGACATGATCAGGTTGAGGTAGCGGGTCATCGCCGCTTCCGAATCGATCAGGCCTTCGTCCATGTTGACGTCGAGGATCTGCGCACCGCTGGCCACCTGCTGGCGCGCGACGTCCACCGCTTCCTCGTAGCGGCCTTCCTTGATGAGCTTGCGGAACTGCGCGCTGCCGGTGACGTTGGTGCGCTCGCCGACGTTGACGAACAGCAGGTCCGGGGTGATGACCAGTGGTTCCAGGCCGGACAGGCGGGTGTAGGGCGAAGTGCTCATGCGGCCTGCTGCTCCTGTGCGCCGGGCAGGGCGCGCGGTGGCAGGCCGGCCACGGCCTCGGCGATGGCGCGGATATGGTCAGGGGTGGAGCCGCAGCAGCCACCGACCAGGTTCAGCAGGCCGTCCTCGGCGAAGCCACGCAGGGTGGCGGCCATTTCCTCGGGCGTCTCGTCGTACTCGCCGAAGGCATTGGGCAGGCCGGCATTGGGGTGCGCGCTGACATGGCAGTCGGCCACCTGGGACAGGGTTTCCACGTGCGGGCGCATGGCATCGGCACCCAGCGCGCAGTTCAGGCCGATCGACAGCGGGCGCGCATGGGCCAGCGAGGCATGGAAGGCATCGGCGGTCTGCCCCGACAGGGTGCGGCCGGACGCATCGGTGATGGTGCCGGAGATCATCACCGGCAGGCGTGCACCGCGCGCATCGAAGGCCTCTTCCAGCGCATACAGCGCGGCCTTGGCGTTGAGCGTGTCGAAGATGGTCTCGACCATCAGGGTATCGGCGCCGCCGTCGATCAGGCCTTCGATGGCTTCGCGGTAGGTGTCGCGCAGCTCGTCGAAACTGGTGTTGCGGAAGCCGGGATCGTTCACGTCGGGGCTGATCGAGGCGGTGCGGCTGGTCGGCCCGATCACCCCGATGACGAAGCGCGGCTTGTCCGGCGTGGTGGCTTCAACGGCATCGCAGCAGGCGCGGGCGACGGCGGCGCCGGCCTTGTTCAGCTCGTACACCAGGTGTTCGAGGTGGTAGTCGGCCTGGCTGACCGAGGTCGCGTTGAACGTGTTGGTTTCCACCAGGTCCGCGCCGGCCTGCAGGTAGGCGGTGTGGATGTCACCGATGACCTGCGGCCGGGTGAGCAGCAGCAGGTCGTTGTTGCCCTTCAGGTCGTGGCCTTCCGGCGCGCCGTGGTCGCAACCGGGGCCATGGTCGTGGTCGTAGCCGCCGGCGAAACGCTGGCCGCGGTAATCGTCTTCCTGCAGGTTGTGGCGCTGGATCATCGTGCCCATCGCACCGTCGATGATCAGGATGCGCTCGCGCAGTGCGGCAAGCAGGGCATGGGCACGTTCGGGATGCAGCCAGGGCAGGGCGGACACGGCGACCTCAGGGCTTGTTGGCGATCAGCGAGATGACTTCAAAATGCGGCGGGCGTTTTTCGCGGGTCACGGTTTCCAGGCTGGAGACCTGCAGGCCGGCCTTGTCGACGAACCTGCGCAGCTCCTTGTCGCTGAAGCCGAGGTTGACGTGGCCATAGGCTTCCACCGCGGCCTTGTGCTCGTGGCGGGCCAGGCTGCACAGCAGCAGGCGGCCGCCCGGGCGCAGCACGCGCGCGGACTCGGCCACGGCCTGCGCCGGCTTGCTGGCGTAGGTCAGGGCGTGCATCAGCACCACCAGGTCGAAGCTGCCGTCCTTGAAGGGCAGGGCGTGCATGTCGCCCTCGCGCACCTCCACGTTGGGCAGGCGGCGCAGGCGCTCGCTGGCGGCGGCCACCACGCGCGCGCTGGTGTCGATGCAGACGTAGCGGCTGGCGTGCGGGGCCACCAGTTCGGCCAGCACGCCGTCACCGGAGGCGATGTCGAGCACGTCGCCGGTTTCCAGCAGCGGCAGCGCGGTGCGGGCCAGGGCTTCCCAGGTGCGGCCCGGCGAGTAGTGGCGCTCCATGTCGCCGGCCACGCTGTCGGCCCAGTTCTGGTCGGCGGCGCGGCTGGCCATCACCGCAGCGACGCGTTCAGCATCCTGGCGCAGCAGTGGATCGTCGCTTCCGTTGCTCAAGGCATGCCACAATGCGCGTTGCGCCGGGTCCAGCTGCGCATCGTCGAAGCGGTAATAGGCCGACACGCCGGCACGGCGGTCGCGGACCAGGCCGGCTTCCTTCAGGCGCGCCAGGTGGGTCGACACCCGCGGCTGCGCCAGCCGGGTGATCGCCGACAACTCGGCCACGGTCAGCTCTTCCTGTTCCAGCAGCGCCAGCAGGCGCACGCGGGTGGCGTCGGCGAACACCTTCAGGCGGGTCGACCAGTCTTCCAGATCCATGAATATCTACCTATCGCGATATAGAGATATATTCGCCGACGGCAGCGGTCCCGGTCAAGCCGCAACACCCTCCAAGTCAGCCGCCGTTGCCCGGCCCCGGTACAATCGAGCCACCTGGGCGCGCAGTGCGTGGCCCCTATCATCATGTACCTGGGAGGGTGTTGTGGATTTCAGCTTTACTGAAGAGCAGTTGATGCTGCAGGACGTGGCGCGGCGCATCGCGCAGGAGAAGATCGCCCCGAGCGCGGAGCACCATGACCGCACCGGCGAATTTCCGCTTGAAAACATCCGCCTGCTGGGCGAAAACGGCCTGATGGGCATCGAAGTGCCGACCGAATACGGTGGCGCGGGCATGGACCCGGTGGCCTACGTGCTGGCGATGGTGGAAGTCGCCGCCGGTGATGCGGCGCACTCGACCATCATGTCGGTCAACAATTCGCTGTTCTGCAACGGCATCCTGACCCATGGCAGCGAGGCGCAGAAGCAGAAGTACGTGCGCGCCATTGCCGAAGGCCAGGCCATCGGTGCGTTCGCGCTGACCGAGCCGCAGTCCGGTTCGGATGCCACCGCCATGCGCTGCCGCGCGGTCAAGCAGGCCGACGGCACCTATGTCATCAACGGCAAGAAGAGCTGGATCACCTCCGGCCCGGTGGCCAAGTACATCGTGCTGTTCGCGATGAGCGAGCCTGACAAGGGCGCGCGCGGCATCACCGCCTTCCTGATCGACACCGACAACGCCGGCTTCGGCCGCGGCAAGACCGAGCCGAAGCTGGGCATCCGTGCCTCGGCCACCTGCGAGATCGAGTTCAACGACTACGTGGCCCAGGCCGACGACGTGCTCGGCCAGGAAGGCGAGGGCTTCAAGATCGCCATGGGCGTGCTCGACGCCGGTCGCATCGGCATTGCGTCGCAGGCCATCGGCATCGCCCGTGCCGCCTATGAAGCGACCCTGGAATACGTGAAGGACCGCAAGGCCTTCGGTGCCGCCATCGGTACCTTCCAGATGACCCAGGCGAAGATCGCCGACATGAAGTGCAAGCTGGACGCCGCCCTGCTGCTGACCCTGCGCGCGGCGTGGGTGAAGGGTGAAGGCAAGCGCTTCAGCAACGAAGCGGCCATCGCCAAGCTGACTGCTTCGGAAGCCGCGATGTGGATCACCCACCAGGCCGTGCAGATCCACGGCGGCATGGGCTATTCCAAGGAAATGCCGCTGGAGCGCTACTTCCGTGATGCCAAGATCACCGAGATCTACGAAGGTACCTCGGAAATCCAGCGCCTGGTGATTGCCCGCAACGAGACGGGCCTGCGCTGAGTTCGAGTGGACGCGCCGCCGCAATGGCGGCGCGTCCGATGGATGTGGATGTGTGCCGAGCCCATGCTCCGGTACGGTAGATCCACGCCATGCGTGGATGCGCCGTGCCTTTGGCCTTCTGTAGAGCCGAGCCCATGCTCGGCTCCGGTAAGAGCAGCCGAGCATGGGCTCGGCTCTACAAAAACGATCGCGCGCCGTTGCCCCCGCTACAATGCAGCCCTTTTTTGCATGGAGCTGCACGATGATCTATCGCGGTTGGGGATTCATGACGCTGGTGACACCGATCGCGGTGATCCTGCTGCTGGCGTACTTCTTCCCGCACGAAGGCCCGAAGGGCAACATTCCGCTGCAGCAGGTGCTGCTGGGCGGTGGCATCGGTGCTGGCGTGAACGTGCTGCTGGGTCTTTGGCTGAACCGTGCGCCGCGGCAGAAGGGTGAGGCGGCACCGCATCATTTCTTCTTCGTGCCGATGCAGTGGGTGGCGCTGGTGATCGTGGCCGTGTGTGCGGTGATCGCGCTGCTGCGCTGAGGGGCGGTGCCTGCTGCTCTGGTAGATGCCAATCTTGGTTGGCGTGTACCGTAGCCCCGCGTTGCGGCAACAAAAAAGGCCCCGGATCGCTCCGGGGCCTTTTCATTTCAACCTGCCGCCGGATCAACGATCCGGACGGTGTGCGGCTTCCGCGTCGCGCTGGCGCTCCATGAACTCCTTGGAGGGTTCATCCAGCTTGTCGCCCAGCATGCGGCGCACGACCACGAAGAACACCGGGATCATCAGCAGGCCCAGCAGGGTGGCGAACAGCATGCCGCCGATCACGCCGGTACCGATGGCGTGGCGGGAGTTGGCGCCGGCGCCGGTGGAGATGGCCATCGGGATCACGCCCATGATGAACGCGAACGAGGTCATCAGGATCGGGCGGAAACGCAGGCGGGCCGCTTCGATGGTGGCATCGCGCAGGGTCTTGCCCGCCGCACGCTGCTCCACCGCGAACTCCACGATCAGGATCGCGTTCTTCGCGGCCAGGCCGATCACCGTGATCATGCCGATCTTGAAGAAGATGTCGTTGGGCAGGCCGCGGATCATCGACAGGCCGATGGCACCCAGCACGCCCAGCGGCACCACCAGCAGCACGGCCACCGGAATCGACCAGCTTTCATACAGTGCGGCCAGGCAGAGGAACACCACCACCACCGACAGCACCAGCAGCAGCGTCGCCGCGTTGCCCGCCAGGATTTCCTGGTAGGACATGCCCGACCAGTCATAGCCGTAACCGGCCGGCAGGTCGTTGGTGACGATGTCTTCCATCGCGGTCATCGCTTCACCCGAGCTCTTGCCCGGGGCCTGCGAGCCGACGATGTTGATGGCCGAGTAACCGTTGTAGCGGCTCAGCGACGGCGGGGCCGACACCCATTCCGACTTGACCACCGTGTTCAGCGGGATCATGGCGTTGGTGCCGTCGGCATTGGTGGTCAGGCTGGAGGGGCTGTAGAAGCTCTTCAGCGATTCCTGGCCGGTGCGGTACGGCGCGTCGGCCTGCATGGTCACGCGCTTGATGCGGCCCTGGTAGAAGAAGTCGTTGACGTACACCGGGGCCAGCATCAGCTGGATGGTGCTGTACACGTCCGACACCGACATGCCCATCGACTGCGCCTGCACGCGGTCGACATGCAGCGCCAGCTGCGGGGCGTTTTCCAGGCCGTTAGGACGCACGCCGACCAGCTTGTCGCTTTCCTGTGCGGCCTTGCCCAGCAGGATGTTGCGCGCCTGCGTCAGCTGTTCGTAGCCCTGGCCACCACGGTCCTGCAGCCACATGTCGAAGCCGCCGAACTGGCCCAGGCCCTGCACGGTCGGCAGGTTGACCACGAAGATCTGCGCTTCCTTGATGCCGTAGAACGCGCCGTTCATGTTCTGGATGAACTCGGGCACGGTGACCTTGCGGTCGGCCCACGGCTTGAGGCGGATGAAGCCCATGCCGACGTTCTCGCCCGAACCGACGAAGCTGAAGCCAGCGATCTGCATCAGGCCTTCGTAGCCTTCCTGGTCCTTCAGGATGCCGCGCATCTGCGAGAAGACTTCGTTGGTCTGGCCCTTGGTCGAACCCGGCGGCAGCTGCACGATGGCCAGTGCGTAGCCCTGGTCTTCTTCAGGCAGGAAGCTGCCCGGCATGCGGGTGAACAGGAAGCCGCACAGCGCGGTCAGCACCACCGCCAGGATCATCCAGCGCGGCGCATGCTTCACCGCCGAGGTGATGTGGCCGACGTAGGTCCCGCTGATCTTGTCGTAGTACTTGTTGAAGGTACGGTAGACGATGTTCGGGTTGTCGTTGTGGGTCGGCTTCAGGAACGTCGCGCACAGGGCCGGGGTGAAGCCCAGCGCCAGGAACGCGGAGAACGCCATCGAGATGGCGATGGTCAGCGCGAACTGCTTGTAGATCTCACCGGCCGCACCGCCCTGCAGGGCCGAGGGGATGAACACTGCTGCCAGCACGACGGTGATCGCCACCACCGCGCCGGTGATCTGGGTCATCGCCTTCTGCGTGGCCGGCTTCGGCGCCAGGCCTTCCTCGGTCATGATGCGTTCGACGTTCTCGATCACCACGATCGCGTCATCGACCACGATGCCGATCGCCAGCACCATCGCGAACAGGGTCAGCTGGTTGATGGTGAAGCCGATCAGCCACATGCCCAGGAAGGTACCGAGCAGGGCCACCGGGATGACCAGGGTGGGGATGATCGTCGCGCGGAAGTTCTGCAGGAAGATCAGCATCACCAGGAACACCAGCAACACCGCTTCGAACAGCGTCTTGACCACTTCCTCGATGGAGATCTTGACGAAGGTGGTGCTGTCGTACGGCGAGAACCAGCTGACGCCGGCCGGGAAGCTCGGCTGCAGCTCGTCCATCTTGGCGCGCACGGCATCGGCCACGTTCAGGGCGTTGGCACCCGGCAGCAGCTGGATGGCGAAGGCGCCGGCGGCCTGGCCGTTGTACTGGGTATCGAAGCCGTAGTTGTTGGCACCGAAGGCGACGCGGGCGATGTCCTTGAGCAGCACGCGCGAGCCGTTGGCATTGGCCCGCAGGATGATGTTCTCGAACTCTTCAGGCGAGCTGAAGCGGCCTTCGGCCGAGACGGTGGCGGTGAAATGACCGTCCGGCGAGGGATCCGAACCCAGCGAACCGGCGGCGAACTGCACGTTCTGCGCGCGCACCGCAGCCAGCACTTCGCTGGCCGACAGGCCGTAGCCCTGCATCTTTTCCGGGTTCAGCCAGATGTTCATGGCGTACTCGGAACCGAACTGCTGGGTGCTGCCGACGCCGGGGATACGCGAGACCTGGTCGAGCACGCGCGAACCGACGATGTCGTTCAGGGCGTCACGGCTGATGGTGCCGGTATCCGAACGCAGGCCGACCACCATCAGGAAGCCGGCGTTGGCCTTGGCCACCACCACGCCCTGCTGGGTCACTTCCGAAGGCAGGCGCGGCGTGGCCAGCGACACCTTGTTCTGCACCTGCACCTGGGCGATGTCCGGATCGGTACCGGTCTCGAAGGTCAGGGTGATCTGCGCACGGCCGTTGGAGGACGAGGACGAGCTGAAGTACAGCAGGTGATCGATACCGGTCAGCTGCTGCTCGATCACCTGGGTGACCGATTTTTCAGTGGTGTCCGCGCTCGCGCCCGGGTAGGTGGCCTGGACGGTCACCTGCGGCGGGGCGATGTTGGGATAGGACTCGACGCCGAGGTTGAGGATCGCGATCACGCCGCTGAGCGAGATCAGGATCGCAACCACCCAGGCGAAGACTGGATGTTCGATGAAAAATTTAGGCATGACGGAAGGTTCCCGTTACTGCTTGTTCGATTCGGTGGCGGCCGGCTCGGCCTTGTCGGCCGCCTCGGGCTTGGCCGGCGCCTTGTCGGCGCCGCCTGCAGCTGCCGCTGCCGGGGCTGCACCGCCGGCGGCGGGCTGGCCGTTGGCATCCTGGCCCGGGGTCCAGGGCTTGGCCGTGGCCGGCGCCCCTTCCTTGACCTTCTGCACGCCTGCGACCACGACCTTGTCGCCGGCGGCCAGGCCGTCGCTGACCATCCAGTTGCCACCTTGTGCGCCTTCGGTCTTCACGTTCTTGCGCACGACCTTGCCGTCGGCGCCGACCACCATCACGAAGCCGCCGGCGCTGTCACGCTGCAGGGCCTGCTGCGGGATCAGGAAGGCGTTGTTGCGCTCGCCCAGGTTGGCCTGGAAGCTGACGAAGGCACCCGGCAGCAGGATCTTCTGCGGGTTCGGCAGCACCGCGCGCAGCGAGACCGCACCGGTGGTCGGGTCGACCGTGGTCGAGGAGAAGTCCAGCGTGCCGGCTTCACCATAGGCGGTGCCGTCGGACAGCTTGACGTTGACGGTGGCCTTGCCGTCGCCGGACAGGGCCAGGGCGCCACGGGCCTGCTGCGCACGCAGCTGGCTCAGTTCGTCCACGCTCAGCGAGAAGTTCACGTACAGCGGGTCCAGCTGGTCGACGGTGGTCAGCAGGGTCACGTCACCCTGGCCGACCAGGGCACCTTCGGTGACCTGCTGCTTGTTGGCCACGCCGCTGATCGGCGAGGTCACTTCGGCATAGCCCAGGCTGATGCGCGAGGAGGTGACCGAGGCTTCGGCCTGCTTCACCGCGGCCAGCGCGGTGCGCTCGGCGGCTTCGGCGCTGTCCAGGTCGGACTTGGACACGTACTGCTGCGGCGCCAGCGAGCGGGCGCGGTCGGCGGCGACCTTGGCGTTGGCATAGGTCGCGCGGGCCGAGGCCAGCTGTGCTTCGGACGCGTTGAGGCTGGCGCGCAGCGGCGCCGGATCGATCAGGAACAGGGTCTGGCCCTGCTTGACCTCGCTGCCTTCCTGGTAGACGCGCTTGAGCAGCACGCCCGGCACGCGCGCGCGCACGTCGGCGCTGCGGAACGGCGACAGGCGGCCGACCAGTTCACGCTGCAGCGGCAGGGTCTGCGGCTTGGCGTCGATCACGCCCACCTCCGGCGGCGGGGGCGTCTGCTGTTCCGGCTTCTTGCAGGCGGCCAGCGCGACAGCAACGGCGCACGTCAAGGCAAGGGTGCGGAGTGGGGCGGTCATCAGGAGGAACTCCGGGGTTGGTTTGTAGTGGGGGCCGGCGACGGCGTTGGCGCGAACGCGCGCAGGAAGCTGTCGACCGAGAATTCTGCCCAGCGCCGACGCAGCTGCGCGTCATCGCGATGGGGGGTATGGAAACGCTGTTTGTCGAAATCCTGACCGGCGATCATGCTCAGCAGCAGTTCGGCCATGAAGTGCGGGTCGTCATGCCGGAGCTGGCCACGCATGCAAACGGTTTCAATCCATTCAGCAAGATGAAGCGTCAAAGCGCCGGCACCATGCCGGTACAGCGTACGCGCCTCGTCGGGGAACTGCGCGGCATCGGCGGCGATCACCCGGCAGGCCTGTCCCACGTGCGGCTGGTTGAAATGCTCCAGGAAGTCGATGGCGAACTGCAGAAGGCTGGCACGCAGGTCGTCAGTGCGGAGTGCACGAACCATGGCCCCGGTGGCGTGGCCGACGTGGCGCTGCATCACCCGCCGCAGCAGATCCTGCTTGCTGCCGTAGCGCGAATACAGCGTCTGCTTGGAGCAGCCGGCGTGCTGGGCCACCGCATCCATGCTGATCTGCATGCCCTGGTGGGCCAGCAGTTCGCGCACGGCATCGAACACGCGCTGATCGCGCGCATCCAGGGCAGCGGGGAGGTAGGCCGGGTTCACGCGGTGGACTATACCGTCCAGTTCAGGATTGTGGAATCGTGCCAATAGTCCTGTCCGTCCCGATACCGGGCGCCGTGCGCGCTTATTCCGGTAACACGGTTTGCCGATCCTGTCGGTAACGCGATGCTGGTGGTGGACGCCATACCCGTGCGAACTGAATAGGCGTCTAAACCGCAGCAAACCCGGCATTTCATTATTCCGTCCTGCAGCAAGGCCTTTTCCTGCAACAGGGCTACAATTTCATTTTCCCAACTGAGCAAGCGCCTCGCTCTGCCATGAAACCGCAAAAAACCGCAGCCAAGACCGTGAAAAACAAAACCAAGCCAGCTGAGTCGGAGGTCGCAGTGACCGCTGGTTTCTCCCTGGAGCCGGTGTATACGGCCTTGCGCAAGCGTTACCCCGCGGCCGCGCAGGCCGAGGCAGTGGCATTCGCATCCGCGTTCTACAAGCGCATGGAGTCGGACGAGTTCCCGCACCACACCGCTGAAGAGTGGGCGGCGCTGGCGGCAGATACCCTGGAGTTCGCCCGTGCACGCAAGGCCGGCAAGGCCAACGTGCGCGTGTTCAACCCCACCGCCAAGGCCAATGGCTGGGAATCGCCGCACACCGTGCTGCAGATCATCAACGACGACATGCCGTTCCTGGTCGACACCGTGACCATGTCGCTGGCCGAGCAGGGCGTGGGCGTGCACGTGCTGGGCCACCCGGTACTGCGCTTCACCCGCGACAAGGCCGGCAAGCTGGCCAAGGTCGGCGAGGGCGATGCCGAGTCGGTGATGCTGATGGAGATCGACCGCCAGCCGGCCGAAGCCATGGCCGCCATCGAGCAGGCCATCAACAAGGCGCTGGATGAAGTGCGCGCCATCGTGCGCGACTGGCAGCCGATGAAGGACAAGGCGCTGGCGCTGGCCGACGACCTGGGCAGCCGCACGCTGCCGGTCGACGATGCCTCGCGTGCCGAAGCACAGCAGTTCCTGCGCTGGGCCGCTGACAACCACTTCACCTTCTTCGGCTACCGCGAATACCGCGTCGAGAAGCAGGGCAAGGAAGACGTGCTGGCGCCGCTGAACGACACCGGCCTGGGCCTGATGCGCGGCAAGGACAAGTCCGCCGCCCGTCCGGTCAAGACGCTGGCCGCGCAGGGACTGAACACCACGTCCGGGCTGAAGGACGCGCTGATCCTGACCAAGACCAATGCCCGTTCGCGCGTGCACCGCGCCGGTTACATGGACTACATCGGCGTGCTGGAGTTCGACGCCAAGGGCAAGATCATCGGCGAGCAGCGCTTCCTCGGCCTGTTCACCTCCAGCGCCTACAACCGTCGCCCGTGGGAAATCCCGCTGGTGCGCCAGCGCCACGAATACGTGATGACCCAGTCCGGCCTGGCCCCGGCCAGCCACAGCGGCAAGGCCCTGCGCCACATCCTGGAAACCCTGCCGCGCGAAGAACTGTTCCAGTCCAGCGAGGACGAACTGTTCCGCACCGCCATGGGCGTGCTGGGCCTGCAGGAGCGCGTGCGCAGCCGCCTGTTCCTGCGCCGCGACAAGTACAGCCGTTTCATCTCCGCGCTGGTCTACCTGCCGCGCGAACGCTTCAACACCGACGTGCGCCTGCGCATCGAAGCGATGCTCAAGGAAGCGCTGCACGGTGAGTACGTCGACAGCTCGGTCGTGCTGGGCGAATCGCCGCTGGCCCAGGTGCACCTGATCGTGCGCCCGAAGCCGGGCGAAATGCTCGACGTCGATACCGCCGAACTGGAGCAGAAGCTGGCCCAGGTGCTGCGCAACTGGCAGGACGACCTGCGTGAAGCGCTGGTCACCCGCCATGGCGAGACCGAAGGCCTGCGCATCGCTGCCCGCATCGGCAAGGCGCTGCCGGCCGGCTACATCGAAGACAACAGCACCGCCGTTGCCGCCAACGATGTCAGCCAGCTCGACGCCCTGACCGGCCCGGACGACCTGCGCCTGAGCCTGCAGGCCGTGCCGCGCGAAAGCGGCGATGGCCTGCGCCTGAAGCTGTACCGCCAGCTGGATGACATCCCGCTGTCGGACGCGCTGCCGATGATGGAGAACATGGGCCTGCGCGTGATCGCCGAGCGTCCGTACCGCCTGTCGGTCGACAACGCCCCGGTGTACGTGCAGGACTTCGAGGTTGAATCGACCGCCGGCACCATCGACGCCGGCCGCGTCGATGAAGCCTTCGGCGAGACCTTCGCCCGCGTCTGGCACGGCGATGCCGAGAACGATGGCTTCAACCGCCTGGTGCTGGCCGCCGGCCTGCACTGGCGTCAGGTCGCCATGCTGCGTGGCTACTGCAAGTACCTGCTGCAGACCGGCGTACCGTTCTCGCAGGCCTACGTGGAAGGCACCTTCTCGCGCTACCCGCTGCTGGCCCGCCTGCTGGTGGAACTGTTCGAAGCCCGCTTCGACCCGGCGACCGGCCACGAGAGCAAGGACGACATCGCGGCCGGCCAGGCCCAGCTGAAGGCCCACTTCGATGTGCTGGCCGCCGGCGACGACGCCACCCTCAAGGTGCTGAAGACCGTGGTCGACGCCCGCAAGGGTGACCGCGATGCGCAGATGCAGGCCGCGCGCGAAGCGCTGCTGAAGCTGATGGACCGGGTGTCCAGTCTGGACGAGGACCGCATCCTGCGCTCGTTCATGGGCGTGATCGACGCGACCCTGCGTACCAGCTACTACCAGACCGACGCCAACGGCCAGCACGGCCACGTCATCAGCTTCAAGTTCGATTCGGCCCTGGTGCCGGACCTGCCCAAGCCGCGCCCCTACCGCGAAATCTTCGTCTACGGCCCGCGCGTGGAAGGTACCCACCTGCGCTTCGGCGCCGTGGCCCGTGGCGGCCTGCGCTGGTCGGACCGTCGCGAAGACTTCCGCACCGAGGTGCTGGGCCTGGTCAAGGCGCAGATGGTCAAGAACACCGTCATCGTGCCGGTCGGCGCGAAGGGCGGCTTCTTCGCCAAGACCCCGCCGGTGAACGGTGATCGTGATGCGGTGTTCGCCAACGGCGTGGCCTGCTACAAGCTGTTCATCCAGGGCCTGCTGGACATCACCGACAACATCGTCAACAACAAGATCGTGCCGCCGGTGGATGTCGTGCGCCACGACATGGACGATCCGTACCTGGTGGTGGCGGCCGACAAGGGCACCGCGACCTTCTCCGACATCGCCAACGGCCTGGCCATCGCGCACGGCTTCTGGATGGGCGATGCGTTCGCTTCCGGTGGCTCGGTCGGCTACGACCACAAGGGCATGGGCATCACCGCGCGTGGTGCGTGGGAATCGGTCAAGCGCCACTTCCGTGCGCTGGGCCGTGACAGCCAGAGCCAGGACTTCACCTCGGTCGGCGTGGGCGACATGTCCGGCGACGTGTTCGGCAACGGCATGCTGCTGTCGCGCCACATCCGCCTGGTCGCTGCGTTCGACCACCGCCACATCTTCCTGGACCCGAACCCGGATGCGGCCACCTCGTTCGTCGAGCGCGAGCGCATGTTCACCGTGCCGCGTTCGAGCTGGGCGGACTACGATGCCAAGCTGATCAGCAAGGGCGGCGGCATCTTCCCGCGCACCCTGAAGTCGATCGAGATCACCCCGCAGGTGCGTGAAGCGCTGGGCCTGGACGAGAACGTCAAGGCGATGTCGCCGAATGACCTGATGAGCGCGATCCTGAAGGCGCCGGTCGACCTGCTGTGGAACGGCGGCATCGGTACCTACGTCAAGGCTGCCAGCGAGCAGCACAGCGATGTCGGCGACCGCGCCAACAACGCCCTGCGCGTGAACGGTGGCGAGCTGCGCTGCAAGGTGGTGGGCGAGGGCGGCAACCTGGGCATGACCCAGCTGGGCCGCATCGAAGCCGCCCAGGCCGGCGTGCTGCTCAACACCGACTTCATCGACAACTCGGCCGGTGTCGACACCTCCGACCATGAAGTCAACATCAAGATCCTGCTCAACGATGTGGTACGCGCCAAGAAGCTGACCGTCGAGCAGCGCAACAAGCTGCTGGCGTCGATGACCGACGAGGTCGCCGACCTGGTGCTCAATGACAACTACCGCCAGAACCAGGCCCTGAGCCTGATGGAGCGGATGGCGGTCAAGCGCCTGGGTTCCAAGCAGCACTTCATCCGCACCCTGGAGCAGCAGGGCCTGCTTGATCGCCAGATCGAGTTCCTGCCGTCCGATGCCGAGCTGTCGCAGCGCAAGGCACGCGGCCAGGGCCTGACCCGTCCGGAACTGTCGGTGCTGCTGTCCTATTCCAAGCTGGTGGCGTTCGCCCAGCTGCTGGATTCGGACATCCCGGAAGATCCGTACCTGTCCAAGGAGCTGCAGCGTTACTTCCCGACCCCGCTGCAGAAGAAGTACGCCGACGCGATGGAGCGTCACCGCCTGAAGCGCGAAATCATCGCCACGGCCGTGACCAACCAGACCATCAACCGCATGGGCGCCACCTTCCTGATGCGCATGCAGGAAGACACCGGCCGCACCATCGCCGAGGTCGCCAAGGCGTACACCATCAGCCGCGAAACGCTGGATGCCCGCGCGCTGTGGGCGCAGATCGACGCCCTCGACGGCACCCTGCCGGAGTCGGTGCAGATCGACGCACTGGAAGTGATCTGGAAGCTGCAGCGTTCGTTCGTGCGCTGGCTGCTGTCGCGCCCGGGCCCGATGCCGGGCATCACCGAGGCGGTCAACCGCTACCAGGGTCCGTTCAACGACATCCGCGTTGCTTCGGGCGTGCTGCCGGATTCGCAGCGTCCGACCTACGAAGCCCTGGTGGCCGAGTGGAAGGAAAAGGGCCTGCCGTCCGCGCTGGCCCAGCAGCTGGCCGAACTGCACTTCCTGGAGCCGGCGTTCGACATCATCGAACTGGCCCGCACCCGCAAGCTGAAGCCGGTGGACGTGTCGAAGATCCACTTCCGCCTGGGCGATGCCCTGCAGCTGCCGTGGCTGTTCGAGCAGATCGACGCGCTGGAGGTCAACGGCCGCTGGCACGCGGTTGCCCGTGGCGTGCTGCGTGACGAACTGGCCGCGCACCACCGCAACCTGGCCGGCCAAGTGCTGGGCACCAAGGGCAGCAGCGCTGAAGCCAAGGTCGCCAGCTGGATCGGTCGTGACGACAGCAGCCTGCGCTTCACCCTGTCGATGCTGGCCGAACTGGCCGAGCAGAAGACCCTGGACTACCCGACCGTTTCGGTCGCGGTGCAGCGCCTGGGTCAGCTCGCGGCACATGGTGTGTAAGTGATGTAACGCCGGGCCTCGCCCGGTGAGCGTGAAACGGAACGGCCCCGCGAAAGCGGGGCCGTTCTGCGTTGGGGCGAAGGTGGTAGTGCCGGCCGCTGGCCGGCAGCCCGATGAACCTGGGTCGTGCGGCTGCCGGCCAGCGGCCGGCACTACCGGGTATGCTCTTGCTGGCACTCCCACCCGGATCCACCGATGAGCGACACCCCCCGCATCGCTTTCCTGGCCAGCACCACCGAAGCGGCGCAGATGGCCCGCGCGGCGATGGTTTCCCGCTATGGCGACCACGCGCCCGACCAGGCCGACGTGCTGTGCCCGCTGGGCGGCGACGGCTTCATGCTGCAGACGCTGCACCGGCACGGCTGCCTGGGCAAGCCGGTGTTCGGCATGAAACTGGGCACCGTCGGCTTCCTGATGAACCAGTACCGCGCCGAGGATGACGTGGTCGCGCGCATCGCCCGCGCCGAGCCGGCCAACCTGCGGCCGCTGGAAATGGTGGCGTTGACCGAATCCGGCGCGAGCACCGGTTCGTTGGCCTACAACGATGTCTCGCTGCTGCGGCAGACCCGCCAGGCGGCGCACATCGGCATCGACCTCAACGGCCAGGAGCGGGTGGCCGAGCTGATCGGCGATGGCGTGCTGGTGGCCACCCCGGCCGGCAGCACCGCCTACAACTATTCGGCGCACGGGCCCGTGCTGCCGCTGGGCTCGCACACCATCGCGCTGACGCCGTTGGCCCCGTACCGGCCGCGGCGCTGGCGCGGTGCCATCCTCAAGGCCGACACCGAAGTGCGCTTCCGCGTGCTCGATCCCTACAAGCGCCCGGTCAGCGTCACCGCCGATTCGCACGAGACCCGCGACGTGGTGGAAGTGACCATCCGCGAGTCGAAGGAGCACCGGGTCACCCTGCTGTTCGACCCGGAACACAACCTGGAAGACCGGATCCTGAGCGAACAGTTCGTTTTTTGACGACAATACGCTGCCGGCCCCCGCCGATCGCTTGAAGGACCCCCACCGATGGGCGACAACTCCCCCCGTCTGCTGACCGTCGCGGTGACCTCGCGCGCGCTGTTCGACCTGGAAGAAAGCCATGCGCTGTTCGAGAGCGATGGCGTGGCGGCGTACGCCGAGTACCAGCGCCAGCACGAGGACGACATCCTTGGTCCCGGCGTGGCGTTCCCGGTGGTGCGCAAGCTGCTGGCACTGAACCAGGGCGCCAGCCCGGAAAACCCGCGGGTCGAGGTGATCCTGCTGTCGCGCAATTCGGCCGACACCGGCCTGCGCATCTTCAATTCGATCCAGCATTACGGGCTGGGCATCATCCGTGCGACCTTCACCGCCGGTGAGCCGACCTGGCCCTACGTGAAGCCCTTCGGCACCGACCTGTTCCTGTCGGCCAACCCCGAATCGGTGCGCAGTGCGCTGCGCCATGGCATCGCGGCAGCGACCATCCTGCCCAAGCCGCCGGGCGAGACCGCCGCGGCCGCGGCCGACCAGATCGACATGGGGCGCCCGGCCGGCCAGCTGCGCATCGCCTTCGATGGTGACGCGGTGATCTTCGGTGACGAGAGCGAGCGCATTTCGCGCGAGCAGGGGGTTGAAGCGTTTGGCCGCCACGAACGCGAGCGCGCCCGCGAGCCGCTCAGTGGCGGTCCGTTCCGCGGCTTCCTGTCGGCGCTGCATACCTTGCAGGAAGTGTTCCCGGTCGGCGACAGCGCACCGATCCGCACCGCGCTGGTGACTGCGCGCTCGGCACCGGCGCACGAGCGGGTGATCCGTACCCTGCGCGAGTGGGGCGTGCGCCTGGACGAGGCCCTGTTCCTGGGTGGTCGCCACAAGGGGCCGTTCCTGCAGGCCTTTGGTGCGGACATCTTCTTCGATGATTCGCAGCACAACATCGACAGCGCCCGCGAACACGTGGCCGCCGGCCACGTCCCGCACGGCGTCGCCAACGAGGGCTGAGGCCGGTAGCGCCGGGCCATGCCCGGCGAGCGCAGCGGCATGGAGCTACGGGCTGCCCGACATCCCCAGCTGCAGGTCCACCACCTTCCAGCGCAGGCCCTGCGGTTCCAGCACCACCCTCATCGGCGGCTCGCCCGGACCGCGCTGCACGTCCACCACGAAGCGGTCCAGCGCTTCGAAATGATGCTCGGCGTTCTTCAGTGGCCGCGCCGGTTCGGTCGCGCCGAACGCATCGCCGCCCTGCAGTTCATTACGGCCACGCTTCCACTGCAGCATCGCGCCGATGCCGGTCGGCGTGACCATGGTGTCCACCGCCGCGCCACCCAGCTGGTCACCCAGCCCGTACAGCAGCGCGCC
The DNA here is from genome assembly GCF_003086795.1 of Stenotrophomonas sp. SAU14A_NAIMI4_5. NCBI lineage: Bacteria > Pseudomonadati > Pseudomonadota > Gammaproteobacteria > Lysobacterales > Lysobacteraceae > Stenotrophomonas > Stenotrophomonas sp. SAU14A_NAIMI4_5. The sequence goes on along the minus strand of NZ_CP026003.1, from coordinate 2,786,482 downwards.
AAACGGGCTGGACGCCACGTCCGGCCCGGCCTGCCGCACCAGGTAGTCGTTGAGCTGCGCGCGCAGACTGCTGCGCACCCGCGGGAAGTCCACGTAGCGCTCCAGGCGCGCGGTATCGCGCTGTTCGATCGCCTTGGACAGGCCATGCACGGCCAGGTACGGGCCGCTGAACCACCAGGCCACGACGGCCAGGACGAGGGCAACCAGGATGCCGATGAGCTTCTTCATGGCACCCAGACTGCCGCAACTGCGGGCGCCGCGGGTTAAGCGTCAGTGACTGGGCGAGCCGCTGCCATCGCCGAAGGCCGCCACCAGGCGCTGCCGCTCGGCGCCCTGCAGCGCCTGCACGTGGGTCTGCAGCACCTGGTCCAGGCTGGAAACGCGGGTGGTGCCAAGGATGCCGCTGGCCACGCCGGGGTGCTGCAGCACATAGGCAAAGGCGGTCTGGGCCGGGTGCTGGCTGCGCACCGAGGCCACCGCTTGGCGCATCGTGCGGGCGCTGTGCATCAGGGCGCGGCTGCTCGGCTTCAGCCAGGTGCGCGCGAGGTACCAGGCGTCGGCCAGGCGGGGCAGGCGCGGCCGCGCCGGCAGCAGATGGCCCTGGGCCAGCACGGTACCGGCCAGCACACCGATGCCGGCAACGTGCAGCGCGTCGATCAGCGGCTCGCGGTCCTGCTGCAGGGCGTTGTAGTCCAGCAGCACCACGTCGAAGGCTTCGGGGTGCTCGATCATCCAGCGCAGCGTGCTGGCCGAATGGGTGTTGATGCCGGTATGGCGGACCAGCCCGCGCTCGCGCAGGCGCTGCAGCGCGGCCAGCAGCTCATCGTTGATGTTGTGCTCGCTGGCGCCGTGCAGCTGGTAGATGTCCAGATACTCCAGGCCGAGGTTGCGCAGCGAGGCCTCGCAGCTGGCGGTGATCGCCGCGGCGGAGAAATCGCGCTGCTCGGCGCCGCTGATGCCTGCCTGGCCGGTCAGCGTGCCGCCCTTGCTGGACACCACCAGCGACTCGCGTGGCACGCGCGCCAGCAGCGGGCGCAGGATGCGGCCCAGGCGCGGTTCGGCATGGAAGCCCGAATAGTTGTGGCCGGTGTCGAGCAGGTTCACGCCCTGCGCCAGCGCGTGTTCGACCACGGCGGCCGCGTCGCTCTCGGCGAAGCGGCGGTGGCCCCAGAAGCCGGAACAGCCCAGGCCGATCGGCGAGACCTGCAGGCCGGTGCGACCCAGCAGGCGCCGCTGCCGGGCCAGGGGCAGTTCCTGCGACATCAGAATTCCAGGTCCAGCGCAGCGCAGAGGTAATCGACGAACGGGCCCAGTGCGGCCAGGTCCTTGCCCAGAGTGGAGAGCAGGCGCGGGCCGGTCATGGTGTCGTCGTCCAGCGTGCGCCACATCACCCAGTTGCGGTGCTTGAGGTCGTCGATGAACTCGAAGTCGGCCGGGAAGCCGCGCGGCGGCCGCACCAGCTTCTCGGTCTGCTCGAAATCGAAGCGCTTGCGCAGGGCGGGCGCGTGCGCGGCCGCCTTCCAGCTGCCCGGGTTGTCGAGGATGAAATGGCGGATGCGCCGCTGCGTGTCCGGCTCGGGGTGCCACAGGCCGGCGCCGACGAAACTCTCGCCCGGCTGCAGGTGGATGTAGAACGAGGGCGCGGCCACTTCGCGGCGGCGCTCGTGGAACAGGCGGGCACCCTGCCAGGTCTTGTACGGCGACTTGTCGTGGGAAAAGCGCGCGTCGCGGTGGATGCGGAACAGCGAGCCGCCGACACCGCGCGTGTCCGCACGGAAATGGTCGCTGACTTCGGTCAGCGCCGGCTGCAGGTCACCCAGCAGGCGCAGGAACGGCTGCCGCACATGGTCTTCGTACTGCTGGCGATGGTCGTTGAACCAGGTCTTGTCGTTATGCCGCGCCAGGCTGCGCAGGAACTTGAAACTGGCGTCGGAGAAATACGTGCTCACAGCGTCTCCTGCAGGTGGTGGCCCCAGTCGCGCAGCGACTGCAGCAGGCCGGTCCGGCGCGCGTCATCGGGCGCTTCGGCGGCCAGCGCCTCGATCTGCTGCTGGTACTGGGGCAGGTTCAGTTCGCCCAGGCCGCTCTCGCCGAGCAGGCGCTGGCGGCGGTAATCCTGCCAGCGCTCGCGTTCAGCCGGTGCGAGGCTGTCGGGATGGTTGCGTGCGCGGTAGCGGAACAGCAGCTCGGGCAGGCGCGGGTCGCGGAAGCGGCCTTCCAGCGCGGCCAGCTGCTGCGGCGCACTGGTGCGGGCCAGGGCCAGCAGCGGCTTGTCGCCGGCGCCGAGGAAGCCGTCATACAGCGACGCATCCACGTCGGACACCGTGGCTGGCCGCGGCTGGTTGAAGACCTGCCGGGCCTTCTCGGCCAGCTGCGCGGCAACCTCGCGCAGGCGCTCGGCCTTGGCCTCGATCGCCGCCACGTCCAGGCCCAGGCGGGCGTGGTCGTCGGCGCGCAGGTGGTTCCAGGCCACCAGCGCCGGCACCTTGTTCAGATGCACTTCCTTCAGCGGCACGCGTGCGACGCCCTCGGGCAGTTCGCTGGCGCGCATGTACAGGCGCTGCGCGATCACGTCGGCCGACAGCTCCAGCAGGTCGTCGATCTCGCCGTCCAGGTCGAACACGATCACCCGGTTGTTGATGGTCGGGTGCATGGCCAGCGGCAGCACCGGCGCCGCGCACAGGCGGCTGGCCGGGTAGCGCATGGAAATGTGCAGCACCGGCTTGATCGCCGCCACGTCCAGCAGGCTGCCGACGAAGCGCTTGTCGCGCAGCTTCAGCGCGTACTCCCACAGCCGCGGCTGCGACTGCTTGAACAGCCGCGCCATGCCGATGGTGGCGCGCACGTCCGACAACGCCTCGTGGGCATCGCCTTCGCGCACGCCATTGGCCTCGGCCAGGTGCTCAAGCTTGAACGAGGTGGCGCCATCCTCGCGCAGCGGCCACTGGATGCCGTCCGGGCGCAGGGCGCGCATCATCCGCAGCATGTCCAGCAGGTCCCAGCGCGAGTTGCCGTTGCGCCACTCGCGCTCGTAGGGATCGTGGAAGTTGCGGAACAGCCCGTAGCGGATGAACTCGTCGTCGAAGCGCAGGGTGTTGTAGCCCAGTGCGCAGGTGCCGGGGCGCGACAGCTGCTCGTTGATGCGGTCAAAGGCCTCGGCTTCGCTGATGCCTTCGGCCATGGCCTGCTGCGGGGTGATGCCGGTCACCAGGGTCGCCATCGGCGAAGGCACCAGGTCATCGGCCGGACGCACGAAGAAGCTGACCGGCGTGTCGATCACGTTGAGATCGGCATCGGTGCGCATCGCCGCGAACTGGGCGATGCGGGTGCGGCGCGGGTCCTGGCCGAAGGTTTCGAGGTCGTAGAACAGGAAGCTGTCGGCCATCAGTGTGCGCCCTCCAGGACCGGCAGCTGTGCGTGGATCTGCGCTTCCAGCGTGGCCCAGTCGATGTTGTCCAGTGAATCATGGCCGGCGGTGGCCGCCACCAGCAGGTCGCGCTGGATCTCCGTGCGGCGCAGCGCTTCGGCATACGGCGTGTGCAGGAAGGTGACCATGGTGTAGTGCGGCACGAAGCGCGTCGGCCAGCGCCGCTGCAGTTCCTGTTCCAGCTCGCGCTGCAGCAGGAAGGCCGGGTCGGCCACGCGGTCGCGCATCTCCAGGTAGTTTTCCAGCGCCATCTGCTGGATCGCGCGCGCGTTCGGCTTGCGCTCGGCCTCGAAGGCGGCGAAGGCGCCTTCCAGGTCGTCGGCCTCCTGCAGGTGGCGGGCCAGTGACACGCAGTCCTCGAAGGCGCAGTTCATGCCCTGGCCGTGGAAGGGCACCATCGCATGCGCAGCATCGCCGATCAGCACGGCGCGGCCGGCCTGGTGCCAGCGATCCAGGGTGAGCGTGCCGAGCAGGCCGGGCGGATGCTGTTCCCAGTCCGCGCGCAGGTTCGGGATCAGCGGCAGCGTATCGGCAAACTCGCGGGCGAACAGTGCCTCGGCCTGCGCACCGGTGTTGACCGTGGCAAAGCTGGGGTCGCCCTTGTTCGGCAGGAACAACGTGACGGTGAAGGTGCCTTCGTGGTTCGGCAGGGCGATGCACATGTAGTGGCCGCGCGGCCAGATGTGCAGCGCATTGCGCTCGATGCGGAAGCTGCCGTCGGCCGCAGGCGGGATTTCCAGTTCCTTGTAGGAATGGTCGAGGAAGGCGATGTCCTCACCCAGCGGCGCACGCCGGTTCATCGCACCGCGCAGCGCCGAGCCGGCACCGTCGGCACCGATCAGCGTGTCGAAACGGATGTCGTGCGGGCTGTCGTCGCGGTCATCGATGAAGCGCGCGTAGCCGGCATCGAAATCGACGGTGTGCAGGCGGCGGTGGAAGTGCACGGTGGCGCCGGCCTGTTCGGCCAGTTCCAGCAGCGTGGTGTTCAGGTCGCTGCGGTGGATCGACCAGATCACTTCGCTGTCGTCGCGGCCGTAGCGCTGCAGCTGCGGTTCGCCCTCGCGCGGGTGCACCATGCGTCCGCGCATCATCACTGCGCGGGCCATCACCTCGTCTTCGACGCCGGCCTGGCGCAGCGCGTTGCGGCCGCGCTCGGCCAGCGCCAGGTTGATCGAGCGGCCGCTCTCGTAGTCGGCCACGCGCGGGTCGCCGCGGCGCTCGTACAGGGTGATGCGCCAACCCTGCCGGGACAGAAGGATGGCCAGCAGGGAACCGGCCAGGCCGGCACCGATGATGCTCAACGAGCGGGATGCGTGTGCGATCAACGAACTGTCCAGAAGCAGGGGAGGGGGCGGCTTACAGGCCGGCCCAGGCTTCCACTTCCTCGACGAAGTGGTGCACGTCCAGGTAGCGGTTGTAGAGCGGAGTGGGCGAGATGCGGATCACGTCCGGTTCGCGCCAGTCACCGAGCACACCGATGGCGCGCAGGTGTTCGAACAGGGCGCGGCCACGTTCGCGGCCGGCGAGCACCCGCAGCGACAGCTGGCAGCCGCGGCGTTCCGGTTCGGACGGGGTGACGATGTCCAGCACCTGCGGCAGGCGTGCGCGCACCAGTGCATCGAGCAGGCCGGTCAGGGCCAGCGACTTGCGGCGCAGCGCTTCCATGCCGGCACGCTCGAACAGGTCCAGCGATGCGCGCAGCGGGGCCAGGCCAAGGATCGGCGGGTTGCTCAGCTGCCAGCCTTCGGCACCGATGGCCGGGGTGAACTGCGGCGCCATCTGGAAGCGGGTCGCTTCATCGTGGCCCCACCAGCCCGCAAAACGCGGCAGGGTGGTGTCGCGGTGGTGGCGTTCGTGCACGAAGGCACCGGCCACGGCGCCCGGGCCGCTGTTGAGGTACTTGTAGTGGCACCAGACGGCGAAATCCGGTGCGACATCGTGCAGGTGCAGCGGCAGGTTGCCGACCGAATGGGCCAGGTCGAAGCCGATGCGGGCGCCGTGCAGGCGCGCGAGGCGGGTGATCGCATCGAGGTCGAAGGCCTGGCCGGTGCGGTACTGCACGCCCGGCCACAGCACCAGCGCCAGGCGCGCGCCGTGCTCGCCGATGGCGCGCTCGATGGCGGCCATCGAAATCGTGCCGTTGGCTTCGTCCGGCTGCACTTCCACCAGGCAGTCCGCCGGGTCGAACCCGTGGAAGCGGATCTGCGCTTCCACCGCATGGCGGTCGGTCGGGAACGCGCCGGCTTCCATCAGGATGACCGGGCGCTCGGTGGTGGGGCGGTAGAAGCTGACCATCATCAGGTGCAGGTTCACGCTCAGCGTGTTCATCGCCACCACTTCGCTGGGCAGCGCACCGACCACGCGGGCCAGCTGCGCGCTGACCAGGCGGTGGTAGGACAGCCACTGGGTGGGGCCGGTGAAGTGGCCTTCCACGGCCAGCTCGCCCCACTGCTTCATCACTTCCTGCACGGCGGCCTGCGCGCCACGCGGCTGCAGGCCCAGCGAGTTGCCGACGAAGTAGGTCTGTTCACCGCCGCCATGGTGCGGAATCAGGAATTCGTTACGCAGCGGGCGCAGCGGATCGGCGGCGTCCAGGGCGATGGCGTGGGTGCGGCTGAGCAGGTCGGACATGGTCGGGCAACAGGCTGCAACGGGGCTGCCAGTGTAGCGCCTGGGGCCTGCGTGAAGGCTTCCGGGTCACGCACGCTGAATGCCGCGCGGCGCGCTCGCCGGGCATGGCCCGGCGCTACCTGGGAATCACGCGCACCGGTAGCGCCGGGCCATGCCCGGCGACGGTTCAGCCCGCCACCGGCGCTGGCAACGGATCCACGTGCCCGCACTCGCTGCAGGTGCGCAGTTCCAGGCTGGCCTGGTAACGCGCGAACACCTTGGGCAGGTCGGTCTCGATGTTCTGCAGCGGGAAATACTCTTCGTGCAGCTTGTGGTTGCACCGTTCGCAATGCCAGATCACGCCATCCTTCTCGTGGGGCAGGCGCTTGCGCTCGACCACCAGGCCGATGCCGCCCGGCGGGCGCCGCGGCGAATGCGGCACCTTGGCCGGCAGCAGGAAGATCTCGCCGGCGCGGATCGGGATGTCACGCACCGCGCCGTCTTCCTGCACCTTCAGCACCATCTCGCCTTCGAGCTGGTAGAACCACTCCGGGCCTTCGTCGTAGTGGTAGTCGGTGCGCGAGTTCGGCCCGCCCACCACCATCACGATGAAGTCGCCGTTGTCGATCATCTTGTTTCCCACCGGCGGCTTCAGCAGGTGGCGGTGTTCTTCGATCCAGGCGTGCAGGTTGATCGGCGAGGCGAGCATGGTCGGTTTCCCCGGAAGGTCAGTCGCGCTTGCCTTGGCGCGGCACGTAGGACAGGGCCTTTTCGTAGGCCGGCTGCAGTTCTTCCTGCGAACCCACGTCGATGCCCATCTCGCGCACGCGGCCGTCCTTCAGGCTGTACACCCAGCCATGCACCATCAGCTTCTGGCCGCGGGCCCAGGCGTCCTGCACGATGGTCGAGCGGCACAGGTTGGCGACCTGCTCGATCACGTTCAGTTCGCACAGTCGGGCGTGCTTGAGCTCGTCGGTCTCGATCGAATCGATGATCGCGGTGTGCTTCTGCATGACGTCGCCCACGTGGCGCAGCCAGTTGTCGGCAAGGCCGACGCGGGTGTTGTGCAGGCAGGCGTGCACGCCGCCGCAGCCGTAGTGGCCGACGATCAGGATGTGCTTCACCTTCAGCTGGTCCACCGCGTACTGCACCACGCTCAGGCAGTTCAGGTCGGTGTGGGCCACTACGTTCGCCACGTTGCGGTGCACGAACACTTCACCCGGCGCCATGCCGATGATCTGGTTGGCCGGCACGCGCGAATCGGAACAGCCGATCCACAGGTATTCCGGGTGCTGCTGCTTGGCCAGCTGGTGGAAGAACTCGGGGTCTTCCTTCTCGATGCGGTCGGCCCAGTCGCGGTTGTTCTGCAGCAGCTTGTGGATGTCTTTCATGTTCGGGTCCCTGGCGTCGGGGGGGGCGAGGAGCGTGGCCATCCGGCCGCGCCGTCGCGGGAAACAATGCGCTCAGTCGCTGGCGGCGGTCTGCGCGCGATGCCAGCGCATCCACTGCGCCAGCTCGGTGAAATGCGGGGTGTCGAGCTTTTCCAGTTCGGCGATCACCGCCTGCTGGTTGGCCTCGGGGTGGTTCTGGCTCAGTTTCAGCTTCAGCTGCACCTGTTCGACCTGGAAGCGGAAGCCGATGATGCCGCGCAGCTGGCGACGGTGGTCGTCACGCTGCGGTTCGAACTGCCAGTCCTGGCCGACGCTGGCTTCGAAGCGGTCGCCGATGTCGGAGACCAGCTGGGCCAGCTCGTCGGTGTCGTCGAAGCGCTGCAGCTGGCCGCGCAGTTCGGCGGCGGCGTAGTTCCAGGTCGGCACGCGCGAGGCGGCTTCCTTGTCCGGGTACCAGCTGGCCGACACATAGCCGTGCGGGCCGTCGACCAGCACCTTGGCTGCGCCGTCGTGGCGCGACTGCGGGTTGGCGCGGGCCCAGTGGCCGCGCAGTTCAACCTGGTTGCCCTCACGGCGGTACAGCACCGGCACCCGTGTCAGTTCGGGCAGGCCGTCGGCGCCGGTGGTCAGCACGGTGACGAACGGATCACGCGCCAGCAGGCGATCGAGCCAGAGCAGGTCGGTCTCGGCGAAGTCGCGCGGGGTGAACATGGTTTGCGCCTCAGGCGCGCGCGCCCAGCGACTGGATCATGCGCCCGCGCAGGCCTTCATCACTGCCGGCCTGCGGCGGCTGCACTTCGTGCAGGCTGAAGCCACGCACCAGCGCATCTTCCTCGTCCAGGCCGTCGTACTCGACGAATTCGGCGTCGAACAGCTGCGAACGGGCGGTGTCTTCGCTGTCATAGCTCAGCGTGTTGCCGTCGCTGTCGAGCACTTCGGCAGTACCGGCCGGGCGCACGCGCAGGCGGGCCCAGATCAGGGTGTTGCCGAGGCTGGCCAGCCACCAGCTGTCACGTGCGTCGTTGTTGTCGTTCATGTGTGTGTTACCAGAGCGAGACCAGCCAGAGCAGGGCGGCCATGCCCAGTCCGGCCAGCAGGGTCAGCAGCGATACCCAGGCCGGCGTCGCCAGCCCGGACAGCGAACGGTCCGGCTGCTGGCGGTAATCGCGGCGCAGCAGCCAGGCCAGGGCATCGGGCTTGAGGAAGGCGCCATTGCCGAAGCGCGCGGCGAGCGCCGGATGGCGGTCGCGCACGTGTACCAGGGTCAATGGCCAGAAGATCACGAAGGCACTGAACCCGGCCACTGCGACGCCGACGAAACAGAGGGCGAAGAACAGGGTCATGGGGGCAGTACCTCCGTGGTCGTTGGATGGGGCTTAGAAGTCCGCGCTGCCCGGGGCGCGCGGGTAGGGGATCGCATCGCGGATGTTGGACAGGCCGCAGACGTAGACCACCAGGCGCTCGAAGCCGAGGCCGAAGCCGGCGTGCGGCACCGAACCGTAGCGGCGGAAATCGCGGTACCAGCTGTAGTGTTCGCGATCCAGGCCGAACTGGGCCATGCGCGCGTCCAGCACGTCCAGGCGCTCTTCGCGCTGGCTGCCGCCGATGATCTCGCCGATGCCCGGGGCCAGCACGTCCATCGCGGCGACGGTCCTGCCGTCGTCGTTCAGGCGCATGTAGAAGGCCTTGATGTGCTCGGGGTAGTTGGTGACCACCACCGGGCGACCGACGTGTTCTTCGGTCAGCCAGCGCTCGTGCTCGGTCTGCAGGTCCAGGCCCCACTCGACCGGGAAGTCGAACTTCTTGCCCGACTTCTGCAGCAGGCTGACCGCATCGGTGTAGTCGATGCGCTCGAACGGTGCGTTGATGAAGTCTTCCAGCTTGGTGATCGCGTTCTTGTCCACGCGCTCGGCGATGAAGGCCAGGTCGTCACCGCGCTCGTTCAGCACGGCACGGAACAGATACTTCAGGAATTCCTCGGCCAGGCGTGCATCTTCGGCCAGGTCGGCGAAGGCGATTTCCGGCTCGATCATCCAGAACTCCGCCAGGTGGCGGGTGGTGTGGCTGTTTTCGGCGCGGAAGGTCGGGCCGAAGGTGTAGACCTTGCTCAGCGCCAGGCAGTAGGCCTCGACGTTCAGCTGGCCGGACACGGTCAGGAAGGTTTCCTTGCCGAAGAAGTCGCGGCTGAAATCGATCGCGCCCTTCTCGTCGCGCGGCAGGTTCACCATGTCCAGGGTGGACACGCGGAACATCTGGCCGGCGCCTTCGGCGTCGGAGGTGGTGATGATCGGGGTGCTGATCCAGTTGAAGCCGTTCTCGTGGAAGAAACGGTGCACGGCCTGGGCCAGGCAGTTGCGGATGCGGGTGACTGCGCCGAACAGGTTGGTGCGCGGGCGCAGGTGCGCCACTTCACGCAGGAACTCCGGCGACATCGGCTTGGGCTGGATGGGGTAGGTGAGCGGGTCTTCGACCCAGCCGACCACTTCCAGTGCGCTGGCCTGGATCTCGAACGACTGGCCCTTGCCCTGCGACTTCACCAGGGTGCCGGTGGCGATGACCGAGCAGCCGCTGGTCAGGCGCTTGATCTCGTCGAAATTGGCCAGGGTGTCGTCGGCCACGACCTGGATCGGCGCGAAGCAGGAACCGTCGCTCACATTGACGAAGGCCAGATTCGCTGAACCGCGCACCGTGCGCACCCATCCGCGTACCGTGACTTCGCCGCCTTCCGGGATCTTCCCGGCAAGCGCATGTTCAACGCTGACCACCGTCATGACTTGAATCCTCTGCTGATCGACTCGATCTGTGAACACGGGAGTTTACCGGTTGCAGCGTTCTGCTTGCGAGGCATTTTTCGCGACCCTGGCTCCTTATAATGTCCCCGTACCCCTGGAGTGAGCCTCATGGCCGTCAGCCTGACCCCCATCGCCTTCGAGCGCGTGCAGCGCTTTGTTGCCCAGACCCCCGGCGCCCTGGGCCTGCGCTTCGGCGTGACCAAGACCGGCTGCTCCGGCTGGGGCCACGTCACCGACCTGGCCCGTGACGAGCGCGAGGGTGACACCGTGTTCGACCAGGAGGGCGTGAAGATCTACGTCGACGCCAAGAGCCTGGCCCTGGTGGACGGCACCGTGATCGACTTCGGCAAGCACGGCCTGAGTGAGACCTTCACGTTCAGCAACCCGAACGCCACCGCTGAATGCGGCTGCGGCGAGAGCTTCACCACCGACGCCGACAAGGCCTGAGCCTGGTCCTGCGCCCGCCGGGCATGGCCCGGCGCTACCGGGTTCAGGTTCGCCCGCCGCGGCCCGGTTGCCCGGCACCCCCATCTGCGCCATAATGCGCGGCTTCCTGCCTTCCTGGCGGGAACCCTTGCCCCACCGCGGTATCCACGGCGGGGGGCTGTCCGGCCGCAAGGCCACATCCGAAAGGTAGAAAAAACATGAGTCGTCATTACGAAATCGTGTTCATGGTCCACCCGGACCAGAGCGAGCAGGTCCCGGCCATGATCGAGCGCTACAAGTCGCTGGTCGAGAACGGCAACGGCACCATCCACCGTCTGGAAGACTGGGGCCGCCGCCAGCTGGCTTATCCGATCCAGAACCTGGTGAAGGCGCACTACGTGCTGCTGAACATCGAAGCCGACCAGGCCGTTCTGAACGAACTGACCGAAAGCTTCCGCTTCAACGACGCCGTGCTGCGCAACCTGGTCATCAAGCGTGACGAGGCTGACACCGAGCAGTCGCTGATCATGAAGAGCAAGGACGAGAAGGGTGACAAGCCGGAGCGCGGTGAGCGCCGTCGTCGTGACGACGAAGAAGGCGAGTCCACCACCACCGCTGACAACGAAGCCGGCGACGACGCCGCTTCTGCCGCCTAAGGAGCCTTCCCATGTCCAAGTTCTTCCGTCGTCGCAAGTTCTGCAAGTTCACCGCTGAAGGTGTCAAGGAGATCGATTACAAGGATCTCAACACCCTGCGCCAGTACCTGACCGAGAACGGCAAGATCGTGCCGAGCCGCGTCACCGGTACCAAGTCGAAGTACCAGCGTCAGCTGGCGACCGCCGTCAAGCGCGCTCGCTTCCTGGCCCTGATCCCGTACACCGACAACCACGACGTCTGATGCCCGGCGGGGCGGCCCGGTGCCGCCCCCGCTGTGCCAGCTATTCGGACAGCCTTTGTTGCGGGGCTTCGCCTCGCTAACGAATAACTTATCTGGAGCAATACCATGCAGCTGATCCTTCTGCAGAAAGTCACCAACCTCGGCAACCTGGGCGACCTGGTCGACGTGAAGCCGGGCTACGGCCGTAACTTCCTCGTGCCGCAGGGCAAGGCCGTTCCGGCCACCGAGAGCAACAAGGCCGAGTTCGAAGCCAAGCGCGCCGAGTACGAAGCCAAGGCCCAGGCCATTCACGCCGACGCTGACGCCCGCAAGGCCAAGCTGGAAGGCGCGAGCGTGACCATCGCCGCCAACGCTTCGACCGAAGGCAAGCTGTACGGCTCGGTCGGCGCCCGCGAAATCGCTGATGCCTTCACCGCTGCCGGCTTCGAGCTGAACAAGAGCGAAGTCATCCTGGGCGAAGGCGCCTTCCGCAACATTGGTGAGTACGACGTTCTGGTGCACCTGCACGCCGACGTCGAAACCACCGTCAAGGTTGTGGTTGAAGCCGAAAAGGCCTGATCCCAAGCCGAAAGGCCTGGTGTCACCAGAACGGGCGCCCGCAAGGGTGCCCGTTTTGTTTTTGCGGGCCCCTGTCCGCACGGCCGGGCCAGAGGAATGTTCCACGCCCCCTTAGAACATGCCTCGTAGAACCGGCCCACATCGGTATACTCAGGGCGTCACACCCGTTCCACGGTCAGTGATCCCAACAGGATCAATGGCTTGGAGGGTAAGCAGGCCGCTCGCCGGCCCCAGTCCGGAACCTCTATGCGTCTTTCCACGATCAAGCTGTCCGGCTTCAAGTCGTTCGTCGATCCGACCACCCTGCACCTGCCGACCAACATGACCGGCGTGGTGGGGCCCAATGGCTGCGGCAAGTCGAACATCATCGACGCCGTGCGCTGGGTCATGGGCGAAAGCTCGGCCAGCCGCCTGCGCGGCGATTCGCTGACCGACGTGATCTTCTCCGGTTCCAACGCCCGCAAGCCGGTCTCGCAGGCCACCGTCGAACTGATCTTCGATAATTCGGACCACACGATTTCCGGCGAGTACGCCTCGTTCAACGAAATCTCGGTCAAGCGCACCGTCAGCCGTGACGGCAGCAGCAACTATTATCTCAACGGCACCAAGTGCCGCCGCCGCGATATCACCGATCTGTTCCTGGGCACCGGCCTGGGGCCGCGCAGCTACTCGATCATCGAGCAGGGCATGATCAGCCAGATCATCGAGGCGCGCCCGGAAGACCTGCGCGTTTACCTGGAGGAGGCCGCCGGCATCTCCAAGTACAAGGAGCGCCGCAAGGAAACCGAGACCCGCATCCGCCACACCCGCGAGAACCTTGATCGGCTGGGGGACCTGCGCGACGAGATCAGCAAGCAGCTGGAACACCTCAAGCGCCAGGCCAAGCAGGCCGAGCAGTACCAGGCGCTGCAGGAAGAGCGCCGGGTCAAGGATGCCGAGTGGAAGGCCCTGGAATTCCGTGGCCTCGACGGCCGCCTGTCCAAGCTGCGCGAAGGCCTGTCGCAGGAAGAAACCAAGCTGCAGCAGCTGATCGCCGACCAGCGTGAAGCCGAAGCGCGCATCGAAACCTCGCGCGTGCGCCGCGAAGAGGCTGCCGACGCGCTCAATACCGCGCAGGCTGCCGTCTACCAGGTGGGCAGCACGCTTGCCCGCGTCGAGCAGCAGATCCAGCACCAGCGCGAACTGTCGCAGCGCCTGCACAAGGCGCGCGACGAGACCCGCCAGGCACTGTCCGAGCTCGGCCAGCACATCAGCGGCGACGAAGCCAAGCTGAGGGTGCTGCGCGAAGCCGTCGACGACGCCACCCCGCAGCTGGAAGCGCTGCAGGAAGAGAACGAGATCAAGCAGGAAAGCCTGCGCGAGGCCGAAGACCGCCTGGCCAGCTGGCAGCAGCGCTGGGAACAGCACACCTCGCAGAGCTCGGAAGCCTCGCGCGCCGGCGATGTCGAGCGCACCCGCGTGGACTACCTGGACAAGCAGATCCTCGATGCCGACCGCCGCCGCGAAGCGCTGGCCGGCGAGCGCGCCGGGCTGGACGTGGATGCGCTGGAGGAGGCTTTTGAGCAGCTGTTCCTGCAGCACGAAACGCAGAAGACCGCGCTGGACGAACTCGGTGACGACGTCGAACGCCGCAAGCAGGGCGTGACCGCCGTGCAGGAGCAGCAGCGCACCGGGCAGAACGAACTGGCCGAGCTGCGCAAGCAGGCCAATGGCCTGCGCGGCCGCCTGGCATCGCTGGAAACCCTGCAGCAGGCCGCACTCGGCCAGGAGCAGGGCGCTGCCGTGGCGTGGCTGAAAGCCCATGGGCTGGATTCGGCCGCACGCGTGGGCGAACGCCTGGACGTCGACGCGGGCTGGGAAAACGCCGTGGAAAGCGCGCTCGGTCAGTTGATCGAAGGCGTGCTGGTGGATGATCCGGCACGCCTGGTCGATGCACTGGGCGAGCTGGGCGATGGCCGCATCGCGCTGGTGGCCGGCGATGCCGGCGATCTGAAGGTGGCGCCGACCTCGCTGGCCGCACGCGTGCGCGGTCCGGCGGCGATCCGCCGCCTGCTGGCGCACCTGCATGGTGCCCGGGACCTGGCCGAAGCGAAGACGCTGCAGGGCAGCCTGCCGGACGGCGATTCGATCATCACCCAGGGCGGTGAGCGCCTGGGCCAGGGCTGGCTGCGCGTGTCGCGCTCCGGTGCCGCCCAGCAGGGCGCACTGCTGCGCGAACGCGAGATCAACGAACTGCGCGAGCAGATTGAACAGCTGCAGGACCGCGAGGCCGCGCTGGAAGAACAGCTGGCCGGTTTCCGTGAGCAGCTGCTGGCGGCGGAGCAGCAGCGCGAAGACGCGCAGCGCTCGCTGTACCAGGCCCACCGCGCGGTGTCCGAGCTGGCAGGCCAGCTGCAGGGCCAGCAGGGCAAGGTGGAGGCGGCGCGCACGCGTATCGATCGCATCGAAGGCGAGCTGTCGCAGCTGCTGGAAACGCTGGACGTCAACCGCGAACAGGCGCGTGAGGCGCGCTCGCGGCTGGAGAATGCGGTCAGCAGCATGGGCGACCTGGAGTCGACGCGGCAGGGGCTGGAAGGCGAGCGCCGCCAGTTGACCGAGGCGCGAGACCTGGCCCGTGAAGCGGCACGCGCCGTGCGCGAGCGTTCGCACGCATTGGCACTGACCCTGGAATCGCAGCGCGCCCAGGTGGGTTCGCTGAGCCAGGCGCTGGAGCGCATGAGCACCCAGCGCGGCCAGCTGGATTCGCGCCTGGGCGAGCTGCATTCGCAGCTGGACGAGGGCGATTCGCCGGTCGAGTCGCTGCAGGCCGAGCACCAGAACGCATTGGAAGAGCGCGTGCGTGCCGACCGCGTGCTGACCGAAGCGCGCACGCTGCTCGATGGCATCGACGCCGAGCTGCGCAACTACGAACAGACCCGCCACCAGCGCGACGAACAGGCGCTGGCCCAGCGTGAGCGCATTTCCCAGCGCAAGCTCGACCAGCAGGCCCTGGTGCTCAGCGCCGAGACGCTGCAGGGCGCGGTGGAAAAGGCCGGGTTCGTGCTGCAGGACGTGCTCAGCGCGCTGCCCGACGATGCGCGCCTGGGCGACTGGGAACAGGCCGTGCACCAGATCGACGGACGCATGCGCCGGCTGGAGCCGGTCAACCTGGCGGCCATCCATGAGTACGGCGAGGCCTCGCAGCGATCGGACTACCTGGATGCGCAGCACACCGACCTGACCACCGCGCTGGAAACCCTGGAAGACGCCATCCGCAAGATCGACCGCGAGACCCGCGGCCGCTTCAAGGACACCTTCGACCGCGTCAACGCCGGCGTGCAGGCGCTGTACCCGCGTCTGTTCGGTGGCGGCCATGCCTATCTGGAACTGACCGGCGAAGACCTGCTCGACACCGGCGTGACCATCATGGCGCGGCCGCCGGGCAAGCGCGTGTCCAGCATCTCGCTGCTGTCCGGTGGCGAGAAGGCGATGACCGCGGTGGCGCTGGTGTTCGCCATCTTCCAGCTCAACCCCGCGCCGTTCTGCCTGCTGGACGAGGTGGACGCGCCGCTGGACGAGGCCAACGTCGGCCGCTTGGCCAACATGGTCAAGGAAATGAGCGAGAAGGTGCAGTTCCTGTTCGTCAGCCACAACAAGGCAACGATGGAGGCCGCGCACCAGCTCTCGGGCGTGACCATGCGCGAGCCGGGCGTCAGCCGCCTGGTCAGCGTGGACCTGGAAGAAGCCGCGCGATTGGCGGGCGCGGCATGACGTGCCATTCTAGTTACCTGAATGAACTAGCCGGAGTACCTACCGAATGACCGACACGGCACTGTTGCGCATCGGCATCCTGGCCGCCGGCCTGCTGCTGGTGGCTGCGATCTTCCTGTTTGGCCGCCCGAAGAAGAAGCCGCAGGGGCGCCGCGTGGAAAGCGCCGAACCGGCCAGCGGCGAGCGTCGCGAGCCGGTGCTGGGCGAAGACGGCGTGGCCCTGGCCGAGAGCCGTGGCGAACCGGGCCTGGGCGACGAAGGCCAGCAGGCCGAACTCGGCCTGGCCGATACCGATCCGGGCAGCAGCGATCTGGGCAAGCGCGCGACGCAGGACTTCGACAAGATCGTGTCCTTGTTCGTGGCCGCCCGCGCCGGTGAGCAGCTGCGTGGCGAGGACATCGTGGTGGCGGCCGAGAAGACCGGCCTGGTGTTTGGCCACATGAACGTGTTCCACCGCTTGGTGGAAGGCCATCCCGAGCGGGGCCCGATCTTCTCGATGGCCAGCATCATGAAGCCGGGAAGCTTCGACATGGCCAACATCCGCGCCATGGAAACCCCGGCCATCGCCTTCTTCCTGACCCTTCCGGCGCCGCTGACCGCGCTGGATGCCTGGGAAAAGATGCTGCCGACCGTGCAGCGCATGGCCGAGCTGCTCGATGGCGTGGTGCTGGATGACAGCCGCAACGCCCTGGGCCGCCAGCGCATCGCGCACATCCGCGACGAGCTGCGTGCCTATGACCGCCAGCACCAGGCGCCGCCGCTGACCAAGACCCCGCGCTGGTAAAGACGTTTTTCCGGTGTGCCGACCAACGGTCGGCACCCACCCCGACCGACGGTCGGCACCCACCCGGGTAGATCCACGCCATGCGTGGATGGGTTACGCCGGTACGCCGGCGACCTTCGCGAACGCCTGGCGGAACGCCGCCATTTCTTCTTCTGTACCGACGGTCACCCGCACCCGCTGCGGCCAGATCGGCCAGCTGCGGCCGATCACCACGCCGTTGTCGGCCATCGCCTTGGCGAACGCGTTGCCGTCGCGCTGCACATCCACCACGAAGCAGTTCGCTTTGGACGGCACGCAGCTGAAGCCGCGCTTGCCCAGCCAGGCGATGGTGGCCTGGCGCACCTTGGCATTCTGCAGCCGGCGCTGCGCGATCAACTGCGGGTCCTGCAGGCTGGCCAGCGCGGCCGCCAGCGCCGGCACCGGCAGCGGGTTCTCGCCCAGGCTGGCCAGTTCGCGCAGGCGGTCAGGGTGGGCTGCCGCCACGCCCAGCCGCAGGCCGGCCATGCCGTACAGCTTGGAGAACGTCCGCAGCACGATCAGGTCATCGCGCTGGGCAACCTGTGCGATCAGGCTGGGCTGATCGCTGTACTGCAGATAGGCCTCGTCCACCAGCACGCGGGTGGCGGACGGCTTGTTGGCCAGCAGCCACGCCAGCTCGGCCGGCGGGCTGATCGAGCCGGTCGGGTTGTTGGGATTGCAGACGTAGATCAGCCCCGTCGGTTGCGAATGCGCGGCCGCCGCCATCGCGCGAAGGTCGTGCGCACCGTCATTGCGCAGCGGCACTTTCTGTACCTGGGCGCCGCGCGCAGCAGCCATGTCACCGAGGGTTTCGAAGGTCGGGTCGGCCACCACCAGCGCCGCCTGTCGGCCGGTCCACAACGTGGCCGCACGGTTCAGGGGCTCGCTGGAGCCGGGGTACAGGCGCACGTGGTCGGCCGGGATGCCGGCCTGGGCGACGAAGGCATCGCGCACCTGCCCGGCCAGGGCGAACTGGTAGCGACCACTGCCGGCGATGCTGTCGCGTGCGGCCTGCTGGGCGGCGGGCGAGGGGCCGTAGGGACACTCGTTGAAGTTGAGCAGGACCGGGCCGGTGGCTGGAGCCGCGGCGGGCTGGGCGTGGCCGAGGCGGGGCAGGCCGCTGCCAGCGGCGACGAGGCCGACACCGGCCAGTTGCAGGAAGTGGCGGCGGGAAGCGGGCAGGGACACGGGCAGGATTCCGAAGGGCAACCGCCGCACGCTAACGCTGGTGGGGTGCGGGCGGCAAGCGAAGGTTTTGTAGAGTCGAGCTTGCTCGACTGCTGTTGCCCGGCCGGTCGAGCAAGCTCGACTCTACAAGGGCGGCAATCCACGGCCGGGGTCAGAGCCCCTTCGGGGATCCGACCCCGAGCAGGGCGGGCATGACGAGGCCTGACACGCGGGCGCGGTAGAATTCACGGCCATCCCAGAAGTATCGGATCCCGATGAGCTCCAGCCCCGCCGAACGCGCCGAAGACCTTCGCCGGCAGATCGCCCAGGCCAACCGTGCCTACCACGAGCTGGACGCGCCGGAGATCCCCGACGTCGACTACGACCGGCTGGTGCGCGAGCTGGAAGCGCTGGAGCAGGAGCACCCGGAACTGGCCCGCGCCGACAGCCCCACCCAGCAGGTGGGCGCGCGTCCGTCCGGGCGTTTCGCCGAGGTGCGCCACGCGGCGCCGATGCTGTCGCTGTCCAATGCCTTCAGCGATGAGGAAGTGGCCGATTTCGTGCGCCGCATCGACGAGCGCCTGGGGCGCCGCAGCCTGCAGTTCTCGGCCGAACCGAAGATGGACGGCCTGGCGATCAGCCTGCGCTATGAAGACGGCCAGTTCGTGCTGGGCGCCACTCGCGGCGATGGCAGCACGGGCGAGGACGTGACCGCCAACCTGCGCGAGATCGGCGACATCCCCAAGCGACTGCACGGCCAGGACTGGCCGGACGTGCTGGAAGTGCGCGGCGAGGTCTACATGGCACGCGCCGATTTCGAGGCCTACAACGATCGCGCGCGCCTGCACGGTGGCAAGGTGCTGGCCAACCCGCGCAATGCCGCGGCCGGTTCGCTGCGCCAGCTGGATGCAAAGATCAGCGCGCAGCGCAGGCTCAGCTTCTTCGCCTACGGCACCGGCGAAGTGCAGGGCGGTGAACTGCCCGATACCCATTCGGGCACGCTGGCGCAGCTGGGTGCCTGGGGCTTCCCGGTGAGCGAACTGTGCAAGGTGGTCGACGGCACCGACGGCCTGCTCGGTTACTACCGTGACATCGGCGAGCGCCGCGATGGTCTGCCGTTCGATATCGATGGCGTGGTCTACAAGCTGGATGACCGCGCCGGCCAGCAGGCAATGGGCTTCCTGTCGCGCGCACCGCGCTGGGCCATTGCGCACAAGTTCCCGGCGCAGGAACAGAGCACCACCGTGGAGGCGATCGAGATCCAGATCGGCCGCACTGGCGCCGCAACGCCCGTCGCGCGCCTGGCGCCGGTAGCGGTCGCCGGTGTGATCGTGTCCAACGCCACCCTGCACAATGCCGATCAGATCGCACGCCTGGACGTGCGCGTGGGCGACAGTGTGATCGTGCGCCGTGCCGGCGATGTCATTCCCGAAGTGGTCAGCGTCATCCTCGACCGTCGTCCGCATGGCACCACCCCGTGGCAGATGCCGACCCGCTGCCCGGTGTGCGGCTCGGAAATCGTGCGCGAAGAAGGTGCCGCCGCGTGGCGCTGCTCGGGCGAACTGTCCTGCCCGGCGCAGCGCAAAGAAGCCATCGCCCACTTTGCATCGCGCCGTGCGATGGATATCGATGGCCTGGGTGACAAGTACATCGAAACCCTGGTCGACGCCGGCATCGTCACGCGCGTCGCCGATCTGTACCAGCTCACCCGCGACCAGCTGCTGCACCTGAAACTGGTGCTCGACGCGGAGGATCCCTCGGCGCTGGCCAACAACCTGAAGCCGCATCTGCCGGCCGAAGGCAGTGGCGATGTGCTGAAGGCCGTGCTCAAGCTCGACGGCCAGGACCCGGCGTGGCGCGCGCAGGCGCTGGTGCAGCCGGCGGCGTTTGAATGGAACACGAAGAAGATCGCGACCAAGTGGGCCGACAACCTGATCGCCGCCATCGATGCCAGCCGCGAGGCCAGCCTGGAACGGCTGCTGTTCGCACTCGGCATCGAACATGTGGGCGAGAGCACGGCCAAGGCGCTGGCGCTGTGGTTTGGTGATCTGGCCTTGATCCGCCGCCTGCCGTGGCCGCTGTTCAAGCGCGTGCCGGACATCGGTGGCGAAGTGGCGCGCTCGCTGGGCCACTTCTTCGAGCAGCAAGGCAACCAGGACGCCATCGACGCGCTGCTGCAGGTCGGCCAGGTACGCATCCGTGATGCCCATCCGCCGAGCGCGAAGCTGCGTGAGGGCCTGGACCTGGCCCAGCTGCTGGTGGAAGCCGAGATTCCCGGCATTACCCGCCTGCGTGCGGAAAAGCTGGTGGCGGTGCTGCCCAGCGCGCAGGCCGTGCTCGATGCCGAGCATGGCCAGTTCGTCAATGCCGGCCTGCCCGATGACACCGCGCGCGGGGTCGCCCAATGGCTGGACACCGATGGCCATGGCGCGATGCTGCTGGCGGCGGAAACCGAAATGCAGCACATCCTGGCCAAGGCGCCGGCGCTGGCCGAGGTCGTGGCCGGTCCGCTGGATGGGCAGACGGTGGTGCTCACCGGCACGTTGGCCCAGCTCACCCGCGATGCCGCCAAGGATCGCCTGGAAGCACTGGGCGCCAAGGTGTCCGGCAGTGTCTCCAAGAAGACCAGTTTCCTGGTGGCGGGCACCGAGGCCGGCTCCAAGCTGGACAAGGCGCAGTCGCTGGGCGTGCCGGTGTGGGATGAAGACCGCCTGCTGGCCTACCTGGCCGAACACGAATGATGACCCCGCCGGGCGCCACGCGCGCCCGGCCTGATGCATGAGAGGACACCCTATGCAGACCGCCCCGCTGGATTTCCGCCTGGCCACCCGCGCCGATGAGGACGTGCTGATCGCGTTGATGCGCGAGTTCTACGCCGAAGACAAGATCGAATTCGATGACGCGCGCGTACGCCGCGGCGTCGATGCGCTGCTGGCCGACCCCCGCAACGGCGAAGTGCTGCTGTGGCTGGATGAAGCGGGCGAGGTCTGCGGCTACGCGGTGATCGCGATGGGCTTCAGCCTGGAGCAGGGCGGTCACTTCGTGCTGCTGGACGAGCTGTACCTGGCGCACCGCGCGCGCGGCCGCGGCCGCGGCAAGCAGGCGCTGGCCACCTGCGAACAGCGTGCGCGCGGGCGCGGTGTCAGCCGCATGCGCCTGGAGGTGAATCACCACAACGAGCTGGCGCGGCGCCTGTATCTGGCCAGCGGCTACATCGATGACACCCGCGATCTGCTGACCCTGCCACTGGACCATCCGCGCCCGGAGGGCATTCTGTGAGCGAGGCCCTGATGCGCGCGCTGCAGCAGCGTGCCGCGCTCAACGCGCTGCTGCGCCGCTTCTTCGCCGAGCGTGACGTGCTGGAAGTGGAAACGCCGATCCTGTCGGTGGCCGGCAACACCGAGCCGAACATCGACAGCTTCCATACCGATTTCAGTGGCCACGTCGATGCCGGTGGCCGCCGCCGTTGGCTGCGCACCTCGCCGGAATTCCCGCTCAAGCGCCTGCTCGCCGCTGGTGTGGGTGACTGCTACGAACTCGGCCGGGTGTTCCGCAACGGCGAGGCCGGTGGTCGCCACAATCCCGAGTTCACCATGCTGGAGTGGTACCGCGTGGGCTGGGATCACCATCGCCTGATGCAGGAAACCGCCGAGCTGGTGCGCGAAGCACTGGCGCTGGTCGGGCGCACGGCGACCCTGCGCGTGCTCAGCTACCGCGAACTGTTCCAGCAGCACGCCGGCGTCGATCCGTTCGATGCGGACGAAGCGGCGTTGCGCGCGGCGCTGGGTGAGGTGCACATCGACCCGGTCGGCCTGACCCGCGATGACTGGCTGGACCTGCTGATGACCCATCGCATCCAACCGCACTTCGATGACGCGGTCATGACCGTGGTCCATGACTGGCCGGCCAGCCAGGCCGCGCTGGCGCGCATCCGCGCGGGCACGCCAGCGCTGGCCGAGCGGTTCGAGTTGTACCTTGGGGCGGTCGAGCTCGCCAACGGCTATCACGAGCTGAACGATGCAGGCGAGCAGCGTGCGCGCTTCGAGCGCGACCAGCAGCGCCGGCACGAACGCGGCCAGGTGCAGCCTGCGCTGGATGAGGCACTGCTGTCCGCGTTGCCTGCGATGCCGGCCTGTGCAGGCGTGGCGGTGGGCGTGGACCGCTTGCTGATGGCGATGAACCGCACGCCGCGCATCGCTGATGTCCTTGCGTTTGATTTCGCCCACGCCTGAACGACCGCGCGCGATCTGCGCCTGAACAAAAACAACGGATTTCGCGCTTGATTCAGCAAGCACGATGATGGTCTTATCACGCCTGATGCAGGACACTGGCATCGTGGTTCATCCGCTCCGTTGGGGAATGCTTTGGTCAAGTGGTTTGCGGTCGTCGCGGCACCGGTGTACTCCATGGCGATATGGGGCGGCCTGCTGCCGTCGTCGGCGTCTGCCCAGGCAGCGGGCTACGAAGGCGAAGTGGTGACCTGCGAATCGCGCGACATGGGCTGGGTGCACTGCGATATCGACGTCAGCAACGGCGTCGACCTGGTGCGCCAGCTGTCGAGCAACACCTGCATCCGTGGCAGCGAGTGGGGTACCGACCGCAGCGGCGTGTGGGTGACTCTGGGCTGCCGTGCCGAATTCCGTGCACGCGGCGCTGAAGGTGCCGCCAGCTCCGCCGCTGCCGGCGAAGGCAAGAGCAAGCACCTGGTGCGCCGCGTGGTGCGCTGCGAATCCAATGGCCGTCCGCAGAGCTGCCCGGTGCGGCTGGATGGCGCGCCGGTGCGACTGCTGCGCCAGCTCTCGGTGCTGCCGTGCCGCGAAGGGCAGGGCTGGGGCTACAAGCGCAATGAAGTCTGGACCAGCCGCGGCTGCCAGGGCGATTTCGAAGTGGCCGACGATGCCGGGCGTTTCGTAGACGTGGCCCGCAAGCTGACCTGCGAATCCAAGTCCAAGCGGCGGCGCTTCTGCGGCGCCACCATTTCCACCGAGGCCAAGGTCATCAAGCAGCTGTCCGGCACAGCCTGCGAGGAAGGCAAGACCTGGGGCTGGAGCCGCAATGGCATCTGGGTGGACGGCGGCTGCCGCGCCGATTTCTCGGTGAATTGAGCCCGGGCAGGCTCCAACCACGCGGGGCGTGGCCCTACAATGGGCCCATGAACACTGCCACCGACCTCGACTACGCCCGCTACGACCACATCCGCCCGATCCTGTGGACCGGCGATGCCCTGCAACTGCTCGACCAGCGCAAGCTGCCGTTCGTGGTCGAACACGTGGTCTGCCATGACAGCGACGACGTCGCCACCGCCATCCACGCGCTGACCGTGCGCGGTGCGCCGGCCATCGGCATTGCCGCCGCCTGGGGCGTGGTGCTGGCCGCACGCGAGGTGCAGGCCGCCGACGGCGCGCACGCCCTGCAGCAGCTGGAACCGGCCCTGCAGCGGCTGAACGCCTCGCGCCCGACCGCGGTGAACCTGGCCTGGGCACTGGCCCGCATGCGCCGTTGCCTGACCGCCGCCGGCGCCGACTGGAAGGCGTTGCTGGAAGCCGAGGCCCAGGCCATCGCCGAGGAAGACCTGGCCGCCAACCGCCACATGGGCGCGCTGGGTGCCGGCCTGATCGACGCCGGCAGCGGCGTGCTGACCCATTGCAACACCGGCTCGCTGGCCACCGCCGGCTTCGGTACCGCGTTGGGCGTGATCCGCGCCGGCATGGCCCAGCACCGCATCGCCCGCGTGTTTGCCGGTGAGACCCGGCCGTGGCTGCAGGGCGCGCGCCTGACCGTGTGGGAGCTGCAGCAGGATGGCATCGATGCCACCCTGATCGCCGATTCCGCCGCCTCGCACCTGATGAAGACCGGTGCCGTGCAGTGGGTGATCGTTGGTGCCGACCGCATCTGCGCCAACGGCGATACCGCCAACAAGATCGGTACCTACCAGCTGGCCATCGCCGCCCGCCACCACGGGGTGAAGTTCATGGTTGTGGCCCCGTCCTCGACGGTGGACATGGACACCGTGGACGGCAGCCAGATCGAGATCGAGCAGCGCGACCCGGGCGAGCTGTACGGCGTGGGCGG
Organism: Stenotrophomonas sp. SAU14A_NAIMI4_5; assembly: GCF_003086795.1. Taxonomy (NCBI): domain Bacteria; kingdom Pseudomonadati; phylum Pseudomonadota; class Gammaproteobacteria; order Lysobacterales; family Lysobacteraceae; genus Stenotrophomonas; species Stenotrophomonas sp. SAU14A_NAIMI4_5. The sequence goes on along the minus strand of NZ_CP026003.1, from coordinate 2,762,589 downwards.
CACCCGCACCGTGGCCGAGGGCATTGCCGCCTGGAACCCGGTGTTCGACGTCACCCCGGGCGAGCTGATCGACGCCATCGTGACCGAGCGCGGGGTCATCCTGAACCCGACCGCCGAGAACATGCGCGCCGCCTTCGGCGGTTGATGCAGGTGCAGGGTCGGATCCCTTTCCGCAGGAAAGGGCTCCGACCCCGGCCCCGGTGGTGCCGGCCGCTGGCCGGCAACCCCCTAAGTTCCTGATTTGTGCCGGTAAAATCCCCGTAAAGGGAGGCGGAAAACGGCCTGTTGTGGTAGTATCCACAGGTTGAATCGAGGTTCCGGCACGACCCCCTCCCGCAGAGGGCTGCGCCGGACTGGACCGCTACCAGACAACGGAACCCGAATGGCAGAAACCGCCAAGGAAATCATCCAGGTCAACCTGGAAGACGAGATGCGCAAGAGCTACCTCGATTACGCGATGAGCGTGATCGTGGGCCGCGCGCTCCCGGATGCGCGCGACGGCCTCAAGCCGGTGCATCGCCGCGTGCTGTTCGCGATGAACGAGTTGAACGCGCACAGCAACAAGCCCTACTTCAAGTCGGCGCGTATCGTCGGTGACGTCATCGGTAAGTACCACCCGCATGGCGATCAGTCGGTGTACGACACGCTGGTGCGTCTGGCACAGCCGTTCTCGCTGCGTTACATGCTGGTCGATGGCCAGGGTAACTTCGGCTCGATCGATGGCGACTCCGCCGCGGCCATGCGATACACCGAAGCGCGCATGTCGCGCCTCGCGCATGAGCTGATGGCCGACATCGACAAGGAAACCGTCGATTTCCAGCCCAACTACGACGAAAAGGAACTGGAGCCGACGGTCATGCCGACCCGGTTCCCGAACCTGCTGGTCAACGGTTCGGCCGGTATCGCGGTGGGCATGGCCACCAACATCCCGCCGCACAACCTGAGCGAGTCGATCAACGCCTGCATCGCGCTGATCGACAACCCGGAGATCGATGTCGACGGCCTGATGGAGTACATTCCGGGCCCCGATTTCCCGACCGCCGGCATCATCAACGGCACCGCCGGCATCGTCGCAGGCTACCGCACCGGCCGTGGCCGCGTGCGCATCCGTGCCCGTGCCGATATCGAAGTGGCCGACAACGGCCGCGAATCGATCATCGTCACTGAAATTCCTTACCAGGTGAACAAGGCGCGTCTGATCGAAAAGATCGCCGAGCTGGTCAAGGAAAAGAAGATCGAAGGCATCAGCGAGCTGCGCGATGAGTCCGACAAGGACGGCATGCGCATCTACATCGAGATCAAGCGCGGTGAATCTGCCGAGGTTGTGCTGAACAACCTGTACCAGCAGACGCAGATGGAATCGGTGTTCGGCATCAACATGGTGGCGCTGGTCGACGGCCGCCCGCAGTTGATGAACCTCAAGCAGATGCTCGAGGCCTTCGTCCGCCACCGTCGCGAAGTGGTCACCCGCCGCACCGTGTTCGAGCTGCGCAAGGCGCGCGCCCGTGCCCACGTGCTGGAAGGCCTGACCGTCGCGCTGGCCAACATCGACGAGATGATCGAACTGATCAAGACCTCGCCGAACCCCAACGAAGCGCGCGAACGCATGCTCGCCCGCCTGTGGGAACCGGGTCTGGTCGGTTCGATGCTGGGCGCCGCCGGTGCCGAAGCCTCGCGTCCGGAAGACCTGCCCAAGGGCGTGGGCCTGATCGAGGGCGGCTACCAGCTGACCGAGATCCAGGCCACCCAGATCCTGGAAATGCGCCTGCACCGCCTGACCGGGCTGGAGCAGGACCGCCTGACCGACGAGTACAAGCAGCTGCTGGAAGTGATCGCCGGGCTGATCCACATCCTCGAAGACCCCGACCGACTGCGCCAGGTCATCCGCGAGGAACTGGTCAACGTCAAGGCAGAATTCGGCGACGAGCGTCGTACCGAGATCCGCCACAGCGAAGAAGACCTGGACATCCTCGACCTGATCGCGCCGGAAGACGTGGTGGTTACCGTGTCCCACGCCGGTTACGTGAAGCGCCAGCCGGTGAGCGTGTACCGCGCGCAGCGCCGTGGTGGCCGTGGCCGCAGTGCCGCGTCGACCAAGGAAGAGGATTTCATCGAACAGCTGTGGCTGGTCAACACGCACGACACGCTGCTGACCTTCACCAGTTCGGGCAAGGTGTTCTGGCTGCCGGTGTACCAGTTGCCCGAAGCCGGTTCCAACGCCCGCGGCCGTCCGATCATCAACTGGATCCCGCTGGAACCGGGCGAACGCGTGCAGGCCGTGCTGCCGGTGCGCGAGTACGCCGATGGCCAGTTCGTGTTCTTCGCCACCAGGAACGGTACGGTCAAGAAGACCCCGCTGGGCGAGTTCGCCTTCCGTCTGGCCCGCGGCAAGATCGCGATCAACCTGGACGAAGGCGATGCTCTGGTCGGCGTCGGCCTGACCGACGGCGAGCGTGACATCCTGCTGTTCGCCTCGAATGGCAAGACCGTGCGCTTCGGCGAGGACAAGGTCCGCTCGATGGGCCGTACCGCCACCGGCGTGCGCGGCATCAAGATGCCGGCCGGCGAGGAAGTGGTCAGCCTGATCGTGGCCGAGAGTGCCGGCGGCAGCGAGGACGAGAACGAGGACGACAATGGTGTCGAGGAAACCGCAGCCACTGGCGATGCGGTGATCGACGGCGCCGACGACGCCAGCGTGCAGTACATCCTGACCGCCACCGAGAACGGCTACGGCAAGCGCACCCCGCTGCCGGACTACCCGCGCAAGGGGCGTGGCACCCAGGGCGTGATCGGCATCCAGACCACCGAGCGCAACGGCAAGCTGGTCGCCGCGGTGCTGATGGGTTCGGATGACGAGGTCCTGCTGATCTCCGACGGCGGCACTCTGGTGCGTACCCGTGGCTCTGAAATCAGCCGCGTCGGCCGCAACACCCAGGGCGTCACCCTGATCCGCCTGTCCAAGGACGAGAAGCTGCAGGCGGTGGAGCGCATGGATGCCTCGATCGACGAGGACGAGGACGAGGTGGCAGCCGCCGCCCCGGCCGCGACCGACGGCGCACCGGCTGCTGCCAGCAGCGAGGACGCCGCGCAGGAGTGATCCTGCCGCGATGACAGGTACCCGACGACGCCGGCCTTGTGCCGGCGTCGTTGTTTGCGGGCAAAGAACGCATTCATTTCACAGGCAGGGGCGGATAACGGTTGGTGAACCAGCGGACGGTGCCGTCCGCAGTGGAGCCCCCCCGTCCAACCGACCGCACGGTCGCGCCCTGGAGCCTGAAATGCCTGCCGCCCCCGCTGCTGTTCCTCCCGATGGCCAGACCCTCCCGCCGCGTCGCCGGCACCCGGTGGCCACCGTTCTCTCCCTGCTGCTGATCCTGCTCGGCGCGGTCATCGGCGGCTTGGGCGTCTGGCTGCTCACGCTGGGCGGTTCCTGGTACTACGCCATCGCCGGCATCGCCATGCTGGTCAGCGGCGTGCTGCTGTGGGGCAACCGCCGCAGCGCCGCGCTGTTGTTCTCCCTCATCTTCGTCGGCACGCTGCTGTGGACGTGGTGGGAATCGGGCAGCACCTACTGGCGCTGGGTGCCACGGCTGGGCCTGGTGACCGCGCTGGCGATCGTGATGGCGCTGCTGGCACCGACGCTGCAGCAGCCTTTCCCGCGTCGCGCATCGCGTGTTGTTGCGGCGGTGTTGATGCTGGTCTTCGTGGCGGCCTTCGCGCTGGCCTTCGTGCCGCATGGCGAAGTGCGCGGCGACCAGCCGTTCCCCGACGCGGCTGCGTCGACCGGCATCGATCCAACCGAGGACACCACGGGCCTGCAGCCCTCCGACCGACCGGCCGACGGTGACTGGGCCGCGTGGGGCCGCAACAACGCCGCGACACGGTTCTCGCCGCTGCAGCAGATCACCCCGGACAACGTGGCCACGCTGCAACCGGCCTGGCAGTTCCGCACCGGCGACCTGCCGGAAAACCGCTGGGGCGCGGAAACCACGCCGCTCAAGATCGGCAACCGCCTGTACCTGTGCACCGCGCGCAACCAGCTGATCGCGCTCGATGCCAGTACCGGCAAGGAAATCTGGCGCTTCAATCCGAAGGTGAAAGACGCTTCGATTCCCTATACCGCAGCGTGCCGCGGCGTGTCCTATTACGAGCAGCCCAGTGGCGCCGCCGTGGTCGATGCCGCGCTGGCCGACGCGGCCGCCGATCTGGCACTGCCGGCGCCGCCGCCGACCCCCGGCGCGGCCAGCGTGCCTGGCAACCGCCCGGCCTGCACCGCGCGCATCATCGAAGGCACCCTGGACGGCCGCATCATCGCGGTGGACGCGGACAGCGGAAAGCCGTGCGCCAACTTCGGCAACAACGGCCAGGTCGACATCACCCTGGGCATGGGCAAGACGCCGCCGGGCTACGTCTCCATCACCTCGCCACCGGCCATCGTGCGCGGCGTCATCGTCACCGGCCACCAGGTGCTGGACGGCCAGCGCCGCGATGCACCCTCGGGCGTCATCCAGGCCTATGACGCAGTGACCGGCAAGCTGCGCTGGGCCTGGGACATGGACCAGCCGGAACTGACCGGCCTGCCGGCGCAGGGCAAGGAATACACGCGCGGTACGCCGAACATGTGGACCACCGCCACCGGCGATGAAAAGCTGGGCCTGGTCTACCTGCCGATGGGTAATTCCGCGGGCGATTACTGGAGCGGCTCGCGCACCGAGAACCAGAACAAGTACGCGACCTCGCTGGTGGCCATCGACGTGACCACCGGCAAGCCGGCCTGGCATTTCCAGGCCGTGCGCAAGGATGTCTGGGACTACGACATGGGCTCGCAGGCGAGCCTGATCGACTACCCGACCGCGCAGGGCAAGGTGCCGGCCATCCTGCTGCCGACCAAGCAGGGCGACATGTACATCCTCGACCGCCGCACCGGCCAGCTGCTGACCCCGGCCGAAGAGCGCAAGGTGCCCGGTGGTGGTGCCGAGCCGGAGCAGCGTTCGCCCACCCAGCTGTTCTCGCTCTACCACACGCTGCGCCGCGAACACGATCTGACCGAGCAGGACATGTGGGGGATCACCCCGATTGATCAGCTGGTGTGCCGCATCCAGTTCCGCAAGGCGCACTACGAGGGCTTCTACACGCCGCCGAGCGCCGACCACCATTCCATTGAATACCCCGGCTACAACGGCGGTTCGGACTGGGGCAGCGTGGCCATCGATACGCGTCGCGGCGTGATCGTGGCCAACTACAACGACATGCCCAACTACAACCGGCTGGTGCCGCGCGCCGAAGCTGACCGCAAGGGCTGGCTGCCGCGCGAAGATATCCGCACCGACAAGGGTGGTGCCGAGGGTGCGGGTGACCCGCAGGTCGGTACGCCGTACGCCATCGACGTCAATGCTGGCTGGCGCCTGCCGTTCACCGGCCTGCTGTGCAAGCAGCCGCCCTACGGTGGCATCCGCGCGGTCGATCTGCGCACCGGCAAGCTGCTGTGGGATCGTCCGTTCGGCAGCGCCCGTGGCAATGGCCCGTTCGGCATCCGCTCCGGCCTGCCGATCGAGATTGGTACGCCCAACAATGGTGGCGCGGTGGTGACCGCCAGCGGCCTGATCTTCATTGCCGCCGCCACCGACGACCTGCTGCGCGCGATCGACCTGAAGACCGGCAAGGAGCTGTGGCACGTCAAGCTGCCGGCCGGTGGCCAGGCCAACCCGATGGTGTACGAGCAGGACGGCCGCCAGTACGTGGTGATCGTCGCGGCGGGGCACCACTTCATGGAAACGCCGAAGGGCGATTACGTGATGGCGTACGCGTTACCGAAGTGACGGGGTAGAGTCGACCGTTGGTCGACTGCCTTTCGCGTCCCAACTAAAACCCCGCGCCTCGCGCGGGAGTCGACCAACGGTCGACTCTACCCAGTCGGCGTCGGGTCATATCCCTATGGGCTGACTGGCGTCACGCCGATGCCAATACGGAACCAAGATGGGCATGTTCAACCACATGCCCAGTCCACAACTCCTCATCGGCCGCCGCTCCCTCATCGGCAACGTATACGCCATCACGATGATCTGCAGAAATCGTCGTCTCATCTTCGAAGATCCAACCAACGCCGGCATCGCCATGCACGTGTTGGAGGCAATGGACCAACAAGGCCTGACCGCGTCGCTTGCGTGGGTGGTCATGCCCGACCACCTGCATTGGCTTGCCCAGCTACGCGAAAATTCACTCGGCTACTGCGTGCAGCGCTTCAAGTCACGCAGCGGTTTGCTCATCAACCAACACCGCGGAAGCGCCGGGGCCCTCTGGCAGGCGGGCTACTTCGACCATGCGATCCGCAGTGAGGAATCACTGCGAAAGCATGCGCGCTACATCCTGGCCAATCCCATAAGGGCAGGATTGGCAACCCGGCTGGGCGAGTACCCCCATGGATGGTGCCGCTGGCCGCTGGATGACACCGCCCCAGGGTAGAGTCGACCGTTGGTCGACTGCACGTTGCGACCAGGCCAGAACCCCGCGCTTTGCGCGATAGTCGACCAACGGTCGACGCTACCCCCTCGGCATGCGAGGGATGGTGCCGCTGGCCGCTGGATGACACTGCACGTTGCGACCAGGCCAAAACCCCGCGCTCCGCGCGGTAGTCGACCAACGGTCGGCTCTACCCACTCGGCACGCGCCAGCGGTGGGATAGGATGGCCGCACGCCTCGTCTGCGAAGGAATCGCCATGTTCGTGCGCTGTCTTCCTGCCCGCCCATTGCTCTGGGCCTTGTTGATGCTGTTGTGCATGGGCGCCGCGCACGCTGCGTCGCCCGCTCCTGAGGCCCGACGTGCGGCTGATGACTGGCTGGCAGCGTTCAATGCCGGCAGCCTGGAGCAGTTGCAGGCCTTCGCTGAGCGTTACGCCAAGAAGGACGGCAGCACTCCGCAGGACTATCTGGAGTTCCGCGAGTCGACCGGCCCGCTGAAGCTGCTGGAGGTGCGTGAGAGCACGCCACTGCAGGTGAAGCTGCTGGTGCTGGCGCAGCAGACCGAGCGTGCGATGCTGGTGACCGCGGAGATGGACCCGGCCCATCCGGCACAACTGAAGCTGTTCCAGCTGGAAGGCATGCCCACGCCGGAAAAATACCAGCCCGCACGCGTCGCCTTGCCGCAGCTGATGGCCGACGCCCGTGCAAAGCTGGACGCCTTGGCCGCTGAGGATGCGCTGTCGGGTAGCGTGCTGGTGGCGCAGAACGGGCGCGTGCTGCTGGACTGGCACGCAGGCCTGGCCGACCGCGGCGTGAACAAGGCAGTCGACGCGCAGACCCGATTCCGCCTGGCCTCGTCCAACAAGATGTTCACCTCGGTGGCCATCCTGCAGCTGGTGCAGGCCGGCAAAGTGAGCCTGGGCGATACGATCGGCAAGCACCTGCCGGACTATCCGAACAATTCCGTCGCCGATACCGTGACCGTGCGCCAGCTGTTGACCCACACCAGCGGCCTGGGCGATTTCTTCGGCGATGATTTCGACCAGTACTCGGCCTCGCTGAAGACGCTGGATGACTACGTGCAGCGCTTCGCCAAGGATGCCCCGCAGTTCACGCCCGGCAGCCAGGATGCCTACTCCAATTACGGCTTCATCGTGCTTGGCCGCATCATCGAGGCCGTTTCCGGGCAGTCGTACTACGACTACGTGGACGCGCACATCCTGCGCCCGGCAGGAATGACCGCTACCGGGTTCGAGCCGGAAACCGTGGATGTTGAGCACCGTGCCATCGCCTATACCAGGAAGGACGGGCAGTGGGTACGCGAAATCAAGACGCTGCCCTGGCGCGGCATGTCGGCTGGTGGTGGTTACAGCACCGCCGCGGACATGCTGAAGTTCTGCGAGGCCCTGCGCAGCGGCAAGCTGGTATCGCCGGCGCTGCTGAAGCAGGCCACCACCGCGCAGAACCACAAGGGCTGGTATGGCTATGGCTTCGTCGTGCAGGGGCAGGGCAGCCAGCGCCAGTACGGGCACGAGGGCGGGGCGCCTGGCTCGAACAGTGCCATCGTGGTGCTGCCCGAGCAGGGCTACGTGGTCATCGGCCTGGCCAACGTGGATCCGGATGCGGTCGGCAACGTGGTCAACTACATCGCACGGCGTTTGCCGCTGTAATGCAGGCGACAAGCCGGACCGGGGGTAGAGTCGACCGTTGGTCGACTATCGCGCGCAGCGCGGGGTTTCAGCGGGTCGCGAGGGACAGTCCGCCGCCGCCCCCCTCAGCGCGGCACCCGCACCATCTTCGTCATCAGGTGCTCGACCACACCCTCCGGATCGGCCGTGCGGCCGACGTGCGTGCTGGACATCTGCACGATCGAACTGCGCTTGGCCGTAAGGAAATGGAAGCGTGCACGCGCGGGCAGCTGCGCGATCGGGCCGGCATTGGCATCACCGCGGCAGATCGCCACGATGGCATCCAGCCACGGCTGCAGCGCTTCCAGGTCCAGTGCCGGCGCGAACGCCTGCAGGCGCCCGGCGTCGATCTCGATCGCGGCTTCCAGATGCCGTGCGCCGGGGCAGGAGACGATCACCCCGACGTTGATGAACTCTTCGCGTTCCACCCGCGGTACCACGCGGATGACCGCATAGTCATACGTGTGCAGCGTGGGCACGGACGGCCTCCTGCACGAACACCGCACGCACCTTCAGGCGGTGCTTGAGGTAGTTGATGTAGCCCTGGCGATAGGCCTGCGGGCTGTCGAACGCCGGCTCGTCCACCAGCCAGCTGTCGGGCACCAGGCCGACGATGCGCTCGATCTCGGCATCGGGCAGGCGCGCGGCGAGCTCGGCATCCACTTCGGCAATGCGGCTGGCAAACGGCAGCAGCACGTGGTCGCGGATCAGCACGAAGGGCTTTTCGCAGGCGTCGCCGGCGTTGGCCCAGTCGTGATGGAAGTACATCGCCGCACCGTGGTCGATCAGGTACAGCTTGCGGTGCCAGACCATCAGGTTGGGGTTGCGCGTGGTGCGATCGACATTGCTGGTGAACGCATCGAACCAGACCAGGCGCGAGGCCAGGTCGGCGTCCACCGGCATCGCGGCAGGATCGTAGTTGATCGCGCCGGGCAGGTAATCCAGGCCCAGGTTCAGGCCCTCGCTCGCACGGATCAGGTCCTGGATTTCCGGGTCAGGTTCAGTGCGGGCGAATTCGCTGTCCAGTTCCACGAACAGGATTTCCGGAATCGGCAGGCCGACCGAGCGGGCCATTTCACCGGCGATCAGCTCGGCGATCAGTGCCTTCGGACCCTGGCCGGCGCCACGGAACTTGAGCACGGCCATGCCGTCGTCGTCGGTCTCGACCACCGCGGGCAGGGAGCCCCCTTCGCGGAGCGGGGTGATGTAGCGGAGGGCGTGTACGGTGCGCATGAACGAATTCTACTGCAGTCTTCACTTCACCCTGCTGCCAGCGGTGGCAGCATCAGAGCCCGGGGAGCATGAACCGGCCAGGATGGCCGTGGTGTACGAGAGCTGCCATCCTTCAAGCGTTTCCACGATGTACTTGCAGGCATTGGAGGTGCACCCATGAATGACGAATCCATTCCCCTGCTGCCGACCCTGGACGACGCCAAGGTCGAACAGATGATCGGCAAAGTGGTGCTGGTGGGCATTACCCGCTACGGCGGCGATGGCCAGATGCGGGACCAGCAGCAGTATTCGGGCACGGTGCTGCGCATCAGTGCCGAGGAAGGCGTGGTGCTGGCCGACGAGGCCGATGGCCATGAACGTTACCTGCCGCCGATGCTCGACCAGTACCGGCCCGCGGAACCGGGTGAATACCGGCTGCGCTCCGGTGGCGCGATCGTGGTCGACCCCGATTACCTGACCACGTGGGACCTCCACGCGCAGCAGTAAGGCAAGGGCCGGTGGGGTTTGCAGCATCCGGCCACTAGTCCTTCCGGCCCATTCACAACCCACCCCGGGGTGCTAGATTCGGCCGATGCCCGCTGTCTGGCGGGTGCCCAATCACACCCCAGGGGATCAAGGATGCTCATCCATCGCACCTCTCTGGCGGCGGCCATTGCCGTTGCCACCGTCGGCCTGTTGGCCGCTGGCCCGGCGCTTGCCGACTACGCAAAGCCGCCGGAGCACCTGCTCAAGGTGCTGAAGGCTCCGCCGCCGCCGGCACCGAACGTCGACCCCAGCGGGCAGCGCCTGCTGCTGACCACTGCGCAGACCTATCCGTCCATCGCCCGCGTGGCCCAGCCGTACCTGAAGCTGGCCGGCGTGCGCCTGGAGCCGAAGAACCGCAGCCGCCATGACACCCCCGGTGGCTACGGCATTCCGGCCTGCGTGGCCGATTTCAGCGTGGTGGAAATCGCCAGCGGCAAGACCACCAAGGTCGACCTGCCGCAGGGCTGCGCCGGTGGGGCCCTGTGGTCGGCCGATGGCAGCCACTTCGCGTTCCAGAACGCGGTGGAAAACAGCGTGCAGCTGTGGGTGGGCGATGCAGCCACCGGCCAGGTCAAGCAGGTGCCGGGCGTGCAGCTCAATCCGATCTTCGGCAGCACCGTGCAGTGGCTGGGTGGCAGCCAGAACCTGCTGGTCAAGCTGGTGCCGGCCAACCAGGGCGCAGCCCCGTCCGACGGCGGCGTGCCGACCGGCCCGGACGCGCAGGAATCGCTGGGCAGCAGCGGCGAAAGCAGCACCTACGAAGCCCGTGACACGCTGACCAGCGTGCACGATGAAAAGCTGTTCGCCTACTACGGCGCCTCGCAGCTGGCCGTGGTCGACACCACCAGTGGCAAGGTGCGCCCAGTCGGCAGCGCCGCCATCTTCAACGATGTCAGCGCCGCGCCCGATGGCGTGCACGTGCTGACCGAATCGATCAAGCCGCCGTTCTCGCACGCGGTGACCTACCAGCGCTTCGCCAACGACGTTGCGGTGCTGGACATCGCCAGTGGCAAGATCACCGCCATCGCCAGCCTGCCGCTGGCCGACCGCGTGCCCGTGCATGGCGTGCCGGAAGGCCCGCGTGGTTTCGACTGGCGCTCCACCGATCCGGCTACCCTGGTCTATGCCGAAGCGCTGGACAAGGGCGACTGGAAGGTGAGCGTGCCGCACCGTGATCGCGTGCTGATGCTGAAGGCCCCGTTCAACGGCAAGCCGGTGGAGATCGCCCGCACCGCACAGCGTTTCGAAGGCCTGGCCTGGTCGGCGGATCCGGCCGTGTCCTTCATGTTCGAGAACGACGAGAACCGCCACTGGGTGCAGACTCGCATCGTCGATGTCGACCAGCCGAAGAAGGAAGGCCGCCTGCTGTGGGACATGTCCAGCGATGAGCTGTACGGCGACCCGGGCAACCTGGTGTTCAAGCGTCTGCCCAACGGCGCCGCAGTCGTGCGCCAGGAAGGCAATTTCGTGTTCCTGCGCGGGCAGGGCGCTTCGCCGCAGGGCGATCGTCCGTTCCTCGACCGCCTGGACCTGGGTTCGCTGAAGAGCGAGCGCCTGTTCCGCAGCGATGCCGATGCCTACGAGCAGTTCCTTGGTTTCAGCAACACCCCGGGCCGGTACCTGACCTGGCACCAGTCGGTGATGGACGCGCCGAACGCGTTCGTGCGCCAGCAGGGCGAGGCGGTTGCCGCAGCAAAGGACGGCGAGGCGCAGTTCGCATCCACCGCCACCGCGCTGACCAAGCTGGTCGACCCGACCCCGGAAGTGCGCCAGATCAAGAAGCAGCTGGTGACCTACAAGCGCGCCGACGGCGTGGATCTGTCCTTCACCCTGTACACCCCGCCGGGCTACAAGGAAGGTCAGCGCGTGCCGGCGATCCTGTACGCGTACCCGGCCGACTTCGCCAACGCCGCCCAGGCCGGCCAGGTGTCCGGTTCGCAGCAGACCTTCACCCGCCTGCAGCCGTACCGCCTGATGCTGCTGGCCGGCTACGCGATCATCGACAACGCCTCGTTCCCGATCGTCGGCGACCCGAAGACCGCCTATGACACCTACCTGGAGCAGCTGGAAGCCGACGCCAAGGCGGCGGTGGACAAGGCCGTGGACATGGGTGTGGTCGACCGCAACCGCATCGGTGTCACCGGCCACAGCCACGGCGGCCTGATGACCGCCAACCTGATCGCCCACACCAACCTGTTCAAGGCCGGCGTGGCGACCAGCGGTTCGTACAACAAGACGTTCACCCCGTTCGGCTTCCAGAACGAGCGTCGCTCGGTGTGGCAGGCGCAGGACGTGTACCTGAAGGCCTCGCCGTTCTTCTACGCCGACAAGATCAAGCTGCCGCTGCTGCTGGTCCACGGCGAAGACGATGCCAACCCGGGTACCGAGCCGTTCCAGTCGCGCAAGCTGTACCAGGCCATCCGTGGCAACGGCGGTACCACCCGCCTGGTGATGCTGCCGAACGAACCGCACTGGTACACCGCGCTGGAATCGAACGAGCAGCTGGTGTCTGAAATGCTGAACTGGTTCGACACCTACGTGAAGAACGCGAAGTAGCGTCGAGCCTGCTCGACAGCTGCATCCAGGGCCGCCTTCGGGCGGCCCTGGCATCCCCGACGATTGCAGGGCGAAGGAGCGCGCGATGAAATTCTGGTGGCTGGTCCTTGCAGGCCTGTGTATCACCGCACCGGTGCTGGCAGCAGAGCCCAACCTGCGTATCGACATCGAGTACCGGTGGTTGGGATGGGGCGATGTGCAGGAACACTGGCGCATCGAACGCGACTCACGTGGCGTGACGACGCGGGTGGATGCCGCTTTGCCGATGAATCGGCGCGACGGTCAGTACGTAACGCTGCCTGCCGCTTCAGTGTCGGCGTTTGAAGCGGCCATTGACGCTGCGCCGGTGACGATGGCGGTGGCCGTCGATGAGGTCGCACGCCGACTGGATCGCGCCGCGATCACACGGCTGGACCCGACCATGACGAGATCGCCGGCGCCATCGTGCGGTTTCGCGCAGCGGCAGGCCTGGGCACGGAAGACATTGACTGAGGTGGAGCTGCGCAAACGGGTTCAGCAGCAGCTGTCGCCCGAGAGTGGTCTATGGACGGACGATTACCCGACGCTATCGGTGACCGTGAGGCGCAAGGGGCACCCGCCGGTCGCATTTGTTTCCACATCGCAGAAGGCGCTCATGCTGCCGTGGAAGCAGATGCCCATGGGGCATTCGCGGTCGATCGACACCGGCACGCTGCCCGCGCAGTGGCGCCCGGCGCTGAGCGACGCCGTGATCGCGCTGCTGCCTCCCGGCGAAAGAAGCCGGGCACGGTTCCATCCCGGCTGGCTGCAGGAAAGGCTCCGCCTGCACCTGGAGATGGACGCGCTGGCCTGCAGGTAGCGTAACCATCTGTGACGCGGACATCGCAGTGCAGCGAAGCTGCGGTACGCTGCAGCTCTGGTGCTTGCCACGGATGTGTTCAATGAAAGCCTTCGTCCTTGCTGTGTCCTTGTCGTTGGGTATCGCGCCGGCCATTACCGCAGCGCAGGAACTGACTGGCGAGCTGGCCGCGCTGGGCATCACCGCCGGCATGCCCTATGCCAAGGCCAAGCGTCTGCTCGATGCAGCGGGCTGGCAGGCCACGCCGCCGGAATCAACGCAGGCCACACTGCCGGATTTCCCCGAGATCGAATGCGGCCAAGGCCGCAATGCGGTGTGTTCGGCCGGCTTCCACAAGAACGATCAATCGGTGGCGATGATCATCGGCACCACGCAGGCGGGGCAGCCGTTCGTGCAGGGCACGTACTGACCGCGCACGGACGTCGCCATGAAAATCGCTGCACGTGGACGTACCGGATGGGGATGGCTGCTGGTCGGCCTGTTGTTCAGCGGCACCGCTGCGGTGGGCTGTACTGCACTGGGCCGGTTTGCGATCCCGCAGTTCGCTCAGCAGTTTGCCGAAGCGGGCCAGCCGTTGCCCGTCATCACCCAGTTCTTCGCAGGCAGCTACGGGCTGGCCTGGCTAGGCCCGCCGCTGGTGATTGCCGCCTGGCTGGCAGGGCAGGCGCGGCTGTCGGCGTTGATCGGCAGCGTGACGCTGATGGTGGCGACCCCGCTGGCGATGTTTGCGGCCTACCTGCCGCTGTTCAAGCTGGGCACGTTGTACTGACCAGCGCGCAGCCCGGTGGCTGCGATCGTGACCGGGTACCGTCAACCATGACCTCCGGCCCGTCGCCGGGCGCTTGGGCGCGTACTACCCTCAGTGGTTCAAGGCGCGTGGGTGCCTCCTTCCACTGGAGTTGTCGATGTCCCGTTCGTTGCTGGTCGTCGTTTCCGCTGTGTTGACGCTGTCCCCGCTGCCGTTGCTGGCCGCCAGGGCACCCGCGCAGGATCTTGCCGCCGAGGTCAATCCTTTCATCGGCACCACCAACGCCGGCAACGTCTACCCGGGGCCGACGGTGCCCTTCGGCATGGTGGCCTTCAGCCCGGAAATGACCGCACTGCCGGGCAAGCGCTTCCCGATTGCCGCGCCCGGTGGCTACGAGTGGCGCAGCAACGGCGTGCGCGGTTTCAGCCTGACCCACGTCAATGGCACCGGCTGCACCGGCGCCAGCGGCGACATTCCGTTGATGCCGGTAACGCTGCCGGTCGAGCTGTCGCCGTCTTCGGCCGATGCCGGCGTGCGCTATACCAGCCTGCTGGACCACGCGAAGGAGAGCGCCAGCCCCGGCGCCTACACGCTCACCCTCGACAACGGCGTGGCCGTGAGCCTGGCAGCCACGGCGCGCACTGCGGTAGGCCAGTTCCAGTTCCCGGCCGACAAGCCGGCCAACCTGCTGTTCCGCACCTCCGACAGCGAAGTGGGCAGCAGCGATTCGACCATCATCATCGACCCGGCCACGCGCACCGTGCGCGGCTCGGTCACCAGCGGCAACTTCTGCGGCTACCTCGCCGAGGACCGCCGCGAGAGCTACTACACCCTGCATTTCGTCGCCGAGTTCGACCAGCCGTTCGAAGTGGGCGGCACGTGGCGCGATGACACCGTGCAGGCCGGCGCGCGCGAGGGCGGCGGTGGCACCACCTATGGCAGCAAGGGCCACCCGCCGGCAGGCAAGGGCGCGGGTGGCTGGATCAGTTTCGATGCCAAGCGCACGCCGCAGGTGACCGCGCGCATCGGCATTTCCTATGTCGATGAAGCCGGCGCGCGGGCCAACCTGCGCCGCGAGAGTCCGCAGGGCACGACCGTGGCGGCCACGCAGGCGGCCACCCGCGCGAAGTGGAACGAACTGCTGGGCCAGGTGCGGGTGCAGGGCGGCACGCCTGACGAGCGCACCGTGTTCTACACCGCGCTGTACCACGCCATGCTGGCGCCCAACCTGCACAGTGATGGCGATGGCCGTTACCGCGGCATGGACGGCAAGGTGCATGCGCTGGCCAAGCGGCAGCAGGCGCAGTACGCCAACTATTCGGGCTGGGATGTGTACCGCTCGCAGCTGCAGCTGCTGACCCTGCTGCAGCCGCAGGTGGGCTCGGACGTGGCGCAGTCGCTGCTCAACCAGGCCGACCAGAATGGCGGCGTCTGGGATCGCTGGACCCACATCACCGGCGCCACCGGCGTGATGAACGGTGATCCGTCGCCGCCGTCGGTGGCCGCCATACATGCCTTCGGCGGTCGCAGCTTCGACCTGCAGCGTGCCTACGCCTCGCTGAAGAAAGCGGCCACCGTGCCCACCGCGCGTGATCTGGACAAGCGCGGTTGCCCGGTGCTGTGCGTGGGCCAGCGCCCGGGCCTGGACCAGTGGCTGGCCCTGAAGTACATGCCGGAAGGCGCGCCGGGCTGGGGCAGTGCGGCTGATACGCTGGAAATGGTCAGCGCCGATTTCGGCCTGTCCGAGCTGGCCCTCGCAGCCGGTGATGCGCAGGGTGCAAAGCTGTTCCGTGAGCGCTCCGGCTGGTGGCGCAATCTCTACAACCCCAAGGCCACTGCGCAGCAGGGCTACATCCAGCCGCGCAACGCCGATGGCAGCTGGCCGGCGTTCGACCCGGCCGCCGACGACGGTTTCGTCGAAGGCAGTGGCGCGCAGTACCTGTGGATGGTGCCGTTCGATCCGGCGGGCCTGTTCGAGGCGCTGGGTGGCCGCGAGGCCAGCATCGCGCGGCTCGATGCGTTCTTCCGCAAGCCCGATGGTGCGTGGGCAGTGACCAAGTCCGGCCCGCTGCACGCCGAGCTGGACAACGAGCCGTCCATCGCCGCCCCGTGGCTGTACAACTTCCTCGGCCAGCCGTGGAAGACCCAGGAAACCGTGCGCCAGGCGATGCGGCAGATCTGGACCAACACGCCCGAAGGCATGCCTGGCAATGATGACCTCGGCCAGATGTCCTCGTGGTACGTGTGGTCGGCGCTGGGCCTGTATCCGGTGTACCCGGGCCGCGCGGACCTGGTGATCGGCAGTCCGCTGTTCACCGAAGCAGTGATCACCCGCCCGGGCGCGAAGATCGTAGTGCGTGCACGCGGCGCAGCGATGGATGCGCCGTACGTGCAGTCGCTGCAGGTGGATGGCAAGGCCAGCAATGCCAGCTGGCTGCCGGCCAGCTTCGTGCAGCGCGGCGGCACGCTGGACTTCGAGCTGGGCAGCACGAAGAACGAACAGTGGGGCGCGCAGGACGTACCGCCGTCGCACGGTCCCCAGTAGATCCACGCCATGCGTGGATGAACCACCACACGGCCGGGCACCCCCGGCCCCGTTGAACGCGCACCATCCGGCCCGGTAGATCCACGCCATGCGTGGATGCGGTGCCACGCCATGCGTAGATGAACCTCCACACGGCCGGGCACCACCCGGCCGTGCTAGCCTGACCGTGCAAGATCCAAGCGGCAGGAGGTTCCCATGGAAATTCCACAGGACGTGTACGAGCACGTACTGGGCGTGGCGGTCGAAATGGCCAATGCCAGCACCCACGGCGATACCCGCAGCCAGTGGCGGCTGCACGACGAGCTGCGGCAGTACTGCGATGCGATGGCGGTGGAAGGCCGCGACCATCCCTTCCTCTGGGAAACCCTGGGTGACTTCACCAGCGACAGCGGCGTGGCGATCGGCTACTACGAGCGTGCGCTGACCCAGGCGCGCCAGCTGGGCGTGATCGAAGGCGAAGCGTCGATCTGCCTGGAACTGGCACGGCGCCACATCGACCAGGGCGAGACCGAGCGCGGTTACGAATTCGCGCTGCTCGCCGACGAAGCCGCGCGGCAGACCGACGACCTTGATCTGCGCCGCGAAATCAGCCAGTTCCTTCTGGAAAACTCATGACCCACCTTCGACGTTCGCGATACTGCGCCACTGCCGTGGCCCTGCTGATGGCCATGGCCTGCGCGCAGGCGCAGCCGCCGATGGCGGTCAACCCGCTGCTGCTGAAGCCGGTGGACCAGGTCACCCCGGATGAGGTGCGCGGCATGCAGCAACGCCTGTCCGACTGGCCCAACCTGGCCCGTTACCGCGAGGCCAACGCGCGCGTACCGGCCAAGCAGGCCGGGGTGCCGCGCGTGCTGTTCTATGGCGATTCCATCACCCAGCTGTGGGGCGAGAAGGATCCGGCACAGTTCTTCCCCGGCAAGGGTTATCTCAACCGTGGCATCAGCGGGCAGACCACGCCGCAGATGCTGCTGCGTTTCCGCCAGGACGTCATTGCGCTGCAGCCGGACGTGGTGCTCATCCTCGCCGGCACGAATGACATTGCCGGCAATACCGGGCCCAGCACGCAGGCGATGATCGAAGACAACCTGCACGCAATGGTCGAACTGGCGCGGGCGCACGGCATCCGCGTGGTGCTGGCCTCGGTGCTGCCGGTGAGCGAGTACCGGTGGATGCCCGGTATCGAACCTGCGCCCAAGGTGCGCGCCCTGAATGCCGCACTCAAGCAGTACGCCGATGCGCAGGGGCTGGTGTACCTGGATTACTACACGGCCATGGCCAATGCAGCCGGCGGACTGGATCCGGCGTTGGCGGCCGATGGCGTGCACCCAACCGCGAAGGGTTATGCATTGATGTCGCCGCTGGCGGAGAAGGCGATTGCGCAGGCGCTGAAAACCACGCCGCCCGGCAAGCACTGATCGTATTCGCTGGGTATGGCGGCAGTGTCCAACAAGGTGGTCGAGACCGTGGCGCGCGCCGTGTTCAAGCGCAGCCCGGTGCTGGTCACCGAGCTCTATTCAAGCGCCGGCGAGCAGCCGCGCCGCTACGATTCCGCCGAGGCGCTGTGTGAGCACGGCAGGGCATTGCAGTGGGTGTCCGGCGGCATGCTGCTGGTGGGCGTGCAGTACGCGGACATGGGCGGCGCCGTGCGCGTTCGCCCGTTCGACAGCGGGCGCGGTGACTCCGCGCGCGTCATGGTGTCCGGCTGGGGGCTGATCTCGATCCTGCTGCCGATGGCCATCGATGCGAACGTCGGCGCGAAAGTGCAGGCCCTGACCGAGCGCGCCGCACTGGCCCGCGAGCGCGGCGCGCTGGACGTTCCGCCGGTGTGCGACTGGAACTGGAAGGCGGTCGAGTCGCACAAGCGCCGCCTGCAGGAAGTGCTCAGGAAAGCCCTGTAAGGCGCCCGCTCAGTCGTCGTCGCGCTTCAGCGCCGTATCCGCCGCCAGCAGCGCCTGCGCGGCCGCACTCAGCGGCGGTGAGGGCGGCGTATCGCAGCCGATGGCCGCCATCATCCGCTCCATGCCGACGAAGCTGCGCGCGCGGCGGTCGTAGATGCCGGTGACCAGCAGCGCGCGGGTGGCGACTTTCTGCTCCGGCCCGACCAGCACGCGCTGCTCCATGATGATGCGCGTTCCGACCCAGCCGGCCAGCCGCGTTTCCAGGGTGAACTGCTGGAAGGGCTTGAGTTCGCGACGGAACTGGATGGTGCCCGCACCAACGATGGGCGCCCACTTCTCGCGCAGCGCCACCTTGCCCAGGCCCATGCGCAGGATCAGGTCCAGCCGGCCCAGGTCGAAGATGTTCCAGTAGCGGCCGTTGGTCATGTGCAGGTTGCTGTCCAGATCGTTGGGCAGCACCCGGAACGGCAGCCGCGAGACCCCGAACGGGGCCTCCAGCTTCGGCCGGAACAGGCTGCACAGCAGCAGGTGGAGCAGGCGGAACCAGAGATTCATGACTATGACGACTGTTATAGGACGGGCGATACGCTAATCTATGACGACTGTCCTAGCAAGGTGAGCGGATGAGCCCGCGAGCGTCCGATGCCCCCCAGCGTGTGATCGATGCGGCCGCCCAGATGCTGGCGCGGGTCGGGCTCAATGCCACCAGCATCCGCGAGGTGACCAAGCTGGCCGAGGCGCCGCTGGGCTCGACCTATCACCATTTCCCGGGTGGCAAGCAGGAATTGCTGGCCCGCGCCACGCAGATGGCAGGCGACAAAGTGGAAGCCCTGCTGGTAGAGCTGCTGCGTGGCGGCGCGGTGCAGGGCCTGCAGCAGTTCCTGGCGATCTGGCGCGAGCGCCTGCTGCGCACGCAGTTCCGCGCCGGCTGCCCGGTGCTGGCCGCGGCGGTGGAAGAACCGGTGGAAGCGGTCGCGAGCCAGCCACGCGCGGCGGCAGCCGAGGTGTTCGCGCGCTGGCAGGGGCATCTGGCCCAGGCCTTCGTGGCCGACGGTCACGCACCGGAACAGGCGGCCGCGCTGGCCAGCCTGGTCATCGCCAGCGTGGAAGGTGCGGTGGCCATGAGCCGCGCGCTGCAGGACATCGCCCCGTTCGACCAGGTGGCCGCCCAGCTGCTGAAGGCAGCCGCGCCGCCCACACGCTAGAATCGACCCGAACGCACCCACGCGTGCCCGGCAAGGATGTCCGCATGCTGCACTCCCTTTGGTCCGGCCCAGTGCCGGCATGAAGCAGACCAAGCGCTTCAACCGCACGCCGTTGAAGCTGCCGATGACACGCAGCAGTGAAGTCGCCCGCGCGCGACGACAGCTGCAGCACCACGGGTGGCCGCGCCTGCAGATGGCGCTGATCGTATTGCTGACCGGCGGCGCCGGCTTCCTCGCCTCGCATGCGCTGCGTCTGGCCGGCCTGGACAGCATGCTGCTGCGTTATCCGCTGGCGGTGCTGCTGGCCTATGCCGTGTTCCTGCTGCTGATGTGGCTCTGGATCCGCTGGCGCTGGGATGCGGTGGCTGACGGTGCTGCCGAGGTCGCTGGTAATGGCGGCGGCGGGGGCAGCTCCCCACGCGCGGGCCCTTCATGGGGCGGCAACGGCGGTAATTCCGGTGGTGGCGGTGCCTCGGCGTCGTGGGCTGAAGCCTCGGCCCCATCCATCACCGACACCGATGGCGCGTCCCTGCTGGAGGTTGCAGACGGTGAGGCCGGGCTGCCACTGCTGGCCGTGCTCGGTCTTCTCGCGCTGGTGGCCACCGTGCTGCTGGCCAGTGTCTGGGTGGTGTGGTCGGCGCCGGTGCTGATGGCCGAGCTGCTGGTGGACGCCGCCATTGTCGGTGGCCTGTACCGCCGCATGCAGGGCATGGGCGCGCAGGGGTGGTGGCGGTTGTGCCTGTCGCACACGTTCTGGCCGCTGCTGGGCCTGGTGGTGTTCTTCGCCGCGCTGGGCTGGGGTGCACAGCAGCTGGCGCCGGACGCGGTCAATCTCATGCAGGTGGTGCAGGCGCTGTAGCGTCGCTGAGTGTGCCCGCAGGGCCGCGGTCCTTCTTCAACACAGGGTGCTCGAGCACCGGTTGGTCATGAGCAGATACGTTGCATGGAAGCGTATATGGGCCATCGCCGCTGTGGTTTCGGCAGTGGCGTTGCTGTGCCTGGCCTGCACGCTGAAGCCCTGGCAGAACGCGTCCCTCGGGCCGCCGACGATGAACCTTGGCACCGCGCAGATGCAGGCGGAGATCATGGCGCTTGCGATCAGGAACCCCATCCTGCCACCACCGCCCCGGTCGTTGCCGGTGCCCATGGCGATGGGGGGCCGTGGGGCTGCGACAGCAGACCGCTGGCGTCCCGAGGTGCAACGGCAGTTGTCCGATCCTGCGCCTGCCGCAACCATCGTGATCGACCACACACTGCCGTACTGCCAGCCGGAAGGCCATGCCCGGTTCTGCCAGGATGTCGATGACCTGGTGGACTGGGTGGAGGAGCGCCCGATGTACCTGCTGCGGCGGCAGCTGCAGGCACAGCTGCCGCTGGCCAACCGGCGCAGCAGGCGGGTGCCGGATGCAGCGCTGGAGGGCGCTGCGCATCTGGGTTTCGTGCAGCTGCGCATGATCCAGAAGCAGGGTTGCCAGCGGTCCGCAACGGAGGAGAGCCTTGAAGAGAGCGTGATCCTCCTGCTGTCGATGCCGGTGTTCAGTGCGGACAACCAATGGGCCATGATTGCCGTGGCCGCTGACTACTGTTCAAGCATCGGGGGCCGGCGTTCCCGTATGCTGTTCCACAGGGAAGAGGGGCGGTGGGTGCTGGAACGACCCGAACTGGCCCTATCGGGAATCCGTCGAGGGCGGGCGCTGTGGCCCGGCCGGGGATGAGTCAATCGCCAAGGAGAGGCATATGCAATCTGCTGCACGCAACAACAGGATGTGGTGTTGGATGATGGGCGCGATGTTCGCGCTGTTGATGCCCTTCACCGTGATGGGGCAGGCCGCGCCTCCTGCGGCGCAACCGGCCGTCGATACCGCCGTCGCAGCCGAAGAGGCGAAGTGCCGCGCCTGCACCTACGAACGCATCGGCCGCAAGGTCGATATCGGTCTGGTGGCCTTGATGGCCACGTTGATCATCGGCGTGCTGTTCGCCGTCTCCCGCGAGTGGGGAACGCCCTCGCAGCGCTGGACCTGCCGCAGCACGGCCCTGTTCCTGGCGGCGATGGGCCTGGTGTTCGTGTGGCGCGCCGGCAGCGTGCTCTACCTGGGCTACAGCCTGTGGCAGGAGGTGCCGTCGCTGGTCATCGCAGGGTGGGTCGATGGCCTGCTGACCACCTCGCCGCGCTGGCTGATGGCCCTGCTGCTGATGGCGGCGGCACCGCTCATCTGGAGGCGCAGCGAGCAGCTGCCACGCTGGCGCATCGCCTGAGGCAGCGCCGGGCATTGCCCGGCGTTTCCACGCGGGCGCTCACTCAAAGCGCCAGCGTACCCCTGCGTACACGCCGCGGCCTTCGCCCGGCGTCGAGCGCGCGACATCCTTGCCCGCGTCGTTGTAGCCCGGCGTGACCGTGGCTGCGTAGTGGCGGTCGCCGATGTTGCGCATCTCCGCCCAGGCCTGCCAGCGGCCGCCCGGCGCGTCGTAGCCGATGCGACTGCCGAAGATCACGTGGCTGTCGGCCCAATAACTGTTGGCGTAGTCCACCGCGATGCGCGAGGCGTACTCGGTGTTCAGTTCGGCATACAGGCCCGAGGCATGGTCGAAGCGCAGTTCGGCCTGGTAGCTGTGCTGCGGCAGGCCGGGCAGGCGGTTGCTGCCGAAGCGCGCGTCGTGGCGGTAGCGGAAATCGCTGAACGTGTAGGCCTGGCGCAGCGACAGGCAGCCCGGCACACCCTGCCACAGCGTGCTGTCCAGGCCGGCCTCGATGCCGCGGTGCACGGTGGGGCTGGCATTGTTCTCGGCCACGAACAGGTTCGGCACCGGCTGCAGCTCGACGCTCAGCAGTTCGTGGTTCACGTGCGCGTAGTAGCCGGTCAGTTCCCAGCGGCCCAGTGCGGCTTCGCCACGCGCGCCCAGTTCCAGCGTAGTGGCGGTCTGGTTCTGCATCGCCACCGGCGTGCTCTGGCGACCGGTCGACGGACCGTTGCCGGCGCCGAAGAACTGGTTCGAACCCCAGATCATCGACCACGGGTGCGGCGCTTCCACCGAGCGGCTGAGGTTGCCGAACCATTGCGTCTGCGCACTGTGCTGCCAGGTGAAGCCCAGGCGCGGCGCGTAATCCCAGTCGTGGTCGCGCAGGCGGCCACCGCTGGTGGGCCAGGTCACCTGCACATCGCTGCGGGTGTTGATCAGCGCCAGGCCGGTCTGCACGCGCAGGCGATCATTCACGGCCAGGTTGTTGCCGATATGCAGCGTGCTCTGCGTGCCGAGATGGCGGAAATCACGCGTGTGCGTGCCGGCCGCATAGCCGTTGCTGGCAAAGCGCAGCGACTCGCGCACGTTGGCATCGAGGTCGTGGGTCACGCGCAGGCCGACGGTGGTTTCGCTGTCCAGCCCGAACAGCGGATGGCGGCGGCGGTAGTCCAGCGTCGCGTTGAGGTCGGCGTAGTCCAGCTGCTGGCGGTACAGGCTCTCGCCCAGGTCCATCGGGTACTTGTGATAGACCAGCCCGGCCTGCAGCGAGGAATCCTCGTCGATCTGCAGCGTGGTCATGTTGCCGATCCAGGTGCTGCCCGGCTGCGGGCGGCGCGCGTCGATGGCGAGGTTGGCCGGGTTGGCCGCACGCGGGTCGTTGCGGATCTGGTCGCGGGTCAGGCGCCCGGGCGTTTCGTGATTGGTCTCGCGGTAGCGCACGAAGAAGCGCGTCTGCAGGTCGGGGCTGATCTGCCAGCCGATGTTGGCCATCGCGCCCTTGCCGTCGCCGCGCGCGTGGCGCTGGTAGCCGTCGAACTCGCTGTCGGTGTAGGCCAGGAAGTAGTCGACATCACCACTGACGCCGCCCCAGCTGATTCCGCGCTTCTGGTAGCCACGGCTGCCGGCTTCGTAATGCAGCTGCACGCCGGCCGAGTCGCGGCCGCTGCGGCTGACATAGTCGATGGCACCGCCCAGCGCCAACGCGCCGCGCTCGAAACCATTGGCGCCGCGCAGCACTTCAACGCGCGACAGCCACAGCGGTTCCAGCAGTTCGTAAGGCGTGCCGCCCGGGCCGGTCAGCGGCAGGCCGTCGAGGGAGACCGCAATGCCCGAGGCATGCGCGCCCGGCCCACGGTTGATGCCCGAGCCGCGGATCGACACCTTGGTGCCCTCGTTGCCCGGCGACTGCGCGCTGATGCCGGGCTGGTAGGCCAGCACATCGGCGCTGCTGGACAGGCGGCTGTCGGCCTTGGCAACGTCGATGACATTGCTGGCACCGGGCACGCGCTTGAGCGCCTCGCGGGCCTGGGCGCTGGCATCGGCGGCAGTGACCTGCACCGCGTCCAGCGTGGTGGCCTGCGGGGCGGCGTGGGCGGTGGCGGCAAGGCCGAGGGAGACGGCCAGGAACAGCAGCGACGGGGTGGGGCGGTAAGACGAGAGCGACATGCGGACAGGCTGTAAACCACTAAAGTGGCGCGCAAGTTAACAGGTCGCGGGCGGTACGTCACCCATCGGCGGCGTATGGGGGCTGCTGCACCTGTAGAGCCGAGCCCATGCTCGGCTTTGCGTCAGAAGCAGTCGAGCAAGCTCGACTCTACGGAGCAGGCTTCGCCAGCGCCTTCGCCTTCGCCTTCGCGTACAGCGCCTTTGCAGTCTCGGCATCGCCCAGCGCCGCATGGCACTCGGCCAGGCTGTCCCAGGCGTTGGCCGAATCCGGGTACAGCTCGGTGTTGAGGGTAAATACCTTCAGCGCCTTGCCCGCACCCAGGCTCTCGCGGATCGCGTAGCCGCTGGCGTTGATGGCGCGCTCGCGTTCGCTGCCGGTAATGCGGATGTTGTCCTGCAACCAGTCGCGCATCGCCTGTGCCGCACCAGCCGTCTCATCCGACGCATAGGCGATCAGGCGCTCGGACAGCACCGCACTCGGAAACTCCTGCGGTGCAGCCACCGCCATCGTGCTCTCCACCAAGGTGCTCGACCACACATTGCGCGCGCTGCCATTGGTCAAGTACACGAACACCCAGTAACCGCTGGCCAGGCTGCCCTTGTAGGCCAGCCGCGCCCGCACGCGGGTACCGCCATCGTGGCCGACCTGGGTGTAGCCATCGCTCCGCGTGGTGTCCCAGCCAGTGGAGAAGAAATTGCTGCCGCCGCTGGCGAGCTTCTGCGGCTGCCAGAGCTTTTCCAGTGTCGCTGTACGCAGCAGCTTGCCGGTGGCCAGCGCCTGCAGGAAGCGGTTCATGTCGCCGACGGTGGTCTGCAGGTCCGCGTGGCCCCAGCCATAGTGCGGCCACGGATCTTCATCGGCCGCCTGCAACGCGCCGTCCTTGCCGGTGTACGGCACTGCCGCGCGTGCTGCCGGCACGCTGTCCAGCCCCCACGAAGTACTGCGCATCTTCAGTGGCTGCAGGATGCGTTCGCGGGCGATGGCCGGGTAGGGCTTGTGGTAGTGCGCTTCCAGCAACGCGGTCAGCACCAGGTAGTTGGCCTGGGTGTACTGCACGCGGCTACCGGTGGCGAACTGCATCGGCGCCGCGCCGGCCACCTTCAGTGCAGCGGCAAGGTCCGGTGCAACGCCGGGGTAGCCCTTGCTCACCCAGCGGTTGTCCACGCGGTCGTAGTACTCGGCGATGCCGGAGCTGTGGTTGAGGAAATCGCGCACATGGATCGCCTGCCAGGCGGCGGGCAGATCGGGGACATAGCGGCTGGCGGGCGCGTCGAGATCCAGCGTGCCCTGATCGACCAGCTGCATCACCAGCGTGCTGGTCAGCAGCTTGGCCATCGACTGCGCGGCGAAGATGCTGTCGACGGTGGCCGCTGCATGCGTGGCCGGGTCGCGTTCACCACTGGCGCCCTGGTAGAGCACGTTGCCGTTGTGGGCGACCAGCACGGCCTGGCCGGCGATGCCGTAGCGCTCGCGGTTGACCTGCAGTTGGGTGTCCAGCCGGCTCGAAAGCCCGTCGCGAACATCACGCGCCGAGGCGGGCAGGGTGACTGCCACGGCGCAGAAGAGTGCAGCAAGGGCGCGATACATCGCGGTGGTCCGTCAGCGGCGATGGCGCATCTTGGTCAGGGCGGGAGATCGGGTCAAGAGCAGCGATTCCCGCCCCAGGGAAAGCCGGCCAGCGACCGGCTCTACCACACGTTCAAGGTAGCGCAGGGCCGTGCCCGGCGACGCTCGATCAGCCCAGGATCCCCGGCAGATCCAGCCCCTTCTCCTTCGCGCATTCCACCGCGATCTCATACCCGGCATCGGCATGGCGCATCACACCGGTGGCCGGGTCGTTCCACAGCACGCGCGCAATGCGCTTCGCGGCCGCGTCGGTGCCATCGCAGACAATCACCATGCCGGCGTGCTGCGAGAAGCCCATGCCCACGCCGCCGCCGTGGTGCAGCGACACCCAGGTCGCGCCGCTGGCGGTGTTGAGCAGGGCGTTCAGCAGCGGCCAGTCGGACACCGCATCGGAACCATCGGCCATTGCCTCGGTCTCGCGGTTTGGCGAGGCCACGCTGCCGCTGTCCAGATGGTCACGGCCGATCACCACCGGCGCCTTCAGTTCGCCGTTGGCCACCATCTCGTTGAAGGCCAGGCCCAGGCGATCGCGGTCGCCCAGGCCGACCCAGCAGATGCGCGCGGGCAGGCCCTGGAACTTGATCTTCTCGGCGGCCATGTCCAGCCAGCGGTGCAGGTGCGGGTTGTCCGGAATCAGCTCCTTCACCTTGGCATCGGTCTTGGCGATGTCTTCCGGGTCGCCGCTCAGCGCTGCCCAGCGGAACGGGCCGATGCCGCGGCAGAACAGCGGGCGGATGTAGGCCGGCACGAAACCGGGGAAGTCGAAGGCATTGGCCACGCCTTCTTCCAGCGCCATCTGCCGCAGGTTGTTGCCGTAATCCACGGTCGGCACGCCCAGCGCGTGGAAGCCGAGCATGGCGCGGATGTGGTTGGCCATCGACGCACGCGCGGCCTTTTCAACCTCCTTCGGCGCGGAAACACGCTTCTCGTCCCACTGCTCGACGGTCCAGCCCTGCGGCAGGTAGCCGTTCACCGGGTCGTGCGCCGAGGTCTGGTCGGTCAGCAGGTCCGGCTTGATGCCGCGTTCCAGCAGTTCGGCCAGCACGTCAGCCACATTGCCCAGCAGGCCTACCGACTTCGGCGTGCCTGCCTTGCAGGCTTCATCGATCAGCCGGAGTGCTTCATCCAAGTTGTCGGTCCAGGTGTCCAGGTAGCCGGTGCGCAGGCGCATGTCGATGCTGCTCTTGCGGCACTCGACGGCCAGGCACGAGGCGCCGGCCATCACCGCGGCCAGCGGCTGCGCGCCGCCCATGCCGCCCAGGCCGCCGGTGAACAGCCACTTGCCGGTCAGGTCGCCACCGAAATGCTGGCGGCCCATTTCCACGAAGGTTTCGTAGGTGCCCTGCACGATGCCCTGCGCGCCGATGTAGATCCAGCTGCCGGCAGTCATCTGGCCGTACATGGCCAGGCCCTTCCTATCCAGCTCGTTGAAGTGGTCCCAGTTGGCCCAGCGCGGTACCAGGTTGGAATTGGCGATCAGCACGCGCGGTGCATCGGCATGGGTGCGGAACACGCCCACCGGCTTGCCCGACTGCACCAGCAGGGTCTGGTCATCGTCCAGCCGCTTGAGCGTTTCGACGATGGCATCGAAGCTTTCCCAGTCGCGCGCGGCACGGCCGATGCCGCCGTACACCACCAGTTCCTGCGGGCGCTCGGCCACGTCCGGGTGCAGATTGTTCATCAGCATGCGCAGCGGCGCTTCGGTCAGCCAGCTCTTGGCGTTCAGCGTGGTGCCGGTGGGCGCGATGATGGTGCGGCTGGGGTCGTTGCGGGTCATGCGGCGCTCCGGTTCGTAGCGAATTCAAGGCAGGCGTTGAGCACCTGCGCCAGGGTGTGGCGCAGCGGTGCGGCGTGTTCGGGGTCGAGCGGGGTGGGCCAGCTGTGCTCGTCCACCTGGTCGGGCAGCGGTTCGTGCATGTAGCCACGGCAGGCCAGTTCCATCTGCAGCGTGTGCACGCCACCGGGGATGTCGCTGTAGTGGCGGGTGATCCAGCCGCCCTTGAAGCGGCCGTTGCGCACCTGGCTCATGCCGCTGATCTTCAAGAGGTTCTCCACCACATCGCTCAGTGCGTTGTCGCAGGAGGTATCCGGTGCACCGGACGGACCGGCCGTGCCCAGGTTGAACTGCGGCAGCTCGCCGTCGAACAGGTGCGGGATATGCGAGCGGATCGAATGCGCGTCATACACCACCACCGTGCCGTGGCGCGCACGCAGGCGTGCGATCTGCGCGGCCAGTGCATCGTGGTAGGGCGCGAAATACGTGTCGCGGCGGCGGTCGATCTCCGCCTCATCCGGCTCGTGGCCGGCGTGGTACAGCGGCTGGTTGTCGAAGGTGGTCAGCGGGCACAGGCCGGTGGTGTTCTGGCCCGGGTACAGCGACACGCCGCTGGGGTCGCGGTTGAGGTCGATCACCGAACGCGAGATCGCCGAGCGCACGGTGGTCGCGCCCATCCCGCGCACGAAGTCGTAGAGGTCGTGCACCCACCAGTCGGCATCGCGCCGCGCCAGCCACGGCGAGTGGTAATCGCCCATCAGCTCGTGCGGCAGCTCGCTGCCGGTATGCGGGAAGCTGACGATCAACGGGGCATCGCCCTCGTGCACCGTCAGCCATTCGGGGCGGGCATTCATGCCTGCGGCTCCACGGTCGGCAGCAGTTCGCCCAGGCCCTGTGCCAGTGCGCCGCTGCGTACCAGGTTCGTGGCGACCACCATGTCCGGGTGGAAGTAGCGGTCTTCTTCCAGCGTCGGCACCTGCGCGCGGAGGGTGGCACGCACGGTTTCCAGCGCAGCGCTGGAGCGTAGCGGCGCGTGGAAATCGCAGCCCTGCGCGGCGGCCAGCAGCTCGATGCCGATCACGTTGGCCGCGTTCTCGGCCATCTGCATCAGGCGGCGCGCGCCGTGTGCGGCCATCGAGACATGGTCTTCCTGGTTGGCCGAGGTCGGGATCGAATCGACGCTGGCCGGGTAGGCGCGCTGCTTGTTTTCAGAGACCAGCGCGGCGGCGGTCACCTGCGGAATCATGAAGCCGGAATTCAGGCCCGGGCGCGGGGTCAGGAACGCGGGCAGGCCGGACAGTGCCGGGTCGACCAGCATCGCCAGGCGGCGCTCGCTGATCGAACCGATCTCGCACACGGCCATCGCCAGCATGTCGGCGGCGAAGGCCACCGGCTCGGCGTGGAAGTTGCCGCCGGACAGTGCTTCGCCCGTGTCGGTGAACACCAGCGGATTGTCGGACACACCGTTGGCTTCGATTTCCAGCGTGGTCGCGGCCTGGCGCAGGATGTCCAGCGCCGCGCCCATCACCTGCGGCTGGCAGCGCAGGCAGTACGGATCCTGCACGCGCACATCGTTGTCGCGATGCGATTCGCGGATGTCCGAGCCCTGCATCAGCGAACGCAGGGTGGCGGCGGTGGCGATCTGCCCGTGCTGGCCGCGGATGGCATGGATGCGCGGATCGAACGGCGTGTCCGAACCCTTGGCCGCTTCCACCGTCAGCGCACCGGTCACCAGCGCGGCCTGGAACACGGTCTCGATCTCGAACAGACCGGCCAGCGCATACGCCGTGGAGAACTGGGTGCCGTTGAGCAGAGCCAGGCCTTCCTTCGCGTCCAGCTCCACCGGCTGCAGGCCAACGCGTTCCAGGGCGTCCATCGCCGGCAGACGCTCCTCGCCGATGAAGGCCTCGCCCACGCCCAGCATCACGCTGGCCAGGTGCGAAAGCGGTGCCAGGTCCCCCGAAGCGCCGACCGAGCCCTGCGCCGGCACCACCGGCAGCACGCCCTTCACCAGCATCGCCTCCAGCAGCAGCAGGGTTTCCTCGCGCACGCCCGAAGCGCCCTGCGCCAGGCTGACCAGCTTCAGCGCCATCATCAGCCGCACCACGCTGGCCGG
Organism: Stenotrophomonas sp. SAU14A_NAIMI4_5; assembly: GCF_003086795.1. Classification (NCBI taxonomy): domain Bacteria; kingdom Pseudomonadati; phylum Pseudomonadota; class Gammaproteobacteria; order Lysobacterales; family Lysobacteraceae; genus Stenotrophomonas; species Stenotrophomonas sp. SAU14A_NAIMI4_5. The sequence goes on along the minus strand of NZ_CP026003.1, from coordinate 2,732,973 downwards.
CATCGGCTCGCCCACGCCGGCGGCATGCGAGAGCACGATGTTCCGCTGCAGGGTGGCCAGGTCTTCGCGCTCGATGCGCACGCTGGCCAGCTTGCCGAAGCCGGTGTTGATGCCATACACCGGCGCGCCCTTGGCGACGATGGCGGCCACCGCGGCGGCGCTGGCGCGCACCACCGGCAGCGCGGCCGGGTCCAGTGCAAGCGGCGCACCGCGGTAGACCTGCCGCCACTGGGCGAGGGTGACATGGCCGGGGCGAAGAACCAGGGTGTTGCTCATGTGTTGCTCCAGGAAGCAGGCAGGTCGGGCTGTCCGCGCACCACGCGCGCGTGCAGCGGGTTGAATCCCATGCGATAGACCAGGTCGGCCGGCGCGTCGATGTCCCAGATCGCCAGGTCGCAGTCCAGGCCCACCGCCAGGCGGCCGATGCGCTCGCTGTGGCCCAGCGCGCGCGCCGCTTCACGGGTGAAGCCCGCGATGCATTCGTCCACGGTCAGGCGGAACAGGGTCGCGCCCATGTTCATCGCCAGCAGCGGGCTGGTCAGCGGCGAGGTACCGGGGTTGCTGTCGGTGGCGAGTGCCAGCGGCACGCCGGCCGCACGCAGCGCGGCAATCGGCGGCAGGGTGGTGTCGCGGGTGAAATAGAAGGCGCCGGGCAGCAGCACGGCCACGGTGCCGGCGGCCGCCATCGCGGCAATGCCGGCATCGTCGAGGTGTTCGATATGGTCGGCCGACAGCGCACCGAAACCGGCAGCCAGTTCGGCGCCATGCTGGTTGCTCATCTGTTCGGCGTGGATCTTCACCGCAAGCCCGTTCGCACGTGCCGCCGCAAAGACCTGCCGTGCCTGTGCTGGAGAGAAGGCGATGTTCTCGCAGAACACGTCCACGGCCTCGGCCAGGCCTTCGGCAGCGATGGCCGGGATCATCACGTTGCACACCTCGTCGGTGTACTCCTGTGCCTCGCGCCCCGGCGGTACCGCATGCGCGCCGAGGAAGGTCGGGACCACATTCACCCGGCATTCCTCGCCGAGTGCGCGGGCCACCTGCAGCTGCTTGCGCTCGTCGTCCAGGGTCAGGCCGTAGCCGGATTTGATCTCGACCGTGGTGATGCCCTCGGCGCGCATCGCCAGCAGGCGCGGGCGGCTCTCGTTGGCCAACTGCTGCGGCGAAGCGGCGCGGGTGGCGCGCACGGTGGAGACGATGCCGCCGCCGGCGCGGGCGATGTCGGCATAGCTGACGCCCTGCAGGCGCTGCTCGAACTCATTGGCGCGGTTGCCGGCGTAGACCAGGTGGGTGTGGCAGTCGACCAGGCCCGGCGAGATCCAGCGGCCTTCGCCATCGATGCGGGTGGTCGGCTGCAGGTGCGCATCGCTGCCGGCCGGGCCGACATGAACGATGTGGCCCTCGGCGCAGGCCAGCACGCCATCGGTGATGACACCCAGCCCCTCGCCATCGAGGGTCATCAGGTGGACGTTGGACCAGAGGGTATCGACGTGCATGGCATCCACAACGCGGCTGTGCTTATATGTCTATACAATATAGGCGTCCATTTCGGGTTGTCCAGCCATGTCCGATTCGCGTTCCCCGCACTGTTTCCATGCCGCCCACGCCCTGCTGGCCGAGGGCTGGGCGCGCGACGTGCGCCTGCAGGTGCAGGGCGGCCGCATCACAGGCATTGAAACGGGGCAGGGCGCGCAGGACGGTGATACCCGCGTCGGCCTGCTGCTGCCGGGCCTGCCCAACCTGCACAGCCACGCGTTCCAGCGCGGCATGGCCGGCCTGACCGAGATCGGTGGCGGCGACGGCGACAGCTTCTGGAGCTGGCGCGAGCTGATGTACCGCTTCCTGGCCCACCTGCGCCCGGAGGCGGTGCAGGCCATCGCCGCCCAGGCCTACATGGAAATGCTGGAAAGCGGCTTCACCCGCGTCGGCGAATTCCATTACCTGCACCACCAGGCCAACGGCCAGGCGCATGACGACCCGGCCGAGATGAGCGCGCGCATCGCCGCCGCCGCCGAGCAGACCGGCATCGGCCTGACCCTGTTGCCGGTGTTCTACGCCCACGCCGATTTCGGTGGCGCGCCGCCCAATCCCGCACAGCGCCGGCTGATCCACGATGTGGATGGGTTCGCGCGACTGCTGGAAGGAGCGAAGACCGCCCTGGCCACGCTGCCCGACGCGGTGCTGGGCATTGCGCCGCACAGCCTGCGCGCGGTCACCGGCGAGGAACTGGATGCCCTGCTGCCGCTGACCACTGGTCCGGTGCACATCCACATCGCCGAGCAGGTGCGCGAGGTCGAGGCCTGCCTGGCCTGGAGCGGGCAGCGGCCGGTGCAGTGGCTGTACGAAAACGCTGCCGTCGATGAGCGCTGGTGCCTGGTGCATGCCACCCACATCACCGATGCCGAGCGTGCGCAGATGGTGGCCAGCAAGGCCGTGGCCGGGCTGTGCCCGATCACCGAGGCCAATCTGGGCGATGGCCTGTTCCCGATGCAGGCGTTCGCGCGCGAGGGCGGCCGCTTCGGTGTCGGCTCGGATTCCAATGTGTTGATCGATGCCGCCGAGGAACTGCGCCTGCTCGAGTACGGCCAGCGCCTGGCGCTGCGCGGACGCAACGTCCTCGCCCCGGATGCCACCCGCAGCAGCGGCCGCTTCTTGTTTGAAGGTGCGCTGCAGGGCGGTGCGCAGGCGCTGGGCGTGACCGCTGGCCTGCAGGTCGGGGCCAGCGCCGATCTGCTTGAACTGGACCCCGCACACCCGGCGCTGCAGTCGCGACAGAATGACGCATGGCTTGACAGCTGGGTCTTCGCTGCACGTAATGGCGCGCTGCGTTCGGTCTGGCGCCACGGCCGCCAGGTCGTGGCCGACGGCCGCCACCTGCAGCGCGAGGCCATCACCACCGCCTTCGCCGCTGCCCTGCGTGGCGTGCTGGGCTGACCGCCTCCCTCTTATCGAGAATCCCCACTCCCGTGAAGGCCAGCAAGTCCGCCACGCTCAACCAGCGTATCCGCAGCGATCTGGAAAGCCGCATCCTCAGTGGAGAGTGGGCGCCGGGTTTCCGCATCCCGTACGAGCACGAGCTGATGGAGCAGTACGGCTGCTCGCGGATGACGGTGAACAAGGTGCTGACCGCGCTGGCCGAGAGCGGCATGATCGAGCGCCGCCGTCGCGCCGGTTCGTTCGTGGCGCGGCAGCCCCCGCACCTGGAACAGGTGGCGCTGGAGATTCCCGACATCGCCATGGAAGTCGGCTCGCGCGGCCATCAGTACGCCTATCGGCTGCTGCAGCGCGAACTGCGCCTGGCCGAGCCGGGCAATGCCGGCGAAGTTGAACTGGCCGGCAGCGAGTCGTTGCTGGCGATGCGCTGCCTGCATCTGGCCGATGGCCGGCCGCTGGCGCTGGAGCACCGGTTGATCAGCCCGGTGGGCGTGCCCGAGGTGCTGGAGATCGATTTCAGTACCACCGCCCCGGGCAGCTGGCTGCTGCAGAACGTGTCCTGGACCCGCGCCCAGCACCGCATCAGCGCCTGGGGTGCGGACGCCGCCTCGGCCAAGCTGCTGGACGTGAAGCCGGGCACCGCCTGCCTGGTGATCGAGCGCCTGACCTGGCGCGGCGACCAGCCGATCACTCGCGTGCGGCAGATGTTCCTGGGCGATGCCTGGGACCTGGTGGCACGCTTCGCGCCGGGTGCGCGGTAAGTCCGACAGCCGGGCGCTTACCTGTCGCCTTGAACTCTGTCGGTGCGTGTGTACGATGTGTATGGTCCGCGTATGAAAAGCGGGGACCTCATCCGGGAGCTGCGCTCGGCGGGTTGGACCTGCCGTCGGATTCGTGGCTCCCACCATGTATTCGTACATCCGCGTTGCCCGCACATCATTACCGTGCCGCATCCCAGGAAAGATCTGGGAATTGGTCTGGTCCAGGCAATCCGGAAGCTTGCTGGGCTGACGTAGAGGGTCCCATGCGATATCCAGTCTTGATTGAAGCCGGTGACGAACGCACAGCCTGGGGCGTGGTCGTGCCTGATCTGCCGGGTTGTTTCTCTGCGGCCGACACGCTTGATGACGCCCTCAGTTCGGCGGAAGAGGCCGCGCTTGCGTGGATTGACGCCGCGCTGGATGCAGGGCGCTCCATCCCGACGCCGTCTGCGCCGCAGAAGCTCGTGGCCGATGCGGGTACTGGGACTCAGTGGATTCTCGCTTACATCAACATTGATCCCGCCCTGCTGGACGATACCGTCGAGCGGGTCAACATCAGCCTGCCGCGGCGGATCCTTGCAAGGTTGGATGCGCAGGCCAAGGCGGCCGGCGAATCGCGTTCGAGTTACATCGCCCACCTTGCCGCGTTGCGTTGACGCCATGGGATGAATTTTCCATCCACGCATGGCGTGGATCTACTTCGCGTAGGTCCACGCCATGCGTCGATGTCAGTAGATCCACGCCATGCGTGGATGTCGCCCCATCAATACGTAGCGCACTGCCGCCAGCGCACCGGCTCATCCACGCCCGGGCGGGCGTTGAGCTGCACGCGCACGTTGCGCAGGGCTGGGTAACGCAGGACTTCCTGGCAGACCCGCGGCCATACCGCCTCCAGTTCGCCGGTGCGGTTGATGGCGAGGGTCTGCCGGGTCAGCCAGACGCCGCTGGCGATACCGGGCTGGTGGGCCAGCGCGCGTGCCAGTTCGGCCTGGTAACGGTCGAGGGTCGCGATATCGGGATTGAGCTCGTTGCGGCCGTTGTCGGCCGGCGCAGCAGGCGCTGCCTCTGCCGGAGCCGCCGGTGCAGGCACGTCCTTCGCGTCTGCCACCGGCGCTGCGGCCGGCTGTACGTCAGGGGTGACCGGCGCCGGTGCAGCTGCCGCGGGCGGCGGCGTGCTGTCGACAGCGTCAGCGCTGGTTTCCACGTGCAGGCCCTGCAGGCCCAGCCCGACCAGCAGGCCCAGTGTCACCGCACCCAGCGCGGAAATGGCGATGCGACGCAGCGCCTCCAGGCGGGCCGTCGAGCGCACGCGGGTTTCAATCTCTGCCGGCAGGTAGGGCTGCAGCAGCGGCCACAGGCGCGGGCCATCCAGCACTTCGACCGACTGCTTTTCGGCAGCGGCCAGGCCATCGCGCTCGACCCGGCCCTCGGTGATCAGCAGGCCACCCTTGGCGCCGCCCAGGCGCGCGACGGCGCCCAGCTCGTTCACCGCGGCCGTACCGATGCGGTAAGCCAGCCCGTGCTTGCAGGAGACCAGCCAGGTATTGGGGCCATCGCTGAGCAGGAAATCACTGCTCGGCTCGCGCACTTCGTCGGTCGGGTCGGCCACTTCGCGCAGGCCGCGCCGCTCGCGCAGCATCCGCTTGATCAGCGTCGAGAACTCGCGCCAATGCATGCCCGCCAGGGCCTGCAGCCCCAGTTGCATTTCCGTTCGCCGCCGCTTGACCCACCACAGATAGACGATTGCCAGGGTGCAGGTAAGCAGGGCCGACAGCAGGGCCAGAATCCAAGGGAGCATGCGGGAAGGGAGCGGAAGGGGCGAAAACGGAAGACGACAGTGTAAAGGCCACGCAGTCATATTGCGTCAGGGCCTTCCTGACATGAATTGTGATGCAGCCCGCAGATCTGCGTGGCGCAGGCACGAAAAAACCCGCCAATCCTGAAGCCGTGAGGGGAGGGAACAAACGGCAGCCGAAGCGATTGGCGGGTTTCTCGCGATTGTCAGCGAATTTTTATTGCATTGCAACAATCGAGGGTCAGGGCACGCTGCCGGGCGATTGGTGGCTGCCCGGTGCCGGCGCATCACTGCCCGAGGCCGCGCGGTTCTCCAGCTTGGCCAGACGCGCGTGCAGCGCATCGAGGCGGGCCTCGAGTGCGGCCACGTCATTGGCGGTGGGGACGTGCAGGCGCTTGAGCACGCCCTGCACCTGGTCGTCGAAGGCCTTTTCCACCTTGTTCCAGGTGCCGGAGGCCTTTTCGCGGGCCTCGTCGAGGGAGGTCTCCACGTTGTCGCGCCAGCCCGGGCCCTCCTCACCGCGGCACTCGCGGCGGCGGGATTCCCAGGCTTCGCCTTCCTTCACCAGGCCATCGAAGAAACGGCTGCCTTCGGCCTGTGCGCGGCCCAGTGCACCCAGGCCGGCCAGCCAGACCTGCTGTGCCGAATTGCTGAACTTGCGCGAAAAGCGCTCGGCCTGTTCGCCGAACGAAGCGTCGTCGTCGCGGCGGTCGTCATTCTCGTACTGGTTCATTGCGCTTCCCGGGGGAGTTGGACCTGCCCCCGAGGGTAGCGCGCACGAACGTTGCAGGGCCGTGATGGCCGCTGCCTGGGTTCAGCCCAGCTTTTCCTTCAGCACGCGCTGGATCTCGGTTTCCACCATGCCCTTCATGGCCGACAGCAGGAAGCCCAGCTTGGCGGTCACGCGCACGGCGCCCGGCTGCAGCTCGATGGCGCCGTCCACGCCGCTGCCGCTGAAGTTCAGCACGTCGGCAGCCCAGCTGGACTTGAGGCCGAAGCGCTCGCCCAGCTTGGCGGCAACCTGTTCGATCGCCTCGCGGGCCTGTGCATCGGGCAGGGCGTGGGCGTGGCGGACATCGATGGTGGACATGCAGGCTCCTGGCGCTGGCGGGGATATCAAAGAGGGCGGCCATTGTGCGCATCGGCGGGCGCCACGCCAAGCGCCCGTCGCCGGTTCTTCTGCGTTGGCGAGCAACCTGCTAGTCTGCGCCGCGTGCAGAACCTGCTTGTTCACTTCAGTCAACAACAACAGCCCGACCAGCCCCTGCGGCCCGGGGTGCAGCGCATCGTGCGCCAGGCAAACGGCAGCGTGCGGCTGGGTGATCCCGGCCATGGCGCGCTGCTGCTGGCCCAGTTCTGCATGGACGACCGCGGCCTCTGGCTGCAGGTCGGCAACGGCATCCGCAGCATCCACGTGAACGGCCGCCCAGTGCGGCGCATGGCCCTGCTGCGTGCAGGCGATGCGGTGTATGTGGATGGCGTGGAAATGGTCCTGCAGGGTGAGGTCGAGAGCCTGCTGCAGGCACCGTCGCCGTCGCCGGCCAGTGATGGCATCGCCGATGAGCAGCGCCTGCTGCGCGGTGTCGGCGGCCTGCACCATGGCCGCAGCTACACCCTGTCGCGCCCGCGCCTGGTCGGCCGTGGTGGCGATGTTGATATCGAGATCGACGACCCCGCCTTTGCCGAGCAGCACGCACGGGTGGAAGTGCATGGCGATCGTGTACTGCTGCGCGACCTGGGCAGTGCCGACGGCACCCGGGTCAACGGCGTGGCCGTGCGCCACTGCTGGCTGCAGCCGGGCGACCAGGTGGTCTTCGATGGGCAGCACCGTTTCGTGCTGGAAGTGCCGCACGATCCGCGCCGGCGCCCGCTGCCGGCCGAGGACGACGCCAGCCAGGATGCCGAGCAGATGGCGGACGCGCCTGTGGCGCCGCGCCGGGTGCGGCGTTGGCCGTGGCTGCTGGTCAGTGCCGTGGCGCTGGCCGGCGTGCTCAGCCTGCTGCTCTGGTTCGGCGCGCGCTGACGATCGCGCAGTGACGGTAGTGCCGGCCGCTGGCCGGCAGCCGCCGCCCCGCATCTCCGAGGCTGCCGGCCAGCGGCCGGCACTACCTGGCCGGGTCGCAAATGGATACCAATGAAACCAAATTTCCCTTGCCGCACTAGGCCGCAAGGCTGGTGCACTGCGGCATACTAGGGGTCTTGCCCCACAGGTGTCACATGACGCGCGCGTTCAACTTCAGTGCCGGCCCTGCAACCTTGCCGGAATCGGTCCTGCGCCAGGCGCAGGCGGAAATGCTGGACTGGCACGGTGCCGGCGCCTCGATCGTGGAAATGAGCCATCGCGGCCCGGAATTCATGTCCGTGGCGGCCGAGGCCGAGGCCGACCTGCGCCGCCTGCTCGATATCCCCGACGACTATGCCGTGCTGTTCCTGCCCGGCGGCGCCACCACGCAGCAGGCGCTCATCCCGCTCAACTTCGCCAATGCCGGCCAGCGTGCCGACTACGTGGTCAGCGGCCACTGGGGAAAGACGGCGGTCAAGCAGGCCAGCCCCTACGTCGGCGTCAACATCGCCGCCAGCAGCGAAGCCAATGGCTACCGCGAACTGCCCGAGCGGAGCAGCTGGCAGCTCTCCAACGATGCCGCCTACGTGCACATCACCGCCAACGAGACCATCCACGGCGTCGAGTTCCGTGATGTGCCCGACACCGGTGACGTCCCGCTGGTGGCCGATTTCAGCTCGTCCATCGCCAGCGAACCGCTGGATGTGCGCCGCTATGGCGTCATCTATGCCGGCGCGCAGAAGAACCTGGGCCCGGTCGGCATCGCGGTGATGATCATCCGCCGCGACCTGCTCGAGCGCAGTGGCCAGGCCCGTGCGGACATCTTCGATTACCGCTCGCACGTCGCCCGCGATTCGATGCTCAACACCCCGCCGACCTGGAACTGGTACCTGGCCGGCCTGGTGTTCAAGTGGATGCTGGCCGAAGGTGGCGTGGTCGAGTTCGCCAAGCGCAATGCCGCAAAGGCCGCGCTGGTGTACGGCGCCATCGATGCCTCCGGCGGCTTCTATCGCAATGAAGTCGCGCACTCGGCGCGCTCGCGGATGAACATCCCGTTCTTCCTGCCCAGCGCCGATCTCGACGCCCGCTTCGTGGCCGAAGCCAAGGCCGCCGGCCTGCTGGCCCTGAAGGGCCACAAGGTGGTCGGTGGCATCCGCGCCTCGCTGTACAACGCCATGCCGCTGGCGGGGGCCGAGGCGCTGGTCGCCTTCATGGCCGACTTCCAGCAGCGCAACGGCTGAGCAATGAACGGCGCGCACCGTCGAGTGCGTGCCCCGCAACAAGGAATTCCGATGGCAAGCAAACCCAGCAAGAAGTCGCCGAAGAAGGGCGAGTCCGCCAAGGCCGAACCGGCCAAGGCCGCCGCCGCGCCCACGGGCAAGGCCGCGTCCAAGACCACCCCGGTGCCGACCCAGGCGCCGCTGGCACTGGCCGATGTGCGCTCGAAGATCGACCAGATCGACCGTGACATCCAGAGCCTGATCGCCGAGCGTGCGCAGTTCGCCCACCAGGTCGGCAAGGCCAAGGGCAAGCTCGCCGCCGCCGTCGATTACTACCGCCCCGAGCGCGAAGCACAGGTGCTGCGCATGGTGGTGGACCGCAACGAAGGCCCGCTCAGCGATGAAGTTCTGGTGCACGTCTACCGCGAGATCATGTCGGCCTGCCTGGCCCAGCAGGAACCGCTGAAGATCGGTTACCTCGGCCCGGAAGGCACCTTCAGCCAGCAGGCCGTGCTCAAGCACTTCGGCCGCTCGGCGATGGGCCTGCCGATGGCCAGCATCGAAGAGGTGTTCCAGGAAGTGGAAGCGGGCAGCGCCGATTTCGGCGTGGTGCCGGTGGAAAACTCGGGGCAGGGCACCATCCAGATCACCCTGGACATGTTCCTCACCTCCAACCTGAAGATCTGCGGTGAAGTGGAACTGCGCGTGCAGCAGTACCTGATGTCGCGCAGTGGTCGCCTGGAAGACATCGAGCGCGTCTACGGCCACCCGCAGTCCTTCATGCAGACCTCGGCGTGGATGCGCGCCAACCTGCCGAAGGCCGAGAAGATCCCGGTCGCCAGCAACGCCGAAGGCGCGCGCCGTGCGCGTAACGCCGACGACGCCGCTGCCATCGGTGGCGAAAGCGCCGGCCACGTGTACGGCCTGAAGAAGGTGGTCACCAAGCCGATCCAGAACGATGCCGACAACACCACCCGTTTCCTGGTGGTGGGCCGCAACATCTTCCCGACCTCCGGCCACGACCGCACCTCGGTGCTGGTGTTCATCCATGACAAGCCCGGCGCGCTGTTCGATGTGCTCAGCCCGTTCGCCCGCCACGGCATCAGCATGAACCGCATCGAGTCGCGCCCGTCGCACCACGGCAAGTGGGAATACGGCTTCTTCATCGACCTGGCCGGCCACATCGACGACGCGCCGATGCAGGCCGCGCTGGCCGAACTGGAAGCGCACTCGGCGCAGATCAAGGTGCTGGGTTCCTACCCGGTGGCCGTGCCCTGATTGCCGTTGCGGCCGCGTGCCGCGCCCTTTGATGCACCGCCGGCGCGCCGGCGTTTACGGAATGATCGAACGATGAGCAACGCGCAACACTGGATCGCCCGCAAGGGCCAGCCGCTGCAGGGCAGCCTGACCATTCCCGGCGACAAGTCGGTCTCGCACCGCTCGGTGATGTTTGCCGCGCTGGCCGATGGCACCTCGCATATCGAGGGCTTCCTGGAAGGCGAAGACACCCGCGCCACCGCGCGCATCTTCAGCCAGCTCGGCGTGCGCATTGAAACCCCCAGTGCCTCGCAGCGCGTGGTGCACGGCGTCGGCATCGATGGCCTGCAGGCGCCCAGCGCGCCGCTGGACTGCGGCAACGCCGGCACCGGCATGCGCCTGCTGGCCGGCCTGCTCGCAGGCCAGGCGTTCGACTGCACCCTGGTGGGCGATGAATCGCTGTCCGGCCGCCCGATGCGCCGTGTCACCGGCCCGCTGTCGCAGATGGGCGCGAAGATCGACACCGAAAGCGATGGCACCCCGCCGCTGCACGTGCATGGCGGCCAGTCGCTGCAGGGCATCGATTTCGCCTCGCCGGTGGCCAGTGCGCAGGTGAAGTCCGCCGTGCTGCTGGCCGGCCTGTATGCACAGGGCGAAACCCGCGTGGTCGAACCGCACCCGACCCGCGATTACACCGAGCGCATGCTCTCGGCGTTCGGCGTGGACATCGAGTTCTCGCCGGGCAAGGCCCGCCTGCGTGGCGGCCAGCGCCTGCGCGCCACCGACATCGTGGTGCCGGCCGATTTCTCCTCGGCCGCGTTCTTCCTGGTCGCCGCCAGCATCATTCCGGGCTCCGAGCTGCGGCTCAAGCAGGTTGGCCTCAACCCGCGCCGCACCGGCCTGCTGCACGCGCTGCGCCTGATGGGCGCGGACATCACGGAAGAAAACCCGGCCGAGCAGGGCGGTGAACCGGTGGCCGACCTGGTGGTGCGCCACGCCCCGCTGAAGGGCGCGCGCATTCCGGAAGAGCTGGTGCCGGACATGATCGACGAGTTCCCGGCCCTGTTCGTGGCGGCTGCCGCGGCCGAAGGCCAGACCGTGGTGACCGGCGCCGCCGAGCTGCGGGTGAAGGAATCGGACCGCCTCGCCGCGATGGCCACCGGCCTGCGCGCGCTGGGCATGCAGGTGGATGAAACCGACGACGGCGCCACGCTGCACGGCGGCATCACCCTGGGCAGCGGCACCATCGAAAGCCACGGTGACCACCGCATTGCCATGGCGTTTGCCATTGCCGGCCAGATCAGCGGTGGCGAAGTGCGCATCAACGACATCGCCAACGTCGCCACGTCCTTCCCGGATTTCGACGGCCTGGCCCGCAGCGCCGGTTTCAACCTGGCCTGAGGTCGCGACGACGCCGCTGCGCTCGCCGGGCATGGCCCGGCGCTACCATTCGGCGCCGCCGCGCATGCATCCCGGTAGTGCCGGCCGCTGGCCGGCAACCCACAACCCCGGCACAAAAAAAGACGGAGGCCGAAGCCTCCGTCTCCCGATCACGAACTCCTCGCTCGCGATCAACGCTGCTCGGTACGGAAGTCCACCGGCACGCGCACCACACTCGCCACGGCGCGGCCATTCTGCACGGCCGGCTCAAACTTCCAGCCCTGAACGGTGCGCAGTACCGAGCGATCCAGATCCCGGCTGCGCTCGCCACTACGCGACACGATGCTCGCCTCGGTCACATTGCCGCGGGTATCCACGTTGAGGCTGGCCACCACGCTGCCCTGCACGCCATTACGCAGCGCAGACGCCGGGTAGGTCGGCTTGTCATTGCTGGCCAGCGGGCTGGCCTCACGGTTGCGAACGGCCGGGGTCGCCTTGCGCTGCTCGCTGGCCGGTGCCGCGTTGCGCGCTGCAGTCACGGTGGCCACTGGAGTCTCGCTGGCCGGCAGCATACGCGCGCCCACCGGGGCCGGCGCCACGTCTTCCTGGTTCGAGAATCGCAGCCACATCAGCGCACCGGCAAACATCACCACGATCAGCGCCAGCCACAGCCAGGGTGACGTGCGCTGCGGGCGCTCGCTCACGTCCTGCTGCAGATGCGGGGAATGAAGGTGTTCCTGGGTAGCAGCACTCATTGCAGACTCCTCGCGTCAGTAACGACGCACAAAGTCTTGCTCGAGGCGATGTAGCGATGTGTCAGTGCTGCGTCAACGCAACCGGCAGGGTTCAGGTTGCCTGCCGGGAAGCGTTCAGTTACTGCGGCTTGAAGTCGAACGGCACTTCAATGGAGCCCGGCACCGGCTGGCCGTTGCTCAGCGCGGGGCTGAAGCGCCAGCGACGCACCGCGTCGGTAGCGGCGCGGTCCAGCTCGCGCGAGCCGCTGCGCTGGATCACGGTGATGTTGTTGGCATACCCGGTGGCATCCACGTCCACCCGCACCACCACGCTGCCAGACTCCCCACGGCGCAGCGCGGCGGCCGGGTAGGTCGGCGGCGGCGACTGGCCCGCCACGGGCATCGGCTGGCTGTTGCCGGTGGCCGGCGCGGTGCTGCCCGGCGCGGCCGGGGCCGGTTCGGTGCTGGCCGGCGGCGGCGCGGCGGTTTCCACCAGCTTCGGTGCTTCTTCCTGCACCGGCGCCGGCTTGGCATCGGGCATGTCGCTGGAGCCGGCCGCGGCGGGCAGGGGCTCGGGCAGCGGCTCGACCTGCGCGGTTTCCTGCGGGGTCTGCGTGGCCGGGTCATCGGCGCGGAAGAATTCCTTGTCGCGGCCGGTCAACCAGACCACCACGAACAGCAGCACGCCCACGCCGAAGGCGATGCCGGCGATCTTCAGGGCGTTACGCGGGATATGCACGGTGAACGACTTGGCAGGCGATGAGCGGGGTGCAGACATGGACCGGACCAGCAGGGAATGCCCCGATTCTGCCACGGCGGGAATGAACCGGGCGGCAGAAATCCGTATAACAGGCGATAATCCCGTTCCTGATACCCACCACGACACCCGCCATGCTTGATCCAGCCCTGCTCCGCCACCAGCCCGCCGACCTCGCCGAACGCCTGCGCACCAGCCGCGGCTTCGAGCTCGACGTGTCTGCCCTGGAGTCCCTGGAGGCTGATCGCAAGCGCATCCAGGTGCGGACCCAGGAACTGCAGAGCCTGCGCAACAGCCGTTCCAAGGCCATTGGCCAGGCCAAGGCCAAGGGCGAGGACGTGTCGGCCATCATGGCCGAAGTGGCCGCGTTCGCTGACGAGCTGAAGGCCTCGGAAGTGGCCCTGGACGAGCTGCGCGAGAAGATCGACACCATCGCCGCCGGCATCCCGAACCTGCCGGCCGATGACGTGCCGGCCGGCGCCGACGAGAACGACAACGTCGAGCAGGCGCGCTGGGGCACCCCGCGTACCTTCGATTTCCCGGTGCTGGACCACGTCGAGCTGGGCGCCCGCAACGCCGGCCTGGACGCCGAGACTGCCGCCAAGCTGTCTGGCTCGCGCTTCACCGTGCTGCGCGGCCAGGTCGCGCGCCTGCATCGTGCCCTGGCCCAGTTCATGCTGGACCTGCACGCAGGTGAACACGGCTACGAAGAAACCAACGTGCCGCTGCTGGTCAATGCCGATTCGCTGCGTGGCACCGGCCAGCTGCCGAAGTTCGAGGACGATCTGTTCAAGACTGCCGTGGGGGATTCCACGCGCTACCTGATCCCGACCTCGGAAGTGCCGCTGACCAACCTGGTGCGCGACGAGATCGTCGACGCCGAGCGCCTGCCGCTGCGCGTGACCGCCCACTCGATGTGCTTCCGCGCCGAAGCCGGCAGCGGCGGCCGTGACGTGCGCGGCATGATCCGCCAGCACCAGTTCGAGAAGGTCGAGCTGGTGTCGATCTGCCGCCCGGAAGACAGCGACGCCGAACACACCCGCATGACCCGCTGCGCCGAAGTCGTGCTGGAAAAGCTGGGCCTGCCGTACCGCAAGGTGCTGCTGTGCACCGGCGACATGGGCTTCTCGGCCATCAAGACCTACGACCTGGAAGTCTGGCTGCCCTCGCAGAACACCTACCGCGAGATCAGCTCGTGCTCCAACACCGGTGATTTCCAGGCCCGCCGCATGCAGGCCCGCTGGCGCAACCCGGCCACCGGCAAGCCGGAACTGGTGCACACCCTGAACGGCTCGGGCGTGGCCGTCGGCCGCGCGATGATCGCGGTGATGGAGAACTACCAGAACGCCGACGGCACCATCACCGTGCCGGACGTGCTGCGCCCGTACATGGGTGGCGTCGAAACCATCGGTTGAACCCGGTAGCGCCGGGCCATGCCCGGCGTTTTTGGGTGGGCCATCCACGCATGGCGTGGACTTACGGGCCGATGCAGTAGATCCACGCCATGCGTGGATGGACCTCGCGATCACCCCACAACCCGCACCTTCTCCAACGGCACCCACCCGGGCTCGCCCGTCTCCGGCACGCACCACGCCCAGCCATTGAGCGTGCGTACCCCACGCAATACCTGTCCCGGATCCACATCCAGCTCCCGCGCGCAGTAATCCTCCGTGGCAAATGCGCCACCCTGCGCATCGCGCCCGATCACCGGCGCCGGCACGAATCCCGGTTCCTGTCCCTCGGCCTGGCACAGAAACCAGTCCTCCCAGCCCTCAGGGCCCTCATAACGCTCGCCCACCACCAGCGCCTGCCCTCGGCGCAGGGTGATCGGGTGCGGGAATTCGCTGCGGTGCGCAGTGGTCACGATGTAGTTCATACCTCAGCCTAGCGTTCTGATGAGTGTCATGCATGGCGCTGCATCCACGCATGGCGTGGATCTACTGCATGTGCTTCGGTAGATCCACGCCATGCGTGGATGGCGCACCGCTCAGGCCAGACACAGAAAAACGGCCCCGCAATGCGGAGCCGTTGGGGTGGGCCGGGATGGGGGAGGGGTTCCCGGCCCGCAATCAGCGACCCCGACGAGGAGGGGGGAGGGCGCCGATCGCTGGAACGCAGTACTTAAGCAGCCACTTCTTCGGCAGCGTGCGACGGCAGGGCCGACAGCGCGCCGGCAATGGCGTCTTCGCGGTGCTTCGGCGAGTAGGCGATGCCCTCGGCACGGACGAACTCGACGTTGTCGATGCCCATGAAGGCGAACACCTGGCGCAGGAAGGGCTCCTGGAAGTCGGCCGGCGAATCGGTGTAGATGCCGCCACGGGCGCTCACCACGATCACGCGCTTGCCACCGGCCAGGCCCACCGGGCCGTTCTCGGTGTACTTGAAGGTGCGGCCGGCCACGGCAACGCGGTCGATCCAGGCCTTCAGGGTGGACGGGATGCTGAAGTTGTACATCGGCGCGCCGATGACCAGGATGTCGGCGGCCAGGAACTGCTGCATCACCTGTTCAGCGTCGGTCGCCTCGGCGGCATCGACACCGGCCAGCGAGCTGCTGCGCAGATGAGGTACCGGATTGGCGTCAAGATCGCGATAATCGACCTGCAGGCCGTCAATCTGGTTCTTGAACTGGGCGACCACGGCAGCGGTCAGCTGGCGGGACACGGAATTGTCGCCAAGCACGCTGGCGTCGAGATGCAGAAGCTTCATGGCAGTCACCTATGTTCTGGAGGGGAGGGGCGCTGTTCGCCGCCGACGGAGAGAACGATAGGTTGTTGCATGGGCGGGATAAAGGTGGTTCAATGCCACGAATTGTTCTAGATATGGAACTCGGGTATGCATGACCTGAATGACCTGTACTACTTCGCCATGGTCGTGGACCACGGCGGTTTCGCTGCCGCCGAACGCGCCCTGGGCATCCCCAAATCGCGCCTGAGCCGCCGTATCAGCCAGCTTGAGACCGACCTGGGCGTGCGCCTGCTGCAGCGCTCCACGCGCCGCTTCGCCGTTACCGACGTCGGCACCAGCGTGCACCGCCACGCACAGACCATGCTGGCCGAGGCCCAGGCCGCGCGCGAGGTGGTCGACCGCCTCAGCGCCGAGCCGCGCGGCGTCGTGCGTGCCAGCGTGCCCGTGTCGCTGGCGCAGATGCAGCTGCCCAAGCTGCTGCCCAAGTTCCTCGAGCAGTACCCCAAGGTCCGCCTGCAGCTGAACATCAGCAACCGCCGCGTGGACATCATCAATGAAGGCTACGACGTGGCCCTGCGCGTGCGTTCGCGCCTGGATGACGACGGCAGCCTGGTGATGCGCAGCTTCGGCCAGGTGCAGGAACTGCTGGTGGCCAGCCCGAAGTACCTGGACCGCGCCGGCCGCCCGAAGGACCCGGAAGAGCTGACCCAGCACGTCACCCTCAGCATCAGTGAAGACGAAGCGCGCCAGCGCTGGGAACTGCATGGCCCGGAAGGCGAAGTACGCCGGGTGGACCTGCAGCCGCGCGTGGCCGGCTTCGACTTCCCGCTGCTGCAGAGCATGGTGAAGGACGGGTTCGGCATCACCATGCTGCCGGAAACCGTCTGCGCCGAGGCCGTGCGCAATGGCGAGCTGGAAGTGGTGCTGCCGGACTGGTCGCTGCCGCAGGGCGTGTGCCATGCCGTGTTCGCCTCGCGCCGCGGCCTGCTGCCGGCGGTGCGCGTGTTCATCGATTTCCTGGCCGAACACCTGCCGCCGCAGCTGGAGGCCTCGCGCCTGGATTGCGGTGGCGCGTGCGAGAAGGCCAAGGAGAAGATCAAGGCCAGTGCGCTGGGTGCGCTGGCGGTGGATGCGGGCTGAGGGCAGCGCTCTCAACACTGATCTCCGAAGGTGCGCCGGGCCATGCCCGGCGTTGCTGTTTCCGGCGTCCGTTACCTTCGCCCAAACAACCTTGCCCAGAAGCCGGGTCGCGCCTGTTCGAGCGTTTCAGGCCTGGCTATGACCGGCGCCTCCAGCACGGCCATCAGCTCCGGGCTGCGTGGCTTCTTCAGGAAGCGCGCATAGTCCAGATAACTGGTCACCTTGCTCGTGTGCAGGCTCTGGGGCATTGCCGGTAGTGCGGCGCCCTGCAGCAGTTCCCGCAGTGCCTGCGGGCGGTCCAGGCGGATCGCCTCGAACACGGCGGTACCGCCGCAGCCGGGCTCGATCTGGTTGGCCCGCTGTGGCGCATCCGTCAGGAGCGCGCGGAGCGCATCCGCGTCATCACGTTTCACCGCTGCCACCAACTGCGCCAATGCCTCGGCTTCCTCGGGCGCAAGACTGTCGCGATAGGCCTGGTCGGCGATCTCACGCGCGTCGCGCCCGTCACCGCCTTCGATGCACAGGAAATCGGTGACCAGTGCCACCGGGGTGCCGGATGTATCCAGCGCCCAGTAACTGGGATAGACGCCATCGCCCCAGCCGCTGGTGAACACGACCAGGCCGTGCGGCGAATCCGGGCCCCAGGGGCGGTACTCAGCGCCTTCATCCAGGCCGTCGTGGTCGATCAGCGCATCGGACCATGCTTCGTTGCCCTGATCGATCAGCGCAAGCAGCGCCTGCTGGGTATCGGTGTCCATGAAACAACCGATGCCGGCGTCGACCGGGTAGCCAATGAAGCTGTCCTCATCCAGGCCGGTCAGGTCCTGCGTGGTCCAGCGCGCCATCTGCCAGTGCAGGGCCGACGCAGTCAGTGCCTCGCGCGGTTTGAACCAGGCCACGGCAAGCGCCGGTCGGCCGCTGTGCACGATGAGATCGACCGGATGCAGGCCCAGCGGGGCGGTGTAGTCGGCCAGTGCAGGGGCCTCGGCCTGGACCAGCGGATCGCAGACCACCAGATGCCCGCTGCTGACCGGCAGATGGCCGGCGAAGCTGCGGGTCAGGGCGACTGCGGCCAGCTGGGTCTCGTCCAGCAGGCAGGCGCGCAGGTTCGCCAGATCGAGGTGGGCCATGATGGCTCCAGTTGCAGATGATGCCCCACCGTGCCGGATGCGAAAGGAAGGGGCAAGGGTGGTCTTGGGCAAATGCGCTTCACGTGCGAGAATACGCCGCTGCCCGGGCAACCGGGACCCCGATTGGAGAGATGGCCGAGCGGTTTAAGGCACCGGTCTTGAAAACCGGCGAAGGGTTAAACCTTCCGTGGGTTCGAATCCCACTCTCTCCGCCAAGGTAACGCCTAAGCCACTGTTCCTAGCGGCTTTTTTGGTGATTATGCCGCACGCCCCATGTTTTCACCCACATTCTGTGGATTCGTCACTTCGGCGATAAAGCGGTCTATGTCCTCTCTCAACCATACGGCACGAGCCTCGATTTTGTACGAGTGCGGGAAGGTGCCTTCCTTCATCCGGCGGTAGATCGACGACTGGCCCAGGCTGGTGCGCACGGCGACAACCTCGATCGGTTGCAGATCCGCGTGCAGTTCCGCGACGGTGATTTCGCGCGTCTTCTTCGGCGGCATGTCGTTCTCCTTCAGTCGGTGACCAGGGCAGCGCGCAGCTGCTCGGCCGGATCTGGGTAGCAGTCCATGTAAGCGCCGATCACTTCCGCGGCGACTTGCGGGACGATGGCGTTGTCATAGGCGCGCAGGCGTCCCACGCGGCCGGGTATCCCATGAGCCAGCAGGGGAATGCTGGGTTCAACCCGACGCCCTTTAGTGTCGTGTCCGGTGATCCGTATGGAGGAACGCCAGAAGTCATCGCCACCGCCTGGTTCAGCGGCACTCCCGTGTCGTGCTGCCGCGGAGGTCGGTACAGCTGCTCACGCGCGAAAAGGCAGCGAGCGCTGCATCTTTCACCGTGCTGTCCAAAGCTGGCGACGCCTTGGTACTGTAGGTTGGTTTTGGCAATCCGGCCTGCATGGAGCTGGAGTTCTGGACTCCGCTGGTTGCTGCCTCGCAAGGAGCTGAGTTAACGCTCGGTTGGATCAGCTTCAAGCGAGGCATGGCCGTTAACTCCACTGTGCTGTTTGAAGCCATTGAAGTGCGTGCGGCATGTAGCGCAGGCCTTCCTCCAGGGCCTTCTCTGCGAGCTTCGATAGCCCTTCTGCCGGGAGGGCTTTGAGTTGGTCAACCAGCTTGCTTTTGACCGACTCGTCCGCGTCGGACGCTTTCACGCGATTGATGAAAATCTGTCGCAGCGTGTCTTCATGGAGCTTCACGGTGACAACTCCGAGCTCTCGGGTCAGGCCACCGTCTTCCGCCAAGTAGTCACGGCCTGCAGCTGTGATCCTCGCCCAAGTGACTTCCCCATCAAATCCTCGGATGTCGGCGGTCAGAAACCTGTGTTCAAGAAGGTACTGAACCAGCTCAGCCAGATGGGCTCCTTCGGCGATGTCGGCCAGTTTCTCGGCAACAACGATGGACGGAGCTGCTGCATCCAGCCGCTCAAGGATAAGCCTCGTTTTCTCTCGATCGATCACCTGTCGCCCTCCTTGTGGGCTTGGTTGTTGGCACATCCAGCGTAGCGCAAGGAGGGCGGCGTCAGTCGTCCCTGAGTAGTAGTCCATGGCGCACATGATGCGCCGCCGCAATGCCCCGAAAAACCTTGAAACACCTGTCTCCCCAAGGTGACCCATGACTTGCCGAACCTCCTCTTTGAACTGGCTGGATGTGCTCTACAACTCCGTGCGCAAGACGCCCGGCGGCGTGGCTGATGCAGCTGCCTACCTGCCCGACCGCCGCGGCAAGTCGATGCACCCGGAGACGCTGCGCGCGAAGCTGCGCGGCCTGGAGGGTGAGTCGCTGACGATCGAGCACGCCGAACTGCTGACCGAGTGGATGCAGGAGAAGGCGGGCGGCGGAGAGTACGCGCTGGAGTGGATGCAGGCGCTGGCCGGCTAGTTCGGCATGGCCGTGGACGTGCTCCCGCCGCCGCCGGAAGGCGGCTGGTCTGACGAGATTGGCGCCATCCAGACGAAGCTGCTGGAGATCACCTCGCGCGTGGGCAAGCTCTCCGGCACGGCTGTGGAGGCCATGTCCGAACCGCCATGGATCATCTGGAGGCCGTTGGCCTGTTGACCCGCGATCGCCGGTTCAACAGCAGCACGGTCTACAACGTCACCCCGGCGAATCTCGACAAGGCAGCAGCACCGTCCAAGGGCTCTCGCAAGGCTGGTAAATCGGGTACTGCATCTGGCGCAGGTCTGGAGGTGCGCCCCGTTCCGCGTAATCGTCATATAACCCCCATTGAACCGTCAGATGAACCGCCAGTTGCGCCGCCGGTGGCGACGCAGCCGACGAAGTCGGAGCTGGAGGAGCAGATGCAGGTGGCCTGCCGAGCAACATGGGCGGCCTACTCGCTGGCCGAGGCGCGCACGGATCTGGGTCTAGCCGAGGTGTGCATCGGGTGGGGCGGCGCGGCGACGGCGGAGCAGCGGGCGAACCACGATGCGGCCCAACAGCGGCTGGGCCGGGTGAAAGCGCAGTGCTGGCCGATCAGCACCCTGGAGTCGCTGCCGACGCTGGCCATGGAGGTGATCAGCGAGATTGCTCACCGACCGCATTGCGCTAGCTGCGAGGGCAGGGGCGAGACGGTGTCGGGTGAGCTGCTGATGACGTGCAAGGTTTGTGGTGGGTCAGGTCTGGGCCAGGTCAGCGACCGCCGGCGCGCGACAGCATTGGGTCGGGACGAGGAAGACTATCGTCGCAGCTGGAGACCTGTCTTCGAGTGGATGCTGGGCAAGATGCAGGAGGCTGAGCAGGATGCAGCCTGGCACCTTGGTGCGGCCATTGGCCAGGCTGCGTTAACCCCACTTACTACGCGGGGCTGTGCTGAATCTCCTCCACGGCCGACACTGCTTCGATAAGCTTGCTACGGTGGTTGGTCACTCGGGTGTTGTCCCCAGTCACCTTAATTATTTGTCCGCCGGTGAGGTGAACTTCGAACCAATGCTCGTTTCCATCATCTTCATGCTGGCCAACGGGAACACCTTCCCTGTTGCGGGGTCCGTGGACATCGCTGATGGCGGAGACATGATCGAGCTGAATCCAGTATTTTCCGATTTGAGGCATGGCGCTATCGTCCAGTGAGTGCGGAGGTGACACCTCCGCACTTTTACCAGTAAATTTGTACCATCGCACGCGACCATTCGCCTGGGCTTGATAGCCCGCACGCCGGGCCTGATACTTGAGCTTCAAAACAGGGAGCGTGTTATGGGCTTGAGCACCAAAGAAGTGGATGCCGCAGTCACTGAGCAGGCAACAAAGATTCTGGTGGCGTTGATTGAAAGCGGCGCAAGGTTTAACGCTAGCACCGCCGAAAACAACGTCGACAAGGTCGTTGAGGCCTACAAGAAGATCCACGGTGTGGTGAAGAGCAATTTCTCCGAGTGACCTAGTAGACCGCTTCGACGACTCGACGTGTTGAATCAAAGCCTCCGGGTAACCTCGGGGGCTTTTTCTCTGCCCGCTTCCAAGATTGAATAAACCCTTGCGCCTACCCGGCAGCGGGTCGGGCACCCAACCGAGACGACCATGGTACGAATCACTCCCCAACAGGCTGGCGGCGTGAACGTCGTGGCGTTCGTGGACATGCTGGCGTGGCTGCAGACGGCAGCGCGCTGGGTGGCGCTGGGTGTAGCGGTAGTCGCTTACGCGTTCGTGGCCGCATGGATCATCGCCATCGCCGGCTGTATCTGGGACAAGCTCGCAGGCGCGCCGCAGCTGCCGCTTGCTGGCCTTTCTAGCGTCCTGATTCGCCGGTTGCTACGCAGCTATGTTCGCCTAGTCGAGAAGGCCACTGGCGCAATCGGAGTCGAAAAGCCATGAGTATTCTGCTGAGGTGTCTCCGCGCGGTATGGGAGCTGGTCATCGGAGCAGCGGCTGATGCTTTCCAGTGGCTGCGAAAGCCAGGAAGCAAGATCAAGCGCGTGTGCGCAGTGCTGGCCTTAGGCTGCCTGGTCTCTGGCCTCTCGGCCTATGAGAGGGAGCAGCGCATCCGCGATCTGAGCGCGGAGGTGGTCAAGGTCAAGGCTGACTGGAAGGAAGATGCCGAGCGCCTGCAGGCCGATGTGGACACGCGCGACCTGCGCCTGGACGAGGCTGCCGCAACGGCGGCTGCTCAGATCAGGGAGGCACTGGAGCCGATCAGGCCGCCGGCGGTGCCCAAACCCAGGGCGAGCGATCCGAAGACGGGGGGCTGAGTGGGAGCGGGCGGCAGCACCCTCGCGTCTGACGGCTTCGCTTCCAGAAGACTCCGCA
Source organism: Stenotrophomonas sp. SAU14A_NAIMI4_5 (assembly GCF_003086795.1). Taxonomy (NCBI): domain Bacteria; kingdom Pseudomonadati; phylum Pseudomonadota; class Gammaproteobacteria; order Lysobacterales; family Lysobacteraceae; genus Stenotrophomonas; species Stenotrophomonas sp. SAU14A_NAIMI4_5. The sequence continues at coordinate 2,710,874 of NZ_CP026003.1, read as the reverse complement.
TAGCCCCCTTGCGCCGCAATGGCTCAGGCATCCGGCTTCCAGAAATCAATTCAATGCAAGTCTTTGATTCGTGTCCAGAGTCAGGCGGACTTCTAAGTCGTCGCTCATTCAGGTATTCTCAGGTCGCCGAAACTTGAATATCTGCGAATGGATTATCCTGGTGAAAAATCGCTAATTCATTTTCTCAAAATGCTGGAGCGTAACGGGATAGCTCCAAGTATTGCGGCTTGGAAATTGAGGCGCGAAGGAGCGGCCGCCATTGACGTCCACAGAGCGCAGATGCTCGCCGTGGCGCAAACAGAGATGGATATCTCCCGCATCCAGAGCGGCGAATATGTTGTCGTCTTTGATGGTGGTGGAACCAATTTACCTCGCCTAGTTCCGGTAGCTCGCCCATCAAGCGAGGTTGTACCAGTCGTCTGTGAGTCGCCAGTTTCCGAGGCATTCACCAATCTTGCTATACGCACGCTTCGCAAGGAGTTGAATGTTGCTCGTACGCTAGTGCGCGCAGGCGAAGTGTTGTTGGAGGGCTCGGAACCTCCCCCGTCTGACTACCCCGACCCGGATTGGTTAGAGCGCTGGCGGGAGAATGCCAGTTCTACGTCGGTCGAAAGAATGCAGGATCTGTGGGCTCAAGTCCTCGTTCGGGAGGTGCGCAGGCCCGGCTCGTTCTCATTACGAGCGATGGACTTGCTCAGGTGCATCGATAGTAGAGAAGCCGCCAAGATTGAAAAGGTAGCGCCCCTTGCTGTGAATGGGCGATTCATTTTTGTTCGGCGAACTACAGATGAAAGTGAGCGTTGGATTGCCTTTGGAGAGGCGGTTGAGCTTCAGGAGTTGGGCATCCTTGCGGGTGTTGGTGGCTCTGGAATCGGTTTACAAATGACTTCGACTTCCTCAGATGATTTCTCGCTAGGAGTGAGGGTAGGACCCTATGGCTTGGGGCTGCGGGGCGAAGATGCGTCGCTCACGGTCCAGCTCACTGGCTTCAAGATCACCGCCATCGGGAGCGAAATTCTCCAGCTTGTGGCTGCTGAGCCGGAGGTTTCCTATGTCGAAGACGTGGGGCTTTTCTTAAAGCAACAGGGTTTGAACGTCAGTCTGGGCAGGGTTTTGAGCGATGTTTCGCCTGGCATTAGTCAAGAATTTGAGTTGGATGATGAGAGGGCGCTATAGCAGGCCGTTGCTCGGTGGATACTTCGAGCTGCCAGTTGCTTTGGCTAGGGCTATCTGACGTCTCGGGAGGAGTCGCGGCGCTGCAGAATTTGGACCACTCAGCGATTGGCTTTCAACGTTTTCCCAACATCGTTCTCCGCTTATGGGCCGCCTTGGCCTTATCCCGAATTCTGTGCGCCAGCGCTGCCTCTTAAAGGTCGTCAGGAAAGTATGTAGTTTCGCTCGTCCAGTCTTTGAATGTCGGCCTGAACCCGTGGACGGTGATGTGACCAAATCCCATTCGTTTCAGCAAAGCCAGCATTGCGTTCTCGCTCAGCGGATCGGATGTGAGGTCGTTGCGAAACAGTAGACGCCGGTCCATACGGTGCCGCGCCAGTGCCAATGTCGGAGCAGAAAGGGGAATGGTGTGCTCCAACTTGCCCTTCACCCTGTCCCATGGGACGGTCCACGTACCTGCCGCGAGATCCACCTCTACTGGCACCGCGCCAAGAGTCATGCCGGTTCGGGCGGTCGTGTAGATTGTGAACTCCAAGGCGCGCGCTGCCTCGCCGTGGCGGGATCTCAGCGCGGCCATGAAGCTCGGAAGCTCCGCGTACGGCAGGGCAGAAAAATTCTCGACCTTGGTAACCGCAGTGGGCTTCGGAAGGATCACAGGCAGGTGCCCACGCCAGCGGGCAGGGTTATCGCCAGTTCGCTTCTTCTGGAGCGTAACCGAGTCCATCACGGCTTCCACTCGCTGCCTGACGCGGCTAGCCGTCTCTGTCTTGGTGGTCCGGATGGGCCTGAGTGCGGCTAAGACGTGGTCTGTCTCGATTCGGTCAACCTGAAGGTCTCCCAGCACCTGCTTGGCGTAGGTCTCTAGGGTGCTCGTCCACTGGCCGGCATGCTTCGGGTTCGTCCAGCCAGCTTGGCGCTCTGCAATGTACGCGACAGCCGCCTCCAAAGAGGTCGGGATGGACGACGTGGCAACGGCTGCCGCTCGCCTCCCCGCAAACGGGTCGTGCCAGGCCTAAATCAACTTCCTCGCGGCATCAGCCGCCTCCCGCTCGTCGGCCAGGCCAATCACATGCAGCGGGCCACGCCCCATTTCTGAGCGTCTACCCTCAAAGCGATACCAAAACACCTAGCGCTTTGCCCCAGAGGCGGTAACCTGTAGATACAGGCCACCGCCGTCTGCGTGATATCCAGCCTCTGTCAACGTGGCAACCCGTCTTACCGTCAGGCGATTGATCTTCAAACCCATTTCCTACCCATCCATGTACCCGCCCAGACAGCGCGGTTTTCCGCGAAGGCGTACGAATCAGACCGGATAGTGAAACCTTGCTGGCGCAAGGGCTGAGATTGGTTCCACGAAGGTGTGCGAAAGATGGGGAGCCCCCAGAATTCGGACACTCTCTCCGCCACTTGCCGCCGGACACAATGCTCCAGCCGGCAGCTCCCGAAGCCATCGCTTCACACCACGCTTATAACCCACCGGCAAGACTCATGCCCTCGACAGAAGAGGGATCTTGATGTCCATGAAGCTCAGGTGCTGCGCGTCCCATTCGCTTCCCTTGCTCATAGTGCTGGCCTCGCTGAGCGGTTGCTCGCGAGGGTCAGGTGGTGATGCCAGCCACCCCGCCGATGCCACCGCAGGTCCTGAAAACCGCATTGCCAACGCCAGTGAACCGCCGGCTGAAGAAACGGATGCAGGTGAAGTGCCTGAGTTTCCGATCATCCCGGCTATCGTGGTGCCGCAGATTCTCGGCGTCACGCCTGCACAACAGGCGCTGGAAGCATCCATGCAGTCCATCCTCGACCCTATGGCCGGCATTACCGTCTCACCGGCACGCTGCGATGCGGGTGGCACGCTCATCAACAGTGCGGGCATCACCCGCGTGGACGCCCAGGGCGCGCTGAGCCGCAACAGCAAGGACGGGTTGTTCAAGATCAATCCCGACGGCAGTGGTACCGCCAACTTCGAAGGCGGGCTGGTGCGTGTCAACGCCGATGGCAGCGGCACAATCAATGGTCTGGCCGCCGGTGACGGCGATGGCAGCGCCATCATCCGCGTGCAGGCCGACGGTTCGGGCAGCTACAACGGCCCTGCCGGATTGATCGAGCTGGATGGCAAAGGCGGCGGTACCTGGAACGGCGAGCATGGCCTGATCACCAATACCGGTGATGGCGGTGGTACGTGGAATGGCGACATGGGGCTGGTCCGCATCAACGCCGATGGATCTGGAACATGGAATGGCGAGGCCGGGCTGATCGTGAACAACGGCGATGGCACTGGCACGATAGGGCCGCCCGCGCGTACGGTGAAAATGCCACCGATGCCGCGTCTGCCGCCGGCCGGTCGCTTCCCTCCCTTGAAGACCTTTGCGCCTCCCGGCGCTCCGTGCGGTTATCTGATCACCTTGAATGACCGTGTGCTGTTCGACTTTGACAGGTCCAACATCCGGCCAGACGCCGCGCAGCTGCTGGACACGTTGGCGGCCGCACTGTCCAAGGTGCAGACCACTGGCATGGAAGTGCGTGGCCACACCGATTCCAAGGGCGAAGATGCATACAACCTGCAGCTTTCCGAACGGCGGGCAGGCGCTGTGCAGGCCGCCCTGCGCGAACGTGGTGCGACGCAGCCGATGGATGCCAGGGGCTACGGTGAGAGGGAGCCGGTTGCGCCCAATGAGCTGGAAGGAAAAGACAATCCGAGCGGCCGCCAGCTCAATCGGCGCGTCGAGATTTTCGTTCGCGCCTGACTGCTCCGGTCAAACAGCGGGGCGGGTCGGAGGTGCGCAAAGCGGCCAAGGAATGGTGGCCGCCTCAGCGCACGCTTTACCCCCGCCGGTAACGATCAGGCTTGTTATGGCACAACGGGTAACTAGAGCACGACCGGAAAGCCCCATGCGGCCCATTCCGCTCCACAAACACGCCCACCTTGCACACGGGGCAGCGTTCCTCGTTGATGGCCGCGCCTGAAATCCCGGTCACCTCCACAACCCCTTCCTCCACCAGCTCATCCAGGAAGGGTGAGTGCTTGCCCTGCAGCGTGAACATCACCACGCTTCGCCGCGCACGCGTCAGCGCCACATAGAACAGTCGCCGCTCTTCGCTCAGCGGGTAGGTATCCCCATCCGGCATCGCCAGCGACAGCACCGGGTCATCCGCGCGCAGGCTGGGGAATCCACGATTCACCATGCCCGGCAGGATCACGTAGTCCGCCTCGCGCCCCTTCGATCGATGGGCAGTCAGGAACTCAACGTCCATCGTGCTGCCAAACAACGTCTTACAGTCTGCAGGCAGCGCACTGCGATCCGCCCGGTAGCGGCCCAGCACAAACACGCGAACGCGCCCATCGCGCCCCTGCGGCACCGCCCCGGAAAGCAACTGCTGATGCAGTTTTGCCAGGTACTGGCGCACACCGTCCTGCACTTCCTCGCGCCGGGTCATCTGGAAGGCCTGCAGCACCGGCCCCATCGCTGGCGTAGCCGAGCGGACCGCCTTGGCAATCTGCGCAGGATTGCGGCTGATGAAGCGGCTGGAGATGTCGCACAGTTCTTGCGGGCAGCGGAAGGTCTGCTCGAGCTTCAGCACCTGGGCGTGGCCCATCCACTCGCGGAAGCCGGCCATCACCGAAACATCCGCACCGGCGAAGCGATTGATCGACTGCCAGTCATCGCCCACTGCAAACAGGTGGCGCCCCGGCTGGCTGACCAGCGCACGGCAGAGGCGGGCGCGGGCGCGCGAGGCGTCCTGGAATTCGTCGGCCATCACCAGGTCGTAGGGCGATTCGTAGTGCCCTTGCTCCAGGATGCCGGCGGCCATGTTGAGCATGTCCTCGAAGTCGATGCCGCGCTCGTCCGCCAGCGCCTCGTCCCAGGCCTGGAAGACCGGGGCTGCGATTTCCAGGAACCGCCGATGCCGCTCCTTGAACTGATCCTCGGGCATCTGCTGCAGGCGCGTGGCCAGATCGTCCAGCGTCAGGCAGTTGCTCTTGGCGTGGGCAATGAAGGTCCGCATCAGGCCGATCAGGTCGGCATCCGGCATGGGCTTCGCGCCCTCGGTGGGCAGCTCACGGTCGGGGTTCGGATCGAGCTCGACAGCGGAGTCGCCGAGTTTCTCCGCAAGCTGTTCCAGCGCATGCCCGCTGCGCAGGCCGAACGAGGTCGTCTCCACCAGTGCGGTGCCGCGCGCCACGTGCTGCTGGCGCTTCCACTGCATGCCTTCAGCATAATTGGCGAAGTGCTTCGGCGGCTGGCCATTGGCATCCAGCGCAAAGTGCTCGTGATACAGCGCTGCGTCCGGGTAATAGAAGTCCGGTCGATACTGGCGATGGGTATCGGTGGCGGTATCAAATTCGTAACGGCGCTCGTAGTCATACGTCACGCCGTTGTAGAACAGCCAATCGGCAATGACACACTCTTCCAGGCTCTTCACCCGCTCGCCCTGCAGGGTGCGGATGTAGGGCGTGCCATCGCGGTCGTAGCCATCAGCCATCATCTCGGCGCCGAACGGCGGAAGATCACGCCCGAACACCAGCCGGAACATGTCCCACTGGGTACGGAAGTGGATCGAACGATCCTTCAGGTCGTCCACCAGTTCGGCCAGCTTGTTGAAGCCCAGCGTGGCGTCGATGGCCCATTCGGGAATATCGGGCTTGCGGCCGGTGGCCTTGCCGATGATGGCCAGGCCCAGCGCATGGAAGGTGCGTGCTTCGACCACGGTGTCGCCCATGCCGAGCCGGTTGAAGGAGCGCTGCGCGCGTTCCTCCAGCTCCTTGGCCGCATCCTTGTTGAAGGCGAGCATGACGATCCGCTCGGGCTCGACGAACCCGCGATCGATGGCATAGGCGGCCTTGGCGACCATGGTGGAGGTCTTGCCGGAGCCGGCCGAGGCGACGACCTGCACGCAGTTGTCGAAGCAGATGACCGCACGGGCCTGTTCCTCGGTCAGCGGTTTGCTTTCGACCCGGTCCAGGAAGTCCTTGGCCAGCACCAGTTCGCGTGTTGCCATCGTCGAATTCGCATCGGCCCACACGGCGGGCCAATCCAGCTGCCAGTCGTGCAGGGCATCCAGCGCGACACGATGGCTCTGCGAATGCAGGTCGTCGTGCACATCCTCATCGAGGAACAGCCGTTCCAGCTCGGCCGGTTGCAGGGGCAGGGCGGGGCGCTCGGCCAGCAGTTTCTGCTGCTGCTCGTGCGTGATCCAGCGGCGGCCGGCGCTGCCGCGGTCGGTCAGGGCGTCGGCCTCGGCCAGCCAGGACTGGATCTGCTCAAGGATGTCCGCAAAGAGCGCCTTGCGACCACGCGTTGTGCGCGCAAAGAGCACCTGCTGGACAGCAGCCGAAAGCCGGGAGGCCTCGCGGTTGGGCAGGCCATCCACGGACAGCGTGTCAACTTCCTCGCCCTGCAGCGCAACCCGGGCCCAGAACAGGCCCGGAAGAACTCGCACACGCTTGTCATCATCGACGTGTTGGCGGTACTGCCGGCCTTCAATCAGAAGCTCGACATGCTCGCCATCCAGCCGCAGCCGCCAGTCCGGCGAGCGGGTCACACGCTGGCCCCAGCCCGAGGGGCGCCATTCCATAGACATCCAGATACTGCCTTGCGTACGTCACTGGGCGTAAAGCGCCCTTACAGCTCCATGATAAGGCGGCTTGCTGCCGTGCGCAGACCTTCTGGGTAAGGCAGCCAGCGATGGCGTTGCACCACCGCTGGCCCGATCGCCGTCAGGCGTTCACATCCACCACGATCCGCCCGCGCACCTTGCCCGGGATGATCTGCTCGTACACATCCAGCACCTCGGCCAAGCCGATCAGCTGCACCGTGCTTTCCAGCTTCTGCGTGTCCAGATCGGTGGCGAGGCGATCCCATGCACGCTGGCGCACGTCCTGCGGGGCATTCACCGAGTCGACGCCGGCCAAGGTCACGTTGCGCAGGATGAAGGGCAGCACCGAGCCGTGCAGCGCATCGCTCTGAGCCAGGCCGCAGGCCGCCACGGCGCCGCGGTACTTGGTTTCGGCAAGCGCGTTGACCAGGGTCGGGCCGCCGGCCACATCCACCACGCCGGCCCAGCGCTCGGCGCTGATCGGCTTCTTGCGCGGCTCGGAAAGCTCCGCGCGGTCGATGATCTCCGCCGCGCCCAGGCTGTACAGGTATTCGGCATGTTCCGGGCGGCCGGTGGCGGCCACCACGCGGTAGCCCAGCTTGGAAAGGATGGCCACGGCAATCGAGCCCACGCCGCCGTTGGCGCCGGTTACCAGCACATCGCCCTTTTCCGGTGTCACGCCGGCGTCTTCCAGTGCCAGCACGCACAGCATGGCGGTATAGCCGGCGGTGCCGATGGCCATGGCATCGCGGGTGGTCAGGTTGCCGGGAATCTTGTTCAGCCACTCACCCCGCACGCGGGCGCGCTGGGCCAGGCCGCCATGGTGGCCCATGCTCAGGTCCCAGCCATTGAGCACCACGCGATCACCGGCCTTGAAACCGGCATTGCTGGATTCCAGCACTACGCCGGAAAGGTCGATGCCGGGAATGAGCGGAAACTTCTGGATCACCGGGCGCTCGTTGGTCAGCGCCAGCGCATCCTTGTAATTGAGGGTCGAATAATCAACCTGCACCAAGACATCGCCGTCCATCAGGTCGGCCTCGTCAAAATCCACCAGCTCGGTGGAAACACGGTCGTTCGTCTTGCTGGAAAGCAGTGCCTTGAACTTCATGGTGGGGCCTCACGTTCAGTGGATGAGGCCATGCTAGGCTCGCACCGTTATCGCAACAAGAACGATGATTTTTCGTAGGTACTATGGTTTTCCGGAGTATGTATGCGTAGCAAGCGTTGGGACGGCAAGAGCGGCTGCGCCGTGGAAGTCACCCTCTCGGTGATGGGCGGGGTGTGGAAGCCGGTCATCCTGTTTCACCTGATGAAGCGTAAACGGCGCTTCATGGAACTGACCCGGCTGGTGCCCAACGCCACGCAGTCGATGCTGACCAGCCAGCTGCGCGAACTGGAGGCGGACGGCGTGCTGATCCGCCATGTTTATCCGGAAGTGCCGCCGAAGGTGGAATACGAGCTTTCCGAATTTGGCCGCTCGCTCGTGCCCGTGCTGCTGGCCATGCGCGAGTGGGGCGAAACCTATCGTGGTTACCAGAGTACGCGCGAGGACAGCTGAGGGCGGACGTGTGTCGCTTCTGCCACTGCGCGCACGCAGGATGGCGGCGGACGGCGGATGAATGCTGCAGGCCGAGAGCGCCATTGGATGGTCAATTCGCCATTGCATGACGCAAGCGCCTCAACTACAACGAAGTAGGGAGTTTTCCGGCTTTTCATCGGCCGAGCAGTGCGCCAATCATTGCCTCGCCAAGGCACTCGCCCTGGCCGGGATTGGCGTCCCGAACTTACATGATGCGCGGCGTCTCGGTTGCAGCCAGAGCTGCAGCCGTGACAATGCACCGCCTGCCAGTCCATGGCGGACGGTGCGTGGGGATCCCAGGATCCGCCGGCTTCTTGCATCATGTATCCGGCACGCCAACCCGCACCGTCCGCCACCTTGCATCTGCAGGTGGCCACACCGTGAGGTTGCCGTCATGTCTGACCGTCTTCCCGACTATCCCCGCCTGCACGCGCTGCTCGGCGCAGCCCTGCGCGATCTTCCCAATGCCGTAGCCGAAACGCTCGAGGATGCCCTCTGCGAATCCGCAGAAGGCGCGCCATCATCCGCGTTCTTTGCACACCTCAAAGGCCATGGAAAAAACCTGCGCGCCGATGGCGAGGCGTGGACCGAAACCCGTCTCAGCCCCGGCCGGGCATTCGACCTGGCGCTGGCCACCCGCAGCGCTTCGGGCATCACCGCGTTGACCGCCGTGCTGCATGCCGCGCACGTGGCGCGGGAGAGCGATGACCCCGCGTGCTGCCCCTCCGCGGCTGTGATTGAAGGGCTGTTTCATGCCTGCCAGATGCTGTCGCTGCAGGTGGAGCGCAGCCTGGTGCCGTGAAGGCTGGGACGCCGTCCCTGTCTCGTTGACTCCCGGTTCCCTATAGTGGCTCCGGAACCCTGCTATGGAATGGCCATGCACGTGATGTCCCCCGGCCGATGCCTGGCGCTGGCACTTGCTGTCGCAGCAAGTGCCGGTGCATGCGCACGGTCGCCGTCCAACGAACACGAAAGGAATCCTGCCATGTCGGGCGCAACCCAGACCGGCCGTACCCTCAATGGGCATACCTACACTGACGCACCGGTGGATGTGAAACTCGGTCCGACGACGTTCCGGTCTCCCGCGAACTATCTGGACAGCCAGATCGCGCCCTGGCCGGGCGAGGGCGTTACCCTGGTGATTGAATGGCCGGATATGAAGCCGACTCCTCCCGGAGCACGCGCCCATCCACGCACCAACGATTTTCGAAAGGAAATCAAGGTCCTCATTGACTACATCGATCGTGTCCCCATTGATACGCTATTGGAGCGGTACGCGGGCAATAAGCAGCGGACGGAAGACGATTCGGTCGAGCGAGGTGATCCGACCGCCAGGCTTGATCTGCGTATTGCGCAGCCTGAGACGATGGGCTTGGTCCCGTACGCTATCGATGAAGAGAAGATGGCCGTGTATTCAGAACAATACCAGGCCCGCTATGGCAGCCCGGCACCGCGGAACCCGGCTTCCGAAAGTGACTGGTACGTGGTCCGTGATGCACAGGCTCGCCTGACCACCTTCATCAAGTGCGACAGCAGAAAGCACAGTGCGGATGGCCTGCGTGTGCAAGGCAGCGAGATCACGGACATGCCTGGATCTACAGTGGCAGGTTGTACGCACTACTTCGTGGATGACGAGAGCAAGCTTTCGATCATGCTCAGCTATAACCGGGTGTTTCTGCAGGATTGGAAGCGCATGGAAGACGCTGTCAGGGACGTACTTGCAAGCGCGCGCTCCAGTGATGCGAGGGCGGGCCATGCGCATGGGCTAGGCGGCATGGCGACGTAACCGAAGCCTCACGCCGCCTTTGCAACTCCGCGTGCGGCCATTGCTAAGTTCGCTTGCAACCCATTCAAGGAACCCAGCAATGACCCGGACGTCCCCGCTTGTCCTGCTCGGCCTCTGCCTTTCCCCGGCGCTGGCCTTCGCCCAGTCCGACCGCCAGGTGGCCGAAGACATGGTCACCCGTGCCGCCAACGTGTGCCCCGGGCACAGCACCGAGCGCACTGCGCCTACCGTGAAGAAAGTGCCGGTGGGCGCGCTGCGGGTGATGCTCGACCGCGGCCTGGTGATGTGCCCGGACCGCCGGCTGGATGCTTCGGCGCCGGCGGTGTTCTACGGGCGTGTGGGAGTGTTCGGCTGGAACCCGGAAGTGCCCGCGGCTGCGACGGTCGTCGTGGCGAAGATCGACCAGATGACCCGCAAGGATGAGTACCCGGTGGAGACGCTGGTGTGGGATGCGAAGGGTACGGCGTTGACCCAGCAGACCGTGCCGGCGTTTGAGCCCCGGCCGGGTGCGGCGGTGTTGTACAAGGTGCGTTGATCTATCAGCGTTGCAGGGCCGGTAGATGCCCACCTTGGTGGGCGCCTCGGCTGCCGCGCGCGGTGACGGAACCGTGCCCACCAAGGTGGGCACCTACCAGAGCGCTATGAGGTGGGCGGCCGACGGCGGTGGCGCGATGGAGGACGTGCGCGACGCTGCGGCGCGCAGGTTCAGATCCGCAGCGTAAGCACCGTTCCAGCCCCATCCGAGCTGGTGACGCTCAGCGTGCCGCCGTGGGCCTTGGCGATCTGCGAGGCGATGTATAGGCCCAGCCCGAGGCCGGCATCCAGGCGCCGCTCCTGCGGTCGCGCAAACGGCTCGAACATCTGTGCCAGCTGCGCTGTAGGAATGACGCCCTGGTTGGCGACGCTGATCTCGATGCCGGCGCCGTCGCTGCGCCCATGCACCTGGATCGGCTGGTCCGGCGTGCCGTGCACGGCGGCGTTGATGACCAGGTTGGCCAGCAGCTGGCACAGCCGTGCGGCGTCGCACATGAAGGTCAGTGGCAACTGCAGGTCCACCTTGCAGACGCGCTTTGGATACGGGCGCATGGCCTCGCGGCAGGCCATGGCGAGGATGCCGGACAGGTCCGACCACGGTTCCAGCTTCAGTGCGATGCCGGTGCCGAGGCGGCCCCGCGCGAAATCCAGGGTGACATCGATCAGCTCGGCGATGCGGTCGGCACTGTCGTTGATATGGCCCAGCACCTTCTGCTGCGAATCGGTCAGCGCGCCAAAGCCCAGCAGATCGACACCCGCGCGGATGGCCTGCACAGGGTTGCGCAGGTCGTGCGCCAGCACGCCGATGAACTCCTCGCGCTGCTTGGCCACCCGCTGCAGCTCGGCATTGGACTGCTCGAACTCAATGAGTTGCCGGCTGACCGACGCGCCGTGCGCCTTCAGGCCATCGATCGTGCGGGCATCGGCATCGTGGCAACGGATGGCATCGATCTGCGCCGCCACCATCTCAGCCAGTGCGCCCAGCGACTGCACCCGCTCCTGGTCCAGCGGCCGCGGCTCCGGGTCCAGCGTGCACAGGGTGCCAAAAATGGAGCCGTCTTCGAGCAGCAGCGGCACGGAGATGAAGCTGCGGAAGCCATACAGCCCAGGCAGAGGGCTGCATTTGTACTCAGGATGCGTCAGGAAATCACTGAACCAGATCGGCGTGCGGGTTGCGCGCACGTCCCTGCAGAAGGTCTGGTTCACGTCGAGAGGCATGCCGCTGGAGATACCCAGGCCTGCGCTGTCGATGCTCTGGATGGACCGCGCGGACGTGTCGGTCACCTCAGCCACCAGTGCCACCCGCATGCCGGTCAACGCGCATGCCAGGTCCAGCGAGGGCCGGAAATCGATTCGGGTAGGCATGAGGGTTCCGGGCAGACTGCAGTGTGCAGCCAGTATAGCGAGCGCTACCGGAGTTTCATCACGCCTTCGCGTCTCCATCCTCACACTTCAGCCCCCTTTCCAGACCGCAAGGCATGTCGTGATCAGCAGCGCGCTCCTCCAGACCTTCTCCGCATCCTGTCAGGCTGATGCCCGTATGCTGCGCACCCGGTTCGGCCAGGTGGACACCTATGTGGGCTGCTGCGTGACCGGCACCGAGCATGGCCGACCGGTATTTGATCGGACCGGCGAGCAGATGCTGGATGCGCTGTTCGAGCGCGCCGGGCAGGTGAAGGTGGTGGTGCTGGGCAGCGCCTTCGAGTGCCCCATCCGTTTCCATCAGGAGCTGCAGCAGGTGCCGGCCGACACTGCGCTGTGCTTCGCATTTGGCGATGCCGCAGCGCTGGAGGAGGCGTTGCCGCTGCTGCGTCCGCAGTACACCGGCGGGGTGCTGGAGCGATGCGGCTCGCTCGAGGGTGTTGGCGTGGCTGAACTGGTGGCCGCGCGCGCTGCGTGAGCGAGAGCCAAAACAGTCGAGCGAGCTGGACTCTACGGCCAAAGCAGTCGAGCAAGCTCGACTCTACGCGCCGGGAACCAGCGCTCCGAATCGTTCGCTGAATGCTTCAGCCGCCATCGGCCGGGCCAGCGCGAAGCCTTGGATTTCATCGCAGCCCAGTGCCTGCAGCCGTACAACCTGCTCGGCACTCTCCACGCCTTCGGCCACTGCTGCATATCCCAACCGCTGCGCCAGGCCGATGATCGCTTCCACCTTCAGCGCTGCGCGTGGGTCCACGCACAGGCGGTCGATCACCGTCTTGTCCAGCTTGAGCGTGCTGATTGGCAGCTCGGTGAGGTAGCCGAAGTTGCTGTAGCCGCTGCCGAAATCATCCACGGCGATGCGCAGCCCGGCGGCGGCCATCTGCCGCAGCTGCTGGCCGGCGGGAGAGTCGACGCGCAGCCACTGGCTCTCGGTGATCTCCACTTCGATGTCCGCGCAGGAAAGCCCTTTCTGTTCGATCGCGCGGATCAGCCGCAGCGCGGCGTCCTCCTCGGCCATGTCGCGGGCCGAGTAGTTGATCGACAGCATCAGGTTGATGCCCGCGGCGCGCCAGGCCGCACACTGGTCCAGCGCCTGGTCGATCACCCAGCGGGTGATGCCCTGCATGACCGCCGTGCGTTCGAACACCGGGATGAACTCGGTCGGGCTGACCGCGCCCAGCTGCGGGTGGTTCCAGCGGATCAGTACCTCGGCCGCCACCGGCGTCAGGTCCGAGGCGCGGAAGCGCGGCTGGTAGACCAAGTGGAACTGCTTTTCCTGCAGTGCCTCGCGCGCATCGGTGGCCAGTCGATAGCCCCGCCGCGTGCGCGCATCGCGTGTCTCCGAATACCAGCGGAACACCGAGCGGCTGTTGATGGCGGCGTTCAGCCCCACCAGCATGCGGCGGATGGCCTCGTCGGCGTTGTGCTGGCCCAGGGTGATGCCGCATATCCCTGCGTGGAACGAAGGCGCCATCGGCACCTGCGCGGCCATCATCGGTCGGGTCAGTCGTTCCTGCAGCTCGCCGATCAGGTCTTCCACCGCCTTGGACGACGACAGCTCCACCACGAATGCAAACCGCGCCACGCCGACGTGGTAGACCTCGGCCATGCCGTCGAGCGCCACGCACAGGCGCACGCCGATGCGACGGATCAAGGTTTCCAGCGGTGCCATGCCCAGCACCTGGCCGGCCTCGGTGGCGGTGGTCGCATCGAAGACATCGATCAACACCGCATGCAGGAAGGTGTCCGGTTCGCGCTCGGCGTGGGCGGCAAAATCCAGGGCGAACTGATGCCGGTCAGGCAGGCCGCTGACCGGATCGCGGCGGCCCGTCAGGGCACGCAGCTCCAGTTCGTTCATCGCGGCGCTGGCCAGGGTCTGCAGCTGCCGACGCTCCGCTTCGGACAGCTGCCGGGGAGCGTCGTCCATGATGCAGAACGCACCGATGGCCACGCCGTTGCGCGCAACCAGTGGCGCACCTGCATAGAAGCGAAGCTGCGCTGGACCGGTCACCAGCGGATTGCTGGCGTGGCGTGGGTGCGCGCGAAGATCATCGATCACCAGCGTATCGGCGGAACCAATCGTCGAGGCGCAGATCGAATCGCGGATATGGGTCTGGGTGGTGGCCAGCCCCCTGCGCGAGACCAGCCGCTGGCGATCGACCTCCAGCAGCGAAACGAACGCGACGGGCGCGTTGAAGGCGTGGGTGGCGAGCTCGGTGAGGTTGTCGAGGGCGGCACCGGAGACGGCGCCGAGGGCGTTGAGCCCGGCCAGGGTGGAGAGGCGTTCTTCTTCGGGGGAGGGCATCAGGACCACATCAGAACGTACAGGGGGGCTGCACAGGCGAAGCGACCGCAGCAGCGCAACCCACCATGGCGCGCTGCTGCTATCGGGGGAAGGGGCGCAGGCTGCTGCGTTCTGAATGCTTCAGGCCTGCCGCGCGATGGTAGTGCGCGGCAGATGCGGGCGGTGTGAGTGCCCGCCATGGCCCCTGTCCCTCAGGCCGCGCGCTTGAGGGCCGGTGTTGCCTGGGCCGAGACCCGGAACACGGCCGCCGCTTGGTCCAGGTCTGCCGCCTGTCCCGCCATCGCGCGGGCCGCCGCGCTGGCTTCCTCGACCAGTGCGGCATTCTGCTGGGTGGCCTCGTCCATCTGTGCGATGGTCTGGTTGACCTGCTCGATGCCGGCCGCCTGCTCGATGCTGGCCTGGGCGATCTGCTGCACCAGATGCCCGGTCTGGCCCGCGGCGTCGGTCAGCTGGCCGATGGCGGCCTCGGTCTGGCGGGCGATGCCGATACCGGCCTCGACCCTGCCGGTGGATTCATCGATCAACGCCTTGATGTCCTTGGCCGAAGCCGCCGCGCGCTGCGCCAGGCTGCGTACCTCGCTGGCCACCACCGCAAAGCCACGACCCTGCTCGCCGGCGCGCGCTGCTTCGACCGCTGCGTTGAGGGCGAGGATGTTGGTCTGGAACGCGATGCCGTCGATCAGGCTGACCATTTCGCCGATGCGCAGCGACGAGGCATTGATCTGCCCCATCACCCGCACCACGTCCTGCACCGCCTGCGCGGTCTGCTGCAGGGCTTCGCCGGCGCTGCGCGAGGCTGCATCGGCCTGCTGTGCGTGTTCGGCATTCTGGCGCACGGTAGAGGTCAGCTCTTCCATCGAGGCCGCGGTCTCTTCCAGGTTGGCAGCCTGGCTTTCCGTACGCCGTGACAGGTCGGCGTTGCCCGCGGCAATCTCATCGGACGCGCTGGCGATCGAGCCGGAGGCTTCCTGGATGCGGCGGATGATGGCCGCCAGATTCTCAGCAGTCCGGTTGGTGTCGCGCTGCATGGTAGCGAACACACCCTGGAAGTCGCCCTCGATACGGCGGGTCAGATCCCCTTCGGCCATGGCACCAAGCACCTTGGACAACGCGCCGAGGCTGCCGTCAGCGGTGGCCATCAGGCGGTTGAGGTCTTCAATCATGCGGCGGAAATCGTGACGGTAGGCCGTGGCATCGCCACGCACGCTGAAATCGCCGGCCGCTGCCGCCGTCGCCAGGCGCTGGATGTCCTGGTTGATCGCATGCAGGCTGGCCTTGGCCGCATCCATCGATTCGTGCAGGATCGCGCGGCTGCCCGGCAGGCGTCGTGCGTCGCGGCTCAGGTCACCCTGCGCGTACTGGTTCAGCACGTCGATGGCATCGACGATCGCATCCAGATGCTCGAACACCATCGTGTTCATGCCCTGCGCCAGTTCGCCGTAGACGCCGGGGAAATCGACCGGCATGCGGTGGCTGATGTCCTCGGCGGCATGCTTGCCGATCATCAGCTGGGTCTGCTGCGAGAAGCGCTGCAGCAGGCCGACCATGCTGTCGGTGGCCCGCAGCATCTGGCCCACTTCGTCGGGGCTGTCGTCCTGGTGGCGGACGCTCAGGTCGCCACGGGTGACCGCATTGATCGAAGCCTGCACCTGGGCCAGTGGACGGGTCAGGCTACGCGAGATCAGCCACGCCGCGATGATGCCCAGGCCAAGGCTGAGGACGCCGAACAGGCTGAGCAGTGCCGTGGTCCTGGCAGCCAGCGCCTGCATGTCCCGGGCGGCCTCTTCCACCAGTTTCTGCTGCAGATCGGCGAACTCGGCGAGCGCCGCGTTCCAGTCGGCGGCCGCGGGGCCGGCGCGGGTCAGCAGCTGCGTGCTGGCGGCATCGAAATCGCCGGCCTGCATCGCTGCATCCAGGTCGCGGTTGAGTGCGACGGTGGCCTGCTGCTTCTGCGCGACCTTGCCGCGCATCGACTCGGCCAGCGGGCTGGTGGCCGGGCGCTCGGTGAAGTGGGCCCAGATCTGGTCATAGCGTTCCGACATTGCGTGCGCCTTCGCCAGATCGGCCTCCAGCCCCTGGCCGCGCTTGATCAGCATGTCGCGGCGCAGCAGCAGCAGCTCCTTGTTGATGATGAGCATGTCGTACAGCTCGCCCATGCGGGTCACGCGCACGTTCACCGCGTTGTCGAACTGTTGGCGCTGCTGGTAGTTGCTGTGCAGGGCGATCGCAAGAATGGTGGCGATCAGAAGAAGCAGGATGGAAAAGCCCGCAGTGAGGCGGGTGCCAACCTTGAAGCGGCGCAGCGTGTACATTTTGTGAAATCCGGTAGTCGTTGTAGGCCCGACTGCCGGGCGTGTCTGCACAGGAGAGGGTCCCGGCAAGCAGTACAACGGTAGCGGCGGCGCAGGCTGAAGCTTTAGCGCCACGGTTCGGATTTTTTCTGGAAGCGCCTGCGGATCAGGCGATGCAGAGCACGAAGACCGCTGACAGCGCGAGCATCAGCACGAACACCCGCCGACTCAGGGCCAAGCAGGCGAGGCCCGCGGCCAATGCCCAGGCGCCCAGCAGGACGCAGGCCAGCAGCCACAGGCCCATGCCCATCAGCGAGCCGGACACCACGCCGGACATCGCCAGTGCTTTGAACAGGCCCACGCCCAGCACGCTGCCCAGCATTCCTGCCTGCAAGGCGACGGCATCATGGCGGGCAGGGGCAGGGCGGTGATGCATGGGCTGCACTGTGCAGCAAGCCACATCCACGCCATGTGTTTTTTGCGGTTCAGCGGGAGCGCGACGAAGGGGTCAGAGCCCTTGCCTTCGGCAAGGGATCCGACCCCGGGCCCATCACTCACGCATCGTCATCCAGCGCATCGCCATCCCAGTCGGGCAGCGCATCGTCGGCACCCGCAGCGTCGGGGTCCACCGGCTCCAGCAGGGTGTAGTCATCGCGACGCGGGTCGCGGATGCCCAGGCCGACATACGCAGCCTCGAGCGCCGCGGTATGCGCGTGCCGTCGCAGCTGCGCCGGCGTGGTCAGCTCGCCCCTCAGCCAGGCCGCCGCCGCCGCGGGCTCCACAAACACCGGCCCATCGGCAGACAGCGGGGCCGGGATCGCCGGGTTGCCATCGGTCAGGATCGAAAACGTGTCGCGCATGTCGCCGGCATCGTCCTGCCAGTGCTCCCAGAGGCCCGCTGCCAGTAGCGCCACCCCATCCTGACGCTGCACGAACATCGGCCACGGCGGTCGTCGCTGCCGGTCCCACTTGAAATAGCCCGTCATCGGCACGATGCAGCGTCGCTTGCTCCAGGCATCGGCAAAGATGCGGCTGCGCGGGGCGCGTTCCAGCCGGGCAGTCACCGTGGTGTAGGGCGTGGACGGCTGCTTCGACCAGCGCGGCACCAGGCCCCACTGCATCTCTGCAACGACCGTCGTGGTCTTCGCATCGGCCGCGCCTGCCGCCCAGACCCAGGCGTGGCCGTCCTTGCCGATGTTGTAGCGCGCATCCGCCGTTGCCAGGGCTGCCGACACGTCGCCGGGCAGGGCAGCAGCAAAGCTGTCCACGTCCACGAAGGCCTGCACGAAACGCCGCATGCCCGCTCCGTCGCCGCCTCAGCGCGGCGGATGTCCCTGCAGCACGTCGCGCCCGCGCGGGGTCAGGTCGATGTCGCCGTCTTCCGCCTGCACGGCAAGGCCTGCCTTCACCGCCCAGGTGGCGGCGTCACTGTCCACGCGTTCCGCATCGGCAATGGCCTGCAGGATCCGGCGCTGTGCATCGGTCAGCGGCGCGTCCATGTTCATACACCCAACACGCGCGGCAGCTGCCAGTCGGCCACGCGGGCATTGCTCACTGCCTGGTGGCACCCGCAGTCGTCACAGCGGAACAGGGTGCCGCCGGGCAGGTGCAGCAGGTTGCCTTCGGTGGACGAGGTCGTGGCCTCGCAGTGGTTGCAGGTCACCGTCAGCGACGTGATGCGTTCCACCCCGCCAGCCATGTTGAAGACGGCCTCGAAGGCGCGAATGGCGAAATGACCGGTGTCCGACATGGGGAAGGGGGTGCCAGGAAGAAGGTGTATTCATCGTCACACTTCCACCTGTGATGACCCTGTCAGCCCGATGCAGCGGCGAGGTCAAATCCAGCCGCGTGGCCACAGCCCCTGCCAGCGGCAAGGGCTGCGTGCAGGACCTCAGGCAGCCTTGCGGCGGCGGTCGACCAGCATCGACACGCCCCACAGCAGCAGGCCGCCGATGGCGGTGGCGGCACCGACATAACCGGTGGTGGCCGGGCTGAAGCCGACGCTGATGGCCATGCCGCCCAGCCACGGGCCCAGCGCGTTGGCGGTATTGAACGCCGCGTGGTTGGAGGCGGCGGCCAGCGTCTGCGCCTCACCGGCCACGTCCATCAGGCGGGTCTGCAGCACGGCGGCCAGCGCACCCATGGTGCCCACGGTGATGATCATCGGGCCGATGGTCCACACCGACTGCGCGGCCAGCGGGTACAGCAGCAGCATCACGATGGACCACACCAGCACGACGGCGGCGGCGTTGAAGTGGAACTTGTCCACCAGCCAGCCGCCGGCGATGTTGCCGATGATCGCGCCGATGCCGAACACGCCCACGGCCAGCGGCATCCACGATTCGGCCACGCCGGTCACCTGCACCAGGGTCGGCGCGAGGTAGGTGAAGACACAGAACATGCCGGCAAAGCCGACCGCGCCGATGCCCAGCGCCAGCCACACCTGGGTGGTGTTGAACGCGCGCAGCTCACGCATCGGCGAGGTACGCACCTCGTCCGGATCGGGCAGCAGGAAGCGGGCGATCATCACCACCGTGGCGATGGCCAGCACGCTGACCAGGGCGAAGGCGGTGCGCCAGCTCAGCTGCTGGCCCAGCCAGGTGGTCAGCGGGTTGCCGATCAGGATCGCGATGGACAGGCCCAGCAGCACCCGTGACATCGCCTGGCCACGCTGGCCGGCCGGGCTGATGGCCGCGGCCACCAGCATCGCCACGCCGAAGTAGGCACCATGCGGCAGGCCGGCGACGAAGCGGGCGACCAGCATGGTGCCGTAGTTGGGGGCCAGGGCGCTGGCCAGGTTGCCCACCGCGTAGAAGCCCATCAGCGCCAGCAGCAGCTTGCGGCGCGGGAACGAGGCGCCGATGAAGGCGAGGATCGGCGCGCCGACCACCACGCCGATGGCGTAGGCACTGATCAGGTGGCCGACCTGGGTCTCGCTGATCGACAGGCCGCGGCTGATCTCCAGCATCAGGCCCATGCTGGCGAATTCACTGGTGCCGATGGCAAAGCCACCCAGCGACAGGGCAAGGATGATCCAGGTGCGCTGACGCGGCGTCAGCCGCGCGGCCAGGGGGGAATTGGGGCTCATGCGGGGGGCGGGCAGGGCGGGGGAAGCCGCCCATTGTACTGCTGCACCGCAGCAGCGGTCAGCGCCCGCTGCCAAGAATCAGCGTTTGGCCGGTGGTGCCGTCTGCGCCCCGGCCGCGGTCAGGCCAGCACATGCATGTCACTCCAGAGGATGAATGCCTCCGCGGTCAGCTGTGCTTCCAGTTCGGCCAGTGCGGTGTCACGTGCGCTGATCAGCGCCTTCAGGTGCGGACCGGGCGTGTCGTCGCCGGTGTGGGCGCCGGCACCGGCGTCCTCGGCCTGCCGCACCCGCATGCGTGCGGTCTCCATCAGCTGCAGCACGCGCGCAGGCGCCGGATCGGGCACGACGATGGGCGCGTTGCCGGTGCCCAGCGCGGCCAGCGCGGCGGCGTACTTGCCACGCAGGCGTTCGGCCACCGCCGGCGGCAGCTGCAGCAGCCGGCGTGGGTGGGCGTTGTCGGCAATATCGGCCAGCTTCACTTTCAGCGCACGCGGATGCTGGCGGATGCTGGCGTAGTACTGCGTGGCATCGGGTGCGCTGTGCCGGCTGAGCAGGGTGACGATCTCGCGGACCGGCGCCGGAAACGCCTCCAGCCGCGCCGCATGCTCCGGGCAATCCTCCACCACGTCGTGCAGCCAGGCCGCTGCCTTGGCAGTGTCATCGTCATGGATGGCAGCGGCCACGCGCGCGACATGCTCGATGTAGGGCCGCCCGGCCTTGTCCTGCTGCCCGGCGTGGGCTTCGTAAGCCAACGTGCGTGCCTCGACAACCCAGTCCATCATCACCTCCTGCAGGTAGACGATGCAGTATCGCCCAGGCTGCTGACCTGAACGAGGTGCCCTGTGAATTTCTTCATCCGCCCTGAAACCCCGGCCGATATCGCCGGCATCCATGCGCTGACCGCGGCGGCCTTTGCCAATGCCCCGCACAGCGGGCATACCGAGCCGTTCATCGTTGATGCGTTGCGGGCCCGCGGTGAACTGCAGGTGTCACTGCTGGCGGTGGACGATGGTCTGCTGCTCGGCCACGTGGCCGTATCGCCGGTGTCGATGTCCGACGGCAGCCCTGGCTGGTATGGGCTGGGGCCGATCTCGGTTGGGCCTGCCTGGCAGGGCCAGGGCATCGGTACGGCATTGATGCATGCGGCCCTGGAAGCACTGCGCCAGCAGCACGCCCGCGGCTGCGTGCTGCTGGGCGAGCCGGCGTACTACCACCGCTTTGGTTTCCGTGCGGAAGCGGCACTGGTGCTGCCGGGCGTTCCTGCAGGGTACTTCCAGGCGCTCTGCCTGCAGCCACCGTTGCCACAGGGCGAGGTGCGCTATTCCCCGGCATTCGAAGCGACTGCCTGAGTATCCAGCCCAAGGGCGCGATGCCCCGGGCCGCAATGGTTCAGGGCATTTCGTCGTCGCGCAGCGGCACCCATGGCACCGGCTCGGGTTCCGGCGGCGGAATGCGCCGGCCACCGATATGGGTCAACAGCGCATTGGTGCGCTGTTGTTCGGCCAGCAGCCGGGCCAGCAGCGAGCGGCACGAAAAAATCGCGAAGGGCACGAACAGCCAGATCGCGCCCATTACCACCATCAGCAGGCCCCACATCACTTCGCCTGGTTGCATCGTTCGTCATCCGTGTCGAGGGAGTGCAAACCTAGCATCCAGTGCACGGATTGTGGGCGTGCTCAGCCGCCGTAGCGCAGATGGATCAGCGGATACGGCCGGCCGTGGCCATCGACCGGCGAACGGCCGGTTTCCACAAATCCCATGTGCAGGTAGAAACCGGCGGCCTGCGCGTTCTGCGCGTTGACATCGGTAGTGAGCTGGGGGTGTTCGGCCAGCGCGTGCTGCAGCAGCTGGCGGCCCACACCGGAACCGCGTGCGGCGGGGTCAATGAACAAGGCTTCCATGTGGCTGCCATCCACCAGCATGAAACCAAGCGGGCGGTCCTGGGCGTCGGCGGCGATCAGCAGGGGCGCCTGCGGCAGGAATCCGGCCACTTCGGCATCGATGGCCTGGCGGTCATCGGCACTGAGGAAATCGTGGGTGGCATCGACCGAGCGGCGCCAGAGATCGACCAGGGCAGCGCCTTCGTCGGCGCGGGAGGGACGTAGTGTGGGCATGTGACTGTCCAAGGTGCTTGTGAAGGACGCGTAGTATGCTGCTGCCTCACCCGCAATTGAACAGCCCCCAAGCGGGAGGAGAACCATGGTCGACACCCCGCTGGGCGTGCCTGTGCACGATGCCGATGAACACTGGATGCGCCACGCACTGGCCCTGGCCGAGCGCGCGCAGCACGAGTTCGACGAGATTCCGGTGGGGGCGGTGCTGGTGGGCGCCGATGGCCAGCTGCTGGGCGAGGGCTGGAACCTCAACATCGCCTCGCATGATCCAAGCGCGCATGCCGAGATCGTGGCGATGCGCGAGGGGGGGGAGGCGCTGGCCAACCACCGGCTGATCGGCAGCACCCTGTACGTGACCCTGGAGCCGTGTGCGATGTGCGCCATGGCCATCGTGCACGCGCGGGTGGCGCGGCTGGTCTACGGTGCCAGCGACCCCAAGACCGGCGCCTGCGGCAGCGTGTTCAACCTGCTCGGCGATGGCCGCCACAACCACCGGGTGGAGATCCACGGCGGTGTGCTGGCCAAGGAGGCCAGCCTGCGCCTGACCAATTACTTCCGCGCCAAGCGCGGCAAGCCGCCGCTGCTGCTGGAAGACCATGTGGGCGAGGCCTGAGCAGCGAAAGGGTATGATGGGCGCCTCTTTCCTTTACCGGTGGGCGCCCTGCCTGCCCAGCAACGAGGCGACACGATGGTGGAGAACGGCGCGGCCAACGAACGACTGATCTGGATCGACCTGGAAATGACCGGGTTGGATACCGACAACGATTCGATCATCGAGATCGCCACCGTGGTCACCGATGCCCAGCTGAACGTGCTGGCCGAAGGCCCGGAATTCGCCATCCACCACCCGCTGGAAACGCTGGAAGCGATGGACGAGTGGAACCGCAACCAGCACCGTCGTTCCGGTCTGTGGCAGCGCGTGCTGGACAGCACCACCACCCTGGCCCAGGCCGAAGCGCAGACCGTGAACTTCCTCGCGCAGTGGATTCCGGCCGGCGTCTCGCCGATGAGCGGCAACTCGATCTGCCAGGATCGCCGCTTCCTGCACCGGCAGATGCCGCGCCTGGAAAAGTACTTCCACTACCGCAACCTGGACGTGTCCACGGTGAAGGAACTGGCCAAGCGCTGGGCGCCGACCGTGGCTGCCGGACTGGCCAAGAACAGCAACCACACCGCGCTGAGCGACGTGCACGACTCGATCGCCGAGCTGCGCCACTACCGCCAGTTCATGGGCGCGCTGTCGGGCCTGCCGACCGCCTGAGGTTGCCGCCCGGTGGGGTCGGATGCCTTTCCAGCGGAAAGGGCTCTGACCCCGCGACGATCCGTTCAACTCCAGGGCGCTACTATCGGCCCCATGAACGAGCCCATCCTGCTGCCCCGCGATATCGCCCACGATGCCCAGGACTGGGCCGACCTGCAGCGGGCGGTTGCCCTGCTGGAGGCGCCGACGATCACCGCGCGCATGGCCAACCTGGTCGGCACGCCGCTGGAGTTCGCGGTGAAGGCGCTGCCCAAGTCCATTTCCGGGCGCATCCATGGTGCGGTCGAGGCGGCGCTGTCGAAGTCCGCGCAGGCGGCGCTATGGAGCATGGGCAACACGCCCGGCAAGTCGGCCTCCACCCGCTGGCACAAGCTGGCGGCGGCGACCTCGGGCGCGGTGGGTGGTGCGTTCGGCTTCGCTGCGCTGTTCATCGAGCTGCCGGTGTCGACCACCATCATGATGCGCGCGGTGGCCGACGTGGCCCGCAGCGAGGGCTTCGACCTGGCCCACTTCAGCACCCGCCAGGCCTGCCTGGAGGTGTTCGCGCTGGGTGGCAACTCGCCGCGCGACGATGCCAGCGAAACCGGCTACTACCTGGCCCGTGGCTTTACCACGGATGTGATGCGCCACCTGTCGGCCGAGCTGGCCGGGCGGGTGGTGACCGGCCGCGACCTGACCCTGGGCGTGGCGCCGAAGGAGGCCGGCAAGCTGCTGGCCAAGCTGGTGGAGAAGGTGGCCGCGCGCTTCGGCGTGGTGGTGACCGAGAAGTTCGCCGCGCAGGCGGTGCCGATCGTGGGTGCTGCGGCTGGCGCCACCCTCAATACGATGTTCACCGACTACTACCAGGACATGGCGCGCGGGCACTTCATCGTGCGCCGGCTGGAGCTGAAGTACGGCGAGGATGTGGTGCGCACCTGTTATGACCGGGTGGCGCATGGCGCGTTGAAGATCGAGCCGACGCTGTAGCCGGGGTCCGCAAACGGGGTCAGAGCCCTTTCCTGCGGAAAGGGATCCGACCCCGACCCTTGCCTCCACGGCACAACTGTTTTGCCCATCCGCGCCTGTTGCGGGCCACGGCCGATCCCCATCCTTGCGGTCAGTCCCCCCGCAAGAGAACGCGCCATGTTGTTCACCCCCCACACCCTGGGCCCGCTGTCGCTGCCCAACCGCATCGTGATGCCGCCGATGACCCGTTCGCGGGCGGCCGCCGGCAACGTCGCCACCGCGCAGATGGCGGAGTACTACGCGCAGCGCGCCGGTGCCGGCCTGATCGTCAGCGAAGGCACCCAGATCAGCCCGCAGGGGCAGGGCTATGCCTGGACCCCGGGCATCCACAGCGAGGAACAGGTGCAGGGCTGGCGGCAAGTGACCGATGCGGTGCATGCCGCCGGTGGCCGCATCTACGCGCAGCTGTGGCACGTCGGTCGCGTCTCCCATGTGGCCCTGCAGCCTGATGGCGCCGCACCGGTCTCGTCTTCGGCGCTGCTGGCCGAGGGCGTGAAGGTATTCGTCGACCCGACCGGGGCCGGCCCCGAGGCGGGCGTGGGCGAGATGATCCAGCACTCGATGCCGCGCGCGCTGGCCGAAAACGAGATTCCGGGCATCATCGCCGACTACGCGCAGGCCACCCGCAATGCGCTGGCCGCAGGCTTTGATGGTGTGGAGCTGCACGGCGCCAATGGCTACCTGATCAACCAGTTCATCGATTCGCAGGCCAACCAGCGCACCGATGGCTACGGTGGCGCGCTGCAGAACCGCCTGCGCTTCCTGCGCGAGGTGGTGGAGGCGGTGGTGGCCGTGGCCGGGAGCGAGCGCGTCGGCGTGCGCCTGGCGCCGCTGACCACGCTGCAGGGCGCGGTGGACGATACGCCGCAGGCGACCTATCTGGCCGCGGCGCACCTGCTGGGCGAACTGGGCGTGGGCTACCTGCACATCGCCGAGGCCGACTGGGAGGATGCGCCGCTGATGCCGGTGGCGTTCAAGCAGGCACTGCGCATGGTCTATCCGGGCACGCTGATCTACGCCGGCAAGTACACCGCCGAGCGTGCCGAGCAGGCGCTGGCCGAGGGCTGGGCGGATCTGATCGGCTTCGGTCGGCCGTTCATTGCCAATCCCGACCTGCCGGAGCGGCTGCGGGTGGGCGCGGAATTGAATGCGCCGGATCGCGCGACGTACTTCGGTGGCGGCGCCGCCGGGTTCATCGATTACCCGGCGTTGGAAGAGGCCGTGGAGGCCTGACACCGATCGGTGGCTGCCGGCCAGCGGCCGGCACTACCGGTGCATGGCATGTGGTGGGTGCCGACCGTTGGTCGGCACGCTGTGTCGGGTAGTGCCGGCCGCTGGCCGGCATCGTCGTGTCGGATCAGGGCTTGTCCCGCACCAGCGCCTCTGCCTCGACCACGCCGCCATCCTTGCCATGCAGGTACAGGTGCATGTCCTGCTGCGGGTAGGGCAGGTTGATGCCGGCCTTGTCGTAGCCCAGCTTGATCTGTTCCAGCAGGGTGACCTTGGTGCCGAACTGGTCGGCCGACTTCGTGAAGCAGCGGATGCCCAGCTTGATCGCGTGGTCGCCCAGTTCGTACACCACCACGTCCGGCTCGGGCGAGGGCAGCACGCGGCTGTCGGCCTTCATCAGGGCGATGGCGGTTTCACGTGCCAGCTGGATGTTGTCTTCGTAGCCGATGCCGATCACCAGTTCGACGCGGCGGGTCGGCTCGGCGGTGAGGTTGATGATCGGCGCGGCGGTGATCAGCGTGTTGGGAATGGTGGTGTGCTGGTTGTCGGCGCCGGTGATGACGGTCTGGAAGATGCGTACTTCGCGCACGGTACCGGTCTGCCCGGCCACGGTCACTACATCGCCCACGCGGAACGGACGCAGGGTCACCAGCATCACCCCGGAAGCGATGTTGGACAGCGAATCCTTCAGGGCCAGGCCGACGGCCAGGCCGGCGGTGCCGAGCACGGCCAGCAGCGGGGTGATCTGCACGCCCAGCGTGCCGATGGCCAGCACCACCACGATCACCAGCGAGGCGGCGTAGACCACGTTGCGCAGGAAACTGCCCAGCATCGGGTCCATGCCCATGCGCGAGGTCGCGCGCGGCAGCGCATTGGACAGACGTCGTGCCACCCACATGCCGACCAGCAGCACGACGATGGCCGCCAGCAACGGTACGCCGTAGGTTTCCAGCAGGCGTTCCCAGTTGAGCGAATGGAACCAGGGCGTGGCGGCGGGGGCGGAAGGGACGGCAGCGGCGATCATGCGGGCTCCTTTGCAGCAGTGGTCATGGCGTGTGCGGACGCCAGAAACAGGCACGCCCCGCAGAGGCGGGGCGTGCATGCAGCTGCAGTATGGGCGGACGCCAATGAAAGCGACGTCAGCCCATCAATGGATCAAGCATTGGCCTTGTGCTTGGCCAGCCGCAGCCAGGTGTCGACCACGGTGTCCGGGTTCAGCGACAGCGACTCGATGCCTTCCTGCATCAGCCACTCGGCCAGATCCGGGTGATCGGACGGGCCCTGGCCGCAGATGCCGACGTACTTGCCCTTGGCGCGTGCGGCCTTGATGGCCATCGACAGCAGCTTCTTCACCGCCGGGTTACGCTCGTCGAACAGGTGCGCGACGATGGACGAATCGCGGTCCAGGCCGAGGCTGAGCTGGGTCAGGTCGTTGGAGCCGATCGAGAAGCCGTCGAAGATCTCCAGGAACTCATCGGCGAGCAGTGCGTTGGACGGCACCTCGCACATCATGATGATCTTCAGGCCGTTCTCGCCCTGCTTCAGGCCGTTCTGTTCCAGCACCTCGACGACCTTGCGGCCTTCTTCCAGGGTGCGCACGAACGGAATCATGACCCACAGGTTGTCCAGGCCCATTTCGTTGCGCACGCGCAGCACGGCCTTGCATTCCAGCGCGAATGCGGCCGAGAAGCTCGGATCGACGTAACGGCTGGCGCCGCGGAAGCCGATCATCGGGTTCTCTTCGTGCGGCTCGTAGTTGCTGCCGCCGACAAGGTTGGCGTACTCGTTGGACTTGAAGTCCGACAGGCGCACGATCACCGGGTTCGGTGCGACCGAGGCGGTGAGGGTGGCGATGCCTTCGGCCAGGCGGTCCACGTAGAAGCTGACCGGATCACCGTAACCGGCAATCTTCTCGTCGATCTTCTTCTTGGTCGCCGCATCCTGGCGGTCGTATTCCAGCAGCGCGTTCGGGTGGATGCCGATGTGGCTGGCGATGATCATTTCCAGACGAGCCAGGCCGATGCCGGCGTTCGGCAGCTGGCCGAAGTCGAAGGCACGTTCCGGGTTGGCCACGTTCATCATGATCTTCAGCGGTGCTGGCGGCATGTTGCCCAGATCGGTGGTGGTGCGCTCGAAATCGAGCTTGCCTTCGTAGATGAAGCCGGTATCGCCTTCAGCGCAGCTGACGGTGACCTGCTGGCCATCTTCGATGACCTTGGTGGCGTTGCCCGAACCGACCACGGCCGGCACGCCCAGCTCGCGCGCGATGATCGCGGCGTGGCAGGTGCGGCCACCACGGTTGGTGACGATGGCCGAAGCACGCTTCATCACCGGCTCCCAATCGGGGTCGGTCATGTCGGCGATCAGCACGTCGCCCGGCTGCACGCGGTTCATGTCTTCCAGCGTCTTCACCACGCGGGCGGTGCCCGAGCCGATCTTGGCGCCGACGGCACGGCCTTCGGCCAGCACGTTGCCGCCCTTTTCGGTCAGCGCGAAACGCTCGATCTGGGTGGCGTGGCTGCGCGACTTCACCGTTTCCGGGCGGGCCTGCACGATGAACAGCTTGCCGCTGACACCGTCCTTGGCCCACTCGATGTCCATCGGGCGGCCGTAGTGCTTTTCGATGACCAGCGCCTGCTTGGACAGTTCCTGCACGTCCTCGTCGCTGATGGAGAAGGTGCTGCGCAGTTCGACCGGGGTGTCCTCGATCCTGACGCGCTCGCCGGGGACATCCGAATACACCATGCGGATCGCCTTGCTGCCGAGCGAGCGGCGCAGGATCGCCGGCTTGCCGGCCTGCAGGGTGGGCTTGTAGACGTAGTACTCGTCCGGGTTGACCGCGCCCTGCACCACCATTTCGCCCAGGCCGAAGGACGAGGTGACGAACACCACGTCACGGAAGCCGGACTCGGTGTCCAGGGTGAACAGCACGCCGGAGGAACCGACGCCCGAACGCACCATCAGCTGCACGCCGGCGGACAGGAACACGTCTTCGTGCTTGAAACCGTGGTGCACGCGGTAGGCGATGGCGCGGTCGTTGTACAGCGAGGCGAATACTTCCTTGACCTTGTGCACGACATCGTCGGCACCGGTGACGTTGAGGAAGGTTTCCTGCTGGCCGGCGAAGGACGCATCGGGCAGATCTTCGGCGGTGGCCGAGGAGCGCACCGCAACGGCCACTTCGCCGCCGCCGTTCTCGTCGCACAGCTGCTTGTAGGCGCTGCGGATGTCCTGGTCCAGCTGCGGCTGCAGCGGGGCATCGATCACCCAGGTGCGGATTTCCTTGCCGGCAACGGTCAGCGCGTTGACGTCTTCGACGTCGAGCGTGGCCAGCTTGTCGAAGATGCGCTTGGACAGGTCGTTGTGGGCAATGAAGTCCTTGAAGGCTTCAGCGGTCGTGGCGTAACCGCCGGGGACGGAGACCCCCAGACCGGCAAGGTTGCCGATCATTTCGCCCAGCGACGAATTCTTGCCGCCTACGCGGGCCAGATCGCCCAGACGCAGTTCGTGCAACCACAGGATATTCTCGTTCAAGCGCGATGCTCCGTTTGGCCATCGCCCGAGGCGGGCTGAATGGCCGCGTCCGTAGGAAGAAGCCGATATGATGCCGGTCGCAGTACCGTCGGCACAAGCTTGTGCTGCAACCATTTTCAGCTTCAGAGGGGTGAAAACCGCCTATGTCGACCATCCGTCCGGTGTTCTACGTTTCCGATGGAACCGGTATCACCGCTGAAACCATTGGGCATAGCCTGCTCACGCAGTTCACCGGGTTCAGCTTCATCACTGATCGAATGTCGTTCATCGACGACCCCGAAAAAGCGCGGGAAGCGTGTGTCCGGATCCAGGCGGCGGGGGAGCGGTACCAGGTCCGGCCCATCGTGGTGAACTCCTGCGTCGACCAGAGCCTGAGCCTGATCCTGGCCGAAAGCGGGGCCCTGATGCTGGACGTGTTCGCCCCGTTCATCGAGCCGCTGGAGCGGGAACTGGCCAGCCCGCGCCTGGCCCGGGTCGGCCAGGCCCACGGCATGGTGGACTTCGATACCTACCACCGCCGCATCAACGCGATGAACTTCGCCCTGACCCACGATGACGGCATCGCGGTGAATTACGACGATGCGGATGTGATCCTGGTGGCGGTGTCGCGCGCTGGCAAGACGCCTACCTGCATCTACCTGGCCCTGCATTACGGGGTGCGCGCGGCCAATTACCCGTTGACCGACGAGGATCTGGAGAGCGACCGCCTGCCACCGCGGTTGAGAAACTATCGTCGGAAACTATTTGGCCTGACCATCGATCCGGACCGCCTGCAGCAGATCCGCCAGGAGCGCCGGCCGAACTCGCGCTACGCCAACCTGGACACCTGCAAGCGCGAGGTGGCTGCGGCCGAGGTGATGTTCCAGATGGAACGGATCCCGACGCTGAGCACCACCCACACCTCGATCGAGGAGATTTCCAGCAAGGTGCTGGGCACGCTGGGGCTGCAGCGCGAGATGTATTGAGGTCGCTGGTAGAGCCGGCCGCTGGCCGGCTGCCATGGAGGCCGGCGGCCGCGGATTGCCGGCCAGCGGCCGGCACTACCCGGGTCCCGGCATTGCCGTCGGCGGTTTGGTGGCGGTTGAAGCCCCCTCTGTTTTGAAACGGCTGGTAGAGCCGGCCGCTGGCCGGCTGCCAGGGTTGCCGGCGGCCGCGGATTGCCGGCCAGCGGCCGGCTCTACCCGGGGTTCGGCATGGCGTCCGGGGCGCGGCGGCGGTTGAACGCCCCCCCCCTTTGGCCGGGGCCATGCAGCCCCCACGTTGTATGGCCAACGTGTAGGATCGACCCATGGCCCACGCCTCGCCCCGCACCGAACGCATTCCCCGCCTGAGCCGGCTCAGCTGGCTGATGGGCCTGTATGCCGAGAATTACCGGCATCTGGTGCGCCTGTTCGCCCCGGCCGAACTGACCGCCGGCAGCTACGTCTCCTCGGTCGGCGACGGATTGGACGTGCGCCTGGACGTCATCGAATGCCACCGCTACACGGTGGAGCTGCGCTTGACCTACGACCTGGCCGACCCGGTGACCGGTGAGCCGGACCCCTCGGCCTACGTGCGCCTGTACCGTGACGCCCGCCAGGCCGAGACGACCCACTGCTACGTGGGCCGCCGCTGGCAGGACACGATGGGCCTGTACCCGCCGCCGGCCGAGCTGATCAGCCACCGCATGCGGATGAACACCTTCCTCGGCAAGTGGCTGGAATACCTGGCCGAGCGCGGCCACGGCGTGGCCACCCTGCGCCGCGACCCGGAGGGCAGCGTCGCGCTGCCGGCCGAGCGCCGCCTGTCGCTGGTGCGCTGATCGGCCATAATCCGGGGCTGACCTGCCGCTGGATGCACGCCCATGCCGTATACCCCGATCGTCGCCACCCTGGGCTATGTGCTCTCGCCCGATCGTCGCCAGGTGCTGATGATCCACCGCAACACCCGCCCCGGTGACCACCACCTGGGCAAGTACAACGGCCTGGGCGGCAAGGTTGAACCGACCGAGGACGTGGCCGCCGGCATGCGCCGCGAGATCGCCGAGGAAGCCGGCATCGACTGCACGGCCATGCGCCTGCGCGGCACCATCAGCTGGCCGGGCTTCGGCAAGCATGGCGAGGACTGGTTCGGTTTCGTGTTCGTCATCGACAGCTTCGAAGGCAGCCCGCATGGCGGCAACCACGAGGGCACTCTGGAGTGGGTGGACGTGGACAAGCTGGACACGCTGCCGATGTGGGAGGGTGACCGCAACTTCCTGCCGCTGGTGTTTGATGCCGACCCGCGGCCGTTCCATGGGGTGATGCCGTACCGGGATGGGCGCATGCAGAGCTGGGCCTTCAGCCGCCTCTGAGGCTGTTCCGGTGCCGCTGCGCTCGCCGGGCATGGCCCGGCGCTACCGATGCAGCTGTCTCCGGGTAGCGCCGGGCCATGCCCGGCGGATTGTCGGCCCGCCCCCTCCAGGTAGCGCCGGGCCATGCCCGGCGGACTGTCGGATCGCCGGGGTGCCTCAGCGCCGGTGCGCCAGCAGCAGATGGAAATGCTTGTCGCGCGACTGCCCGTCGTTGCCGGTGGCCGTCTCCCGGTGGCTGCGCCAGGCCGAGACGTTGAAGCCGGACACCCGAAGCGCCAGCTCCACCGCATCGAGCTCATGCAGCTGGAAATCGGCCGCGAACGGCAGGCTGCGCATGAAGCCGGCATCGCCGAAGGCCAGGCACAGGCGGCCGCCGCGGCAGAGCACGCGCGCCAATTCGTCCAGCACCGGGGCCAGGTTCGGCCAGAAATACAGCGTGTCGACCGCCAGTGCGGCGTCCACCGAAGCATCGGCCACCGGCACCGCGTGGGCATCGCCGTGGCGCAGGGCGGCGCGATCGGCCAGGCCAACACCGGCCAGATGCTGGTTGCCGGCGTCGACCATCGCCGTGGACAGCTCGATGCCCAGATAGCGGCTGTCCTCCGCCTGCAGCAGCAGGGGCGCGAAGGCCGCATTGCCCGGGCCGATCTCCAGCACCTGTTCGCCCGGCGCCACCGCCAGCAGGGTAATGGCGGCGCGGTTGAGCTCGCCGTTGCTGCGGTTCATCGATTCGCCCACGGCCAGAGCGGCCTCGCCGTGGGGGTGCCGCAACTGCGCGGCCAGGGTGCGTGCGTCCAGCATCGACAACGTCCATGAAGAAGGAATCGGACGTGGCGTCGGCGGGTCCGCCGGTGACCATAGCGCCGGGTCGGTGGATTGGGAAGTAGGAAAACCCCGCGTCGAGGTGATCAGCAAATGGCCAGCGTCGCAGTCCCTGAGACCAGGTTGTCCACAGGGGGTGTGGATTACGCGTGGGCAACTTTGTGGATAAGCCGCGACAGGCTCCACCCCCCTAGGGTGTCAAGATGGGTGGCGAAAAATTCACCGCCGGTGATGAGGGGTGACGGACGGGTGAAGGCCGGTCGATGCCAACGCTGTCACCGGTAGCGGCGCTCGCGGTACCCTGTCTGCCTTGATGCCCCGTGAGACCCCATGAAACGTCATTTCTCGATGCTGCGTGAGTTCCAACTGGCGGACTGGTTCACCCTGGCCAACGCCTTCTGCGGCACCGGGGCGGTGTTTGCCGCCATGCGCTTCCTGCAGGACGGCGAGCGCGGCTACCTGATGTTCGGCATGGCGCTGATCCCGCTGGCCTTCATCTTCGATGCCCTCGACGGCCGCATCGCGCGCTGGCGCAAGTCCAGCTCCACCCTGGGCCGCGAGCTCGATTCGCTGTCGGATGTGATCTCCTTCGGCGTGGCCCCGGCGGCGCTGGCCTATGCCTGCGGCATGCAGGGCGGCTGGGACTGGCTGGTGCTGAGCTACTTCGTCTGCTGCGGCGTCAGCCGCCTGGCCCGCTACAACGTCACCGCCGAGGCGATGTCTGGCGAAGAGGGCAAGGTCAAATACTTCGAGGGCACGCCCATTCCAACCAGCCTGGCGCTGGTGATCGTGCTGGCCATTGCCGCCGGCACCGATGCCATCGGCCATGACCTCTGGTTCGGCCAGTGGCAGCTCGGCCCGTGGCAGCTGCACCCGATGGTGCTGCTGTTCGCGCTGTCCGGCTCGCTGATGATCAGCAAGACCCTGCACATTCCCAAGCCATGACCCAGCCCAGCGGAGGCCCGCGATGACCAGCTCGGCCCACGACGCCGGCAGCAGCGATTTCGAGAACCTGTCCCGCCAGTACTTCGGCGCCTGGGGCGATGCCCTGCGCCATGCCGCTACGCCGGGGGCACCGGCCGGCGACGACCCGGGCAGCTGGCAGCGCCTGTTCGACTGGTGGGGCCAGCTGCTGCCCGAACAGGGGCAGGGCGCGCCGGAAGATGCGCTGCGCCGCTTCCGCGAGCAGGCCGGCAGCTGGTACGGCACGATGCAGGAAGTGGCCGCGCGCTTCGCCGGCCGCGATGCCAGCAGCGCCGACGTGGCCCAGGCCTGGCGCGAAGCCGTGCAGGGGCAGGGTGACGGCATGCTGCAGTGGATGCTGCAGGGCGCACGTGGCAGCACCCAGGCGGGTGCCGCGCTGCCCGAATTTGCCGCATGGCTGCAGCAGTGGCAGGTACAGGCCGGCCCGTGGCTGCAGAGCCCGGCCTTCGGCCCCGGCCGCGAGCACCAGGCGCGCTGGCAGACCCTGCTGCGCGCG
This sequence comes from Stenotrophomonas sp. SAU14A_NAIMI4_5, assembly GCF_003086795.1. Taxonomy (NCBI): domain Bacteria; kingdom Pseudomonadati; phylum Pseudomonadota; class Gammaproteobacteria; order Lysobacterales; family Lysobacteraceae; genus Stenotrophomonas; species Stenotrophomonas sp. SAU14A_NAIMI4_5. The sequence goes on along the minus strand of NZ_CP026003.1, from coordinate 2,677,320 downwards.
CAGGAGGAATACCAGCAGCATTCGCGCGCCTACGTGGACCAGATCAAGCAGGCGCTGGAAGAGGCCTTCGACCTGTTCGAAAAGCGCCTGGCCGAGCACGAGCAACCGGGCAGCCAGCTGACCAGTGCACGGGCGATGTTCGACCTGTGGATCGAGGTGGCCGAAGAGGCCTACGCCAAGGTCGCCCTGTCCGAGGCGTTCCAGCAGGTCTATGCCTCGCTGGGCAACGCACAGATGCGCCTGCGTGCCGGCCTGCAACGCGAGGTCGAGCAGGTGAGCGAGCGCATCGGCCTGCCCACGCGCAGCGAGATGGATGCCGCCCACCGACGCATCGCCGAGCTGGAGCGCAGCCTGCGCCGCCTGCAGGCGCAGGTGGCCGTGCTGGCCGGGACCGCCGAGGTCGACCCGGTGGCACAGCCGGCGCCGGCCAAGGTGAAGCCGGCCGCACGCAAGCCCGCGAAGAAGGCCGCGCCGGCGAAGAAATCCGCCGCGCCGAAGCCGCCTGCAAAGAGGGCGGCAACAAAGAAAGCACCGGCGAAGCCCGCCGCACGCCGCACCACTGCGCGGAAATAACGACTGATGAAAGGACCGCTGGGCTTCAACGCCGATGACCTGATGCAGGAAACCCTGGCCATGCAGCGCAAGCTGATGGAAGGGCTGAAGCTGCTGCCGCAGGTGGAGGACGTGGACTATGGCGCCACTGCCCGCGAGGAAGTCTGGCGCGACGGCAAGGTGGTGCTGTACCGCTTCGTGGGCGAGCAGGCGCCGACCCGCAGGCCGCCGCTGCTGATCGTCTACGCGCTGGTGAACCGGCCGTACATGGTCGACCTGCAGGCGGACCGTTCGCTGGTGCAGAAGCTGCTGGCGCTGGGCCAGGACGTGTACGTGCTGGACTGGGGCTACCCGGACCGCTCCGAGCGCTTCCAGACCCTGGAGGACTACCTGCTGCGCTACATCGACGGCGCGGTGGATGCGCTGCGCACGCGCAGCGGTGGGCCGGTGGACATGCTGGGCATCTGCCAGGGCGGCGTGTTCGCCCTGTGCTATGCCGCGCTGCGCCGGCAGAAGCTGGGCAGCCTGATCACCATGGTCACCCCGGTCGATTTCCATACCGCCGACAACATGCTCTCGCACTGGGCGCGGCAGGTGGACGTGGACCTGCTGGTGGACACGCTGGGCAACATCCCGGCCGACCTGATGAATGCCAGCTACCTGATGCTCAAGCCGTTCCGCTTGAACGTGCAGAAGTACGTGGGCCTGCTCGACATCCTCGACGACAAGGCGGCGCTGGAGGATTTCCTGCGCATGGAGAAGTGGATCTTCGATTCGCCGGACCTGGCGGGCGAGGCGTTCCGTGACTTCATCAAGCAGTTCTACCAGGGCAATGGGCTGGTGAATGGCACGGTGCGGATCGGCGAGGAAGCGGTCGACCTGTCGCAGGTGACGCTGCCGGTGTTGAACATCTACGCCGAGCAGGACCACCTGGTGCCGCCGGATGCCTCGCGCGCGATGCGCCGGCGCCTGGGCACCGACGACTACACCGAATCCAGTTTCCGCGGTGGTCATATCGGCATCTACGTGTCCGGCCGCGCGCAGCGCGAAGTGCCGGCGACGATCGATGGCTGGCTGAAGGCCCGCGACCGGTAGAGTCGAGCTTGCTCGACTGCCCCTGTAGAGTCGAGCCATGCTCGACTATTGCTGAGGTCCAGATGGCATCACGACATCTACTGATCCTCGCCGCACTGCTGGCAGCGCCATTCGCCCACGCCGCCCCCGGCCCGCAGGCGCAGCGCGAGATCGCGCAGCTGATCGGCAGCCTCGATGGCTCGCAGTGCCGGTTCCAGCGCAATGGCAGCTGGCACGACGCGGCCGAAGCGCGTGCGCACCTGCAGCGCAAGTACGACTACCTGCTGAAAAAGGACAAGGTGGACAGCGCCGAGCAGTTCATCGAGCGCGCCGCCAGCCAGAGCAGCATGAGCGGCAAGGCCTACCGCATCCAGTGCCCGGGACAGGCTGAACAGACCGCCGCCGCCTGGTTCGGCGCCCGCCTGCAGGCGTTGCGTCAACGCACGCCGTAGACATACCCGCGGTGTAGAGTCGGGCCACGTTCGACTGCTCTTTCTGGTTCCCGAGGAGGTGCCACCATGAACACCACGCCACGCACGCTGTCGCGTTCGTTGAACGATCGGATGATCGCCGGCGTGATGGGCGGCATTGCCCATCGCTTCGGCTGGAACCCCACCCTGGTGCGGATTTTGTTCGTGCTGGTCTCGATCGGCTCGGCCGCCTTCCCGGGCATCCTGGTCTACCTGCTCCTGTGGCTGCTGATCCCGAACGAGGCCGATTGAACGCCGCCTCGCGGCCTTGGCCGGTCTGGCTGCGCGCGCTGCAGGTGCTGGGCGCGGCCTGGACCCTGCCCAATACGCTGATCGGGGTGATCGGCGGGCTGGTCGGCCTGCTGGGCGGGGCGAAGCTGCGCTGGAGCGGCCGCGACTGTGCGCTCATCTTCGACAACTGGCCGTGGGGGCCGGGCGGGGCGATCACCCTGGGCAACGTGATCCTGCATACCGGCCACGACCTGGGCATGTCCTGCCGGACCTACGCGCACCAGGCGGGGTGGGGCGTGGAGCCGCTGATCCGTCTGGATGACCACGAGCGGGCGCACGTGTACCAGTACCTGGTGCTGGGGCCGCTGTACCTGCCGGTGTACCTGCTGTGCGGGGGCGTGAGTGCGCGTAACCCGTTCGAGCGGGCGGCAGATCATTACGCCCGGTTCGGGCGCGGCTGGTGGCCGTAGTTTCCAGCCAACGGCGCAGCCCCTCGTGGCTGGGGCGCGGTGATTCATGGGGGCTGGCCGGGCAGGTGGATTGCGCAGGGGACGCTGCAAGTACATCCCTGTAAGCTCGGTCGCCGCATCCATGCGGCTCACGCCCCTGCGCAACCCACCTGCCCGGCCACGGACACGTTCCTGCGGCGTCCAGCCACGGAAAAGAAAAAGAATCAGCAGAAGCGGGTCGCGCGCTGCGCTTGCTCGCAGCCGAGCATGGCTCGGCTCTACACGAAGCAAAGAGCGGCCGGCCAGGCTGCTTTGCTTTTGATCTTCATTTTTTTTTCCGTGGGTGGTGGACGCAGCAGCCATCTGTCAGAGGTCGGTCGGGTCGGGTTCGCGGGGGTGTCCGCGGCATGGATGCCGCGGCCAAGCCCCCAGGGGTGAGGGCGCTTTGCTTGCGAAGCACTGCTTCGCAAGCGCCCGAACGCACAGCCGCCAGCGGCTGGGCCGGACCGCGGAGCGGGGTTCACGGCGTCCCCCGCGAGCCCGACCCGACCGACCAGCGCGACGGTTTTGCCGTTGATCGCCACCCACGAGGGGCTGCGCCGTTGGCTGGAAACCCCCGTTTGTTAGCCGGAGGTTAAAGATCCGTAAGCGTTCTGCAGTGATCGGGCAGTCATCTGCATGCAACCGATCGTCATTAGCCTTCGTGACGTTCCAGTCAGCTTGATCGCGGTAAGCTCTATCCCGATGAGCTCGCAAGTACCGCTCATCGTGTGCAGTACGCAGTAGCAATTTGGAGGAAGACATCACATGGCAATTGTTCTCTATGTCGGTGGTAGCAAGGATGGCGAGAAGGGCGTGGTGCCCTACGGCTTCAGCAAATCCCGCGCCGACACCGCGCTGGGGCCGGAGTTCTACACCGAGCGGTTCATGGAACTGCAAGGTGTCGGCAAGGTCCGGTTGATGGCCCTGGAAAGCCTGCGCGACGACATCGTCATGCAGCGCGCCGCCCGCCACTACCGTTGACCCCGTAACACGCGGCAGGGCGCGCCCACCATCGCGCGCCCGCGCCGGCATCCCAGCCCCCCTCGCCAGGATGCCGGCGTCCCGACCGGCCGCCGGAGGCTGAATCCCGCCCCCTGTCAACGCCTTGTCCCGCTTGGTCGTGGGTTGCCAGAATGGGACCTTCCCGTAATGCGGCCCAGACCTGAAGCAATGCACGACGCCAAGAACGCCCAGAGCGCGCTCGCCCAGCAGATCGCCCAGACCATCGCCGACGAGATCGGTGCCCAGTCCGCCCAGGTACGTGCCGCCGTCGGCCTGCTCGACGAGGGCGCCAGCGTTCCGTTCATCGCCCGCTACCGCAAGGAAGTGACCGGTGGCCTGGACGACACCCAGCTGCGCAACCTGGAAACCCGCCTGACCTACCTGCGCGAGCTGGAAGACCGCCGCGCCGCCGTGCTGGCCAGCATCGGCGAGCAGGGCAAGCTGAGCGACGAACTGCGCAACGACATCCTCGCCGCCGATACCAAGAGCCGCCTGGAAGATCTGTACCTGCCGTACAAGCCCAAGCGCCGCACCCGCGCGCAGATCGCCCGCGAGGCCGGGCTGGAGCCGCTGGCCGATGGCCTGCTGGGCGACCCGACCCGGGATCCGCAGGTGTTCGCCGCCACCTTCGTTGACACCGACAAGGGCGTGGCCGATACCAAGGCCGCGCTGGAAGGCGCGCGCGCGATTCTGATGGAGCGCTGGGGCGAAGACGCCGCGCTGGTCGGCGAGCTGCGCACCTGGCTGGGCGAGGGCGGCGTGATCCGCGCCCGCGTGGCCGAGGGCAAGGAAAACGAAGGCGCCAAGTACCGAGATTATTTCGAACACGCCGAATCGCTGGCGAAGATTCCTTCGCACCGCCTGTTGGCGCTGTTCCGTGCGCGCCGCGAAGAGATCCTGTTCCTGGAACTGGACCCGGGAAGCGATGCCGAGGCGGGCCACCAGTACGCCGAAGGGCGCGTGGCGCGCAAGGCCGGCATCGCCGACCAGGGCCGCGCCGCCGACCGCTGGCTGCTTGATGCCTGCCGCCTGACCTGGCGCGCCAAGCTGCACACGCACCTGCTGCTGGACCTGTTCAACCAGGCGCGCGAGAAGGCCGAGGCCGACGCGATAGCCGTGTTCGGCGACAACCTCAAGGACCTGCTGCTGGCCGCACCGGCCGGGCCGAAGACCGTGCTCGGCCTGGACCCGGGCATCCGCACCGGCTGCAAGATCGCCGTGGTCGATGCCACCGGCAAGCTGGTGGCGACCGAGACCATCTACCCGCACGAGCCGCGCCGGCAGTGGGACCAGTCGCTGCAGACGATCAAGCAGCTGTGTGCGAAGCACAACGTGGAGCTGATCGCGATCGGCAACGGTACCGCCAGCCGCGAGACCGACAAGCTGGCCGGCGAGGCCATCAAGGCCGCCGGCAACCCGAAGCTGCAGAAGGTGGTGGTCAGCGAGGCTGGTGCCTCGGTGTACTCGGCGTCCGAATTCGCCGCCAAGGAATTCCCCGGCCTGGACGTGTCGCTGCGTGGCGCGGTGTCGATTGCCCGCCGCCTGCAGGACCCGTTGGCCGAACTGGTGAAGATCGAACCGAAGGCGATCGGTGTCGGCCAGTACCAGCACGACGTGGACCAGTACCGCCTGGCGCGGGCACTGGATGCGCGCGTGGAGGACTGCGTGAACGCCGTCGGCGTATACGTCAACACCGCCTCGGCCGCGCTGTTGTCGCGCGTCTCCGGCCTGTCGTCGACGGTGGCCGAGAACATCGTGCGCCACCGCGATGACAACGGCCCGTTCAAGCGCCGCAAGGACCTGCTGAAGGTGGCACGGCTGGGCGAGAAGACCTTCGAACAGTGCGCCGGCTTCCTGCGCATCGCCGATGGCGACCAGCCGCTGGATGCCTCGGCCGTGCACCCGGAAGCCTATCCGGTGGTCGAGCGCATCGTCGCCAGCACCGCACGCCCGATCAAGGCGCTGATCGGTGATGGCAGCTTCCTGCGAGGCCTGAAGGCCGAGCAGTTCACCGACGCGACCTTCGGCGTGCCGACCGTGCGCGACATCCTCAAGGAACTGGAAAAGCCGGGTCGCGATCCACGTCCGGAGTTCAAGGCCGCGCGCTTCGCCGAGGGCGTGGAGGACATCAAGGATCTGCGCGAAGGCATGGTGCTGGAAGGCGTGGTCAGCAACGTGGCGGCCTTCGGTGCGTTCGTCGATATCGGCGTGCACCAGGACGGGCTCATCCACATCTCGGCGCTGTCGGACACCTTCGTCAAGGATCCGCGCGATGTGGTCAAGGCCGGTGACATCGTCAAGGTGAAGGTGCTGGAGGTGGACGTGCCGCGCAAGCGCATCGCCCTGACCCGGCGCCTGGACGACACCCCCGGCCAGGCCACCAGCCGGCCCGGCCAGCGCGAGGAGCGCGGCCAGGGTCAGGGGCCGCGCCGCGATGCCGGCGGTCCGAACCGTGGCCAGAACCGCGGACAGGGCAATGGCGGCCGACCGGCGCAGTCGGCGCCACCGGCCAACAACGCCCTGGCCGACGCCTTCGCCCGCGCCAAGCGCAGCTGAGTCCGGCACCCCTCCAGGCGCTCGCCTGCGAGGGGGGACTTGTCGAGGTTCCCCCGCAGTGCGCACACTTGCGCCCAAGGGGGGCCATCGGGCCGTCCCGTCGTCGCCGGGGAGGGCCGTGGCGCCAATCGTTCCCGCCAGCATCCACGAGGGTTGCAGCCTTGCGCTGCGGCCGGCGCGTGCCTGTGCGCGGGGCAGGGAGGGCTGATGGGCGGCCCCGGCAACAACGAAGGCAACCTGGTCGAGCGGCGCCTGGTGGAGCTGGCCGAAGACCGCCGCCGCCTGGCGATGATCATCGAAGGCACCGCAGCGGGCACCTGGGAATGGAACGTGCAGACCGGCCAGATGCGCATCAACGCGCGCTGGGCCGAGATCGTGGGCTATCGGCAGGAAGAACTGGAGCCGGTGAACCAGGATACGTTCCAGACGCTGGTCCATCCCGATGACCTGGCCCGTTCCGATGCCGCGCTGGAGGAGCACTTCCGCGGGCACACCGACCACTATGCGTGCCTGCTGCGCATGCGCCACAAGGACGGCCGCTGGATCTGGATCCACGACCGCGGGCGCGTGTTCGAGCGGGACGGGCAGGGCCGCCCGGTGTGGATGGCCGGCGCCCACGATGATGTGACCGAGCTGCAGCAGGCCCGACAGGACGCAGCGGAAATGCGCCAGCGGCTGCAGGCGCTGGTCGATGCATCCGACGAAGTGGCGGTGATGGCCACCGACCCGCAGGGCATGATCACCCTGTTCAACAGCGGCGCCGAGCGCCTGCTGGGCTATACGGCCGATGACGTGGTGGGCCGGGTCGACCCGGGCGTTTTCCACGAGCCTGACGAGATCGCCGTGTTCCTGGCACCGCTGGCCGATGCCGAAGGGCGCCTGCCGACCGTCTTCCAGGCACTGGCCGCGCAGGCCCAGGGCGGCACGTTCTCACGGCAGTGGACCTTCCTGCGCAAGGATGGCCAGCGCCGCCAGGTGCGGCTGTCGATCAGCCGCATGGACGGTGCCGACGGCCAGCGCATCGGCTACGTCGGCATGGCCATCGACATCACCGAGATGCAGCAGGCCCGTGCCGATGCGCGGCTGGCCGCGGACAAGTTTGCCGGTGCGTTCACCTCGGCGGCGCTGGGCATGGCCCTGGTCTCGCTGGAAGGGCGCTGGCTGGACGTCAACAATGCGCTGTGCCGGATCCTCGGCTACCCGCGCGAAGAGCTGCTGCAGGTGGATTTCCAGCGTCTGACCCATCCGGCCGACCTGCAGACCGACCTGGCGCTGGTGCAGGACCTGCTGGCCGGCCGGCGCAATTACTACCATCTGGAAAAGCGCTACCTCAACCGCGATGGCAACACCATCTGGGCGCGCCTGTCGGTCTCGCTGGTGCGCAACGAGCGCGGCGAGCCGCTGCATTTCGTGTCGCAGATCCAGGACGTCACTTCCCAGCGCAGCAGCGAGCAGCGCCTGTACGAAACCGAGCAGCGCAGCCGCATCACCCTGGATGCGGTGGCCGACCTGGTGCTGAGCGTGACCCTGGAAGGGCGTATCGAGTACGCCAATGCTGCGGCCGTGCGCATCCTGGCGGGTGACAACGCGCTGGCCCTGGCCGGGCACAACGTGCAGGACGTGCTGTCGCTGACCACCGAGTACGCGCCCGGCTCGGTGCTGGATGTGGCCGTGCTGCTCGACCCGGACAGCAACGCGGTGGACCTGCATGCCGACCTGTTGATGCGGCTGGGCGCGGCCACGGTGCCGGTGGACCTGACCCGCGCCTGGCTGCGCGATGACGAAGGCCAGGTGCGTGGCGCGGTGTGGGTGCTGCGCGACGATACCCAGCAACGTGCCCGCCAGCGCGAGGCACGTCACCTGGCCGAAATCGATCCACTGACCGAGCTGGGCAACCGCCGTGGCTTCGAGGCGCACCTGCAGCAGGCGATCACCCGCGTCGAGCGCACCGGCCAGGCGGCCTCGCTGATGTTCATCGACCTGGACCGTTTCAAGCCGGTCAACGATACCTGGGGCCACCTCGCCGGCGATGCGGTGCTGTGGGCGGTGGCCAGCGTGCTGCGCCATGGCGTGCGCGATTCGGACATCGTGGCGCGGCTGGGCGGCGACGAATTCGCGGTGATCCTGCCCGGCTGTGGCCCGCGCCGGGCCGCGCGCATCGGCCGCGAACTGCTGCAGACCCTGGCCGCGCTGTCCATTCCGTGGGACACGGCGCGGCTGCGGATCGGCGCCAGCATCGGCATCGCGCCGCTGGAGGCCGGCATGACCGTGGACGAGGCGGTGGCGTCGGCCGACGCCCAGTGCTACCGGGCCAAGGCCATGGGCCGCAACAACGTGCAGGTGCAGGGCGAGCTGGGTGAACTGCCCGGCGAGGACAACGACGCGGGCTGAACCGGTGCGTACCGCAAGAGGCTTGATACGGTCTCAACCTGTGAGAGGGCGGGGCGGAACAATCGCCCCATCGCCACCTCGACAGGGAGTTGCCATGAGCCGTTGGAACACACAGATCGTCGGCGCCTACGCGCCCGCCTGCATTGGCTGGCTCCTGGCGCTGGCCGGCGGCCTGCGCCTGGAGCAGCTGCGCCTCGATCCCCTGGCGCAGTCACTGGTGCCGGTCCTGCAGTGGGGCGTGGCCAGCGCACTGCTGGCCACCCTGGGCTGCATCATCGGCGCCAGCGCGGTGCTGTGGCGCAATGGGCGGCGCTGACCACGCATCTGTAGAGTCGAGCCATGCTCGACTGCTGTCGGCCAGAATGAGTCGAGCAAGCTCGACTCTACGAAGCTGGCAGGCGAGCAAGCTCGACTCTACAGACAGCGTGGCGGCTCAACGTAGTACCGGCTCCGCATCCACCAGCCGCACATCGTGCATCTGGTCGAGGTAGGCCTCGTAGTAGCCTTTATGCGAGGCACCGACAATGGCGAGCAATCGTGTGCCCGGATGCTGCCCAAGCACGTCACGGATGTTGGCAACCATGCGCAGGTTGCGGGTTTCCCAATAACCCAGATAACTGCGCCCGAATGCCTCGGGGGAGGGGTCCCGCAGCGCAGCGCCGAAGTCTGCACGGTAGGCAAGTTCAGCCCATTCGGGGCGGTTGTAAGCGCGATACAGGGCAAGAACGCCATCTGGCGCGGCAAGCGCCGCATACAGCGGCGTGTCAGCGTCCTTCATCGCCTGCACATGGGGGTTGTCCCACACCGCTTCCATTGCTCTACGGCTGGCGTCCGCCTGTTCCGGCGGCGTGGGTGAATCGGCCGTGTGGTCATCCACCGCCCATAGGCGGTCATGTCCCAGCCGGGCAGCAAGCACCGCAGCAAGCTGGTACGTTTCCTGCCGGCGCGCCCCATGCGCGTTAAGGGTCTGTACCAGAGCCGGCGTCAGCCCATCGCCAGCGTGCCGCTCCGATGCCGGGAGGCGAAGCCACTGCACCTGCGCAGAGCCGGGTTCGCCCGCTGCAAGCAGGATGGCAGCAAGATGGCGTCGTTGTGAGGGCGTTGCATCCTTTGGCAACGCTGCCAGCAAACGCTCTGCTTCGCCGCTTGCGGCCGGGACATCCATGCCGGTGGCCGCCTGTGCCGCCGTGGTATCGAAGCAGTAGGTCTGCGCGGTTTCCGCATAGCGCAGCGGATTGCGGCGCAGGAAGTCGCATTGCCTTCCAGACAGGTTCTCTGTGGCGATGGCGTCAGGCATCCAGGCCGCCAATCGCTCAAGCAGGGGCTGCAGCTGCGCCGGTTCGAAGGTCTTCGGCAACTGCGAAAGGTGTGGCGTGGCGAGAACCATGACGTCATTCAAGCGGCCCGCTGGCGGTCCCTTGTGCTCGCCAGGATGGAAGGCGGGGCGATAGGGCGCATCGGCGGCGCCGGCGGCGGCACTGCACAGGCTCAACAACAGAACACAGGCACGACGTTTGAACATGGGCTTCTCCCTGCAATGGATGCATCCGTGATGACGATGATGCTGCACGCAACGCCGCGCGATGTAACCCCACGTTGGTCATTGCAACCTTCTGGGCGCTGCATGCATCGCAGCCAAGCGGGCATCGCAGCCAGGCGGGGCATGGGTCACAATGGACCTTGCAACCTGGAACGAACAACGACATGGATGCTGCACTGCCCATCGTGACGATCGCCGCACTGCTTGGTGCGATCATCGGCTTTGTCGGGCCGCTGGGCTGGCGCTGGCAGCTGCTGCGGCTGTCGCCACTGCTGATCCTGCCGGTGGCATTGCATTTCCTGCAGAGCAATTCATGGGGCCTGGGTGGCGGCGGCATCTGGGTGACCGCTGCACTAGCAGCCTGCATAGGCGGTCTCGGTTATCTGCCGGCGGTGCTGGCCATCGCCGTGCTGCGCTGGATGATGTGGCGGCAACGCTGACCGCGGAGGAACACGATGCTGGTAAGGGTAGGCACTCTGGACGAAGCCCTGCAGGTGCTGCAGGACGTGGGCGAGCTGGGCCAGGGGCGCACGCACGCCACCTACATGCAGCGCCTGGCTGGCCGTCGCCACCTGGTGCTGGTGGCCGAGCAGGGCGGTGAACTGGTCGGCTTCAAGGTGGGCTACGCGCTGGACCGCCGGCGCTTCTACAGCTGGGTCGGTGGCATCCATCCGGCACATCGCCGCCAGGGCATCGCCCAGGCCCTGCTGGAAACCCAGGAGCGCTGGGCCGCCGCGCAGGGCTACGACAGCATCGAGGTGAAGACCTCGCAGGCCTTCCCGCAGATGGTGGCCCTGCTGGAGCGCAACGGTTACCAGCCCGAGGGCGAGGCCGAGGGCAAGCTGCTGTATCGCCGGGTGCTGTGAAGACGCGGGGGGGCTGCGAATGCCCCTAAAGGCCGCGACCCGCCGGCCGATAACCTGACTGGATCCCGCTCCTGTCCCTCGCTGCTGGACTCCAGGCTGCCCCCGACGGGCGCCCGTGCTGTGTGTACCGCCTTCCGCAGTCCGCAGTCCGCAGTCCGCAGTCCAGAGTTTCACGCGCACAACGAACAAGGACGCTTCCCCCGCGCGTCTGCAAGTCCAGGCAATTGATGGCCCCGCCGGGCATCCGCCCGCCGGATTGCACTTTATTGGACTCCGAGGAACCCACGATGCTGATGCCAGGCTTCACGGCGGGTGAGCAGACACCGGCCGACCCGCACTCCCGTTTTTCGCCCTGGCGCGTGCTGCTGGGCGCGCTGGGCGGTCACCGCACCACCACCGAGCTGTCCGCGCAGGATCGCCGCCAGGATGAGCTGGCCGCGCAGGTGGCTGCGCTGCATCGCGTGCAGGCGGTCATCGAGTTCGCCCTGGACGGCACCATCCTGCAGGCCAATGAGAACTTCCTGCAGGCGGTGGGCTACCGCCTGGACGAGATCCAGGGCCAGCATCATTCGCTGTTCGTCGATCCCGAGCATGCCCGCAGCGCCGAGTACCGCGAGTTCTGGGCGCGGCTGGCGCGCGGCGAGTTCGACGCCGGCCAGTACCGGCGCTTCGGCAAGGGTGGGCGCGAGATCTGGATCCAGGCCTCGTACAACCCGGTGCTGGATCGCCAGGGGCGGCCGTACAAGGTGGTGAAGTTCGCCACCGACATCACCGCGCAGAAGCTGCAGGCCGCCGATTCGGCGGGCCAGCTGGCGGCGATCGACAAGTCGCAGGCGGTCATCGAATTCAGCCTGGACGGACGCATCCTGTCGGCCAATGCCAACTTCCTGGCCGCCACCGGCTACACGCTGGACGAGGTCCGCGGCCAGCACCATTCCCTGTTCGTCGAACCCGACCACCGTGGCAGTGCCGAATACCGGCAATTCTGGGAAAAGCTCGGCCGCGGCGAGTATGACGCCGGCCAGTACCGGCGGCTGGGCAAGGGCGGGCGCGAGGTGTGGATTCAGGCGTCGTACAACCCGATCCTCGACATGAACGGCCGCCCGTTCAAGGTGGTGAAGTACGCGACCGACATCACCGCCCAGGTGCACGAGAACCAGGCCACCCAGCGCGCCGTCGCGCAGACCCGCGAAGTGGTGGCGGCGGCAAAACAGGGCGACCTGACCCACCATGTGGACATGACCGACAAGCGCGGGCCGATCGCCGAGCTGTGCGAGGGCGTCAACGCGCTGGTGGAGGCAATGGCCGGCATTCTTGGCCAGATCAAGTTCGCCGCCGACACCATTGCGGTGGGCGCGAGCGAGATCGCCCAGGGCAACAGCGACCTGTCCCAGCGCACCGAGCAGCAGGCGGCCTCGCTGGAGGAAACGGCGGTGTCGATGAAGGGCCTGGCCGACACCGTGCAGCGCACCGCCACCAACGCACGCCAGGCCAGCGAACTGGCCGGCGGCGCGGCAGACGTGGCCGCGCGCGGTGGCACCGTGGTGCACGAAGTGGTCTCGACCATGGCGGTGATCAACGCCTCCTCGCGCCGCATCGTCGACATCATCGGGGTGATCGACGGCATTGCGTTCCAGACCAACATCCTCGCGTTGAACGCAGCGGTGGAAGCGGCGCGCGCGGGCCAGCATGGTCGTGGTTTCGCGGTGGTGGCCACCGAGATCCGCGAGCTGTCGCAGCGTTCGGCCAGCGCGGCCAAGGAGATCAAGCACCTCATCGACGCATCGGTGGCCAATGTCGGTGCCGGCACCGCGCAGGTGGAAAGTGCCGGGCGCACCATGGATGAGATCGTGCGCGACGTACGCCGTGTCAGCGACCTGATGACCCAGATCAGCACGGCGGCCCAGCAGCAGAGCGATGACATCCAGCAGATGAACCAGGCCGTCGACCTGATCGACCAGGGCACGCAGCAGAACGCGGCGCTGGTGGAAGAGGCCTCGGCGGCGGCACGCAGCATGGAGGAACAGTCCGCGCAGCTGCTGCAGACCGTGGCCGGATTCCGGGTGGATGCGGGGCAGGGCAGTGCGACGGCACAGCGCACGCCGATGCTGCGGGTGGTGCCCTGAAGCGAGGGGCTGAGCCTCCAGAAACGCAAAAGGCCAGGTCAATGACCTGGCCTTTTGTTCGATGGTGCCGGTGAAAGGACTCGAACCTTCATGGGGTCACCCCCGGCTGATTTTGAGTCAGCTGCGTATACCATTCCGCCACACCGGCAGCAGCGAGCTAGTGTAACCGAGCCCGGCGGACCTTCATAGAGCCCTCTTCGGACAGGGCCGGAAGCCCGCCGTCCTGTCGGCAATGGCTGGCTGATGGCTATACTGGATCGGCTTAACAGGTGGGGGGAGGCCCCATGGCGGCGTTGCAGGATCTGCGCGTGTTGGTGGTCGAAAACGACGAGATGAGCGCGGCCCTGCTGCAGATGCAGCTGGTGCAAGCCGGCGCCGTGGTCGTCGGCCTGGCAGCGACGGTCGCCGAGTCGCTGCGCCTGCTGCAGGAAACCTCGCCGGACGTGGCGCTGCTGGATTACCGGTTGGCCCGCAACGAAACCAGTGAACCGGTCGCCGAGGCGCTCGCCGCAGCGGGCGTGCCCTTCGTGCTGGCCACCGGCATGACCGCCGATCAGCTACCTGCATCGATGCGCGACGGCGTGCTGCTGGTGAAACCCTATCTGTCGGTGGATCTGTCGCAGGCCTTGCTGCGCGCGGTCGGCCGTAGCAGCGCGCGGGCCTGAGCGCAGTTTTCCGGCTCAGGCCGCTTCTTCGTAGACGTAACGCAGATCCTCGCGGTCATCGAGGATGGCGTACTGCGTGGCCAGCTGGTCCGGATCGGGATTGAGCCAGGCGTCCAGGTGTTCGCGACGGATCGGTACCACGCCGCGGTCATGGCCGGCGGCGGCCACGTCGGCCGGTGGTGCGTCGGTGATCGCGGCGAAGGACAGCAGGCGCCCCTCCGGTCCTTCCCATTCGGCCCACAGGCAGGCCAGCAGCAGGTCGCGCGGTGGATCGGGGCGGAATTCCAGGACCACGTCCTGTTCCTTTTCATCGGCACCCAGGCTGCGACCGGCGATGGCATGGCGCGGCACATGCTCGTAGAACGCGCTGACCACCACTACGCCGTGGCGCAGGCCGAAGGCGCCGCGCCAGTAGCCTTCCAGGCTGTCGCGGCGCGCGTTGTAGGTGCCCGGGTACAGCACGTCGTTGCGTGCGGGCTTGTCCGGCAGGCGGCATTGGTAGCGCATCGGCTTGATGACCCGCTGCCCGTTCTCGCTGACCATCACCGGTGCGTAGGTGCCGGGGAAGATGCGGTTGTCGCGCGGCAGCAGCTGCACACGATGCAGATCGTCCAGGCGGGCCTGTGCACGCTCGATGCGGTTGCTGGCCACGCGCAGGTCGTTGCGCGCCTTCTGCGTCGGCCGCGTGGCCAGGGTGGCGTTGGCGATGTCGCGCCGCTCGCCCTGCTTCAGCAGCTCGGCCTGCAGCGTCTGCTGCTCCTCGGCATGCCATTGCTGGATCTTCGCCACGATGTCGCGGCCCTGCTCGGTGCGCGCGCCAGCAAAACCATCGTCCATGGCCTTGGGTGTCTTCGGCCGCTTCTTGCCCGGATCGTGCGCATACAGTTCGGCGAATTCTTCCAGCGACAGCACGGCGCCGTACTCTCGGACGAGCTTGGCGTAGTCGGCGCGGATCAGGGCGGAATAGCACATGGGCGTTCTGTGGGCGAAGGTCGCAGCGGCTGCGACGTGACTGCGGCAGGATAGCCTGACCACTTGGAGATGACGCATGAACGATCCAACCACCTGCCAGTTCCGCGATGGCGTGCCGACCGTTGAGGATTACTGCCAGCTGCGTCTGCTGGCTGGGCTCAGTGCCAAGACGCACGAGGCCGCCAGCCGCGCGCTGCCCAATACCCTGTTCGGGGTCTGTGCGTACCAGGGCAGCGAACTGGTGGCGATGGGCCGGATTGTCGGCGATGGTGGCTGCCACCTGCAGGTGTGCGATATCGCCGTCGTGCCCCGGTTGCAGGGGCAGGGCCTGGGCAAGGAGGTGATGCGGCGGCTGGACGCCTGGATGCAGGTAACGCTGCCGCCTTCGGCCTATGTGAGCCTGCTGGCCGATGGTGAGGCACACCGCCTGTATGCGCAGTTCGGGTTTGCACCGACGGCGCCGGCCTCGATCGGGATGTATCGGCGGTTCTGAGTCTGTGGCATCAGGCATTCATCCACGCATGGCGTGGATCTACTTTGATCCTGGTAGATCCACGCCATGCGTGGATAGGGCGACCCGGACAACAGGCAAAGAAAAACCCCGGCCGAGGCCGGGGTCTTCAAGAATTGGCGTCCCCACGGGGATTCGAACCCCGGTCGCCACCGTGAAAGGGTGATGTCCTAGGCCTCTAGACGATGGGGACGCACGAAAACTTCAAGTTGTAGATCTTCGACGGCCTAATGTCGAAGTGGTGGAGCCAAGCGGGATCGAACCGCTGACCTCCTGCATGCCATGCAGGCGCTCTCCCAGCTGAGCTATGGCCCCATGAAACTCCGGATTGTCCCGCATGGGAGCAGGGTCCGTTTTGAAACTGGCGTCCCCACGGGGATTCGAACCCCGGTCGCCACCGTGAAAGGGTGATGTCCTAGGCCTCTAGACGATGGGGACGCACGAAAAACTTCAAGTTGTAGAACCTTCGACGGCCTAATGTCGAAAGTGGTGGAGCCAAGCGGGATCGAACCGCTGACCTCCTGCATGCCATGCAGGCGCTCTCCCAGCTGAGCTATGGCCCCGTGTTACCGAGCCGCCTATCTTACCAACGTATTCACCTTTGTGGAAGCTTTTTTTTCGCTTTCTTCGTTGTGGTTCACCAGGGCCACGAGGGCAGGGGAACCGCAACGCCACAACCTGAACGCCGGTAGGCGGTGAACAAAAAAGACCCGGTTATCGGCCGGGTCCTCGTTGTTCGTGATGAGTTGGCGTCCCCACGGGGATTCGAACCCCGGTCGCCACCGTGAAAGGGTGATGTCCTAGGCCTCTAGACGATGGGGACGCAGATCTCATCAATGTTCTTTTGCGACTCTTCCGACGGCCTAATGCCGAAAGATTGGTGGAGCCAAGCGGGATCGAACCGCTGACCTCCTGCATGCCATGCAGGCGCTCTCCCAGCTGAGCTATGGCCCCACGTCGCTGAGGAGCGAAATAATAGCTGTGCCCCCGGGGGTTGGCAAGCGTTTGTTGCACTTTTCTTCACGTCCGTTGCGAAGTCGATGTCAGCCGCCAGGCAGACGCTGCGCGCGCAGGCGCAACGCGTTGCTGATGACCGATACCGAACTGAGGCTCATCGCCACCGCAGCGAGCATCGGCGACAACGAAATGCCCCATGGCACCAGCACGCCGGCCGCGACCGGAATGCCCAGCCCGTTGTAGAGGAAGGCGAAGCCGAGGTTCTGCCGCATGTTGCGCACGGCTGCACGCGACAACTGGCGCGCACGCAGGATGCCGCGCAGATCACCCTTCACCAGCGTGACCTGTGCGCTGGACATCGCCACGTCAGTGCCGGTGCCCATGGCGATGCCGACGTTGGCGCTGGCCAGAGCCGGTGCATCGTTGATGCCATCACCGGCCATCGCCACCACGCGCCCTTGTGCCTGCAGCTGCTGAACCAGTGCGGCCTTGTCGGCGGGACGACTCTCGCCGTGTACCTCGTCCAGGCCGAGGGTGGACGCCACGGCCTGCGCGGTCAGCAGGCCATCACCGGTGGCCATGATGATGCGCAGCCCATCGCGGTGCAGCGCGGCGATGGCCTCGGCGGTGGTCGACTTGATTGGATCGGCCACGGACAACAGACCGGCAAGCTGCCCGTCCACCGCCAAGTACATCACGCTGGCACCACGACGGCGCAGCGCATCGGCCTGTTCCTGCACGGCGGCCACCTGTACCGATTGCCCGGCCATCAGCGCGGTATTGCCCAGCCACATCGCGCGGCCGTCGACGCGGCCACGCACGCCCAGGCCGGTGATCGAATCGAAATCCTCCACCGCCAGCAGCGGCAGGCCGCGCGTGCGCGCTTCGGCAACGATGGCATCGGCCAGCGGATGTTCGCTGCCCTGGTCGAGGCTGGCCGCCCACTGCAGCACCTGGGTGTCTTCGAATCCCGCGGAGGCATGCACGGCATCGAATGCCGGGCGGCCCTCGGTGAGCGTGCCGGTCTTGTCGATCACCAGCGTATCGACCTTGCCGAGTGCTTCGATGGCTTCGGCATCGCGGAACAGCACGCCATGCTGCGCGGCGCGGCCAGTGGCCACCATGATCGACATCGGCGTGGCCAACCCGAGCGCACAGGGGCAGGCGATGATCAGTACCGCCACCGCGCTCAGCACGCCATGCGTCCATGACGGCTCCGGTCCGAACAGGCCCCAGCCGAACAGCGCCAGCGCGGCCACGGCCAGCACCGCCAGCACGAACCAGTACGCCACCTTGTCGGCCATGCGCTGCATCGGTGCGCGCGAACGCTGCGCCTGCGCCACCAGCTGCACGATCTGCGCCAGCATGCTGTCATCGCCCACGCGCTCGGCTTCGATCACCAGTGCGCCGGAACCATTCAGGGTCGCGCCGATCACGCTGTCGCCCGCCTGCTTGGTCACCGGTACCGGTTCGCCGGTCAGCATCGATTCGTCCAATGAGGAACGGCCCTCCAGCACGCGGCCGTCCACCGGCACTTTCTCGCCGGGGCGCACCCGCAGGCGGTCGCCGGCCTTCACCCGCGCCAGTTCGACGTCATGCTCGCTGCCATCGGCGTCGATGCGCCGCGCGGTCTTCGGTGCCAGGCCCAGCAGGGCCTTGATCGCTGCCGAAGTCTTGGCCCGCGCACGCAGCTCCATCAACTGGCCGAGCAGGGTGAGCGAGATGATCACCGCCGCCGCTTCGAAGTACACGCCGACGTGGCCGTGCTGCTGGAACGAGGGCGGGAACACGCCCGGTGCGACCGTGGCCACCACGCTGTAGCCGTAGGCGGCAATGACGCCGGTGCCGATCAGCGTCCACATGTTGGGGCTGCGGTTGCGGATCGACTGCGCCCAGCGCTCGAGGAACGGCCAGCCTGCCCACAACACCACCGGCGTGGCCAGCGCGCCCTCGATCCACACCCGCAGCGTCGGCGACAAAGCATGCAGCAGCGGCGTCATCGCCAGCATCGCCAGCGCCATGGTCGCCACGCTCAGCGGCAGCGACACCCAGAAGCGGCGGCGGAAGTCGGTCAGTTCCGGATTCTCGCCGTCGTCCAGGCTGGGCATCATCGGTTCCAGCGCCATGCCGCAGATCGGGCAGGTGCCGGGGCCTTCCTGCACGATTTCCGGGTCCATCGGGCAGGTGTAGAGCGTGCCCGCGGGCACCTCGGGGGCGACGTAGGACGAGGGGTCGAGGTAACGCTGCGGATCGGCGATGAATTTCTGCCGGCAGCCGCCACTGCAGAAGTGGTAGTCCTGGCCCTGGTGATGGGTGTGGTGCGCGGTGCTGGCCGGGTCGACGTCCATGCCGCAGACCAGGTCCTTCACCGTGGCGGTGCCGGCCGCTGGCTTGTGCCCGCCGCAGCAGCTGCCGGTGGCCTTCGGCGTGCTGCCATCGAAGGCGCTGGGCGTGGCGATGAAGCGCTCGCGGCAGCGTGCCGAGCAGAAGTGCCACTGCTTTCCAGCGTGTTCCGCGTGGTGGGGGCTGCGGGCCGGGTCCACGTCCATGCCGCAGACCGGATCCTTCACCGTGGCTGGCGCGTTCTTCGCGCGGCCACAGCAGCCGCCTGCAGTGGGCGACGGGCCGTGGCCGTGATGGGAATGTCCGGTGTTCATGCATTGTCCTCGGTCAGTGCGGCGAGGATGGGGCACTGTTCCAGCGCACCATGGCCGGGGCAGGCGTCCACCAGCTGTGCCAGTGCGGCATGCATGCGCTGCAGTTCGGCCATGCGCTGCTCGATGTCGAGCAGGCGCGCCTGTGCCGTATCGCGCACGCTGGCCATGTCCTGCTGGTGGCGGTCGCTCAGTGCCAGCAGCTCGGCGATTTCCTCCAGGCTGAAACCCAGCCCCTTGGCCCGGCGGATGAACCGCAGCCGGCGCAGGTCCTGCTCGCCGAAGATGCGGTAGCCGCCGGCCGAGCGTGCCGCGGTGGGCAGCAGCTGCTGGCGTTCGTAGTAGCGGACGGTGTCGATCGGCACCCCGGCCTCGCGGGCCAGCTGTCCAATATTCATGGCGCACTCCTGGTGGATGTCGCCATTGTCAACCCTGGAGTCTGGTCAAGAGTCAAGGGTTTGTGGGTTTCCCCCATTCAGCGCACTTTGCAACTTTCTTCATAGCCCTGCCGTTGCGGCACTTCCTACCCTTCGCCTGAACCGGCCGCTCGACGGCCTGAACGAATGGAGGAGGGGAGCGTGGAGGGACTGAACAACGACGGTTTCGTCGAGGTTGCCGTGGTGGAGTATCCGGGGGGAGATCCATCTGCAGCTTCGGTATTGGCTGAAATGGCCCACGTGGCCAATCGCCTGGCCCAGCAGCAGCGGCGCCCCAGTGCCCGCGTGCTGGTCACCCGCTGGATCGTGCCGGCCAGCAACCGTGGTGTGAACCGCATCGCTGGTGCGGAAATGCTGGATGCGGCGATTCCTGCCGTGATTGCCCTGCCGGGCCAGGTCAGTCCGGTGGTCTCGGTGCGCGCCGAGGAAGTCCTGCTGGACTGGCTGCGTGCGCATTACGACGGTGGCAGCCTGTTGGCCGCGGCAGCCGACGGCGTCGGTGTGCTGGCACGGGCGGGCCTGCTGGCCGGGCGCACCGTGTCGGGCCCCGATCTGCGGCGCCATCCGGGCCTGCAGGGTCAGGCCGCCAGCTGGGCCCCAAGCGAACGAGCGCTGGTGGATGACGGCGACCTGCTCACCGTGGCCGGTCCGCAGGCATGGCGTTACCTGGGCCTGCGCCTGCTGTATCGCCTGCACGGGCAGGGCGTGGCCAGCGCGGTCGCACAGCAGCTGGGCATCGTCGTACCGGCGGGCGTGCAGCAGGACCTGGAGCGGTTCAGTGCCAACTTCGCCCACGGCGATCGTGATGTGCTCAAGGCCCAGCGCTGGCTGCACACCACGTCTGCACGCGGGGCGACGCTGCCGGCCATCTGCGAGGTCTCCGGTCTTGAGCCGCGGACGCTGCAGCGGCGCTTCCTGAAAGCCACCGGGCTGCGCCCCATCGAGTACTGCCAGCGGCTGCGCGTGGCCAAGGCGCAGACCCTGCTGCAGCAGGGCGCCAGCATCGACGAAGTAGCCTGGGGCGTGGGCTATGCGGACCAGAGCGCGTTCCGTCGCCTGTTCCTGCGCATCGTCGGCATGACGCCGGCCAATTACCGGCGGCACGTGAACTGCAAGCGGCGTGAGCGCGCGTTGCCGGCACCGGCACCGGCAGCGATGGCATCGCGGGCCGTGCCGGTGGTACCGGTTGCGGACTCGCGGCTGGACGCGGCCTGACAACCCCAGGAAGGACGCCGCGCTTGCAACGCGGGCGCGGCGTTCCGACCATGCAGGATTCTGGAATGTGGTGCAGGTGATGTAATGGCGAGTGTGGGGCCGGTGCCGATGCCGGTAGTGGTGATCCTGATCTGTCTGCTGCTGGCGATGGGCCTCGCGCGGCTCTGGCCGTCGCGCGAACCCGTGACACCTCGCCCCTCGGGCGCGGGCCGGGTGCTGGACATGCTGCTGGTGGGCCTGCTCTGCGGCCGCGTGTCGTTTATTGCCGCCAACTTCGCCTTCTATCGTGACGCGCCCTGGAGCATGTTGCAGATTGCCGATGGCGGCTATCATGTGGCCGTGGTGGTGGCTGCGGCACTGGGCTGGGGCGTCTGGAGCCTGCGGCGTCATCCTTCGCTGCGTGTACCGGTGCTGTGCAGCGCCCTGGCAGGCGTACTGCTGTGGGGCGCAGGCAGCTACGGCCTTGCCCAGTGGCAGGCCAACACATTGCCGCTGCCAGCGGTGCAGGTGGTCGACCTGCAGGGCCAGCCACTGGATCTGGCCCAGTTCCACGGCACGCCGCTGGTGCTCAATCTCTGGGCGAGCTGGTGTGGCCCGTGCCGGCGCGAAATGCCGGTTCTGGCCAAAGCGCAGCAGGCGCACCCCGAGCTGCAGTTCGTCTTCCTCAACCAGGGCGAACAGCAGGCGGAGGTCCAACAGTTCCTGGACGCGGAACGGCTTGTACTGCGCAACGTACTGCTGGACGAACCTGCCGCTGCATCGACCGCGCTGGGCGTGCGCGCCTATCCCTCCACCCTGTTCTTCGATGCGCAGGGGCGGCTGCAGGAACTGCATCTGGGTGAACTGACCCAGGCCGGTCTTGAACACAAACTGCGCGGGCTGCGGTAGCCTGCGCGGGCATTTTCTTTCGGAGTTCCCATGCTGTCGATTTCCCTGCGCACCGCGCCTGCGGTCCTGATCCTGCCTGTGCTGCTGGCGATGACCGCCTGCAGCCAGGCCCAGACCCCGCCCGGCAAGGCGCCTGCCAGCACTGCTGCTGCGGCCCCGGCCGCCGGCAAGGGCAACGTTCCTGCCGTGCTGAAGGGCATCGAGAAGCATGGCTTCGAAGTGGTGTCCGAATTCGATGCGCCGGGTGGCCTGCGCGGCTTTGCTGGCGTGGTGGGCGGCCAGCAGCCGGCTGCCGCCTACGTCACTGCCGATGGCAAGCACGTGCTGGTGGGCAGCCTGTTCGATGCCGAAGGCAACGACGTGGCGGCCGAGGCCGTGGAAAAGCTCGTGGCCGCGCCGATGTCGGCGAAGATGTGGTCCAAGCTTGAATCCAGTGCCTGGGTCCGTGACGGCAAGGCCGACGCCCCCCGCGTGGTCTACACCTTCAGTGACGCAAATTGCCCGTATTGCCACAAGTTCTGGGAGGCAGCGCGTCCCTGGGTTGATGCAGGCAAGGTGCAGCTGCGTCACATCATGGTGGGCGTGATCCGTGAGGACAGCCCGGCCAAGGCGGCGGCGATCCTGTCCGCACGTGATCCCAGTGCGGCCCTGATGGAGAACGAGCACCAGTTCGACCGCGGTGGCATCAAGCCGCTGCCGGGCATCAGCCGCGAGGTCGCCGGCAAGCTCGACGCCAACCAGGTACTGATGGTCGAGATGGGCTTCCAGGGCACGCCGGGCATCCTGTTCCAGGATGAACACGGCAACGTCGAGCGACGCGCCGGCCTGCCGCAGGGCGATGACCTGCTGAAGGTGCTTGGCCCGCGCTGACGTCGGCTTCGCTCCGTCATCAACGACACAGGCCCGCATGGCGACATGCGGGCCTGTTGCATTCTGCGACAGTGCAGCGCTTCAGGCCTGCGCAGTCGGCGGCGCGGCATCACTTCTGAACAGTGACTGAGATCAAGCATTGCGGCTTGATCGCAATCAAGGCTGAAAACGACAGCCTGGCTAGCCTTGACGCATGGAATACAGCGTCACTGCGACAGGGACAGCGCCACACATCGCCCTCACGAGGGCGATCCGTGATGCGTCATTCACGACACCCTCACTTCGGGGTTGTTACCCAGACGCCTGCGGTCGCCACCTCGTTGGCAGCGCAGCCTCAGTCGAGCTACCCACGGCAACGACAGGGCGATGTCATCGTCCTGTTGCCTGCAGCGCGCAGGCTGCCCGCGGGCACCGACGCAGTACTCCGCAACCCAGCAACGGCAGGTCGCTGTCGGGATGGCGCACGCGTCGCGCCCGGCAGTGCATGGCAGGTGTTCGTCCAGGGAGGATGCAATGCGCTTGGCAGTACTGAGTCTTGCGTGCATGGCAGCGTTGGTGGCAACGCCGGCCCGTGCCGAGGAGGAGGACGCGCAGGCACTGCGGCGCGAGATCGCGACCCTGCGCCAGGCGCTGGAGGGCATGCAGCAACGCCTGGACCGCCTCGAGCAGCGCGATGCCAGTGCCGCCGCGCCGACGCCGGTGGCGGCAGCAGCCACGCCAGCAGCGACGGCCGTGCTGCATCCCACCCAGGTGCCCGGTGTGGCGCCGCCGGTGCTGCCACAGCGCGAATCGGTGGCCGATCCGTCCACCGCTGCATCGCGACCGGACAGCGCTGCAGGCCCGACCGATCCCGACCTGAAGGGCTTCTTCGCCATACCCGGCACCGACACGGTCATCCGCATCGGTGGCTATGCCAAGCTCGATGCCATCGCCGATTCACGCGCGGCTGGCGACGAGGACCAGTTCATTCCCTCGTCGATACCGGTGGGCGGCAGCCACCGCGACGTGTCCAACTTCAACATTCACGCCAAGCAGACCCGTTTCAGCTTCGAGGCGCGGCGGCCGACCACGCACGGCAACCTGCGTTTCTACCTGGAAAACGACTTCTTCGGCAGCAGTGACGGCTACCAGTTCCGCCTGCGCCACGCCTATGGCCAGCTCGGCAATACCTATGCCGGTTACGGCTATTCCAGCTTCATGGATGCCGACAGCCTGCCCGACACCCTGGACTTTGCCGGGCCGGGCGGCGCGGGCTACCTGCTGGTGGCCGGCATCCACCACAGCTTTGCGATGGGCAAGGGCAACACGCTGACCCTGGCCGCCGAGGATCCGGACACCGAACTGGCCGGCGCCAGCGAGACGCGGGCGGCCGCCAACCGTCTGCCCGACGTCAGCGTCATCGCCCGCATGGAACGCGACTGGGGCCATCTGCAGCTGGGCGCGGTGGCCCGCAGCCTGGCCTATGACGGTGATGGCGAGCGCGAGAGGCGCATGGGCGGCGGCCTGCAGCTGAGCGGCTCGGCCGCGGTGGGCGAGCGCGACCTTCTGTTGTTCGGTGCGCTGGGCGGGCGCGGCCTGAGCCGCTATACCGCCGACCTCACCGGTTCCGGGCTGGATGCGGTGGTCGATGCCAACGGGCGGCTCGATGCGCTGGACCTGCACGGCGGCTTCGTCGGCTACACCCACTACTGGTCCGAGCTGTGGCGTTCGAACCTGATCTTCGGCCAGCTGACCCTGGAGCGGAACAGCGCCCTGGCCGCCGATGCGTTCCGCGAGAGCCGCTACGGCGTGTTCAACCTGATCTGGAGCCCGGCCACGTCGTGGACGATGGGCATGGAGCTGCTGTACGGCCGCCTGGAACAGCAGGGCGGCGCGCGCGGCGACACGGTCCGGGTGCAGGGCAGCCTGCAATACAACTTCATCAGATAGCCGCCAGCGGACCCAGCGCCAGCGCAGCCAGTCCCCATGCCCGGTGCTGCCGGGCCAATGCCAGTTTCAGGAGAGTGCCATGGCAGAAGCAAAAAAGATCGGGGTGGTCGGAGCCACCTTCCTCGTCGCCGGCAACATGATGGGTTCCGGTGTGTTCCTGTTGCCCTCCAGCCTGGCCAAGATCGGCACCGCCTCGATCTGGGGCTGGCTGATCACCACGGCAGGCGCGTTGCTGCTGGCCTTCGTGTTCGCCAAGCTGGGCAAGCTGGCGCCCAAGGCCGGCGGCCCCTACGCCTATGCGCGTGACTGGTTCGGGCCCTACATGGGCTTCCAGACCAACACCATCTACTGGTTTGCCAACTGGATCGGCAACGTTGCCATCCCGATCGCGGCGGTGGGCTACTTCAGCTACTTCTTCCCGATCCTCTCGCAACCGCTGGTGCGCTGCGCCGCGGTGCTGGTGCTGGTATGGGCGCTGAGCTTCGCCAACATGATCGGCCCGGCGTTCGTCAGCCGGGTTCAGACGGTCACCACCAGCTTCGCGCTGGTGCCGATCCTGGGCATCGCCATCTTCGGCTGGTTCTTCTTCGACGCAGAGATCTTCAAGGGCGCGTACAACGTGTCCGGCGAATCGAACTTCGGTGCGATCTCCAGCGCAGCGGCACTGACCCTGTGGGCCTTCATCGGCGTCGAGTCGGCCTCGGTGACCGCCGGCGTGGTCGAGAACCCGGAAAAGAACGTGGCCCGGGCCACCCTGGCCGGCGTGTTCCTGGCGGCCATCGCCTACATCGCCAGCTCGTCAGTGATCATGGGCATGGTGCCGAACGCGGAACTGCAGGTCTCCGATGCACCGTTCGCGCTGGCCGCGGCCAAGGCCGTCGGCGGCTGGGGCGGTGCAGTGGTCAGCCTGTGCGCCTTCGTTGGCGCGGCCGGTTCGCTGGGCGGCTGGATCCTGCTGACCGCGCAGAGCGCCAAGGCCGCTTCCGATGACGGCCTGTTCCCGAGCATTTTCAGCAAGACCAACAAGGATGATGTGCCGGTCAAGGGCGTGCTGATCGTGGCCGTGCTGATGACCCTGGCGGTGCTGGTCACCTCGACCTCCGAGACCGCGTCGGCGCAGTTCGATGTGATCACCTCCGCCGCCGTGGTGCTGACCCTGCTGCCGTACATCTATTCGTGCGTGGCCTGCTACTTCGTGGTCGAGCGCTCGCACACGCTGGTGCATACCGGTGCGTTCTGGACCCTGACCAGCCTGACGGTCGTGTACTGCCTGTGGGCGATCTACGGTTCGTCGGGAAGCATCGTGCAGTACGCCTTCCTGTTCGTGCTGTTCATCACCGTGTTCTATCCCTTCTTCAGCGAGGAGCGCCGCCAGCAGCGGCAGCGCGCCCGTGATGCATCGGCCATCGGTGCCGGCGCCCAGCGTTCCTGAGTTCGACAAGGAGAAACAACGTGTACTTCAAGTCCCTGGATTACCCGGTCATTGTCATCGACAACGACTACGAGTCGCCGCACATCGGCGGCATCCTGATCCGCGCGCTGGTGGAGGAGCTGCGCGGCAACGACCAGCGCGTGCTGTGCGGGCTGAACCTGGATGATGCGCGTGCGGGCGCACGTACCTACGTGGCTGCGTCGGCGGTGCTGATCTCCATCGACGGCAGCGAGGAAGTGGATGGCGAGTTCCAGCGGCTGACCGCGTTCCTGCGCGAACAGAGCGCGCGCCGCGCCAACCTGCCGGTGTTCCTGTACGGCGAGCGGCGCACCATCGAGAAGGTGCCGAGCAAGCTGCTCAAGCACATCCACGGTTTCATCTTCCTGTTCGAAGACACCAAGAGCTTCATCGCGCGGCAGGTGATGCGCGCGGCCGAAGACTACATGAAGAACCTGCTGCCGCCATTCTTCAAGGCGCTGATCCGTCACGCGGCCGAATCGAACTATTCCTGGCATACGCCGGGCCACGCCGGCGGCGTGGCCTTCACCAAGTCCCCGGTCGGCCGCGCCTTCCACCAGTTCTACGGTGAGAACACCCTGCGCAGCGACCTGTCGATCTCGGTGCCGGAACTGGGTTCGCTGCTCGACCATACCGGCCCGATCAAGGATGCCGAGGAAGAGGCGGCGCGCAACTTCGGCGCCGACCACACCTTCTTCGTCACCAACGGCACGTCAACCGCCAACAAGATCGTCTGGCACGGCACGGTGGCCCGCGGCGACGTGGTCTTCGTCGACCGCAACTGCCACAAATCGCTGCTGCATGCGCTGATCATGACCGGTGCGGTGCCGGTGTACTTCACCCCCAGCCGCAACGCGCACGGCATCATCGGCCCGATCAGCCTGGACCAGTTCACCCCCGAGGCCCTGCAGCAGCGCATCGCCGCCAACCCGCTGGCCAACCAGGCCTACAAGGCCGGTTCCAAGCCGCGCATTGCCGTGGTCACCAACTCCACCTATGACGGCCTGTGCTACAACGCCGAGAAGATCGCCGGCGAGATCGGCAGTGCGGTGGATTTCCTGCACTTCGATGAAGCCTGGTACGCCTACGCGGCGTTCCATCCGTTCTACGAGAACCATTACGGCATGGCCAAGGGCAAGCCGCGCGAGCAGGACGCGATCATCTTCACCACCCATTCGACCCACAAGCTGCTGGCGGCGTTCTCGCAGGCGTCGATGATCCACGTGCGCAATTCCGCACAGCGCAACCTGGATGCCGAGCGTTTCAACGAGTCGTTCATGATGCACACCTCGACCAGCCCGCATTACGGGGTGATCGCGGCCTGCGACGTGGCCTCGAAGATGATGGAGGGCGATGCCGGCCGTTCGCTGGTGCAGGAGATGCATGACGAAGCGATCGCCTTCCGCCGCGCGATGCTGCACGTGCGCGACGACCTGGGGCGCGACGACTGGTGGTTCAGCGTGTGGCAGCCGACCCAGGTCGAGCGCAGCCTGGGCAAGGGCGATTCGCCGGCCCCGCTGGTGGCCAAGCGCGAGGAGTGGTACCTGCAGCCCGATGGCCACTGGCACGGCTTCGAGAACCTGGTCGACGATTACGTGCTGATCGACCCGATCAAGGTGACCCTGCTGACCCCGGGCCTGTCGATGGACGGCAGCATGGGCCAGCTGGGAATTCCCGCGGCGGTGCTGAGCAAGTTCCTGTGGAGCCGCGGCATCACGGTGGAGAAGACCAACCTGTACTCGGTGCTGTTCCTGTTCTCGATGGGTATCACCAAGGGCAAGTGGAGCACCCTGGTGGCCGAGCTGATGGCGTTCAAGGAACTGTATGACCGCAACGCGCCGCTGAGCCAGGCACTGCCGACGCTGGCCGCCGACTATCCGGTGGCCTATGCCGGCTGGGGCCTGCGCGACCTGTGCGATGCGCTGCACGCGTTCAACCAGGAATTCGCGGTGGCCAAGGTGATGCGCGAGATGTACGTGGACCTGCCGGCCCCGGTGATGACCCCGGCCGATGCCTACAACCACCTGGTGAAGGGCGAGATCGAGCGGGTTGATATCGAGGAGATCAGCGGCCGTATCGCCGCGACGATGCTGGTGCCGTACCCGCCGGGCATTCCGACCATCATGCCGGGTGAACGCTTTGGCGCCAGCGATGAGCCGATCATCCAGTCACTGCGGATTGCCCGTGAGCAGAACGCGCGGTTCCCGGGCTTCGAGTCGGATGTGCACGGCTTGATCATCGAGCACGACGGCAATGGCGTGTCTTACCGGGTGGAGGTGCTGAAGGCCTGAGCGGCCTTCGCCGCCGGGTAGAGTCGAGCCATGCTCGACTGCTTTTTACGGCAGTCGAGCGCTATGCCTGGTGCAGGTAGTACTCCACCGGCACGACCAGTTCCTGTGGCGCGCTCATTTCATCGGGAATGGGCGGCAGCGGCTGTGCGCGGCGGAAGGTCTGCAACGCGGCTTCATCCAGCAGCGCCTGGCCGCTGGACTGCTCCAGCCGCAGTGCGAGCAGGCGGCCTTCGCGATCCAGGCTGACCCGCACCCACGCGGTGCCCTGCTGCCGTCGCGCGCGCGCGGCGGCCGGGTAGAAGCGGTAGCGCTGCAGGCGTGCCATCAGGCGGGCTTCCCACTGGTCACTGACCGCGCCGGCCTGCTGGTCTGCAGGCGGCGCATCCGGCGTGGGCGGTGCCGCAGCGACCGAGGCGATGGACGGTGCTGCGTTGGTCGCGGCCGCAGGCGGGGCAACCAGCAGCGGTTGGCGGCCGGTGCCGCCGGTTTCGCTGGCGGCCCGTTCGCCCTCGCGCGCTGCCGTGGGCAACGGCGGCGGTGGCGCCTTGCTCGGCTGCGGTGCGCTGGCCTGCTGCGCCGGGCGCGGCGTATCGGCGTGACGTTCCTCCACCGGCTGCGGTGGTGCGGCCGGGGCCAGCAGGCGCAGGCTGATGCGCATGTCCTGTTCCGGCGGCGGCAGGGGCGGCGGTGCCGCCACCCAGTGCACCAGCAACAGCAGCGGCAGCAGATGCAGGCCGGTGCTGATGGCGATGGCCAGCCAGTGGCGGCGGCGCTCACTCATCGCCGGCGACCCACAGCAGGTCGGCATCGCGCCCATCGACCGCTTCACCGGGCGCAGCCAGGGCGATCACCAGTGCCGGCGTGGTGGGCGGCAGATAGCCGGGCACGCCGGTGCCGCGCAGTGCGTGCCAGCGCCCGGCGACCAGCAGGGCCGGTGCAGGCGCGGTAGCAAGCACCCCGGCCATGCGCGTGTCGCGCGCGTGCTGCACGGCCAGCATGCCCTCCAGCATCGGCGCAGCGCCGGCATGCTGGGCGAGCACGACCGCCGACAGCCGCTGCCGCGCATCGGCCACCGGGAAGGTGACCGGGCCCATCGAAGCCAGCAGGGTATCGACTTCGGCGCGCGACAGGTTGCCGCCGTGCAGTGCAATGCCGGCGGCAGCGGCGTCCTGCACCAGTCCGCCATAGGCCTGCCAGGGCCAGCGCGGGTCCCAGCCCAGCAGTTCCTGCAGGCGAGTGCCGTCGGCCCGGTTGCCCTTGGCCAACCAGTGCTGCACGCGCTGCAGGCGCGCCTGGCGTTCCTGCGCGATCATCTCCAGCACCAGGGCGCCCTGCGGGCGCTGTTTCTGCAGGGCCGCCAGCAGCCAGCGCTGGGCAGCATGGTCGGCCTCAACATCGTGACGTTCGCCCAGCAGTACGCGCTGCGCCGTGGCCACGCGCTGGACGAAGCCGGCTTCATCCAGCGCCTCGCCCGTGGCCAGGTCGATGACGCTGCCCGGCATCGGCTGCGCGCCGGCGATGCCCGCCAACGCGAGCAGGCACAGCAGCAGCCAGCGGCGCTCAGAACGCCACATTGACGCCCATCGAGACCGTCCGGCCACGGCCGTTGCCGCGGTCCAGGATCGGGCTGAAGATGCTGTCGATCGAGGCATTGTTGTCATAGGCTTTGTTCTTCAGGTTTTCGATGTTCAACCACAGCGTGGTGTTGGGCTGCGGCTTGAAGCTGGCGTAGAAGTCCAGCAGCACGCCGGTGCCGCCGGTCTTGCGGGTCTGGAAGAAGTCGTAGCCTTCCTCGGTGGGGCCGGAGTATTCGGAGCGCACGCCGGCCTGCACGCGCTGCTGCCACCAGCTGCCACCCACATCCAGCGTCCAGTAGCGGTCGGGCAGGGCGGTGATGTCTTCCAGGTTGACGTATTCGATGGTGGGCGCGCTGGTATGCGAGCGGGTCCAGCTCAGCGTGGCGTGGTAGTGCTCGCTGCTGTAGTTGGCTTCCAGTTCGATGCCACGCATGCGCACGATGCCGGGCTGGTTCATCCAGCGGGTGGTGGTGGTGAAGTCATCGGCATCGAGCACGTCGGTCCAGGCACTCAGCTGCTCGTCGCTGTCGATGGCCACCACCAGCGGCGCCACTTCCGGCGGGTGCACCACCAGCAGGTACTGCGGCTTGATGTAATCGCGGATGCGGTTGTCGAAGCGGGTCACCCGCAGCTGGGCCAGATCGCCGTCGACCAGCAGAGAGTCGGTACTGAGGTTGGCGCCGAACTGCAGGTTGCGTGAACGCTCGCGCCTCAGGAACGGATTGGCGCCCACGCCATCGGCGTCGCTCATGCCTTCCAGCGGGATCTTCTCGAAGAACATTTCCTGCACCCGCGGCGCGCGCGAGGTGCGCGAGGCTTCGACGAACAACTGCAGCCAATCGGTGGCCTGCACCGAGAATGCAAGGTTCGGGCTGAGCGCATGCTGGGTGCGGCGCACGTCGATGCCGCCGCCGCCGATGTCCGCACACTGGCCCGGCACATCGGAACAGACCGGGATTTGGCCGCTGATGCCGTAGCGTTCCTGGCGCAGGCCGGCCGTCATCGCGTAGCGGTCGTACTGCAGCTCCAGCGTACTGAACACACTGTCCAGCTGGCTGCGGCCCTGCGGGTTGGCGCCGCGCAGGGTGGGGGTGTCGGCCACGAAGATGTCCGACTGGTGCTTGATGCCGGTGTTCCAACGCGCCTGCACGGCGCCGATCTCGAAGCGGCTGGTGTTGTCCGCGGTCCAGCTGCTCAGGCTGCTGTGCGTGCGCCGGCCGATGAAGCTGGAATCCTCCACGGGCGGGTAGTACAGATGAGTCTTGTTGCCTGCGAAGGTGACGCGCACGTCCAGCCACGGGGTGTAGGGCGTGTAGTGGTAGCTGGCGCGTTGGTTGCGCGCGGAAATCTGCCACGGGTAGTTGTGGTAGAAGTCGTTTTCATAGCGCATGTGGCTCAGGTCCAGCCGATGCTGGTCACTGGGCTGCAGACGTGCCTTCAGCAGCCAGCTGCTGGGTTGCTGGCTGGCCGGATCGGCGCTGTTCTTCTGCCCGTTGGCGGTTGCGTATTCGCCGCTGCGGCTGCTGCTGGCCGCTGCCAGCAGGCCGAACTGGCGGTCGCCACCGTCCTCGCTGTGGCGCCAGGCACCGGCAAAGGTGCGGCCATCGCCGTAGCCGTTGTTGCCGTGGCGGTAACCGGCACGCAGGCCCCAGTCGCGACCTTCGCCAAGCAGATCGTCGATGTCCAGCGTGCGGAAGTTGGCACTGCCGGCCAGCGTGCCGGCGCCGTCAGCACCGGCCACTGCGCCGCGCTGCACGTCAACGCCGGCCAGCAGGAACGGATCGACATAGGCGAACGGGCCACCGGAGCCATGCCCGGCGTTGTTGCGGAAGGTCTGGGTCACGCCGTCGATCATGGTGTTGACCCGGCCGGCGCCGGTCATGCCGCGGATGTTGACCTGCAGGCCCGGCTGGCTGCGCGAGTGGAAGCTGTGGCTGCCGGGCATCGAGCGCAGCAGGCTGTTGCCGTCCTGGCGTTCGGCCATCGCCACGCGTTCGCTGCCGACCTTAGGGGTGAAGCCATCGGCGGTGGGGGCGACGTACTGGCTGGCGCTGGCAGCGGTATCGGCGACGGGTCCGCGCGCGCTGTCACTCTGCACGCGCAGTGGACCGGTGCGGCGGCTGCCGTCGTCGTGCTGGGGCGGCGCCGGTTCCAGGGTGGCATGGCGGGCGTCGATGAAGCGCGGCCGCAGGTTGCTGCCGGCCAGCAGGCGGCTCAGCGCCTGGGTGTCATCGAAGTCACCCTGCAGGGCGGGCGCCATCTGGCCCGCGGGGAGTGCGGTGGCCATCACCAGGTCCACGCCGGTGAGGCGGCTGTAGGCATCCAGTGCGCGGGCCAGAGGCTGCGCGGGCAGATCGTAGTGGCGCGTCGCAGCCTGTGCGCGGGCGGGTGCGGGCAACAGCGGCAGGGCGCCGGCACACGCCAGCGACAGGGCAAGAACAAAGGGGCGGTGGCACAGCATCGAAGGCTCCAGGGGATGACGCGGGGCGTCGTTCACCTGGGTAGACGCGGCGATGGGGCCGATGTCAGGGTGCATCGCGCGGCTCGCCGTGCGGCGCCATCCAGACCTGCATGCCAGCGGGCAGGCGCAGCACGCGCACGTGCAGCTGCGTGGCGAGCTGGTCACGGCTTTCGGCAGCGCCGTCGGCACTGCCGAGCACGCTGACCGGCTGCTGCCGGAGTGCGCTGCCGATGATCCAGGTGTGGCCGCCGTGCCAGGCATCCAGCCCCTGCGCGACCGTGGCCAGCGGCGCGGAGACCCAGTGCAGGCGCCGCTCGCGCCAGGCCAGTGCACCGCTTTCCATGTCGGTGGCCTCGGTCGTGCCGTTACCATCAAAGCGCATCTGCTGGCCCTGCTGGGCTTCGGCATGGCCCGGGCCACTGTCCACCTGCACGGTGTGCTCGGTGACGACGACCCTGCTGGCGTGTTCCCCGACGGCGACATCAAAGGCGGTGCCCAGCGCGGTGACCGTGCCGTGCGGTGTGTGTACCTGGAATGGCCTGGCGGCGTCGCTGGCGACCTTGAACCACGCCTGGCCCTGCTGCAGCTGCAGCTGGCGACGCTTGCCATCGATGCGGACGTGGATCTCGCTGCCGGGCGCCAGCTGCAACTGCGAGCCATCAGGCAGGGTTTCCTCGCGGATCTGGCCCGCAGCCGTGCGTACGACCTGTGCCGGGGGCGGGGTCACGTGCCGGCTGTACAGTCCCAGCGCGCACAGCAGCAGCACCGCGATGCCAGCTTCGCGCAGGCGCCTGCGCTGCCGACGCTGCTGCTGCCGCTGCATGCTGGGCAGGCCCGTGCCGGCCTGCCAAAGCGCCTGCAGGTGCTGGTACTGCGTGGCATGGCGCGGATCGGCCGCGATCCAGCGGGCGAACGCGTTCTCGTCGCGGTGGCCGTCATGGCCGTCCAGCCACCAGCGGGCGGCCTCCTGGGCGATGGCGTCGTGGCTCACGCCTGCGGTACCTGCTGCACGGCGACCAGTGCACGCAGCAGGTGGCCGTGCGCGGTCTGCCGGGTGATGCCGAGCAGGCGGCCGATCTCGGCCAGCCCTCTCTGTTCCACCCGCGCCAGCAGGAACACCTGGCGCGAACGTGCAGGCAGGGCGGCGATGACCGCGTCGAGATGGCGCAGCTGTTCGGCGTCGAGCAGACGTTGTTCGGGCAGCGGCGCCGGGTCGGCGATGGCCAGCAGCTGGGCATCGTCCAGCACGTCCTCGCGGCGGCGCGCGCGCTGCCGGTAGTGGTCGGCGATCAGGTTGTGGGCGACGCGGTACAGATAGGCGCGACCGTTGCCCAGCAGTCCGCTGGCCGCGACCTTGACGACGCGCAGCCAGGTTTCCTGGACGACGTCATCGGCGTCGCTGCGTTGTGGGAGTTTGCGGCGGACGTGGGCATGCAGCGGCCGGTAATGGGCTGCGCACAGATGCGCGACATCCGTCTGTTCGACAGGCGTGGACACAAGGCGGGCGGGGGCAGGGTGGAGGAACAGCCCGCGGCGGCAAGGGCAGCGGCTGCACCTTACAGTAAAGGAGAATCATTTGCATCAATGACAGCCTCGGGGCCGCCCCTCAGCGGCCCCGCTTGCCGGTTTTCAGAGGGGCTTGTACTGGATCTGCGCCGCCAGCACGCGCAGGCCGTCGGCGCCGCTGGAGAGGATGCGTTCCTCGCCCACGCCCTTCAGGCGCTGCAGCTGGAAGCCGTGTTCGACGGGCAGGCGCGCGGCGAGGGCGTCCAGATGCTGCAGGGCTCCCGGGCCCTCGCAGTCGAACTGGCCCCAGTACTGGCCGTGGCGATGGATGGTCAGGCGGTAATGCATCAGGGGTTCTCCGGCAGGTGCTGCAGCCACTGCGCGAACATGGCGTTGGCTGCAGCGGCCAGCGGCGCACCATAGCGGCGGGCCTGCGCGCGCAGGTCGTTGGGATCGATGCCGGCCTGGGCCAGTTCGAGGGTATGGCCGATCAGCCAGCGCTCGAACTGGTGTGCATCCAGTTCCGGATGGCATTGCAGCGCGAGGGCATGCTGGCCGATGGCAAAGGCCTGGTGGCGGCAGGCCGGCGTGCTGGCCAGGCGCTGCGCACCGTTGGGCAGTTCGAAGGCTTCGCCATGCCAGTGCAGCACCGGGATGCCCTGCAGGGCCTGCAACGGCGAGTGCTGGCCGTCTTCGGTGAGCAGCAGCGGCGCGAAGCCGATTTCCTTGCCGCCACTGGCCGCGACCGTGGCGCCCAGGGCGCGCGCCATCAGCTGCGCGCCCAGGCAGATGCCCAGCGTCGGCCGCTGCTGCCGCAGGCGGTGTTGCAGCAGGGCGATGCTGTCGGCCAGGAACGGATAGAGCGCTGTGTCATTGACGCTGATCGGGCCGCCGAGCACCACCAGCAGGTCGGCCGCTTCGGCGGGCTCCAGCGGATCGACGCCGGCCTGCAGGACCTGCAGGCTCCAGCCCTGCGCGAGCAGCAGCGGCTGCAGCGTGCCCAGGTCTTCGAAGGCAACGTGCTGCAGCACCACGGCATGCTTGCCGGCAGCGGTGGTCATGCGGGTTCCCCTGCGCTGGGCCAGTAGAAGCTGTCCGGCGTCGCGCGCGCGCCGAAGATCGCCTGGCCGACACGCACCACGGTGGCGCCTTCCTCGATGGCGATCTCGAAATCACCGGACATGCCCATCGACAGTTCTGACAGGTCGATGCCCGCCGGTGCGCTGTGCTGCAGCTGGTCGCGCAGTTTGCGCAGGCGCACGAAGCAGGCGCGCACGCGTTCGACGTCGGTGGTGAAGATCGCCAGGGTCATCAGCCCGCGCACGCGCAGGCGGTCGAAGGCGGGCAGCTGCTGCACGAAGGCCGCGACGGCGTCCGGTTCCAGGCCGTACTTGCTGGGTTCGGCCGAGGTGTTGACCTGCACGAACACGTCCAGCGTACGGTCCTCCAGCTGCAGCCGCTGCTGCAGCGCCTCGGCCACGCGCAGGCTGTCCAGGGCCTGGAATTCGCTGGCGAAGCGGGCGACATGGCGGGCCTTGTTGGTCTGCAGGTGGCCGATGACCGACCAGTGCACGCCGAGGTCGGCCATGGCTTCGGCCTTGCGCTGGGCTTCCTGCACCTTGTTCTCGCCCAGCTCGTGGCAACCGGCGGCCACGGCCATGCGGATGCGCGCTTCGTCGACGGTCTTGCTGACCGGCAGCAGGCGCACGCTGGCCGGATCGCGACCGGCGCGCATGCAGGCAGCGGCGATGCGCTGGCGCACGGTGACCAGGTTGGCAGCGATCTGTTCGACGGACTGGGCGACGGGCCAGTCGGCGGCGGCTAGGGGCATGGGGGACCTCCGGTGCGGGGTGGCCAGGGTGGGATACACTGGCACAGGACAAGGCTCAGTTTGGCATAGGACAAAATGAAAATCACCGGGCGTAGTGCCGAGGCCATTTTCGACAGCATCCGTGAGGGCATTGGCAACGGCCAGTTGGCCGCGGGCAGCGTGCTGCCGCCGGTGCGGGAGCTGGCCGAGCAGCTGGGGGTGAACCGGAATACCGTGGCGGCCGCCTACAAGCGCCTGGACGGTGCCGGCCTGGCCAGCACCGGCGGCCGCCGTGGCACGGTGGTGCGTGGGCCGGTACAGGCCATGGCCCGCGAAGGCAGCGCACCGGGCCTGGCCCTGCACGACCTGGCCGGGGGCAACCCGGATCCGCGGCTTCTTCCCACGCTGCGCGTTCAGGCCGCGGCCCCGCGGCTGTACGGGGCGGAGACGGTGGATGTGCGCATGCAGCGGCTGGCGCGCGCCTCGCTGGACCCGCATTGCCCGGCCGGCTATGCGCTGGAGCTGACTCATGGGGCAGTCGATGGCATCGAGCGCCTGCTGGCGGCGTGGCTGCTGCCGGGTGACCGCATCGCGATCGAGGATCCGTGCTTCCTCGGCAGCCTCAACGTGCTGGCCGCGGGCGGGCACGCGGTGCTGCCGGTGGCGGTGGATGCGCACGGCATGCGGGTGGAGGCGCTGCGTGCAGCGCTGGAGGCCGGTGCGCGGGCGGTGCTGCTGACCCCGCGCGCGCACAACCCCACCGGCGCCAGCCTGGATGCGAAGCGGGCGCGGGCGCTGCGGCAGTTGCTGGCCGGTTACCCGCAGGTGGCCGTGTTGATCGACGATCACTACGCGCTGCTTTCGCAGCAGCCCTACCATTCAGTGCTGCCGGACGATGGCCGGCGCTGGGCGCTGCTGCGGTCGCTGTCCAAGGCGCTGGGGCCGGACCTGCGGCTGGCGTGGCTGGGCTGCGATGCTGCCACTGCCAGCGTGCTGCGCCTGCGTCTGGCGGCCGGCACCGGCTGGGTCAGCCACCTGCTGCAGGATGCGGCCAGCGCGGTGCTGGAGTCGGCGCCGCAACGGGCAAAGATCACCGCAGCGGGCGAGCGTTACCAGCAGCGCCTGCAGTCATTGCAGGAACTGCTGCGCGCGCGCGGGCTGCAGACGCCGCTGCCGATGGAGGGCTTGAACCTGTGGCTGCCGCTGTCGGGTGACAGCCACGCGCAGGTACTGGCGCTGGCGGCACGCGGCTGGCATGTGCGTGGTGGTGAGGTGTTTGCGGTGGCGGCGCCGGCGCATGGGCTGCGCATTACCTGTGCGGCGCTGGGGGCGGCCGAGCTGCGCAGGCTGGCCGATGATCTGCTGGCGGTGTGCGGTGGGTAGCGTCGAGCTTGCTCGACTGCCGTTCGCCACATAGTCGAGCAAGCTCGACTCTACAAGGGCGGGCGCTCAGGGCGCGGCGTTGGCGCCGGGTCGCACGTAGTAGGTCTGGCCGGTGTCATCCAGGAACACCAGTTCCGGCTTGCCCTGCCATGAGGTGAGCATGGCGCCGGTGTTGTTCTGGTGCCGCACCATCAGGCTCGCGCCGCGATCAGGGTTGGCCACGACCTTGAATACTTCGGTGGTGCCGCTGGCATCGTCCAGGGTCAGCAGGGCTTCGCCACCGCGGTCGCTGGTGCCGTAGCCGCCGCGTTCGGAGCCATCGGGGCCGAGCAGGATCATGCCTGAGAGTGCGGTGGCACGCGGGCCCTGCGGTTTGCCCTTGCTGAGCGGATCGGGCACGGGGGCGCCGAGGATGACGCGGGCCTGGCCCTTGTCATCGTGGATGACCAGGCCGCGGGCTTCGATCACCCGTTGCGGTGACTGGCTGTGGTGCAGGTTCCAGGCGGTCCAGCCGGAAACGAGCAGGGCGAGGGTCGACACCCCCAGGGTGGTCAGCATCAGTGCGCGGGCCATCGTTCGTCCTTCCTTGGATGTGCCGACGATAGCGGATGCAAAAGCGGATGGGTAGGGCCGCGCGGTCAATGGAAATCGCGGCTGTGGCTGCGCAGGCCCTGCAGCAGTTCATCCAGGCACAGCATGCGCTGCACGATCACATGCTGCACACCATCGACGCGTTCGAGGCGGCCGTCGATCTGCATCAGCTGGGTATCGACCAGTACGCGGTGCTGGCGGTCGGCCACGTGCCGCCAGACCACGGCATTGACCATGCCGGTCTCGTCTTCCAGGGTGAGGAAGGTGACGCCGCTGGCGGTCTGCGGGCGCTGGCGCATGCGTACCAGGCCGGCGATGCGCACGCGGCGTCCATGGCCGTGGCCTGCCAGTTGTGCGGCGTCGAGGCAGCCACGGGTACGCAACTGCGCGCGCAGGAAACTGATCGGATGGCGGCCGAGCGTGGTGCCGGTGCTGCGGTAATCGGCCTGCATGTCCTCCCACGCGCTGGGCAGCGGCAGGGCCACGCGGGCCTCGGTGGTGGCGCGGGCCTGGTCGAACAGCGGCAGCCGGTTTTCCACGCCGGAAATATCCCAGCGTGCGCGATGGCGGTGGCCGCTGAGCCCACGCAGCGCACCGGCATCGGCCAGCAGGCCCTGCTGGCGCCGGTCCAGCCCGGTGCGTTGGCAGAGATCGCCGACATCGTCGAACGAGCGGCGCGCGCGTTCGCGCATCAGTGCCTGCACTGCCGTTTCGCTGCAGCCATCGATCAGGCGCAGGCCGAGCCGGATTGCCGCTGCGCCCTTGCTGAAATCCAGGGTGCAATCCCAGTCGCTGTGGCGCACGTCCACCGGCAATACCGTGATGCCATGACGGCGCGCATCCTGCAGCAGCTGGTCGGGGCTGTAGAAACCCAGCGGCTGGCTGTTGATCAGGCTGGCGGTGAACGCGGCCGGGTAGTGGCACTTCAGCCAGCAGCTGGCATAGGTGAGCAGGGCGAAGCTGGCCGCATGGCTCTCGGGGAAGCCATAGCTGCCGAAGCCCTTGATCTGCTCGAACAGGCGCTCGCCGAATTCCAGGCTGTAGCCGCGGTCGAGCATGCCGGTCAACAGCTTTTCGCGATGTGGCTCCAGCCCGCCGTGGCGCTTCCACGCGGCCATCGAGCGACGCAGTGCATCGGCTTCGCCGGCGCTGTAGCCGGCGGCATCCACCGCCAGCTGCATCACCTGTTCCTGGAACAGCGGCACGCCCAGGGTACGTGCGAACACGCGCTCCAGCTGCGGTGGGTACAGCGGGTTGTCCGGATCGTTCAGTGCCTCGGGGCCCTGTTCGCGCAGGATCCGCCGGCGCTCCAGGTAGGGGTGCACCATGTCGCCCTGGATCGGGCCCGGGCGCACGATTGCCACTTCGATCACCAGGTCGTAGAAGGTGCGCGGCTGCATGCGTGGCAGCATCGCCATCTGCGCGCGCGATTCGATCTGGAACACGCCGATGGTTTCGGCGGCGCAGATCATGTCGTAGGTCGGGCCATCCTCGTCTGGAATCGCATCCATGCGTCCTTCGTGCAGGCCGTGCTGCTGCAGCATGGCCAGGCACTTGCGGATGGCGGTGAGCATGCCCAGCGCCAGGCAGTCGACCTTCATCAGGCCGGTGGCATCGAGGTCGTCCTTGTCCCACTGGATGACGGTGCGCCCGGCCATGGCAGCGTTCTCCACCGGTACCAGGGTGGACAGCGGGTGTTCGGAAATCACGAAACCACCCGGGTGCTGCGACAGGTGGCGGGGGAAATCGATCAGCTCTTCGGTGAGTGACAGCAGGCGCCGCATCAGCGGCGTGTCCGGATCGAAGCCGCGTTCGCGCAGGGTGTCCGGCAGCGGGATGTTGCCGCCCCAGTGGTCCATCGCCGCACCCAGCTCATTCACCTGGTCCATCGGCAGGCCGAGCGCGCGGGCGACATCACGGATCGCGCTGCGGCCGCGGTAGCTGATCGCCACGGCAGTGAGCGCGGCGCGCTCGCGGCCATAGCGGTTGAACACGTACTGCAGCACTTCCTCGCGGCGCTCGTGCTCGAAATCGATGTCGATGTCCGGTGGCTCGTCGCGCTCATCGGAAATGAAACGCTCGAACAGCAGGTTGCTGCGCGCCGGGTCGATCTCGGTGACGCCGAGCACGAAGCACACCGCCGAATTGGCCGCCGAGCCACGCCCCTGGCAGAGGATCTGCTGGCTGCGCGCGAAGCGCACGATGTCCTGCACGGTGAGGAAGTAGGAGGCGTAGTTCTTCTTGGCGATCAACGCCAGCTCGTGTTCGATCTGCGCGCGCTGCGCCGGCTGGATGCCTCGTGGCCAGCGCTCGGGAATGCCTTCTTCCACCAGTTCGCGCAGCCAGCTGTCCGGCGTCTGCCCGTCGGGCACCAGCTCGCGTGGATAGGTGTACTGCAGCTGGTCCAGGGTGAAGTGGCAGCGCTCGGCAATGCGCAGGGTCTCGGCCAGCAGCCCGGGCGGATACAGCTGGGCGAGCGCGCTGCGCGGGCGCAGGTGGCGTTCGCCGTTGGGAAACAGCCGCCAACCGGCTTCGGCCACGCTGCAGCGGTGGCGGATCGCGGTCAGCGTGTCCTGCAGGGCGCGACGGCGGCGCACATGCATGTGCACGTCACCGCTGGCCACCAGCGGCAATGCGTGGCGCTCGCCGAAGGCCTGCAGCTGCTGCAGGCGTCGCACGTCGTCGTGTTCGTGGTGCAGTTCCACCGCCAGCCACAGGCGGTCGCTGAAGGCGTTGCGCAGCAGCTGCAGGTGGCTGGCATCGGGCTGGCGGTCCAGCCACAGGCACAGCAGGCCCTCGGCCAGGCCGTGCAGATCCTCGCGAAGGCAGCGGTATTCGCCCTTGCCCGCGCGCCGCCGGCAGGTGGTGATCAGCTGGCACAGGCTGGCATAGGCCTCCTGGTCGGTGCACAGCAGGGCGATCTTCGGCCCGTCCTCGACCTGGAATTCGGCACCGATGACCAGCGCCACGCCGTGCGTCTTCGCTGCCTGCCAGGCACGCACGATGCCGGCCAGCGAGCACTCATCGGTGATCGCCAGGGCGCGGTAGCCCTGGCCGGCGGCACGCGCGAACAGTTCATCGGCGGTGGACGCGCCGCGCTGGAAACTGAAGGCCGACAGGCAGTGCAGTTCGGCATAGGCAGGGGAGGTGGCGGTCATGGCGGTTCAACCGAACCAGCCGTGCAGCATCCACGGCGCATGCGGATCGTTGCGCGGGCGGAAGGCCCAGCCGCGCTGGCCGTGGGCGGTTTCCACCACGTAGTAATCGCGGCGCGCGTCGGCCTGGTCCCACCAGCCCGATTCGATCCGCTCCGGCCCGGCGACGATGCGCAGGCGTGGGTCACGCAGCGGCTGCGGCGTGTCCAGCAGCCAGCCGGGGCGCAGCGGCCAGTACGCGGGGGGCTTGGCCGCCGGCTGGGTGCCGCTGGCACATTCGGGGCGATGGTCGGCCTGCACCGCCAGCGGCTGCACGGCGTCATCGCCGAGGCGTGCGCGCAGGCGCTCGCGCAGCTGGGTCCACGGCATCGCCTGCGCCGGGCGGGTGTCGAACAGGTCACGCGCGGCCGGCACGAACGGCGGCAGGTGTTCGGCCTGCAGGCGCAGTGCCCGGCTGCCGGCGGGCAGGGCGAAGGCTTCCATGCGGTTGCGGGCGATCTCGAACAGCAGCGCGGCATCGCGCTCGGGGGCCAGCAGGCCGATGGTCAGCACGCTGGCCGGCAGCAGGTCGTGTTCGAAATACAGGTCGAAGCGCTGCACGCCGCCATCGCGCGAACAGAGGAAGGCGGCCAGGTCCAGCAGCAGGCGGCGCAGCGGGAACAGCAATGCCTGGCTGGATTCGATCTCGTACTCGAATTCGATGCGCGCATCGAAGCGGTCCGGGGGCTGGTAATAGCGCAATGGCGGCGCCGGCAGGCCGCGCAGTGCATCCAGCTGCTGCAGCACATCGGGGGCAAAGCGCCGGGCCAGGCTGTCGCGCGGCAGGTCGAGCGCGGCGCCCAGCGTACGCAGGCCGGAGCGGCCGAGCACGGTGACCGCCTCGGCGGGCAGGCCGCAGCGCGACAGGGGCAACTGCGCGAGCAGCGCCGGCAGCTGCTGCATGTCGACGCCCAGGCCATCGTGCACGTTGGCCAGCACGCGTGCGGCATGTGGGGTGGGCGCGGCCACCAGGCGATGGCGGAAGCCCAGCTCGTGCAGGCCATCGCGCAGGCGTTTCTCGATCTTAAGCCAATCACCGAACAGGGCACGGCTGGCGCCGATTTCCAGCACCAGCGCATGCGGGAAATCGAGGCTGACCTGCGAGCTGTACGCATAGGCCCAGCTGGCCAGCAGCTGGCGGGTGTGCTGTTCGGCGCTGGGGTCGTAATCGTGCAGCTGCATGTCCTGCACCAGCACCTGCGCGGCCGACAGCAGCATGCCCGGGCGCAGGCCGGCCGCGCGCGCCGCCGGGCTGACCGCACGCAGCACGCGGCGCTGCGCCGGCCCCTGCAGCAGCACCAGCGGCCGCTGCGGGTCCGGCTGCAGGCGCAGCACGCTGTCCAGCGCCAGCTGCGGCAACAACAGGCAGGCCCAATGCATGGCGCGGCCTCAGTGGGCGATGGCCAGCGGCAGCGGTTGCGCCGGTGGCAGGCCGCCGCGGCACTTCAGCACCCGCACCTGGCCGTGGTCGAGCTGCAGGCGCAGGCTGGCCGGGGAGGGATTGCGTGCGGCGCGCACGTCGCGGAACACGAAGCCCAGGCACTGGCCGCTGTCAGCGGCGACCTGCAGGCGGCGCAGCGAACGGTCATCGGCCTGCTGCGGCTGTGGCCAGCACAGCACCGCGGCACAGGCCGCCGAGCGCAGGCATTGTTCGGCCGCCCACAGGGCCTGCTTCGGCGCGGCCTGGATGATCTGCAGCTGGGCCAGGTCGAGGCCGGCCGCGGCCCAGGCCGGGGCGTGCGGACGGTAGGGCGGGGCGACCAGCACGATGGGCCGGTCGCGCTGGCTCAGCCTGGCCAGTGCCGGCCAGACCAGGGCCAGTTCCCCCACCCCGGGGGCGTCCTGCAGCACCTCGCACAGGCCGCTGGCCGGCCAGCCGCCGCCGGGCAGGCGGGCATCCAGCGCCGGGTGGCCACTGGCCAGGTGGTCGCTGGCGGGCCCGGTGCGCGCCGGGCCACGCCACAGCTGGCGGCCGTCCAGCAGACGGTCGAGCGCGACGACGGCCCCCATCAGCCGGTCCTCCAAGGGAGGCGCCGGTCAGGCGGGAAGCGGCAGGAATGGGCGGAAACGGCGGGCATGGAGCGAGTATCGACGGGTCGGGATCAGGGGCTGAGACCGACATGCTACTCGCCTTGTGAGTAAAATTACTAATGAAATTGGCGGGCTGGCCGGTAGATCCACGCCATGCGTGGATAGGGTCATCGTGAATGGGGTCAGAGCCCTTTCTGTGAAAGGGATCCGACCCCGTCGGCCTGCGCGTTGCGCCGTTTGTTCAATCCCGGCCGGGGGTGCGGGGGCCACCCTGCGGGCCCCTCATTCATGGCCTGCCGATGAAACGCTGGATCCTCCGCCTGTACGCCCCGTTGTTCCTGTCTGGCTTCATTGCCGCCGCCATCGCCTGGGTCGGCCACCACCACGGCGACCCGCTGTGGCTGCTGCCTCTGCTTGCCCTCGCCATCGGCGTTTCCTTCGTGGCCGAACGCCTCTGGCCCTACGACCCGGCGTTCAACCACGACCACGGCGATCGCCTGCGCGACACCCTGCACGCCGTGGTCAACGAAGGCCTGAACCTGCTGTCGATCGCCGCCGTGCCGCTGCTGGCGGCGATCATTCCGTGGCAGGCGTGGCCGCAACAATGGCCGTTCGCGCTGCAGGTGCTGGTCGCCA
Organism: Stenotrophomonas sp. SAU14A_NAIMI4_5; assembly: GCF_003086795.1. Classification (NCBI taxonomy): domain Bacteria; kingdom Pseudomonadati; phylum Pseudomonadota; class Gammaproteobacteria; order Lysobacterales; family Lysobacteraceae; genus Stenotrophomonas; species Stenotrophomonas sp. SAU14A_NAIMI4_5. The sequence goes on along the minus strand of NZ_CP026003.1, from coordinate 2,633,993 downwards.
TCATCGCCGCCGATCTCGGCATCACCTTGGTGCACTACGCCAGCCATCGCATCGGCTGGCTGTGGCGGCTGCACGCGGTGCACCACAGCGTGACCCGCATGTACGGCTTCAATGGCCTGATGAAGCACCCGCTGCACCAGGCCGCCGAGGCGGTGGGTGGCGTGCTGCCGTTGCTGCTGCTGGGCCTGCCGCTGCCGGTGGCGGCGGTGCTGGCCTTCGCCATCGCCATCCAGCTGCTGCTGCAGCACTCCAACGTGGACATGCGGCCGGGCGTACTCGGCCGGGTGATGGCCTGGGCGCCGCTGCACCGTTTCCACCACATGCGCTACGGCACCGCTGGCGACGTCAACTTCGGTCTGTTCCTGACCGTCTGGGACCGCCTGCTGGGCACGGCCTTCGATGCGCCGGACTATCGACTGGGGACGCGTGACCTGGGCATCGGCAGCCAGCCGGACTATCCGCGCGACTATGCGGGGCAGCTGCTGGCGCCGTTCCGTGAGCTGCCACACGGGCAGGTGCCCGAGGTGCCGGACGGGCTGCGTCGCCGCCGTTGAGCGCGCCTCAGGCAGCGCGCAGCTGCAGGCCCTGCAGCTGCGCCGCACCGATGCCGAACATGCGGCGCAGGCTGCGCGACAGATGGGCCAGATCGGCGAAGCCGGCGGCATGCGCGCTGTCGGTCAGGCTGTGCCCACGCAGGTGATGGGCCAGGGCGATGCGCAGGCGCTGCCACAGCACCCAGCCACGCAGGGTTACGGCGAGATCGGACTGGAAGCGCCGGTGCAGCTGGCTGGTGGACAGGTGCGCGGCGCCGGCGATGTCCGCGGCCGGCACCGGGCCGGGCAGGTGCTGGGCGATGTGTTCCAGCGCCACCTGCACGCGGCGGTCCAGCGGCTGCGCACGGCTCAGCTGCGGCAGGCATTGCTGCAGGGCGGTGATGTCGGTGGGCAGCGTGGGCAGCTGCTGCTGGATCTGTTCGAGATCAGCGTGGGCCGGTTCCAGGAACAGGGTGCAACCGTCCTGCGGCGCCGAGAGGATGGCGTGCGGTACGAAGGACGGCAACCACAGGCGCTGGCCGTGCTGCGCCACACCGTCGATCTCCACCTCCCAAGGCGCGCCATCGCTGAGCAGCAGCTGGTGGGCGTAGTGCGCGTGCGTGCCGCTGCCACCGGCATGGCCCTGCAGCAGGGCGGCGTGTGCATCCAGCAGCAGGGTGCCAGTCCAGGGCAGGGCGGGGTGGGGCATGCGGGTAGTGTAGATCCACGCCGTGCGTGGATGGATCGACATCGGAATTGAATCCATGGAGATCCGACCCCGTGCCGACCAACGGTCGGCACCCACCACCATAAGCAGCAGCTTCCATCAGCAGCAGATTCCATCAGCAGCAGGTTCCAACAGCTAGCAGGAAACTGTCGAAGGCGGGGTGGGTCCGGTGGCAGGGGCGTGAGCCGCATGGATGCGGCGACCGAGCTTACATGGACGTACTTGCAGCGTCCCATGCCACCGGACCCACCCCGCCATCCCACGGAATGCAGGCTCTTGACGTTGACGTTGACGTTGACGTCAGCGGGTGCCGGGCGGCAGCCCGGCCGCACCATCACCGCCCGTGCGGATCCGGGCGATGGTGCACGTACTCGACCACGGTGCCATCGGGATGCACCGCATTGAACGCCGCGCCAGTGGGCACCACCTGCAGCGGGAAGATGATCTCGGCGCCGGCCGCCACCAGCCTGTCGTGATAGGGCCGCACATCATCGACCAGCAACGTGCCGGTGGTGGAGGTGAACGGCGCCAGCGCGTCATCGCTGCCTTCGATCAGCAGGAACGCACCGACCATGGCCAGGCGCAGGCCGGCATCGGGGAACGGAAAGCCCGCATCGGCCACCACGCCCTGCAGCTGCTCGTAGAACGCCACGCTGCGCTCCAGCTCGCCGGGAGTGACGAACACGCGGATCAGCACGCGCGGGCTGCGCTGGCTGGAAGTATCACAGCGGTCGCGCCAGAGGTGGTCGAAAGTGCGGTGTACGTTCATGGGCTCGGTCCATCGCCGGGGACTCCCATTATCGGCACGGCCCTGCGGCCCGCTGATGACCGCCGGTGATGGCCTGATAACCAAGGCCATAGGAAGGCCTGTGACTTAGGTCCTGTTGACAGCCATCGATGCCCTCGCACAATCTTAACAAGATGGGTCGCTTTGCGGCCCGGGCAGGCAGGTTGTCACGCCGGGAGGAGGGTCCCGCGCGCAGACCGGTCCGTCCCCTGGCCCGCGGTGTGTTGCCTGGCAACGCCCGCGCGGCATGAACGCTGCACCCTTCGGCGGCACTTTCCCTGGACCGATTGCCTTGGCAACGGAATTACGCCCGCCGATGAAAACGTTTACAAAGCCGCTTGCCCTGTCCCTTGCCCTGTCCCTTGCGCTGTCTGCCGCGCTGGCCGCCCCGGCCTGGGCCGACACGGCCGCCTTCACCGTGCTGACCCTGGACCAGGCGCCGAGCGCCGATGCCATTCCCGCCCTGGCTGCCCAGCTGAAATCCCTGCAGGTGGACGCCGTCAGCGTGCGCCAGGTGCAGCGCGGCATCGGCCAGGTCGATCCGCTGCAGCTGCTGGCCGATGGCCTGGGCTACGAATACCGCTTCATCGCCGCCGGCAAGGATGATGGCCAGACCCAGCAGGGCCAGGCCGTGCTGACCCGCCTGCCGATCGCCGCCGAATCCGGCCCCGACCAGCCGGGCCTGAACTACCTGCGCCTGGACGATGGCCGCCACACCGTGGCCCTGTACACCGATGCCGGTGCGGGCGCCGCGCGCCTGCCGGCCCTGGTCACCCGTTCGCGCCTGGGCGCACCGGCCGTGCTGCTGGGTGCGGTGGCCGGTGAATCGGCCAAGGCTGCCGGTTTCGATCCGGCCCGCGTGGCCCTGGAAGCCGATGCCAGCTACTTCAGCGATGGCTTCCAGGCTGCCAGCAGCGCGCCGTTCAAGATCGATGGCAGCGCCCTGCGCGCGACCCTGCTGACCCTGGCCTACGTGGCCGACAAGGGCGGCGAGCAGCCGTGGATGGACGCCACCCTCAACGCCGATGCGCGCGCTGCGCTGCTGCTGAAGGCGATGACCGAGGACGAGAAGTTCCAGATGCTGCACAGCTACTTCGGGCTGGGCAAGGACGGTGGCCCGCTGCCGGAAGGCGCCGTGGGTTCGGCCGGTTTCGTGCCGGCGGTGCCGCGCCTGGGCATTCCGGCGCAGCAGTCGGCCGATGCCGGCGTGGGCGTGACCAATCCGGGCGGCATCCGTCCGGGCGACTTCGCCACCGCGATGCCGTCCGGCCCGTCCACCGCCTCCAGCTGGAACCGCGAAGTGGCCTTCGCCGGTGGCGCGACCATGGGCCGCGAAGCATGGCAGCAGCGCTTCAACATCCTGCTGTCGGGCAGCGTCAACCTGCAGCGTGACCCGCGCAACGGTCGCAACTTTGAATACGCCGGCGAAGATCCCCTGCTGGCCGGTTCGATGGTCGGCGCGCTGATCCAGGGCGTGCAGAGCCAGCACGTGATCTCCTCGATGAAGCACTTCGCGCTGAACGACATGGAGACCCGCCGCAACTTCCATGACGTGCGCATCGGCGAACAGGCCATGCACGAATCGGACCTGCTGGCCTTCGAGATCGCGCTGGAAGCCGGTCGCCCGGGCGTGGCGATGTGCTCGTACAACAAGATCAACGGCACCTACGGCTGCGAGAACGGCTACCTGATGAACCAGGTGCTGAAGCAGGAATGGAAGTTCCCCGGTTTCGTGATGTCCGACTGGGGCGGCGTGCACAGCGGTTCGAAGGCGGCGCTGGCCGGCCTGGACCAGCAGTCGGCCGGTGAAGTGTTCGACGCCGCGGTGTTCTTCGACGAACCGCTGCGCCTGGCCGTGCACGGTGGCGTGGTGCCGCAGGCGCGCCTGAACGACATGGTGGCGCGCATCCTGCGCACGATGTTCCTGCATGGCAACTTCGACAACCCGCCGCAGCACCAGAAGGTGGATGCCGAAGCCGGCTACGCCGTTGCCCAGCGCACGGTGGAAGAAGGCAGCGTGCTGCTGCGCAATGAAGGCAACCTGCTGCCGCTGGCCGACAGCGTGAAGCGCATCGTCATCATCGGTGGCCATGCCGACAAGGGCGTGATCGGTGGTGGTGGTTCGTCGATGGTGGGCGTGACCGCCAAGGGCACCAACGCAGTGCCGGGCGTGATGCCGACCACCTGGCCGGGCCCGGTGATCTTCCACCCGTCCTCGCCGCTGGAATCGCTGCGTGCAGCGCGTCCGGACGCGACCATCGAATATGTGGACGGCACCAATGCCGCCGCCGCGGCCAAGGCGGCCGCGCAGGCCGACGTGGCCATCGTGTTCGCCACCCAGTGGGCGGCCGAATCGGTGGACCTGCCGGACATGCAGCTGCCCGACAAGCAGGACGCGCTGATCTCGGCGGTGGCCAAGGCCAACCCGAAGACCGTGCTGGTGCTGGAAACCAATGGCCCGGTGCGTACCCCGTGGCTGGCGCAGGTGCCGGCGATGCTGCAGGCCTGGTACCCGGGCATCCGCGGTGGCGAAGGCATCGCCGCGCTGCTGACCGGCCAGGCCAACCCGTCCGGCCGCCTGCCGGTGACCTGGGTGGTGGACGAATCGCAGCTGCCGCGCCCGCACATCGACGGCCTGGGCTTCAAGCCGAAGAAGGAGTTCGGCGACGTGTTCGATTTCGATATCGAAGGCGCCAACGTCGGCTACAAGTGGATGGCCGCCAAGGGTCTGACCCCGACCTTCGCGTTTGGCCATGGCCTGTCCTACACCTCGTTCGCCTATGAAAACCTGAAGGTGAGCGTAGAGGGTTCGCGCCTGGTCGCCAGCGTGGACATCCGCAACACCGGCAAGCGCGCCGGTGCGGACGTGGCCCAGCTGTACCTGAAGCTGCCGGCTGGCAGCACCACGCCGATCCGCCTGATCGGCTATGACAAGGTGCAGCTGCAGCCGGGCGAACAGCGCCGCATCCGCATCGAAGCCGAGCCGAAGACCCTGGCCCACTACGATGCGCAGGCGCGCCAGTGGAAGATCGACGGCGGCACCTACCAGGTGCAGCTGTCGCGCAACGCGGCCGAGCCGCTGCAGAGCGTGGACGTGCAGCTGGTAGAGCAGGTGCTGCGCTGATCCAGCGGGTTGTTGATGTTTGAAGGAACGGCCCCGAATGGGGCCGTTTCTTTTTGTGGATTGCCGCTGCGCTCGCCGGGCATGGCCCGGCGCTACCTGGTCATGGCATCTCCGGCGGACGCCGTCATCACCCGGGCGTGCCGGTGAACCACCCGCGCAGGAAATCGATCAGGTGGCGCACCTTCGGCGAGGGCTGCGTGCTGTGCGGGTAGACGGCGTAGACGCTCTGCTGCGGGAAGCGGTGCTGGCGCAGCACCGGCCGCAGGCGGTCGTGGGCCAGGTCGTCCTCGATCAGCCAGCGCGGCAGCACGGTAACGCCTGCACCGGCCAGGGCGAAGGCGCGCAGGCTGCTGGCGCCGTCCACGCGCACCACGGCATTGCCCGGATTGGTCGCAAACAACGCATCGCTGCCGTCGGGCGCCACCACCGGCACATCGGCCAGACGCGGATAGCCGAGGCGGGGCAGGGTGCCCAGCTGCACCGGGTCATCGACCGCTTCGGCAGAGGGCAGGCGCGCCAGCAGCGACGGTGCGGCCACCGCGCACAGCGGGTGCCGTTCCAGTTCGCTGGCGTGCAGGCCTGAATCCGGCAGGCGGCCAAGGCGGATGGCTACGTCGAAACGCTCGGGAATCAGGTCGGCCGGTGCGGGCGACGTGGACAGATGCAGCTGCAGCGCCGGATGCCGCGCGCGGAATGCCTCCAGCGCCGGGATCAGCCGCAGCTGCGCGTACTCCGGCGTGGTGGTCAGGCGCAGCGTGCCCTGCAGCTGGTGCTGGTCGCGGCGCGCGGCATCGATGGCCGCCTGGGCCGCATCCAGGGCCTGCACGCAGTGCTGCAGGAACTGTTCGCCGGCCTCGGTCAGGGCCAGCTGGCGGGTACTGCGCAGCAGCAGGGTCACCCCCAGTTCCTGCTCCAGCCGCTTCAGGTTGAAGCTGACCACCGCGCGGCTCAGGCCAAGGCGGTCGGCGGCTGCAGTGAGGCTGCCGGCGTCGACCACGGCGCGGAAGATGTCGAAGCGATCCAGGCTGACCATGGCGATTCATTGTCAAAACAGATTTGACAGTGTTGCAGCTGCTGTCGTGTTTTTCCAACAGCCGGTGCAGGGCATCCTGCCTGCTTCCCCGCTGGAGCGCCGCCCATGCCGTCCCCCCGCCTGCGCCATGAGGCGATATTCCTGCTGGTGTTCGCCCTGGACCTGGTCAACATGTTCATCGCCACGGTGGCCTACCCGGCGCTGGCGGCCGAGCTGCATGCCGATGTCGGCGTGCTGGCCTGGGTCGGCACGGCCTACATGCTGGGCCTGAGCATGGTGATTCCACTGGCGCCGTGGCTGGCCGCGCGCTGTGGCGAGCGCCGCCTGCTGCTGGTGGCGCTGCTGCTGTTCGCGCTGGCGGCGGCCTTGGCCGGTGCGGCGCCGGGCATAGGCTGGCTGCTGGGCTGGCGGCTGCTGCAGGGCCTGGCCGGTGGCCTGCTGATCCCGGTCGCGCAGGCTGCGGCCTACCGGCAGTGCAGCCCTGACCAGCGCGGGGCGCTGACCCGCCGCATCCTGCTGGTGGCCCTGCTGGTACCGGCGCTGGCACCGGCGCTGGGTGGGCTGCTGGTGCAGTGGCTGTCCTGGCGCGGCGTGCTGTGGGCCAGCCTGCCGCTGGCACTGGCGGCGATGGGTCTGGTGCTGGCGTGGATGCCGGCCGATGGTGAACGCACCGCGCCCCGCCTGCAGGCCTATGCGCTGGCCACGGCGATGAGCGCGCTGGGCGTGCTGCTGCTGGCGCTGACCTGGCTGGGTGAACCCGGCCACCGGATTGCCGGCGCGGTGCTGTTGCTGCTGGCGCTGGTGCTGGCGACCGCCCACCTGCGCCACGCGCGCAGGCAGGCACAGCCGCTGCTGCGCTGGTCGCTGCTGTCCCATCGCGGGCTGCGGCTGGCGATGCTGGTCTATCTGGCCGTGCCGGGCGTGTTCATCGGAAGCCAGCTGGCGAGCACGTTGCAGCTGCACCAGGCCGGTTTCAGCGCTGCACGCATCGGTGCGTTGATGCTGCCGTGGGCGCTGGCCTCGGCGCTGGCCATCACCGGCAGCCGTCGCCTGCTGGCGCGTTTCGGGCCGGGCGCGGTGCTGCGTGGCGGGATGTTGTTGCAGGCGTCGGGTCTGCTGCTGATGGCCCTGCTGCCGCAGCCTTCGTTCGCGCTGGCGGCGCTGCTGTTCGCGCTGATGGGGGCGGGCGGCAGCCTGTGCAGCAGCACCGCGCAGACGCTGGCCTTCCACGGTGTGGAGGCCGAGGCGCTGGGTGATGCCAGCGCGCTGTGGAATCTCAACCGCCAGCTCAGCTTCTGTCTTGGCACCGCCGCCATCGCGCTGCTGCTGGCCCTGGCCATGCAGTGGCTGCCGGCGCGGGCCACCGGTCTGGCGCTGGGCCTGGCCGCTTTCCTTACCCTGCTGCCGATGGCGCTGTTGCGCCGCGCGCAGCCCCTGACACTTGCGCAACCGGAGAATGCCTGATGCACCGCACTGCCGAACATGAAATCCACGAACTGCACGACAAGCTGCAGGCCTGGTTCCGCGCCGAAGTCGGCGCCGAAGCACTCGACGATCTGATGACGCATTTCTGCGCGGACTTCAGCATGGTCGGCATCGCCGGGCGGCGGCTGGATCGGCAGGCGGTGCAGGCCTTGTTCGTGGGTGGGCATGGTGCGCGCCCTGGCCTGCGCATCGCCATCGACGCCGTGCAGGCGATTGAAGCACCGTCACCGCTGGCAGTGCTGCGCTATCGCGAGGGGCATGCAGTGGGCGATGGGGCGGTCGCATGGCGCGAGTCGCTGGCGGTGCTGCGGCAGGAGCAGGGGCGTTGGCGCTGGCTGGCGCTGCATGAGGTTCAATCGGGTTGACGGATCCGCCGGGCATGGCCCGGCGCTACCTCGGGGCCGCGGGTCGGATCGAGGGCCGCGGGTCGGTAGCGCCGGGCCATGCCCGGCGGACGCTGCGAGGCCACTGCACATGTGCCATCAGTCCTGCCCCCAAAGAGCGCAGAACGCAAAGCCTGCACACACTTCACCGGACAGGGCAGGAGTAGGCTTGGGACTTTCCTGTCGGGAGGGGTTTCCATGCGTGTGCGTGCCGTTGCTGTAGCGATCGCCCTTGGCCTGTCCAGCACCGTGCTGGCCGCCGATACCCCGCCGATGACCCCGGACATCAGCGGCAAGCCTTTCGTGGCCCCCGATGTCGGCCGTGACTACGACAAGCGCGTGGTGATGGTGCCGATGCGCGATGGCACCAAGCTGTACACCGTCATCGTGGTGCCCAAGGGCGCGCACAACGCGCCGATCCTGCTGACCCGCACGCCCTACGACGCGGCCGGCCGCGCCAGCCGCATCGATTCGCCGCGCATGCGTGACATGCTGCCGCAGGGCGATGAAGTGTTCGTCGATGGCGGCTACATCCGCGTGTTCCAGGACATCCGCGGCAAGTACGGTTCCGAAGGCGATTACGTGATGACCCGGCCGCTGCGCGGTCCGCTGAACAACACCAAGGTCGATCATTCCACCGATGCGTGGGACACCATCGACTGGCTGGTCAAACACGTGCCGGAGACCAACGGCAAGGTCGGCATGCTGGGCTCGTCGTATGAGGGTTTCACGGTGGTTATGGCCTTGACCGACCCGCATCCGGCGCTGAAGGTTGCCGCACCGGAAAGCCCGATGGTCGATGGCTGGATGGGTGACGACTGGCTCAACTACGGCGCGTTCCGCCAGGTCAACTTCAACTACTTCGCGATGCAGACCGAGAAGCGCGGCAAGGGCACGCCGCTGCCCAGCCTCGGCTACGACGACTACAGCACCTTCCTGCGCATCGGTTCCGCTGGCGATTACGCACGCTTCACCGGCGTGGACCAGCTGACCTGGTGGAAGAAGCTGGTGCAGCACCCGGCCTACGATGCCTTCTGGCAGGGCCAGGCGCTGGACGCGGTGATGGCGAAGACGCCGCTGAAGGTGCCGACCATGTGGCTGCAGGGCCTGTGGGACCAGGAGGACATGTGGGGCGCCAACCATGCCTACCAGGCGATGGAAGGGCGCGACACCGGCAACAGCCTCAACTACCTGGTGATGGGCCCGTGGCGGCACAGCCAGGTGAACTACACCGGTGACTCGCTGGGCGCGCTGAAGTTCGACGGCGATACCGCGCTGCAGTTCCGCCGCGACGTGCTCAAGCCGTTCTTCGACCAGTACCTGGTGGACGGTGCCCCGAAGGCCGACACGCCGCCGGTGCTGATCTACAACACTGGGGAAAACCATTGGGACCGCCTGCAGGGCTGGCCGCGCAGCTGCCAGAAGGACTGCACCGCAGCCAGCAAGCCGCTGTACCTGCGTGCCGGTGGCAAGCTGGCCTTCCAGGCGCCGGCGGCGGGCGAGGGCGACTTCGAGGAATACGTGTCCGACCCGGCCAAGCCGGTGCCGTTCGTGCCGCGCCCGGTGCGCTTCGGCGATCGTGACATGTGGACCACCTGGCTGGTGAAGGACCAGCGCTTCGTCGATGGTCGCCCTGACGTGCTGACCTTCATCACCGAGCCGCTGAGCGAGCCGCTGCGCATTGGTGGCGCGCCGGCGGTGCACCTGCAGGCATCGACCAGCGGCACCGACAGCGACTGGGTGGTGAAGCTGATCGACGTCTACCCGGACCAGGATGCCTCGTCGCCGGAAATGGGCGGCTATGAGCTGCCGGTGTCGCTGGCGATCTTCCGCGGCCGTTACCGCGAGAGCTTCAGCGAGCCCAAGGCGCTGGTGGCCAACCAGGTGCAGCCGTACCGCTTCGACCTGCCCAATGCCAACCATGTGTTCCAGAAGGGGCACCGGGTGATGGTGCAGGTGCAGTCCAGCCTGTTCCCGCTGTACGACCGCAACCCACAGACCTACGTGCCGAACATCTACCTGGCCAAGCCGGGGGATTACCAGAAGGCCACGCAGCGGGTGTGGCACAGCGCCGCGCAGGCCAGTTACATCGATCTGCCGGTGTATTGAGGCTGGTGGACGCGCCGGGCCATGCCCGGCGGTGGTAGTGCCGGCCGCTGGCCGGCATGCCATGCGAGAGCGTGTCGACCAACGGTCGACACCCACCAGAGCGGGGATCGCGTGAGAGCGTGTCGACCAACGGTCGACACCCACCAAAGCGGGGATTAAGCGATGTTGGTAGCGCCGGGCAATGCCCGGCGAGCCATGCAAAAGCGTGTCGACCAACGGTCGACACCCACCGGAGCGGAGACCAACCCACCAGAACGGTCGACACCCACCAGAACGGAGGCCAACCCACCAGAGCGCAGCTCACCCCACCTTCGAGGGCCCGGTGCGCCAGCGGCTGGGTACCAGGCCGAAGCGCTTGCGGAACGCCGCAGCGAAGTTGCTGGGGTGGCGGTAGCCGGTAGCGGCCGCCGCCTGTTCGACGCTCCAGCCGCGTTCGCGCAGGCCCTGTTCGGCGTGGTGCATGCGTTGTTCGTGCAGGTAATCGAATACCGAACAGCCGTACTGCTGCACGAAATGACGGCGCAGCGAACTGGGGCTCATGCAGGCGATCTGCGCCAGTTCGACCAGGCTGTGCTCATGGCTGGGGTCTTCGCGCAGGAAATCGCGCACGCGTTCCAGCCGCGCATGCTGCCCGGCACGCAGCGTACGGGTGGTCGCCCCGTGCAGGTCATCGGCCTGCAGGCCGACCGCCAGGATCTGCAGGGCCAGGCCCTCGCGCCACAGTGCATCCAGATCGCCCTGCCACGGGCTGTCGAACAGCTGCGACAACGCCGGCACCAGTGTGTGCGGAATGGCCCAGTGGCGGCAGCCGCCCTCGCTGCCCTGCAGTGCCTGCTGCAGCGCGGGTTGTTGCAGCAGGTCCACATCGAACTCCGCAGGAATGCGCAGGCTCACGCCACGCAGGCGCACGCTGCCCGGATGCACGCCGCGCATCTCGACCGGTTCACGGTGATGGCTGGTCATCGCGGTGCCGGCGCGCAGGCTGAAGGCCTCACGCTGCGGCACCTGCACGTCGACCTGGCCATCAAGCATCATCCGGATCGACAGGCCCGGCCGCTGCTCGGCAGTGGCCGTATAGCCCACGCGGTTGCACACATCGGTGGCGATCAGGCTGAGGCCGCCGCGCAGGGTCTGTTCGTGCATTTCGCCGCGACCGACCCATTGGTCGTCGCGCAGGTCGCGCGGGTCGGCGCGGTAGTCATAGCCGTGCCGATCGCCGAAGCGACGGTAATCGGCAAAGGTGAAATATCGGGACATTGCGAGGCCGCTCAGCTGGGGAGGAGAGTGCTGGCGTCGGCTCGCAGGAACATTCTAGCGCGGGCCCGCCGCCGCAGCGACGGGCCGGTGACAATGGATTACGCACCCAGTGCGGGGTAGTCGGTGTAGCCGTGTTCGCCGCCGCCATAGAGGGTGCTGGGGTCGAGGTCGGCCAGTGCGGCGCCACTGCGCAGGCGCGCCACCAGATCGGGGTTGGCAATGAAGGGCCGCCCGAACGCGACCATGTCGGCGTAGCCGCTGGCTACGGCCTGCTCGGCACGCACGGCGTCGTAGCCGTTGTTGGCAATCCAGGGACCACGGAAGCGCGCACGCAGGCCGGCGTAGTCGAAGGCGAGGTTGTCACGGTCACCGCCGGTGGCACCTTCGATGACATGGATGAAGGCCAGGCCCTCGATCGTGTCCAGGCGCTCCACCGCGCGGTCGAACAGCGGCTGCGGATTGCTGTCGTGCGCATCGTTGACCGGCGTGACCGGCGACAGGCGCACGCCGGTGCGGGCCGGGCCGATGGCTTCGGCCACCGCGCTGACCACTTCAAACAGCAGGCGCGTGCGGTTCTCGATGCTGCCACCGTAGGCATCACTGCGGTGATTGCTGCCATCGCGCAGGAACTGGTCGATCAGGTAGCCATTGGCGGCGTGCACTTCCACGCCGTCGAAGCCGGCGGCGATCGCGTTGCGTGCAGCGGTGCGGTAGTCCTCGATCAGCGCCGGGATCTCCTCGATGGCCAACGCGCGCGGCGCGGATACATCCTCGAAACCGTTGGCGGTGAAAGTCTTGCCATTGGCGCGGATCGCGCTCGGTGCCACCGGCACTTCGCCCTCCGGCAGCAGGCTGGTGTGGGAGATGCGGCCGACGTGCCAGAGCTGCAGCACGATGCGGCCACCGGCGGCGTGCACCGCATCGGTCACCGGCTTCCATCCAGCCACCTGTGCGTCGCTGTAGATGCCCGGGGTGTCCAGGTAGCCCTGGCCGAGCGGGCTGATCTGCGTCGCCTCGGCAATGATCAGGCCGGCGCTGGCGCGCTGCTGGTAGTAGGTGATCGCCAGCGGCGAGGGCACGCGGTCGGGCAGGGCACGGTTGCGCGTCAGCGGCGCCATGGCGATGCGGTTGGCCACGGCGATGTGGCCAAGGTGGGTGGGCGTGAACAGCAGATCGGCGGCAGGGCTCATCGAAGGTTCCACTGGGGGAGAGGTGTGGCTTGGATCATAGGTGCGAATGCGTTGCAGCGATGGGAAGGTTCGTTGCAGGCAATGGACGTCGAATGTCGCTGCAGATGGCACCTCCGTAACACGCGCGGGCGTAACGTCATCAACAGGCGGACGCGCTCCGCATCGATGACCAACACGTGGAGAACACAGATGATCGACTACCAGCTCAAGGGCAAGACCGCGATCGTGACCGGCGGTGTGTCCGGCATCGGCCTGGCCGTGGCGGAACTGCTTGCTGCATCCGGTGCCAGCCTCTCGGTGTGGGACCTGAAACAGGACGCGGTGGATGCCACCGTCCAGAGCCTGAAGGCGAAGGGCGTGCAGGTCATCGGCATCGCATTGGACGTGACCGATGAGGCGGCGGTGGAGGCAGCGGTACAGCGCACGGTGAAGGAGCTGGGTGGCATCGACGTGGCGGTGAACAACGCCGGCATCGGCGGCCCGGCCGCAAGCAGTGGCGATTATCCGGTCGATGGCTGGAAGCGCGTGGTCGATGTGAACCTGACCAGCGTGTTCCTGTGCCAGCGTGCGCAGATCCAGGCGATGCGCGCGGCGGGCAAGGGCGGCAGCATCATCAACATGGCCTCGATCCTGGGCCAGGTGGGCTATGCCGGTTCGACCGCCTACGTGGCAGCCAAGCATGGCGTGGTGGGCCTGACCCAGACCGCCGCGTGGGAACATGCCGGCGATGGCATCCGCATCAACGCAGTCGGCCCGGGCTTCATCGCCACGCCGCTGCTGGAAAAGATGGATGCCAAGGTGCGCGCGACGCTGGAAGGGCGCCATGCGCTCAAGCGCCTGGGTACGCCGGAGGAAGTGGCGGCGCTGGTGGCCTGGCTGGCCAGTGATGATGCCTCGTTCGCGACCGGCACCTATTACGCGATCGACGGTGGCTACCTGGCGCAGTGATGCGCTGCTGAGGGGAACGGATGGCTGGGGTCAGAGCCCCTGCGGGGATCCGACCCCGGGCATCGCCGGGCGCTGCCGGGTGAACCGGCCGTGGTGGCACCTTCACCGTGGTGCCACGGCCCTCGCGCGACGCTCCGGGGAAACTCCCGGAGTCCGCCGATGGAACTCACCCAGGATGTATCGATCCTGCTGCGCGTGGCCGCGGCGATGCTGTTCGGCGGCGTGCTGGGCGTCGAACGTGAGATGGGCAAGCACGCCGCGGGCCTGCGCACGCATATGCTGATTGCCGGGGCGGCGGCGCTGATCGTCGGCCTCGGTGATTCGGTGGCCGAACATTTCCAGCAGGAGCGCTACCGCGACCTGCTGCAGGTCGATCCGGTGCGCCTGATCGAGGCAGTGGTGGCCTGCGTTGGTTTCGTGGCCGCCGGCACCATCCTGCGCGGCAACCGCGAGGACCAGGTCAGCGGATTGACCACGGCGAGTTCGCTGGTGATGGCTGCGGCCATCGGCATTGCCGTGGGCATCGGCAAGTACGTGATCGCCATCGGGGTGAGCGTGCTGTGCGTGCTGGTGCTGGCGGTGATCCGGCGGGTGGAGAAAAAACTCTGAGGGGAGTGGGGGTGGGGTCAGAGCCCCTGCGGGGATCCGACCCCGGGGTCGGATCCCCGCAGGGGCTCTGACCCCAATTGCGGCAAAATGGTCGGACCAATGTCGGCGCGAAACCTGTGATTAAATGGGCTCTTCGCCTGCTTTGATTGCCTGCCTTGAATCGCCAGCGCATCCTTTGCCACGAATGGTCATACCAAGTTTCGTCCACCGCGCGGTGGACGCCATGACCTCGCCGCGCGTCTCTGACAAGGTCGCTGCACAGCTGCGCCTGCTGGTGCAGGAACAACAGCTGCAGCCCGGCGACCGGCTGCCGGCCGAGCGCACTCTGGCGCTGGAGCTGGGCGTCTCGCGCACCGCGTTGCGCGAGGCCATCGCGCAGCTGGCCAGCCAGGGGCTGCTGACCGCGCGCGTCGGCGGCGGCACCTACGTGGCCGACCCGGCGGCACTCGCCCGGCAGGCGCTGCAGGAACCCCTGGTGCCCTACCTGCCGGTGTTCCAGGGCGATCCGGAATACCGTTTCGATGTGCTGGAGATCCGCCACGCGCTGGAAGGTGCCACGGCGTGGCACGCCGCGCTGCGTGCCACCGACGAGGACCGCGCGCGCATCACCCGCGCCTTCCAGACCATGATGGACGCGCACGGCAAGGATGACCCGGCCGGCGAGGCCGCAGCCGATGCGGCCTTCCATCTGTCCATCGCCGAGGCCTCGCACAACCTGGTGCTGCTGCAGGTGATGCGCGGCCTGTTCGAGCTGCTGCAGACCAACATCTCGCAGAGCCGCGAGAAGCTCTACACCTCGGCAGCAACCTTCTCGCCGCTGTCCGACCAGCATCGCGAGATGATGGATGCGGTGCTGGCCGGCGATCCCGAACGCGCGCGCGCCGCTGCCCATGCCCACCTTGAGTTCGTGCACACCACGCTGCGCACGCTCGATGACAACGAAGCCCGGCGTGCGCGGGCCTCGCGTCTCCCTTCCCCGCATGGCTGATGACTTCCGGTTGACCCCATGATCATTTCCGCTTCCACCGATTACCGTGCCGCCGCCGAGCGTCGACTGCCGCCGTTCCTGTTCCACTACATCGATGGTGGCGCATATGCCGAGCACACGCTGAAGCGCAACGTTTCCGACCTGTCCGACATTGGGCTGCGCCAGCGCATCCTGCGCAACATGTCCGACCTCAGCCTGGAAACCGAGCTGTTCGGCGAGACGCTGGCGATGCCGGTAGCGCTGGCGCCGGTCGGCCTGACCGGCATGTACGCCCGGCGTGGCGAGGTGCAGGCCGCGCGTGCGGCGGACAGCCGTGGCATTCCGTTCACCCTGTCGACCGTGTCGGTGTGCCCGATCGAGGAAGTGGCGCCGGCCATCCAGCGGCCGATGTGGTTCCAGCTGTACGTGCTGCGCGACCGCGGTTTCATGCGCAACGCGCTGGAACGCGCGCAGGCGGCCGGCGTGACCACCCTGGTGTTTACCGTGGACATGCCGGTGCCCGGCGCGCGCTATCGTGACGCGCACTCGGGCATGAGCGGTCCCAATGCCTCGCTGCGCCGCGTCGGCCAGGCCTTCACCCACCCGCGCTGGGCGTGGGACGTGGGTCTGCTCGGGCGCCCGCACGACCTCGGCAACATCTCCGCTTACCGCGGCAATCCGACCGGGCTGGCGGACTACATCGGCTGGCTGGGCAGCAACTTCGATCCTTCGATCTCGTGGAAGGACCTGGAATGGATCCGCGAGTTCTGGAAGGGGCCGATGGTCATCAAGGGCATCCTCGATCCGGACGACGCGCGCGATGCAGTGAAGTTCGGTGCCGACGGCATCGTAGTCTCCAACCACGGTGGCCGCCAGCTGGATGGCGTGCTGTCCACCGCACGCGCACTGCCGGCCATCGCCGATGCGGTGCAGGGCGACCTGAAGATCCTCGCCGATTCGGGCATCCGCAATGGCCTGGACGTGGTGCGCATGCTGGCGCTGGGTGCCGATACCGTGCTGCTGGGCCGCGCCTTCGTCTATGCACTGGCCGCACAGGGTGAAGCGGGCGTGGCCAACCTGCTGGATCTGGTCGCCAAGGAAATGCGGGTGGCGATGACGCTGACCGGTGCGCGCCGCATCGCCGACATCGGCCGCGACTCGCTGGTCAGCCTGCCATGAGCGACCACGCGAGCGTGCTGGCGCAGCTGCGTGCCGCCGTCGGCAGCCGCTATGTGCTGACCGGTGACAAGGCGACCCGTCGTTTCCGTCGCGGCTATCGGTTTGGCGAAGGCCCGGTGCTGGCCGTGGCGCGCCCAGGCACGCTGCTGGAACTCTGGCGGGTGCTGCAGGCGGCGGTGCAGGGTGGGGCGGCGATCATCCTGCAGGCGGCCAACACCGGCCTGACCGGTGGTTCGACTCCCGATGGCGATGACTACGGGCGGCCGATGGTACTGGTCAGCACGCTGCGCCTGACCGGCATCCAGCTGTTGAACGAGGGCCGCCAGGTGCTGTGCCTGCCCGGCGCGACGCTGGATCGTCTGGAACAGACGCTGGCACCGCTGGGGCGCGAGCCGCATTCGGTGATCGGCTCGTCGTGCATCGGTGCCTCGGTGCTGGGCGGCATCTGCAACAACTCCGGCGGTTCACTGGTGCGCCGTGGCCCGGCCTATACCGAGTTGGCACTGTTCGCGCAGGTCGATGCGCAGGGCCAGCTGCAGCTGGTCAACCACCTTGGCATTGCCCTCGGCGAGACGCCCGAGCAGATCCTGCAGCGTCTGCAGGCGGGCGACTACAGCCCCGCCGATGTCGGCGATGGCGATGGCCGCGCTGCCTCCGATGCGCGCTATGCCGAGGATGTGCGACGTGTCGATGCGGATACGCCGGCACGCTTCAACGCCGACCCCAGCCGTCATTACGAGGCGTCCGGTTCGGCGGGCAAACTGGCGGTGTTCGCCGTGCGCCTGGATACGTTCGAGAAGGAAGCCGCCGAGGTGTTCTACATCGGCAGCAACCGCACGGCCACGCTCACCACCATCCGCCGCCAGCTGCTGACCGGCTTCGAACGCCTGCCGATCGCCGGGGAGTACATCCACCGCGATGCGTACGACATCGGCGAGCGCTACGGCAAGGACACCTTCCTGCTGATCGATCGCCTCGGCACGGCGCGCGTGCCGGCCGCGTTCGCGCTGAAGAGCCGCGTCGATGGCTGGTTCGAGCGGCTGGGTCTGCGCGGGGTGACCGACCGGGTGATGCAGGCGCTGGTCGGCCTGCTGCCGTCGCACCTGCCGCCGCGCATGGGCGAGTTCCGCCAGCGGTATGAGCATCACCTGCTGCTGAAGGTGTCGGCGCAGGATGCTGCGGAGACCGAGCGCTGGCTGCGCGAGTGCTTTGCCAACCATGAGGGCGGTTTCTTCCGCTGCAGCGCCGAGGAGGGACGCAAGGCGTTCCTGCATCGTTTCGCCGTGGCCGGTGCGGCGGTGCGCTACCGCGAAGTCCATCGCGCGAAGGTGCAGGACATCGTGGCGCTGGACATCGCCCTGCGCCGCGACGATGCGGACTGGTTCGAGACGCTGCCCCCCGATATCGATGGGCGCCTGCTGCACAAACTGTACTACGGGCACTTCCTCTGCCATGTGTTCCACCAGGATTACATCGCGCGCAAAGGCGAAGACCCGATGGCCATCGAACATGCGATGTGGGCGCTGCTGGACAAGCGTGGCGCCGAGTACCCGGCCGAACACAACGTCGGCCACCTGTACCCGGCCAAGCCGGCGCTGGCCGGATTCTATCGGCAGCTGGATCCGAGCAACACGTTCAATCCCGGTATCGGCCACACATCCAAGGTGGCGGGCTGGGGCAGCTGCGATTGCAGCGGGCATTGACTATCATCGGCCTTCCGCATGGATGCGCTGACGCGCTGGAATGATGATGCACACGACGATTTCCCGAGCCGCGTGGCTTGCACTGCTGCTGTCGACGCCAGTACTGGCATCTGCGCAGGGATCGATCCTGCCGCAGCAGCGCGATGCGGCAGGCAACGTGATGGAGCCGCTGGGGCAGGTGCTGTTGCCCGGCGAGGATGGCGGTGACCGCCTGCAGAACTGCACGGCCGATCGTGCCTGGTGCGTGGCCCTGCAGCCCAGCGACACCGAAGGTGAGGTGTCCAACACGCTGGTGGTGACCGAACGTGCACAGGGCACGGGCCAGCCGCAGTCCTGGCACGTGACGATGGATGTGCCGTCTGAAGGTGAGCTGTCACTGTGGCCATGGATCGTGCGCCTGGCACCGGGCGTGGGTGCCGACCAGGCCGTGGCCGATCCGCAGCAGCGGGCACGACAGAACGTGCTGGTCGGCGGCATCAGCAAGGTCAGCAACATGTATTCCGGCGGCGGTGCCGATGCGTCGCGCCTGCAGCTGGCACGGGTGCGGCACCTGGATGACGGCATCCAGGTCGACAATGACGTGCTCGGTGTGGCCTGGGCGGGACATGCGGAGATCCGTGCCTGCTTCAGCGAGCAGGACATGAAGCAGCGCGCTGGCGCCTGCCATGACAGTTACGGGTTCTCGGCCAGGCTCTCGCTGGATTCCACCGCCACGGCGATGCCGGTGCTGCGCTACCAGACCGTGGCCACGCGCTTCCCGGCCGGTGTGTCACGCAACGAGGATTCGCTGGCCAAGGGCCCGCTGACCAAGAAGGACCTGCGCACCGAGCAGGACCCGGCGTGCACGTATGTGCGTACGTTCGGCTTCAGTGATGGTGCTTACCAGCCGGACCAGGCGCTGCCGGACTGCGCGGGCTATACCGAGCCCTGAGCGCGGTAGCAGCCGAGCATGGCTCGGCTCTACAGAAGGCGAGAGCAGCCGAGCGCGGGCTCGGCTCTACTGTCGGGTTATTCGCAGCGTGCGGCGGTGATGACGTTGTTCTTGTCCACGTACACGCGCAGGCGGTCCGGGCGGATGTCCTTGGTGGTGATGGTGGTCGGTCCGATCGGGTTGACCAGGCCGGCGCCGCTTTCACGGGACAGGCGGCGCATGTTCTCTTCGTTGCCCGGCTGGCCGACGGCCCAGCCGAGCTGGCTGGCATCGCAGCGGCCGCTGCCCTTGACCTGCGGGCCGGGCGTGCTGACGCATGCCGACAGCAGCAGTGCAGTGGCAGGAAGCAGCAGGAACAGGCGGTGGGCAGTCATGCGGGCGCTCCATTGCAGGGGAATGGCCGCACCATAGCACTGTCTGGCGCGGCCCCGGCAGCGATCGGATCATTGCCGCTGGCCGACCGCCGATGCATAGTGCGCGAACGTACGGCATCGCGCCGACGGGCAGGTCGGGCCATTCCGGCGCAGGTGCGGAACAGGGTATGACGTCAGGCGAAGCGCACGGACAGGGCTGGCTGACCTCGATGGCGTTGCTGCCGTTGCTGCTGGCGGCCGCGACAGTCAACGCCGCGGCCATTGATCCGGCAGTGGCGGCTGCAACCGCCGATGCTGCCCCCGTGTTCGGTGGCTGGCGCAACCTGCAGACCGAGGCCGGCCATGAGCCGGCGCAGCGCAACCTGGCGTTCGGCATGCTGCCGCAGGAAGCGACCCGTGGCGACCGCTTCGTCATCCTTGATCGCGAAGGCCACCGCGCGGTGTGCTGCCTGCAGGTGGCCAGCCCGTCGCTGGGCGTGGCCGCGCTGCGCGAGCAGTACCACCTCGCTCAGGCCGGGGTGGATGACCTCGGCAACGTGCGCAGCCCGTCCCGCCCCTATGTGCCGCATGTGTATGCGATGCAGCGGGTGGATGAGCTGGCCGATTACACCTTCGCCGATGTTGCCGGTGCCTACAGCGATCTGGGTGGCCTGCTGCTGCCGGAAGCGGCCGCGGTGGACTCCGAGGCGACCACGGTGCGCCTGGGTGAGGTGCAGTACCGGCTGCAGTTCCAGCGCCAGCCCTTTGCCGATGACGATGGTGCGCTGGACCGCTACACCCTGCAGGCCCCGGGCCAAGGCCCGGCGAAGGTCGTGGAAGTGCCGTTCGGGACGTACTGAGCCGGTCGATGCGGGCAGTCGAGCACGCTCGACCCTACAATGTTCGCTGCGCCTGTTTACCTGAGTTTCCACCGTGTCCCTGCGTCCCCTGCTGCTGTTGTCCCTGACCACGCTGGCTGCTTGTGCCAGCGCGCCGCCGCCGCCGCCGGCCCATTCCGATGCGCTGTGGCGCCTGATCGAACGCGACTGCGAAGGGGCTGATGGCCCGCGAGGTGCCTGCCTGCAGGTGCAGCCCGGCGCCGACCGCCGCGACGTACTGGTCAAGGATTCGCATGGGGATTACCAGTTCCTGCTGATGCCGCTGGACAAGGTCAGCGGCATTGAAAGCCCCGGCCTGTACCGCAGGGGCGTGCCGAACTACTTTGCCGCTGCATGGCAGGCGCGCTCGCACACCCAGCAGGCGCTTGGCCAGCCGCTGCCGCGCGAAGTGGCCAGCCTGGCGTTGAACTCGCCGCATGGTCGCTCGCAGCACCAGCTGCACATCCACGTGGACTGCCTGCGTGCCGACGTGGTGCAGGCGCTGGACGCACAGCGTGCGGCGCTGGGGCAGCAGTGGGCGCCGCTGCCGGTGCCGCTGCGTGGCCACCCGTACCAGGCGCGCGTGCTGCCGGGCGCGGAGCTGACCGCCAACCCGCTGAACCTGCTGGCCTTCGACCTGAGTGGCCCGGCCGACGTCGGCAACTGGAGCCTGCTGGTGGCCGGTCACCGCGATGCGCACGGCGCCCCCGGGTTCGTGCTGCTGGCGACCCGGCTCGACACCGCCACCGGCAACGACGCCAGTGCCGAGGAGCTGCAGGACCACGCCTGCAGCGTGCTGACCGGCGCCGGTTCCGCGCTGGAGCGGGTGCGCTAGCCCCGCGCGGGGTGCTGGCGGCGCCAGGTCGGCGCCGTCAGCGCATGCAGGCTGCGGTCTTCCCAGCCGTCAGGGCCCAGGTGATGGTCGCGCAGCAGGCCTTCGTTCTCGAAGCCGGCGGCGCGCAGCACGTCTGCAAGCCCGGCGCTGTTGTCGGGCGGGAGCATCACATAGACGCGGTGCAGTCCGACCTGTTCGAACAGGAACGGGCACAGTGCCTGCAGCGTGTCGGCGAAGCGCTGCGCATCGGTCCAGTCGGCCTGGCAGAAGCGCTGCAGCTCGGCGCTGCGATCGCGCGCGGACTGCAGCCGCACGGTCAGCTGGTCGATCAGGGTATGGCTGGGCTGGTCGAACACACCCAGCAGCAGGCGGTCATTGTCCTCCTGCAGGCGCGAGCGCTGGATGCCGATGAACAGCTGCACCTCGGCCTCGCTGCGGCAGTTCACGTTGCAGCGGGTGCGGCGCTGCCCGCACAGCGTGCGCCAGCCAGGCAGGTCGGTGCGCTGCAGTGAGCGCAGGTTGATGGAACCATGGCCCAGCAGCAGCAGGTGGCGGCGCAGTACCGGGTGCAGGGCAGGAGGGGAGGTGGGGTTCGGTTCGATGCACATCCGGCCACGATCCCGTCTGCGCGGGGCGATGCCCATGAAATTTGTTGCAAAGTGAGGAGCATACTGCGCGATGGTCCGGGGCCGTTCAGGGATGAAGGCGCGGTTGCAAGACGCTTGTTTGTGCGATGCAGATGGCGCAACGTGTGCGAACGGTCGATGCTGTGGCCTTTCCACACACGGAGTGCACGGATGGATGCAAGGATGCTGTTGATCGCCGGGATGGTGCTGGGCGTGTTGCCGGGTTGCCACCCGGGCGAAACCGGAACTGCGCGCAATGAGATCGCGCAGGCCCCCGTCAAGGCGGCCGCATCGCAAGCGCAGGCGACCGGTCACGCCGCGACTCCGGATGATGCGCCTGCGCCTGTGTCTGTGCCTGCGCGTCCACGTGCCGCCGCAGCCATGCCGTCGGCACAACACGCCATGCCATCGAATGCGGCCTATCTCGCAGGGGAGTCGCAACTGCTGAACGGCGGCGAATTGTCGGGCGACCAGGCCGAGGCCGTCCTTCTTTCCAGCAGAAGCTTCAAAGCAGCCCTGCAGCAGTTCGAAGCGGATGCGTCGCTGAGTCCGGATGCGCAGGATCTGACCCGGTTGTACCAGGCCGCGGCGACCCGTGCGCTGGGCGAGGACGTGGCGCTGGCCTCGCTGACGTGTGGCTATACCCTGTGCATGGGCGAGGTGCGCAGCCGCAGCCAAGGTGGATTCCGTGACTGGGTTGGCCTGTTCGGCAAGGACCGCGGCGCACCGCACTACGCGTTGATGACGGCCGAGTATCCGCTGGGAAACGGACAGTCCTCGGGGCGTTTCGTGTTCTCGATCGATCCCACTGCCAACGGCATCAGCCAGTAGCGTCGAGCCTGCTCGACTACCGCTCGCTCGCCGTCAGGGCAGCGCCTGCACGCTGTACGACTCGATGACGTAGCTGAAGGCCTGTTGCTGGCGGTCGCGCAGCAGGGCACGCACTTCCAGGATGACGCCATGGTCGCCATCGCCGCGCGGTGGCCAGAAGGTCTGGTCGGCAAGGGTCTGGCGCTGGAAGCCGAGGGGGCCGACCACGCGGCCGAAGGGTTCGTCGCTGCTGTCCAGCACCTGGTTCATCGCCGCGCTGAGGCGGCCCGGCAGGTACCAGTTGTCGGCTTCGGAGAGCACGCGGCTGCCGCAGACCAGCTGCACGCGACGGTAGCGCAGCGGCGTATCGGCACCCGCGCCGAGCGCCTTGAGTACGTCGGCCGGTGCCGCCTTGTCCTGGCCATGCACGCGCACGGCGCGCACGCGGGCCTGTTCGGCCAGGCCATGCTCGGCGCACCAGCTTTCCAGCGTACCGGTTGCACTGGGGCCGGCCAGCACGCGCTGGTGCAGCTGCTCGACCAGGGCGGCGGGCGCGATGCGCTGCTGTCCGGGCGGCGCCTGCAGCGGCGCGGTGGCACCGGCATCGGCGGCGGACAGGCTGGCGATCGGGGCAGCGGCCAGCAGGGATGCGGCCTGCCAGCGGCGGAGACGATCGTGGCGGTCGGACGGGCCCATGCGGCATCACAGCGGAAACAGGCGCCCATGTTACCCGTTCAGGCGTGTCCCCGGCGTGCCGAAAGCGTCGCGACTCGTCGGGCATTCATCGCGTTGCCAAATACGAGGCATGCAGATATTTCGTTGGCCGATGGGCCGGGCGGGGCGCACGATGGGGCCTTGTCTGGCTTTCCGGGAGTTCCCCCATGACCCTGCAGTTCATCCAGGGCGGCGTCGACCGCGAGGGTGCGCCGGTGCATTTCCACATCCGCGACGGGCGTTTTGAGGGTTTCAACCGCACAACGGGCCCGGCCGAAGGTGCCGAGGTCATCGACCTGCAGGGGTTCACCCTGCTGCCGGGCCTGGTGGATGGGCACATCCATCTGGACAAGAGTTTCGTCGGCGACCGCTGGCATCCGCACCAGCCGGTGGCCAGCCTGCGCGAGCGCCTGGCGGTGGAAAAGGCCGCGGTGGCCGACGCCGCGCCGATGGTGGACCGCGCCGAGGCGCTGATCCGCCAGTGCAGCCGCTTCGGTACCGTGGCGATGCGCTGCCACGTCGATATCGACGCCAGCACCGGCCTGCGCCATCTGCTGGCTGTGCGCGAGGCTGCGCAGCGCTGCGCCGACATCATGCAGATCCAGCTGGTGGCGTTCCCGCAGGCGGGGGTGATGTCCTGCGCGGGCACGGCCGCGGTGCTGGAGCAGGCCCTGGCCGAGGGCGTGGAGGTGCTGGGTGGCATCGACCCGACCACGCTGGATGGCGATGCCGAGGGGCAGCTGGCCCTGCTGTTCGGCCTGGCCGAGCGCTACGGGGTGCGCCTGGACATCCATCTGCACGAACCGGGTGAAACCGGCCTGGCCCAGCTGCTGCGCATCGCCGCGCGTACGCGAGCGGCCGGGCTGCAGGGCAGGGTGGCGGTCAGCCACGCCTACGCGCTAGGCGAGGTGCCGTTGGCGCGCGCCCTGCAGGTGGGCGAGGCCTTGGCGGCGGCCGGCGTGTCGATCATGAGCAACGCGCCGGGCGATCACCCGTTCCCGCCGCTGCGGGCGCTGCACGATGCCGGGGTGCGGGTGTTCGCAGGCAACGACAACATCCGAGACTGCTGGTGGCCCTACGGCAATGGCGATCTGCTGCAGCGGGCGATGCTGCTGGGCTACCGTTCGGGGTTTTACACGGATGCCGACCTGATGCTGGCGCTGGAGATGGTGACCACGCATGCGGCGGCGGTGATCGGGTTGCCGGACTACGGGATGGGCGAGGGGTTGCCAGCGACGTTCGTGGCGGTGCGGGCGGATCACGGTCCCGCGGCGGTGGCGGGTGTGCCGGTCGAACGGCGCGTGGTTGTCCAGGGGCAGTGGGTGTAGTCGGCAGGGCTTGCAGCCCTGCACCTGCAGAGACAACGTCAACAGCTAACTTCAAAAGCCTGCATTCCGTGGGATGGCAGGGCGGTGTGGGTGGTCAGGACACGCCGTAAACCCATCCATGGGGTCTCGATGGCGCCATCCATGGCGCCAACGGTCCTGCCCACCCACACCGCCCCGCCTCTGACAGTTTCCGTGTGCTGTTGGTGGGTGCCGACCGTTGGTCGGCACGGGGTCGGATATCGATATATGACAGATTTCATCCACGCATGGCGTGGCTCTACTGTGCCAATTCCTAACGATTTTTCCATCAGATATCGAAATTCATTTGGGGTCAGAGCCCGTTGCGGAGCAATGGGATCCGACCCCGTGCCGTTCCGACAGATCGCGGGAAACTGTCGAAGGCGGGGTGGGTCCGGTTGAGGGGGCGTGAGCCGCATGGATGCGGCGACCGAGCTTACATGGACGTACTTGCAGTGCCCCCCTCAACCGGACCCACCCCGCCAACCCACGGAAAGCCGGCTTCTGCTTTTGAAGTTGCCGGCCAGCGGCCGGCACTACCGCAGGTGCAGGGCGCAGCCCTGCCGAACACTACTCCGCCTCGCGCTGGACCTGCCGCCAGAGCTCGGCGGCGAGCGCGCGCACCGCACCATCCGCATCCGGCCGATGCAGCAGCCCGATCTCATAGTTCTCCACCACCGGCAGGCCACGCTCACCATCGATCACGCGGTGCTCGCGGCTCACCGCGCGACGCGGCAGCAGGCTGATGCCGATGCCATCGGCCACCGCCCCCTGAATGCCGCTCAGCGACGAACTGGTGAACGCGATGCGCCAGCGCAGGCCGAGTGCCTCCACCGCCTGGATCATCTCGTCGCGGTACAGGCCGCGCGGCGGGAACGTCACCAGCGGCAGCGGATCCAGCTGCAGGCTGCTGCTGCGCTGGCTGTCGATCCAGTGCATCGGCTCGCGCCGGCAGTGCACCGCCTGGCGCGTGTTGCGGCGCTGCTTGACCAGCACCAGGTCCAGTTCGCCATGGTCGAAGCCATGGGCCAGGTCCCGACTCAGACCGCTGCTGATTTCCAGCTTCACCTGCGGGTGGCGGCGGCTGAACGCGGCCAGCATCCGCGTGGTCTGCGCGTTGACGAAGTCCTCCGGCACGCCGATGCGCACCGCGGTCTCCACCGTGGCGCCGGCCAGGGCCTGGGCCATTTCCTCGTTCAGGTCGAGCATGCGCCGGGCGTAACCCAGCAGCGTGTGCCCGGCATCGGTGGGGTGCACGTCGCGGTGGCCGCGTTCGAGCAGGCGGTGCCCGGCCAGCTCCTCCAGCCGCCGCACCTTCTGGCTGACCGTGGACTGGGTGGAATGCAGGCGGGTGGCCGCGGTGGTGAAACTGCCGCAGTCGGCCACCATCACCAGCGCACGCAGCAGGTCCAGTTCGAACAGCGTTCTATTCGATTTGGCACTGTCTTGCATTTGAACATTTCACTTCTGGATGCACGTGGCGACTTCTACCATGCAAGGCAGGGGGCGGCAAGCACGGCGCCCCGCTGCACCGGAGAACTGCAGATGCGCATCGCTCGTCGCCCTCGTTTGCCCGGCCCGCTGGGTCGCCTGTTGCCGCTGTGCCTGTTGGCGATGGTACTACCTGGCTGTTCGGCCACGGCCGGCACGGCCGATGCGCGCCTGCGCGATGCTGCCGCGCGAGGCGATGCCGCCGCCGTGCGTGCGGCGCTGGAAGACGATGCCGATCTGGAATCGCGCGATGGTGAGGGCCGCACCGCACTGCTGCTGGCGACCCACGGCAACCACGTCGATGCCGCACGCGAACTGATCGAAGCCGGTGCCGACGTCAACGCCAAGGATGCGATGCAGGACAGCGCTTACCTGTATGCCGGCGCGCGCGGCCTGGATGACATTCTCGCGCTGACCCTGGCCCACGGTGCCGATCTGCGCAGCACCAACCGCTACGGCGGCATCGCCCTGATTCCCGCCGCCGAACGCGGCCATGTGGCCACCGTGCGCACGCTGCTGCGCGCGGGCGTGGCGGTGGACCATGTCAACCGCCTGCACTGGACCGCACTGCTGGAAGCGATCCTGCTCGGCGATGGTGGCCCGCGCCATGTGCAGATCGTGCAGCTGCTGCTCGACGCCGGCGCCAATCCCGAACTGGCTGATGGCGATGGCGTGACGCCGCTGATGCACGCACGCCAGCGTGGCTACACCCCCATTGAAACCCTGCTGCGCCAGGCCGGCGCCCAGCGCTGAACCCCGACCCCTTCCACCCTGCGCGTTACGCGCGCCCACCAGGATGCCGTCCATGTTCCAGTCCCGTCCGTTGTCCCTTGCGATCCTCCTTGCCGTCGCACCGTTGTCGGCCTCCGCTGCCGAGCGCGCCGACCTGCTGATCCGCAACGCCACCGTGGTCGATGTCGAACACGCGCGCAGCCTGCCGGGGCAGAGCGTGGTGATCCGGGGCGACGACATCGTCGCCGTCGGCCCCGATGCGCAGCTGCGCAGCCAGTGGAGCGCCAGCCGCCAGATCGATGCCAAGGGCAAGTACCTGATCCCGGGCCTGTGGGACATGCACGTGCACTTCGGCGGCGGCCCGGCCCTCATCGAAGAGAACAAGGCGCTGCTGCCGCTGTACATCGCCCATGGCATCACCACCGTGCGCGACTGCTCGGGCGACCTGCCGGAGCAGGTGCTGCAGTGGCGCGGCGAGATCGCCAACGGCACGCTGTTCGGGCCGCGCCTGCTCAGCTCGGGCGCCAAGATCGAAGGCATCAAGCCGGTCTGGAAGGGCACCATCGAAGTGGGCAGCGAGGCTGACGTCGACAAGGCGATCACCCGCCTGCAGCACGACAAGGTCGATTTCGCGAAGATCACCGACAGCACGCTGAAGCCGGAGCTGTTCCTGTATTCGGCCAGCGCCGCGCGCAAGGCCGGTTTCAAGGCCTCGGGCCATATCCCGATGGCGCTGACCGTCGAACAGGCAGTCGATGCGGGCCTCGCCTCGATCGAGCATCTGGACTACGCGTTCAAGGCCGGCAGCAAGGATGAAGCGCAGATCGCCGCCGATTTCGGTGCCGGTCGCATCGACCGCGCCGAGGCCAACCGCCGCCTGGATGCCAGCTTCGACCACGATACGGCGATGCACGCCTACCGCGACTTCGCCAGGCGCGGCGTGTTCGTCACCCCGACCCTCAATGGCGGCCGCATCCTCGATTTCCTCGACCAGGATGACCACGCCAACGATCCGTACCTGGCCTACATCGGCCCGGGCCTGCGTGCGACCTACCAGTGGCGCGTGGATCGCGCGGCCAAGGCGACCCCGGCGCAGATCGAAGCGCGCCATGCGCAGTACCACCAGGTGGCCTCGGTGCTGCCGATGCTGCAGGAAGCGGGGGTGACGATCATCGCCGGCACCGATGCCGGCTTCCTCAATTCGTACAACTTCCCGGGCATTGCCTTGCACCAGGAACTGCAGCTGTTCGTGAAGGAAGGCCTGAGCGCGCCGCAGGCGCTGTCGGCGGCCACGCGTTCCGGCCCGGCATGGTTCGGCCAGATGGATCGCTACGGTGGCGTCGCCAGCGGCAAGGCGGCCGACCTGGTGCTGCTGACCGCCAACCCGCTGCAGGACATCGCCGCGACCGAGAAGATCGACAGCGTGATTCTGCGCGGCACTGTGTATGACCGTGCGGCGCTGGACAAGATGCTGGCCGACACCAAGGCCAAGGTGGCGGCGTGGAATGCCGAGGCGGCCAAGGCGAAGTGACCGGCTGTGGGGTCAGAGCCCTTTCCGGTGGAAAGGGATCCGACCCCGGACACTGACCCTCCAGCCCAGGGTCGGATCCCTTTGCTGCGCAAAGGGCTCTGACCCTTCCAGCGGTTCAGCGCACCGCCGGTCGCATCCCATGCAGCTGCGGCAGTGCTTCCTTCATCGCATCGATGAACGCGCGCAGCCGCAGCGGCTGCTGGCGCGCGGCGGGGAACACCAGGTGCACCGGCAGCGGTGGCGCCTGCCACTGCGGTAGCAGCTGCACCAGACGGCCTTCGGCGAGATCGTCGGCCACCAGCCACGCCGAGACCATCGCCGCGCCCAGACCGGCCACGGCGGCACGCTGCACCACGAACAGGTTGTCGGTGAGCAGGCGCGGGGCGATCGACAGCGTGTGCGCGCGCCCCTGCGCATCGTGCAGCAGCAGGCGCTCGCGGTAATAGGTGGCCAGCGCGATCCAGGGCAGTGCCTGCGCCTGCTCGGGCGTGCGCACGCGCGCCGGATCGGCCAGGGTGGGCGAGGCCACCACGATGCGCGGCACCTCGGCCAGCGGCAGGGCGACCATGCGCGGCTCGTCCACCGGGCCGACGCGCACGGCGCAGTCGATGCCCTCGGCAACGAAATCCGGGCGATGGTCCTCGAGGATCCATTCCAGGCTCAGCTGCGGGTGCCGTGCCAGGAAATCCAGCATGGTCGGCAGCAGCTGCGCCTGGCCGAACGCGTGCGGCACCATCACCCGCAGACGCCCGCGCAGCACCTGCGCCTCGCCATGCAGCTCGGCCTGCAGTGACTCCCACTCATCGATGACCCGCTGCGCGTGGCGCTGGCAGCGCTGGCCGTCCTCGGTCAGCTGCAGGCCGTGGGTGGAGCGCTGCAGCAGGCGCAGGCCCAGCTGTCGCTCCAGCGCCTGCAGCCGCCGGCTGACCGTGGGCTGTGTGGTGCCGAGCTGGGTGGCGGCGGCGGAAAGGCTGCCGGCATCGACGATGCGCAGGAAGGTGCGCAGCAGGTCGAGGCGGTCGGCGCCAGTGGGCAGGTCGGTCATGCGCTGTGCGTATGAATGATATGTGGCTGAGCCTACTACAGACGTGTGGCGAATATCTTCAGGCTATGCACCATTCCTCCCCCGGAGTTCATCCATGTCCACCCCCTCTGTTTCCGTGACCGCCACGCCCACTGCCGCCCCCTCGGCCCCGCTGGTCCTGGCGATGGCGGCCGGCGCCGGCTTTTCGGTGGCCTCGCTGTACTACAGCCAGCCGATGCTGGGCCTGATCGCGCAGGACCTCGGCGCCAGCGAGCGCGGCGTCGGCCTGGTGCCGACCCTGACCCAGCTGGGCTACGCGCTGGGCATCCTGCTGCTGGCCCCGCTGGGTGACCGCTTCGACCGTCGTCACCTGATCCTGCTGAAGTCGGTGCTGTTGTCGCTGGCCCTGGGGGCGGCGGCGCTGGCCGGCCATCTGCCGGGCCTGCTGATGGCCAGCCTGCTGGTAGGCCTGATGGCCACGTTGGCGCAGGACATCGTGCCGGCGGCGGCGGTACTGGCCCCGGACGCACACCGCGGGCAGATCGTTGGCCGGGTGATGACCGGTCTGCTGCTGGGCATCCTGCTCTCGCGCGTGGTCAGTGGCGTGGTCGCCGAAGCCTGGGGCTGGCGTACGCAGTTCGTGCTGGCGGCGGTGTCGGTGGCGGCGATGGGCGCGGTGATGGCCAAGGCACTGCCGCGCTTCGCACCGACCAGCACCTTGCGCTACCCGGCATTGCTGGCCTCGCTGCTGCAGTTGTGGCGGGAGCAGCCGCAGCTGCGTCGCGCGGTCGCCAGCCAGTCGCTGCTGGCGGTGGGCTTCAGCGCGTTCTGGTCGACCCTGGCACTGATGCTGCACGCCAAGCTCGGGTTGGGCAGTGCCGCCGCAGGTGCGTTCGGCATTGCCGGTGCGGCCGGCGCGCTGGCGGCGCCGTTCGCGGGCCGCTATGCCGACCGCCTGGGCAGCCACGCGGTGGCACGGCTGGCGATTGCGGTGGCGCTGGTGGGCTTCGGCCTGCTGCTGGCCGACAGCTGGCTGCCGACCGCCGCGCTGCTGCCTCTGCTGGTGGTGAGCGCGCTGCTGTTCGACTTCGGTTTCCAGTCGGCGCTGGTGGCGCACCAGACGCTGGTCTACGGCCTGGTGCCGCCGGCGCGCAGCCGCCTCAACGCGCTGCTGTTCACCGGCATGTTCATCGGCATGGCGGCGGGTGGTGCGCTGGGCAGCCTCGCACTTGCCCAGTGGGGTTGGCATGGCGTGGCGTGGCTGGCAGTGGTGTGTGCGGGCAGCAGCCTGCTGGTGCGGTTGAGGTGAGTGTTGTTCTGCAGGGCTTGCAGCGCTGCACCTGCTTCAAGCCAGAGCAACGTCAAGGTCAAGAGCTGGCTTTCCGTGGGTTGGCGGGGTGGGTCCGGTTGAGGGGGGCGCCGTAAACCCCCCTCCGGGGTCCGGCCCAGCCGCTGGCGGCTGTGCGTTCGGGCGCTCGCGAAGCAGTGCTTCGCAAGCAAAGCGCCCTCACCCATGGGGGCTTGGTCGCGGCATCCATGCCGCTCACACCCCCTCAACCGGACCCACCCCGCCTTCGACAGACCTCCGCGATCTGTGGGAACGGCATGACGCTGCTGTTGGTGGGTGCCGACCGTTGGTCGGCACGGGGTCGGATATCGATGTCTGACAGATGCGTCGACCAACGGTCGACACCTACCAACAGCCGCCTGTCGCAGTAGAGCCACGCCATGCGTGGATGAATTCATTCGATATCTGACAATTGTGCCGACCAACGGTCGGCACCCACCAACAGCCGCCTGTCGCAGTAGAGCCACGCCATGCGTGGATGAATTCATTCGACATCTGACAGATGTGCCGACCAACGGTCGGCACCCACCAACAGCTGCCAGTCGCAGTAGAGCTACGCCATGCGTGGATGAATTCATTCGACATCTGACAGATGTGCCGACCAACGGTCGGCACCCACCAACAGCTGCACAGTCGAAGTAGAGCCACGCCATGCGTGGATGAATTCATTCGACATCTGACAGATGTGCCGACCAACGGTCGGCACCCACCAACAGCTGCACAGTCGCAGTAGAGCTACGCCATGCGTGGATGAATTCATTCGACATCTGACAGATGTGCCGACCAACGGTCGGCACCCACCAACAGCTGCACAGTCGCAGTAGAGCCACGCCGTGCGTGGATGAATTCATTCGATATCTGACAGATGTGCCGACCAATGGTCGGCACCCACCACCAGCAGTTCCCATCAGCCGCGTGAACCTGTCAGAGGCGGGGCGGTGTGGGTGGGCAGGACCGTTGGCGCCATGGATGGCGCCATCGAGCCCCCATGGATGGGTTACGGCGTGTCCTGACCACCCACATCGCCCCGCCATCCCACGGGATGCAGGCTTTTGATCTTGCTTCGGCTTTCTGCAGGTGCAGGGCTGCAAGCCCTGCAGAAAACCCCACCCTTAATCGTGACCGCTGTCATCCAGGCTGATGATCCCGCGCCGCAGCGCCTGCGTCACCGCATGCGTGCGGTCACCCACGCCCAGCTTGTCCATCAGGCTCTTCATGTGCGCCTTCACCGTCTGCTCGGAAATCTGCATCCGCTCGCCGATGCGTTTGTTCGACAGGCCACCGGCAACGTGCCGCAGCACTTCCGTCTCGCGCGGCGACAGCCGGTCTTCCACCACGTGGGCGGCGATGCTCGCGGCCACCGCCGGGGGAATCGCGGCACGCCGGCCGCCGGCCACCGTGCGGATCGTGTCCACCAGTTCGTGGCGCAGCATGTCCTTCAGCAGGTAGGCGCTGGCGCCAGCCTGCAGCGCACGTACCGCACGCACGTCGCCACGGTAGGTGGTCAGCACGATGATGCGCGCGCGCGGGTCCAGTGCGCGGATCCGCACGATCGCTTCCACGCCATCCAGGCGCGGCATCTGCAGGTCCATCAGCACCACGTCCGGCTGCAGTTCCTGGTAGCGCGCGATGGCCTCCTCGCCGTCGGCGGCTTCGCCCAGCAGGCGCAGGTCCGGTTGCGCGCCGAGCAGGGCGGCCAGGCCGTCGCGCAGCAGCGGATGGTCGTCGACCACCAGTACGCCGATCGGGGAAGAAGACTCAGTCATGCTGCTTTGCACTCCAGGGCCAGCGCCAACGTGGCGGCCGGCGGTGATACAGGCGCCGTGCGGGAACCGCCAGCGCGACTTCGGTGCCCAGGCCCGGGCGGGTCCACAGCTGCAGTTCCGCGCCAAGCCGCTGCGCGCGTTCGCGCATGCCCTGCAGGCCCCAGTGGCCATGGCCGGCATCGTCGTCGGCAATGCCGACGCCGTCGTCGCGCACATGCAGCAGGAAACAGCGGCTGCCGTAGGACAGTTCCACCTCGATGGCGCTGGCCTGGGCATGGCGCAGGGCATTGCGGATCGCTTCGCGGCCGATCAGGAACACCTCCTCCACGGCATCGGGCCGCAGCGGCGGTGGCGTGCCTTCGACGGTCAGGCGCAGCGGGTTGGTGCCCTGGCCGGCGTACTCGGCATGCACGTCGGCCAATGCGGTGGCCAGGTCGCGGCCGGCGAAGGGACCATCGCGCAGCGCATTGACCCGC
Organism: Stenotrophomonas sp. SAU14A_NAIMI4_5; assembly: GCF_003086795.1. Taxonomy (NCBI): domain Bacteria; kingdom Pseudomonadati; phylum Pseudomonadota; class Gammaproteobacteria; order Lysobacterales; family Lysobacteraceae; genus Stenotrophomonas; species Stenotrophomonas sp. SAU14A_NAIMI4_5. Next base: position 2,601,098 of record NZ_CP026003.1, on the reverse strand, counting down.
TCGCGGCCCTCGGCGAGGTTGCGTTCGGCCAGCTGCATCGCCGATTCCAGCTGGGTGCGCACGTTGTCCGGCGTCTGCGCCGACTGGCTGATCGCATGCAGGCGCAGGATCAGCCCCTGGCTGCCCTGCAGCAGGGTGTCGTGCAGATCGCGGGCGATGCGCTCGCGCTCGCCATGGCGTTCCTGCAGGCGCGCGCGGAACAGTGCGGCCAGCTGGCCGCTGCGGATGCGCACGGCCACCATCAGCGCCACCAGCACCAGCGCCGCGCACAGCAGCTTGAACCAGATCGTCTGCACGAAGGTGGAGGCGATGCTGAAGCTGCGGCTGGCCGGCTCCGTGCTCCAGATGCCGTCCTCGTTGGCCGCTTCCACCTCGAAGCGGTACGTGCCCGGGATGAGGTTGGTGTAGTAGGCGCGCGTGCTGCTGCCGGCGTCCTGCCAGCCTTCGTCCACGCCGGAAAGACGGTAGCGGTAGCGGTTGCGTTCCGGCCGGGCCAGCGACAGCGCCACGTAGTCGATCTGCAGCTGGGTGGTACCGGCCGGCAGGCGCAGCCCTTCCTGCAGCGGTGCCTGGGTGGCGCCATACAGCACATCGCCGATACGCACGCCCGGTGCCAGGGTGTTGGTGTGTGCGGCGTTGGTGTCCAGCCACGCCAACCCCTGGTTGGTGGCGAGCCACAGTAGTCCGTCGGCGGCCAGCGCGGCGGTGGGAATCGGGCCGCTCTGAAGGGCGATGCCGGGCATGCCGTCGACTGCATCGAACAGGCGCGGTGCCACCGGTTGATGGGTGAGCACGGCATTGCGCAGGGCGGTGCGGTCCAGCCGCACCAGCCCGCGGCTGCCATTGAGCCAGAGCCGCCCATGTGCGTCGGCGACCATGCCGGTGATGCCTTCCAGCACGCCCGCCATGTCGGTGCGCACCTCGCTGAAGTGGCCCTCGCCGATACGCGCGGCCAGCCCGGCTTCGCCGGCCACCAGCAGCATGTCCTGGTCCTGCAGCAGGGCGGTCACCGGCCCGACGGCCAATCCCTGGCGGGTATCGAAGGTCGCCACCCCGCGGTCATCCATGCGCCGCAGCCGACCATCGGCATAGCCCAGCAGCACGGCGCCATCGCTGGCCATCGCCATCGACGAACAGGCCTGTTCGGGCAGCCGCGGCTGGCGGTACCACTGCGCGTGCTGGTAGCGCAGGACGCCGCGCTCGCCGACACACATCCAGGCGTCATCGTCGTTGTGGAACAGCAGCGCCTGCAGGGACTGCCCGGTGTACGGAGCCGGCAGTGGAATGCGCGTGGCGTGGCCGCCGACGGTGCGGACCAGGTTGATCCAGTCGAACTGCCACAACGGTGTCGGCGCCTGGCGTGCGGCATCCTGCAGCTGCGCGGCGCTGTCGCCCAGCAGTGTGCGGCGCAGGTCGTAGGGTTTCAGGTCCTCGCCATAACCATACACGCGACCGTCGCTGGCGCGTACCAGCGAGCGATAGGGATCGGTGGGGCCGGCCGCCAGGGTCTGCACGCTGCGCGCGCGGAAGCGGTTGAGGCCGAGGTTGGTGCCGACCCAGAGATTGCCTTCGCGATCCAGCAGGACCGGCACCGCCGACGTGGCGGTCAGGCCCTGCGGCGTATCGAAGCGCTCCATGCGCGTGGCCTGGTCGCCCTCGAAGGTGACCCGTGCCACGCCGCCATGCGGGCTCATCGTGGCCCACAGCGTGCCATCGGCGGTGAACTGCAGGCGCGCGGCGACCAGTTCGGGCAGGCGTCGCGCCTCGCGCTCGGCGCAAGGCAGCAGGCCGTGCGCGTTGGCCAGCGGCGAAGTGCCGCGAATGCGGTCGGCCAGCCAGATTTCGCCGCGCGGGCTTTCGGCCAACGAGGCCATCTGCGAGACGGCGATGCCGGTGTCCTCGAAGGTGCTGGCACCTGCGGGCCGTCGCCAGATCTTCAGGTCGGCCAGCACCCAGAACGTGCCCTGGCGATCATGCAGCAGCCACTGCACGCGCCGATCCGGTACGCCGCTGCCACGGGGCAAGGCCCGCCACTGCTGCCCATCGAACCAGCGCAGGCCGCCGTTGATGGCCGCCCACAGGTGACCGTCGCGATCACGGCTGAAGTGTGGCACCACGCCGATCGGCACGCCCTCGGCGCGGCCGAAGCTGCGCAGGTGGCGGGCCGAAAGCTGGCTGATGCCTGCCTGGAAGTAGCCGATCCACAGGCTGTCGTCGGCATCCGTTGCCAGGGTGACCATGTTGGTGGAGGGGAACGTGCTGCCGGACGGCGCGGCCTGGCGTTCGAAACGGCGGCCGTCGAAGCGGTACAGGCCCGAGCCCGTCGCCAGCCACAGCATGCCTTGGTGGTCCTGGGCGATGTCCCAGATGTCGCCGGGCGCCCCCTGTCCGACCCGCCACGCGGTGTGCTGGTAGCCGGGCATGCCGTCGGCCACGACCGGCCGCTGCCCGGCGAAAGCGGGCAGGGCGATCAGCAGCAGGCACGACAGCAGCGCCGGCAGGCGACGCAGCAAGGGGAAGGGGCGGCCACGCATGGGCAGCATTCTGGCAGGTGCGGGGCAGCCGAGGGTGACCCGAACGGGGTAGGCGCGGTGGCGGCGGCATCGGCTATCACGCCGGCAATGGAGTGGTGGAGGCCGAGGATGCAGCGTCTGTTCGTGATGTTTCCCGATCGTGGGCCCGGCCTGGGCCTGCTCTGGCTGCGGCTGTGCCTGGCCGCTGCCCTGTGTGCGCCGGGCCTGCATTCAGGCGTCCTGGTGGTGCTGTGCGCGCTGGGCGTCGCGCTGCTGGTACTGGGGTGGCTGACCCCGTTGTCGGCGATGCTCGCCTGCGTGGGATTGTGGCTGCAGGGCGCGGCCGTGCCGCTGCTGGCGCTGCCGCTGGCCTTGCTGCTGCTCGGCCCGGGCGCGTATTCGCTGGATGCACGGCAGTTCGGACGGCGCCTGCTGGCGCGTCGGCCTCCCCCGAACGGGTGAGTGGTGGCCTCGACGGACGGGGGTAGGGCATCGGCACCTGGCGGCCCACCATGGGGCACCCCGTCGCGGTGCTCTGTCATGGCCGAAGCTTCACCGCCCGTCGCCCCAGCCACCGCGTTGGCGCCACACCAGGCTGCCGCCCTGCAGCGCGCTCTGCGCTACATCGATGCGCATCTGTCGCAGCCGCTGCGGGTGACGGAGCTGGCCGAGGTGGCCTGCGTGAGCCGTTTCCATCTGGTGCGGCTGTTCCGCACCGGCACCGGTGCCAGCCCGCTGCGCTACCTGCGCCGTCGCCGCATCGAACGCGCGCGGCAACTGCTGCCGGCCGGCGACCAGCCGATGTCCCGCCTGGCCCAGCACCTGGGCTTCTTCGACCAGAGCCATTTCGTCCGCAGTTTCCGTGCCGAGACCGGCTGCAGCCCGGGCCAGTACCTGGCCGGTGATGCCGCCCTGCACATACCCGCTGTTCTCCCTTCTTCTGTTGCCCCGCCCACTACTGGAACCCACCCATGACCACTGCTACCGCCACGCCCGCCAAGGGCCTGCTTTCCCCGACCGACCACGCCCTGGTGCTGATCGACTTCCAGTCGCAGATGGCATTTGCCACCCACACCATCGACATCTCCGCGCTGCGCAACAACGTCTCGCTGATCAGCAAGGGCGCGAAGGGCTTCAACGTGCCGGTGGTGCTGACCACGGTCGCCGAGAAGTCGTTCTCCGGCCCGATGTTCCCGGAGCTGCCGGAGATCTTCGCTGGCCAGACCGTGTTCGACCGCACCTCGATGAACACCTGGGAAGACCAGCCGGTGATCGATGAGATCAACCGCATCGGCAAGAAGCGCCTGGTGCTGGCAGGCCTGTGGACCAGCGTGTGCATCGTCGGCCCGACCCTGTCGGCGCTGGAGCAGGGCTTCGAGGTCTACGTGATCACCGATGCCTGCGGCGATGTCAGCGATGAGGCGCACGAACGTGCGGTCACCCGCATGGTGCAGGCCGGTGCGCGCCCGATCACCAGCGTGCAGTACCTGCTGGAACTGCAGCGCGACTGGGCCCGTGGCGAGACCTACGGCCTGACCACCGGCATCGCCCGCGACCACGCCGGCGGCTACGGCATCGGCATCCAGTACGCCAAGACCATGTTCGGCGCGCAGGAAGGCGGTCACTGAGCATGGGTAACGGGCACGGCCTCGATATGGCCCTGCTGATCCTGCGCGTGGCAGCGGGAGGTTTCCTGCTGCCACATGCGCTGGGCAAGCTGTTTGGCTGGTTCGGCGGCCCGGGCCTGGCCGGTTTTGCCGGTGAACTGCGCGGCTTCGGCCTGCCGGCGGTGGCGCCGCTGCCGCTGCTGCTGGCCCTGTTGCAGGTGGCCTCCGGCCTGGCCGTGCTGCTGGGCTGGCAGACCCGCATTGCCGCACTGGCCGCGGCCGCGTTCATTGCCTTCACCGCGCTGCTGGCCCTGCCCAAGGGCTGGTTCTGGATGCGCGGTGGCACTGAATACCCCTTGATGTGGACGCTGGCCCTGCTGGCGATCGCCCTGGCCGGGCCGGGCGCCTGGGCGCTGGATGGCCTGGCCCTGCCTGGAGACATCGCATGAGTTCCTCCCCCCTCGACCACGGCCGACGCAACGTCGTGCTGGCCAGCGGCGCCGCGATGGTGCTGGGGCTGGCCGGCGGTGCCGCCGCGGCCATCGAAACCCTTCCGAAGGAGCGTCGCATGAGCACGCTGGTCATCAGAAACGCCCGCGTCACCACCCTTGATCCGCAGCAGCCACACGCGCAGGCACTGGCGGTGCAGAACGGTCGCATCGCCGCGGTCGGCAGCGATGAACAGATCATGCGCGAATGGGGCAATGAAGCCACCATCATCGACGCACAGGGCCGCCGCATCGTGCCCGGCCTCAACGACAGCCACACCCACCTGATCCGTGGTGGCCTGAACTACAACCTGGAACTGCGCTGGGATGGCCTGCGCTCGCTGGCCGATGCGATGGCCATGCTGAAGGCGCAGGTCGACCGTACCCCGGCACCGCAGTGGGTGCGCGTGGTCGGTGGCTTCACCGCAACGCAGTTCACCGAGAAGCGCCTGCCCACCCTGCAGGAGCTCAACGACATCGCGCCGGACACGCCGGTGTTCCTGCTGCACCTGTACGACCGGGCGCTGCTGAACCGCGCCGCGCTGCGGGCCTGCGGCTACACCAAGGAGACACCGGATCCGCCCGGTGGCCAGATCGTGCGCGATTCGCTGGGCAACCCGACCGGCCTGCTGCTGGCCAAGCCCAACGCGCTGATCCTGTACGCGACGCTGGCCAAGGGCCCGCGCCTGCCGATCGAGTACCAGGCCAACTCCACCCGCCACTTCATGCGTGAGCTGAACCGCCTGGGCATCACGTCGGTGATCGATGCCGGTGGTGGCTTCCAGAACTACCCGGAGGACTACCAGGTCATCGAACAGCTGCACCGCGACGAGCAGCTGACCGTGCGCATCGCCTACAACCTGTTCACCCAGAACAAGGGCAGCGAGGTCAACGACTTCCGTGGCTGGAGCGAGATACTGCAGCCGCGCCAGGGCGACGACCTGCTGCGCCACAACGGCGCCGGCGAAATGCTGGTGTTCTCCGCCGCCGACTTCGAGCTGTTCAACGAGCCGCGTCCGGAGCTGCCGCCGGAACTGGAGCCCGAGCTGCACGACGTAGTGAAGCTGCTGGTGGAGAAGCGCTGGCCGTTCCGCATCCACGCCACCTACGACGAGAGCATCACCCGCATCCTGGATGTGTACGAGCAGGTGAACCGCGAGGTGCCGTTCGATGGCCTGCACTGGTTCATCGACCACGCCGAAACCATCACCCCGCGCAACATCGAGCGCATCCGCGCACTGGGCGGCGGCATCGCCGTGCAGCACCGCATGGCCTACCAGGGCGAAGCCTTCGTCGAGCGCTATGGCGTGCAGGCCGCGCGGCATACGCCGCCGGTCAAGCGCATGCTGGCCGAGGGCGTGCCGGTCGGCGCCGGTACCGATGCCACCCGCGTGGCCAGCTACAACCCGTGGGTGGCGCTGTCGTGGCTGGTGACCGGGCGCACCGTCGGTGGCCTGGCCCTGTATGGCGACGAGAACCTGCTGGAACGCGAACAGGCACTGCGCCTGTGGACCCAGGGCAGTGCGTGGTTCTCCGGCGACGAGGCGGTGAAGGGCACGCTGAAGCAGGGCCAACTGGCCGACTTCATCGTGCTGTCGTCCGATTTCTTCCGCGTCGATGATGCGCAGATCGCCGACATCACCAGCCTGCTGACCGTGGTCGGTGGCCGCATCGTGCACGCCGATGGTGACTACGCTGGCCTGGCACCGCAGCTTCCGCCGGCGATGCCGGACTGGTCGCCGGTGAACAAGTTCGGTGGTTACCACGTTGGCGGAACCGCCACCGGCCTGGCCGCGGCGCACCATCACCACCACGGTGTGGCCTGCGGCACCCACGGCGCCCACGGTCATGCCGCGCAGCACGCGGCACCGACCGACGACCTCACCGCGTTCTGGGGCGCGATGGGCTGTTCCTGCTTCGCGTTCTGATCGGGATCCCCGGTAGAGCCGGCCGCTGGCCGGCTGCGGTTGCCGGCCAGCGGCCGGCACTACCGGAGGGGCGGCGGCGCTTTTGGGCGCCGCCGCGTTGCATCACTTGCGTACGAACGCCAGCAGGTCGGCGTTGAACTGGTCGGCGTGGGTGATGGTCAGGCCGTGCGGGGCACCGGCGTAGACCTTCAGCTCGGCGTCCTTGATGATCTGCGAGGACAGCTTGGCCGACGCATCGAACGGCACGATCTGGTCGTCATCGCCATGCACGACCAGGGCCGGCACGTCGATCTTCTTCAGGTCTTCGGTGTAGTCCACTTCCGAGAACTCGTGCACGCAGTCGTACTGGCCCTTGACGCCGCCCAGCATGCCCTGCAGCCAGAAAGAATCGCGCATGCCCTGGGTGACGCTGTTGCCATCGCGGTTGGCGCCGAAGAACGGTGCCGTCAGGTCCTTGAAGAACTGCGAGCGATCACCGCCGGTGCCCTTGCGGATGCCGTCGAACACTTCCAGCGGAGTGCCGGCCGGGTTGGCCTCGGTCTTCAGCATCAGCGGCGGCACGGCGCCGACCAGCACCACCTTGGCCACGCGCTTGCTGCCATGGCGGCCGATGTAGTGGGCCACTTCGCCACCACCGGTGGAGTGGCCGACCAGGATCGCGTCCTTCAGGTCGAGCGCATCGAGCACCGCGGCCAGGTCGTCGGCGTAGGTGTCCATGTTGTTGCCGTCCCAGGTCTGGCTGGAGCGGCCGTGGCTGCGGCGGTCATGGGCGATGACGCGGTAGCCGTTCTGGCCCATGAACAGCATCTGCGGATCCCACGCGTCGGACGACAGCGGCCAGCCATGGGCGAACACGATCGGCTGGCCGGTGCCCCAATCCTTGTAGAAGATGCGGGCGCCATCTTTGACGGTTACGAAGTTGCTCATTGCGGGTTCCTTTGGCGGTAGGGGAAAGACAACCGGCGGTGACGCTGCCGGCGTACCGGCAGTAGAGCGCAGGATCCGCCGCGCGGCTTGCACGCCTGTGTCCGATGGATGGCAGGCGGTCGCAGGTGGGGACGACGCGTTCCGCTCTGGCGGCGGGCGGTCGATGCTGGCCACGATGCCCGCTCTGCCAGGGAGGACGCTGCATGAAGAAGGTGCTGTCGGGGGCGATCGTGGGTTGGCTGCTGGCCGGTACCGCGCTGGCCCAGACCCATGTCTACAAATGCGTGGACGGGCCGCACCCGGTCTACCAGCAGACGCCGTGCCAGGGGCGGGCGGAATGGCGCTGGGACGTGCCGGCCGAGACGGCGCAGGCACGAGGCAAGGGTGAGTCAAAGCCCGCGCGCCCGGCGCAGGCGGGCAGGGCGCCGGCCAATGTGCGGCGTGGCCGTCGCGCTCGGGCCGAGGGCGCACTGATCACCCTCGCGCGGGATCCCGCCGGCTGCGAGCAGGCGCGCCGCGAGCAGGCGCGGAAGATGACGCGTGCGCGTCGGCTGGACTACCAGCAGCGGCGGCAGCTGGACGACGCCCTGCGCCTGGCCTGCCAGTCCCCCTGAAACAGCAACGGCACCCGAAGGTGCCGTTGCGTGTGGTGCAGTGCCAGGAACTCAGTTGCCGTCGCTGGCCGCCGCCGGCGCACCGGAAGCTTCCGCCTTCGGCAGGCTGAGCTCCGGATTGCCCTGTTCGGCCTGCAGGATCTGGATGCGGCGCTGCAGGGCGTCCAGCTGGTTGTTGGTGCTCTGCACATCGGTGCTCAGGCTGACCGCCTGCTGCTGGGCCTGCTGCAGGGACGCGCTGACCTGGGCCGACTGTGCCTGCTGCTGTTCCATTTCCTGCTGCAGGGTGCGCAGGCGCTCTTCGTTGTACGACACCAGGCGCTCGGTGTAGCGCTTGCCTGCTTCCAGGCGGGTGGTATCGATGTAGACCTGGGCAAGCTGCTCGGTCTGCTGCACGAAGGTGCGGTAGACGCGCTCGGCGTTGTCGACGGCATCGGTCTTGATGACGCGCCAGAAGTTCTTTTCCTGGAACAGCGCCACGTAGTAGGTCAGGGTGCTGGCGTTGAACAGCAGGCTGGCGCCGTAGTTGCCGTTGTAGGTGGTACGCAGCTCGGTGAGCTGGTTGCCATCCATCAACTGCTTGAGTTCGTCCACCGTATTGCGCACCACCGGCCCGCTGCGGACCGGTTCGGCCGCCGTTTCGCGATCGCCGCGTGCTGCCAGTGCCGACGGTGCCACCAGGATCATGGCCATGGCCAGCAGTGCCGCGCCGCGCGGATACCGGGCGAAGACGGTGCCCCCTGAAGTTTCTCGCATGTCTAGACCATCCACGAACGAAGTGTGGTTGAAATGAATGTGGTTCCCCGCCGCGAGTCTAGCATGGGCGCAGCGGACGCCAACCGCACTGGACGGCACTCAATACACCAGCTGGGCGGCATTGCACTGGATCGACTGCATGCTGACGTCGGTCCGGCCCAGTTCCAGGCCCAGCAGATTTGCCAGCAGGTCGGTCAGCAGTTTGCCGACACTGTTGAGCACGGGCTTGAGGATCTCCAGGATCGGCGTGAGCACCGTGCACAGCAGGCCCGAGCAGCTGACGTTGTTACCGGGGGCGGTGATGCCGCCACCGGCACTGGGGTCGTTGAACCCGCCGGGCTTGGTCTGGATGTAGGACGCCAGGTTGTCACGCACGCAGTTGTTGTAGTTGAGCAGGTTGCCCAGCAGGCTGTCGCAGCGCCGCACCAGCAGCTGCCCGGTGAGACCGCCGATCAGTCCTTCCAGGGCACCCAGGCCCTGGCCGGTAACGGTGACCCGGTATGCAGCCCAGACCGAGCCCGGCTCGTAGCAGGTGCCCAGCAGGAGCAGGCCGCAGGCGTAAGGCACGCCGTTCGGCGCGGCCCACTCTCCCAGTCCCTTCAGTTCGATGGAAGGATTTCCGTTGATCAGCAGCGGAATGACATTGTCGACGTTGTAGCGGGCACCGGGGGCGTGCGCGGCGGTCAGGTAGCGGTCGGCCAGGGCCGTCGCGGCCTGCTTGGCATCGCTGGTGGGGCCGCTCAGCATGCCGGACAGCACGCGCAGCAGTTCATTGACCAGGCCTGACACCGTATCTCCCAGCGCCAGCGGATTGACCCGGGTGGAGCCGGTCTGACCAGCGGCCAGCGTCAGGTTCTGGCTATCGGTCAGCGCCGGCAGGGTGATCTTGTTGTTGATCAGCGGCTGGCCGAGCAGGGTCAGCAGCTGGGCGTTCTGCAGCGTCGCGTCGCAGACATTGCTCTTGGAGAGGACATCGGCGGCATTGACGCTGCCGACGCACGCCCGCAGCACCGACGAATCCACCTTGACCGTGGCAGTGGGCGGTGTGGCGCCGCACTGGATCGAGGTCAGCGTGCCCATCGCGTTGGTGACATCGACGTGCAGCGGCAGGTGCAGGCGCGTACCCAGCAGCGACAGCAATGCGCCGATGGCGGGCACGCGGTTGCTGTCGACGTCCACCATCAACCGCACCTGCGCGTTGTAGGCGCGCGCACCGATGCCGCCGATGGCGATGGACGGCGGCTCGATCACGCCGGCCTTGGCCTCGATGCCGAGCAGGTTGAGACCGCGGACCTGCAGGCCATTGTTGTCATTGGCGATGGAAATGCCCGTATTGAGCAGGTCCAGTACGTTGATCTTCGATTCCAGCGCGCTGCCGATGGTTCCATCCGGCGCGATCACTTCGGCGAACAGGCCGCCACCGCCCGTCTGGCTGCCAAGGGTGATGTTGGCCTGGTCGATGTCCAGGCCGGTCGACACCAGGCTGCCCAGCGCACGCAGCTGCGCGGCCGCCACGCTGTCACGCCCGAGCACCACGGCGGTGGCATCGACCAGCTGGGCCAGCGAGATCCTGTTGACCGACAGCAGCCGGTTGAAATCGGCCACGCTCAGGTTGGCCTCCACCGGGATGCCCAGCGCCTTCAGCAGGCCCGACGGGGTCACGCTGACCTGGGCCAGGCCGTCGTAGGACAGCACGGTGGCGTTGCTTACATCCAGGCCGACCAGGCGCAGGGTGGACATCAGCGGCGAGTTGCCATTGGTGCGCAGCAGCTGAGAGCCCACGCTGAATACCGCGGACGGCGCGGTGCGCTTGGCCACGGCCTGGGCGCTGACCGTCGGCAGCTGCGCATTGATGCCGAAGAACGGCAGCACGCTGCGATGCGCCACCACCTTCACCGCATTGCGTGGGTTCTCCGCGCTGACGGCAGCAAGGAAGTGATCGGCACTGGCGTGGTTGGCGTTCCAGTTGCCGCAGCTCACCTCCAGCTCGCCGCCAAAGCCATTCTCCTGCAGTGCGTTGTGGCGGGCGGCGGCATTGTCGGTGTTGCCGGACGTGCACAGGTCCAGGCGCTGCGCGCCCGCCAGGGCGGCCAGATCGGCCACCTTCTGCGCATCGCGCTTGGCCCAGAGCAGGTAGCCCACTTCCACCAGGCCGAGCATCGTCACCAGCGAGACCAGCACCAGCATCATGGTGACCGACATGCCACCGCGTTGGTGGAAGGCAAGGGTGCGCGGCGCACGGCTCATGGTCGAGTCCTCAGCGGCCGGAACCGGATGCGCCGGACGCGGGCGTGACGTCGGTTTCGAAGAACTCCGGAATCTCGTGCTCGAAGCTCTTCAGGTAGCGCGCATAGCTGGCCGTGGCCTGGTCACCGAGGATCGGCAGGCGGGCGCCGGCCTGGGTGCCCGAGGCCTGCAGCTGGAACAGGTGGCGCACGGTCGCGCCGTTGCCAGTCGGCACCAGGGCGGCCGTGCTTTGGGCGGCCGGCGCTGCGACCTGCGTGCTGACGGTTGAGGCGGTCGTCGCCACCGCAGGTGCGGTGAGATCCACGATGGGCAGCTGCTGGGCGGGTGCCGACGGCGGCGCTTGCACGGGGGCCGGCGCTGCGGGCAGAGGGCCGCCCATCATCTGTCCGGTGAGCGGCGGTTGCGGCGACTGCGCGGCGCTGGCCGAAGCCCACAGCAGGCACGTGGCGGCCAGGGCCATGCGGGGGTGGAACAGGAAAATGGAAGCGATCATGGCGTGTTCCCGGTGGGGTGGTCGGCACTGCCGAAGCGTTCGAGCATGGACGGCGGCAGGCGCGGGGCGAGGCGATCCTCGCGGTCGCTGCGTGGCGTTTCGGCGGCAATGCGGCCGGGGACGGCCACGCGCGTGGGCATGGCGGTGCGCGCCGCTGCAACGGGCGCGGTGGCCGGCGTGCTGCGTGCGGCGTCACGCTGCTGCCAGCGTGCGCGGATCTGCTGCGCCTGCTCGCTGATGCTGCGCTGTACGTCCGGGCTGAGCTGGGCCTGCGCCGCCAGCCGCTCGGCCGTGGCCGCATCACCGCGCAGCACGGCCCACAGCGCCAGGTTGGCGGTCGCCTTGGCATTGCCAGGCTGCAGCTCCAGCGCCTTGGCCAGCGGTTCGCGTGCCTGCTCCAGCTGGCCGGCACGCAGGCGCGCATAGCCCAGGTCGCCGAGGTAGTCGGTGTTCAACGGCTGCAGGCGGGTAGCGCGCGCCAGCGCCAGTTCGCTGGCGGCATCATCGTTGCGGCGTGCCGCGATGAGGCCCAGGCCATGCGCGGCAGCGGCGGCCTGGGCGCCGGAATCGAGGCTGCGATAGATGTCGGCGGCTGCGTCGGCCTGGCCGGTCTCGCGCAGGGCGTCGGCCTGCAGCAGGCGCAACGCGGGCGCATCGCCGAAGCGCTGCCGATAGGCATCGACATGGGCCAGCGAGGCAAACCACGCGCCCTGCTGCTGCATGCGCGCGATCAGTTCCAGGTAGGTGTTGCGGCTGTCCTGCGGTGCCGGCGTCGGCTCGGCCAGGCTGGGCCCCTGGCGATAGGCCGGGGTGGTGGAGGCGCAGCCGGCGAGCACGGCCAGGGCGCACAGCAGGTAGGCGGGGCGAAGCGCAGGCATGAGGTTCATCCCATCTTGGTCAAGGTATTGGCCAGCGCCACCAGCGCAGGGCCGGCAAGCACCAGCATCAGCGCCGGCAGCAGGGTCAGCATCATCACCACGGTCATCTTCACCGAGAGCTTTCCGACCTTTTCCTTCAGCGTATTGCGGCGCTGTTCGCGCAGGCGCGCGCTGAACTGCCGCAGCGGTTCCTGCACCGCGCCGCCATGCGCATGCACCTGCAGGATCAGCTGCACGAGGCTGGACAGATCGTCATCACCGTAGACTTCACTGAGGCGGCGCAGCGACTGTGCGCGCGTGCGGCCCAGCGAATAGGCGGTGTTTGCTTCCTGGATCTCGCGGCCCAGCACGGGCAGCGCATCGCGCAGCTTGTCACCCAGCGTCTGCAGGCTCTGGTCCATGCTGAACCCCACGCCCTGCAGCAGGCGCAGCAGGTCGATCAGCAGCGGCAGTTCGTTGGATACCGCGCGGCGCCGCCGCGACACCCAGCTGGACAGCGCGAACTTCGGCAGCAGCAGTCCCGCCGCCAGCGCAGCGATGACCACCATCAGGCGTGACACGCCGGTGGCATCACTCATTGCCAGTGCGGCCACCAGCACCAGCACCGCGAGCATCAGGCGCAGGGCGAGGTAGATGGCGGTGCCACGTCGCGTGTTCCAGCCGGCGAGGTCGAGCAACAGCCGGTCCTCATTGGCCAGCAGCGCGGCTTCCAGACGGCCACCGGCAAACACCTGCCCGAGCTGCTGCAGCCAGCCGAAGGAGTCGCGCGCAGGCGCGGGCTCCGGCGGTGCGGCGTCACGCGGGCGCAGTGCGGTCTGCAGGGTCGCGGAGGTGCGCGCTTCGCGGTTGCCACGCACCCAGCCACCGAGGCCGAGCAGGGCCACGCCTGCGGCCAGCACCAGCAGGGCCAGCATCCACCAGGTGGCGGCGCTCATCGCAGGTCTCCCGGGTACAGATGCGTGGTCATAGCGAGCGCGCCAGTCGATACAGCAGGAATCCACCGACCAGCTCCAGGCCGAGGGCCATCAACAACACCTTGTGGCCCAGCGGGTCGTGCAACACGGGCTGGAAGAAATCCGGACTGCTGATCGCCATCAGCACAGCGCAGGCCGGCGGCAGCAGGCCCAGCACCCAGGCCGACATCCGCGTTTCCGAGGTGGTTGCCGCCAGTTCCTGCTGCGCCTGCTCGAGGTCGCGCATGAAATCGCCCATGCGCTGCAGGATCTGGTCGGAACGTCCGCCGATGCGCACGCTGACGCCGATCACCACCGCAAGTACCTTGAGCACGTCCATCTGGTAGGGCTGCGCGGCCAGGCCCAGCGCACGGTCAAGATCCATGCCGCTGCGCGCGTAGCGCACGGTGGTGTCGAGCATGCCGCGCAGCGGCGCGGTGGTCTGCACCGACGCGGTCTGGAAGGCCATCTGCAGGCTGTTGCCGAGCGCGGTCAGGCGCACAAGGTTGTCGAGGAAATCCGGCAGCTGGTGCAGCAGGCGTGCACGCAGGCGGGTGGTGCGGCGGACGATCCACAGCCCGCAGCCGAGCAGGTACAGGCCCAGCGTGAGCGGGAACATCCACAGCGTGCCAAGGCGCATCACGGCGACGACGGAAAGCGCGATGCCCGGCACGAGCAGCAGCAGCGGCAGCTTCCAGCCCGGCTCCAGGCCGGCACGCTGCAGGAAGGCGTCCCAGGGCAGGGCGCGCTTGGCTGCTGCGGGCGCGGTACGTGCGGGGTCGGCCGCTGGCGGCGGCGCACTGCCACCGCGGCCGAGCTGCTGTTCGGCGTGCTGCAGCGAGGCCTGGCGCTGCTCGCGGCCGTGCGCGGAGCCCCACAGCCACACGGCCGCAGCCAGCAGAACGGCGACGATGCTCAGCAGCAGGAGCGCGGCGGTGCCCATCTCAGAAATCTCCGTACAGCGACTCGCGCAGCTGCTGACGGAACGGCTCCAGCTTGCGCGAATGGGGCTGGAAGCCGAGGCCGATCCAGCGGTTGACCTCTGCCCCGTTCGCGTCCACCTGCACTTCGTGGCGGAACATCTCCTGGGTGGTGATCAGGTTGTCGCTGACCCCGGTGATCTCGGTGATGGACACCAGGACGCGGCGGCCACTGGGCAGTCGCGCGATCTGCACGATGAAGTCGATCGCGCTGGCGATCTGCCGGCGCAGGCTGTCCTCGCTGCCCTGGAAGCCGGCAAAGCCAGCCAGCATCTCGATGCGGTACAGGCAGTCGCGCGGCGAGTTGGCGTGGATGGTGGCCATCGAACCGTCATGGCCGGTGTTCATCGCCTGCAGCATCTCCAGCACTTCGGCGCCACGCACCTCGCCCACCACGATACGGTCCGGGCGCATGCGCAGGCTGTTGCGCACCAGGTCGCGGATGCCGACCGCACCATGGCCATCGGCACCGCCCACGCGGCTTTCCAGGCGCACCACGTGCGGGTGGTTCAGCGACAGCTCGGCGGTGTCTTCCACGGTGATGACGCGCTCGGTTTCCGGCACGTAGCTGGTCAGCGCGTTCAGCAGCGAGGTCTTGCCCGAACTGGTGCCGCCGGAGACCAGGATGTTGCAGCGGCCCAGCACCATGGCCTTGATCAGCGCCTGCATCGGTGCGTCGAAGGTGCCCTTGGCCAGCAGCTCGTCCGGGGTGAAGGGATCCTTGCGGAACTTGCGGATGGACACCATCGGCCCGTCCACGGCCAGCGGCGAGATGATGGCGTTGAGGCGGCCGCCGTTGGGCAGGCGCGCATCCACCATCGGATTGGAATCATCCAGGCGGCGGCCGATCGGGGCCAGGATGCGGCGCAGGATGCGCAGCAGGTGGGTGTCGTCGGTGAAACGCTGGGTCGCGCGCCGCAGCACGCCGCCCTGCGAAACATGCACGTCCTTGAAGCCGTTGATCAGGATGTCCTCGATCGTCGGGTCGTGCAGCAGGTCATCCAGCGGGCCGAAACCGGTGAGCTCCTTCACCAGCCCCTGGGCGACGGCCTGCATCTCCTCCTCGTTGATGGGGATGCGCCATTCCTGGATGAAGCTGACGGTCTGCACCTGCACCCAGCGCGCGATGGTGTCCGGCGCCCAGGAGTCGATGTCGATCCGCTCGTCTTCGATGCTGTTGAGCAGGTGCTCATGCGCGGCCGACAGCACCTTCTGGTACTGCTCGGTCTGCGCGAACGGCGGGCTGGCAGGTGCGCTGTCAGGCAGCACAACGCGCGCCATGGCATTGGGAAACAGGGTCACTTTGTCTTCCATGGCGTTCCACCCAGGGCAAGGGCAAGTCTTTCCCGCAGGCCGGGCGGCAGGGCCGGGCCGGCGGCCGGGTCCAGCCGCGCCACCAGCGGGGCGAGGGCGCGCAGGTACGGATCGCGCGGGGCATCCTGCAGCAGCAGATGGCCGTGGCTGGCCGCGGCCCGCACGCGCGGGCGCTCGGGCAGGGTGGCCAGCAGCGGCAGTTCGAAGCGGCGTGCGATCTGTTCGGGGGTCAGGCCGCTGTGTTCGTCATGACGGTTGACCACCAGCTGCAGCCGGCTTTCGCGTTCACGCTGTCCGCTCAGGTGCTTGAGGGCATGGTCGAGCGAGACCAGGGTGGCGATGGCGGTGTCGGCCACCAGCCAGATCTCGTCGGCCTGTTCCAGCAGCAGCGGCGGCAGCTGGCGCAGCGGGCAACCGCCGGCATCGCAGAGCACGCTCGTGAAGACCCCGCGCAGGCGCTGCAGCAGCGCGCCGGGATCGGAGGGCGGCACCGCATCGCTGCCGCTGGCGCGGTCGAGCAGGACCAGGCCGCTGGTGTGCCGGGCCATTGCGGTGCGTGCGAGCGTGGCGTCGATGCGGCTGGCGTTGCGCAGCGCATCTTCGTAGTGGAAGCGGCTGTCGAGGTTGAGGTACAGCGCGAGATCGCCCGCCGGCTGCGCCAGCTCCATCAGCAGGCCGTCGGTTCCCGTGGCATCGTCGCCCGCATGGCTGCGCTGCTGCTGGGCGAGCACGGCCAGATGTGCGGCCAGGGTGCTGGTGCCGACGCCGGCGCGGACGCCAAGCAGCAGCACGAACCGCGCGCGGTGCGACGGTTGCGGGGCGGCGGCGGTGCGCGGGGAGAGCGCCCGACGCAGGGCGGTTTCGATTGCGCCGTTGTCGCTGTCCAGGTCGAGCACATCGCGCAGACCGGCGCGCAGGGCCATCACCACGCCTTCCACCTGGCCGGTGCCGGTGGCGCCCACGGCCATCAGGTTCAGATCGGGCTGGGTCTGCTGCAGCTGCTCGGCCAGCACGGTTGAAGACGCGGCGTATTCCGGGCGGAAGTCGAGCAGCACCAGGCTGTTGGCACCCCGCTGCAGGTCCTGTGCCGAGGTCGGCTGCGTGCTGTCCTGCCAGTGCAGCACCGCCGATGCCGGCAGCCGCAGCGCCAGCCGCGGCAGCAGTTCACGATCAATACCGTACAGGACCAGGTTCATCGCTGGTCCCGTGGCATGCAGTGGCTGGGCGGTGGCGTAGGGCATGGGCGTGGGGTCGGCAGCATCGGGTCAGCGCGAGAAGCCTGGCACCGGGTCCTGGCTGACCGGGCCCAGCAGCCACGCACCCCATTCGGGCATGTGCGGGCGCGACTCGCGGTCGCCGGGCAGCGGCAGTTCGGTGTTGCGGGCCAGCGGCTGCACCAGGCGCGGGGTGACGATGATCACCAGCTCCTTGTCCTGGCGCTTGTAGTCGAGGTTGCGGAAGAACGAGCCGATGATCGGCAGATCGCCCAGCATCGGAATCTTGTTCACCGTGGACGCGACCGTTGAACTGACCAGGCCGCCGATGACGAAGCTTTCGCCGTCGCCCAGCTCGACCGTGGTGTCGGCGCGGCGCGTGCTGATCGAGGGGATCTGCACGCCATTGAGGGCGATGGCGTTGGTGTAGTCGAGGTCGCTGGCCTCCGGTGCCACCTTCAGTGCGATGCGGTTGGGCGACAGCACGGTGGGGGTGACGGTCAGGCCGATGCCGAAGGGCTTGTAGGTGACGGTGGTGGTGCCCAGGCCTTGCGGCTCGAGAATCGGCAGCTCGCCGCCGGCCAGGAAGCTCGCGCTCTGGCCGGACAGTGCAACCAGGGTCGGCTCGGCCAGGACGCGGGCCATGCCATTGCTCTGCAGCAGGTCGACGTCGGCATTCCACAGGCCCTTGGTCGAGCCGAACACCAACCGGAACGCGGAGGAGATCGGCGACTCTGCTTCATTGCTGCTGCCGCCTTCCGCCATTCCCGGCAACACGCCGGTGTTGCCCGGCAGGATGCCGCCGGGGCGGGCGAAGCCGTAGGCGAAGCCACCGTTGCGGTTCTGGAAGCTGATGCCGATCTGCTTCAGTGCGGTCTTGTTGAACTCGACCACCTTCACTTCCACCTGCACCACGCCGCCACTGGCGATGGTGGAGGCGTCGGCCAGCATGCCGTCCTTGCCCAGGGCCATGGCCGCGGTCTTCTGCTCCTGCATGTGGGTCAGCATGCTGTCGCTGCTTCCCTGCAGCAGTCCCTGCTGGTCCTGCTGGGTGAACACCAGGCCGTTGCGGCCGGCATCCGCGGCGCCCTGCACGGCGCTCTGTACGCGCACCTGCAGGCGCTGCGGCTCGCCCTGCTTCTTGTGCCACAGCAGCAGGGTGGTGGTGCCGGGCGCCTTGCCGACCAGCAGTGCCTGGCGCTGGCCGCGCAGCATCACCACGTCGGCCACGCCCGGATCGGCGATCGCCACCCGTTCGAGATCGGCCGGCAGCGTCCAAGGACGCTGCTCGCGGGCCTGCAGCACCAGCTCATCTGCCGCCACGCCCGTGCCGGGCGCCAGCAGCACCAGCAGCAGGGCCAGCCAGCGTTGGCGGGCGGTCGGGCGGGGATGCGGGCGATGTACGGTCATGGAAGGTCTCGGGGCAGGTCAAAGGGAACCGCGGGGGGCTGCACTGTCGCCACGGATGATCTCGATGCCGGCCGGGCGCGCGGCGGCGCGGCGCGGTGCGGCCGGGCGCGTCGTCGTCTCGGCCACCGGCCGCGGTCGGGCTGCGCCGCCGGCCAGGCCATCGCCGTCGATGCCGGCGTAGGCATTGTTCTCGGGGCGCTGCAGCGCTTCCTGTTGTTCGCTGTCGAGGCCGCGCAGCGGATCCAGCACGCCGCGTGCCTGCGGGAACAGGGCAATGTCGGGCAGGCCGGCATCGGCCGGGTTGCGCAGCGCCAGGAACAGCTTGCCCTGCTGCGCGCCCAGCAGCAGGCGGTTGGCTTCGTCCACCGGCACCGCCAGCACCGCGCTGCGTGCAGGCTGGGCGGTGTCGCTGCGGCTGCCCGTGCTGGCGCTGCCGGTGATGTCGTCGGCTCGCGGGTCGTCGCCCTGCGCGCTGCCGCTGTTTTCCGTGCCGGCCTGGGCCGTGTCCACGGCGATGTCCTGCTGGCCGTAGCTGAGCACGCGCAGGCGGGACAGCAGCAGGCGGGTCTGCGCCGGTTCCGGCTTGCCGTTCGTGCTGTTGTTGGCGCTGCGCAGGTTGAGGAAGACATCGACGAAATCGCCCGGCAGGATGCGGTTGCCCGCACCCACCAGCTCATCGACCGGCACCGCCAACGCGCGCTCGCCGGGGCGAAGCTGCAGCGAGAAACCCTGCGCTAGCAGGCCACGGCTGACCGTGGTGCCCTCGGCGATGTCCTGCACCGGCACCTTGCCGAGCACCGCGGCCAGGTCGGACGAGGCGCCCGGTTCGGCGCTGGTGCGTTGCGCCAGGCGTACGCCATCGGCGCGGATCGGTTCGCCGGCCGGCAGTCGTGCCACGGCTTCCACCACGGTGATGGTGCGTGCGTCGGTGGTCGAGGCCGCCATGGGCGCGGTCGCCGTGGTGGCGGGCTTGCGCCCCACCATGAACGCCACCACCGCAAGCAGCGCGGCCAGGGCGATCAGTGCGACGGCGGCGATGCGGGTCAACTTGAGCATGGAACCATCTCCTGAAACCGATCGTCAGTTGCTGCCGAGATCGAGCTGGGCGACCGCAACGCTGCGGATCGGGGCCTTCATCACCCAGCCGTACAGCGTGCCGGTGCCGGGAAGGAAGGGGTGGCTGGAATAGTCGTAGCTGACCGTGACGGTCACGCACTGCGCGCTGGCCAGGCCGCTGCACGCCGCCGGCGGCGAGACCACGATGGTGCCGCTGCTGCTGGCCGCGCTGCAGTCAGGCTCCTGGCCCGAGAAGCGCAGCAGCCATTGCATCGAGCGGCGTGCGGCCGAGCATGCGGCGACGCGACGTTCGGCGGTGCTGCCGAAGCGCAGCGATGCGCGCGCGCCTTCGGCCGATGCGGTCGCCAGCGTCTGCTGCGCGGCCATGATCATCACGCCGGAAAAGGTGAGCATCAGCAGCGGAAGGAAGCCGAGCATCATCATCAGTGCGTACTCGACGGTGATGACGCCGCGTTGGGATCGGATCGTCTTCATGGCAGTACTCCCAGGGTCGAGGCCGCGACCCAGCCGATGGCGGCGAAGGCGAGATAGGCGGCATAGGGGATGCCCTGGCGTCCCTGGCGGGCGAGGTGCATGTCCTTGATGGCCGGGCGCGCCTGCCAGTGTGCGCTCCATCGCGCGCAGTGCAGTTGCAGGCGTGGCGATACCCAGGGCATCAGCCGTCGCGTGCTGATCACCAGAATCGAGTGCAGGCCTGCCACCAGGCTTGCGGCGATCCAGATCGGCAGCAGGGCGTTCCAGCCCAGCAGCAACCCCAGCACGGCGAAGAACTTGACGTCACCGGCACCCATCCAGCCGAGCGCGTAGAAAGGCAGCAGCGATGCCAGCCCCAGCGCGGCGCCCAGCAGGTGCCCCCACCATGGCAGGTGCGGGCCGGAAAACTGACCGGCGACAATCAACGGGAGGGCAAGCGCGCACGCTCCGACCAGCCAGGCATTGGGGACACGGCGGGCATACAGATCGCTGATCGCGATGCGCAGGCTCACACCCATGGCCAACAGCCCCAGTAACGTCATCCCACACCCTCAGCGTCCATCAATGGACCGTTTCTGTTTCAGCACTTTCAGTTCTTTCAGCGATCCGCAGCCGCGGCCGCGTGGGCCGCGTGCGGACCGTGGCGGCGAGTTACCCGCCGGCGCCGACGCCGGCGGCCTTGTCAGCCAGATCGGTCAGGTTCGAGAAGAGTTTCTGGAAAAAGTCGGTGATCTCCTTGCCGCCGATGGCGATGATCACGCCGGCAATAACCGCTGCCAGCAGGCCATATTCCAGCGCGGTCACGCCGTCTTCTTCGTTGAGGAACTTGCGGATCGATGCGTTCATGACGGTTGTCTCCCTATACCAGTCAGGTTTACGTGTATTACCCAGGTTGAATGGGCGCCCGGCTCCGCCGGGTCCATCCATGGACCCCCGCCATCCTGGCAGGGGGACATGGCGGGACAGTCCCGCCATGGTCAATCAACGTGATCCCTGTCCCCGGGAGCAGCCTGCACACGAGCGCCATCGCGCGGCGTCCTGCCGCGGGTCAGCTGTGTGCGGGTGGCGTGCATCTGCATGTTTCCCCCTGGGTGAGGCCGATGTCGCGTGGCCGGATCACCATGGCATCGACTCTTGCCCGAATGGCGCGGTGCCGCAAGCCAAATCAATATGCAAATTCGGCAGAAAGCAATTTTCGCGTGAAGGAAAACGGCCGTTCAGGTGAAGAAAAAACGTTACCCGACAAATCCGTTCATTTGGATCGAGAAAATCGCCGGGAAGCCTTGCCGCATGCGAATTCCGTGCCATTCGTGGACCCATTTCGAAAGGCTGAACATTAATGGTTTACGTAATGCATCACTGTTTACGGACGCGCATTTACACGCAATACTCCAACGCAACCGAAACGTACGCGTGGCAGCCGGCCGCATTGCAGGCAGGGCTCGCTCGGCCACGATGAATGGATTGCGGCGCGCGCCCTGTCAGGCAGTGGGGGCGGCGGATACGGACTCATGGGGGACGACACTGTCATGGAAGGTGGGGTGGGCGATATCGAAGGCGGCCAGCTCGACGACGGTGAACTCCGGTCGATCGACCTGGCGACGCTGAGCGGTGTGCTTCGCGTCTGCGATGTGGAACTGCTGCTGCTCGACGGCAACGGGCCCAAGGCTGCCTTCTCTTCGCGCGTGCACGATGAAGCGCTGTTCTGCAGCATCACCTGCGGCTTCCATTGCCGTGGGCGCTTCATGCTGCCGCCGGACTGGGCGATGCTCGGCTTCGTGCATGCCACCGATGCAGTGCAGAGCTGGTGCCACGGCGTGCCGATGGTGGCGGGCATGTCGTTCACGGTGCTGCCCGAAGGCATCAGTGAGTTCACGCTCAGCGCCGGCACCCAGATCACCGTCATGCTGCTGCCCGTAGCGCGGGTGCAGCGCAAGCTCACCGAGCTGAGCCTGCGCAGCACGCCACCGGCCGGCCAGGCCCTGAGCCTGGTGCAGCTGCCCGTCGACAGCCAGGCGCTGGCCAACCATTACCTGCAGCTGCATGCGCAGCTGGGTCAGGGTGCGGCACTGCAGCCGGAAGAGACCGACCGCCTGCTGCACGAACACATCCAGGCGCTGCTGGCGGCCGGGCCTGCCGATCGCCCCGGCTTCACCCGCGCGCGGCGGACGCATTACCTCATTGCGCAGCGCGCCGAGAACTTCATGCGCCTCAACCTGCGGCGCAACATCTATATGAATGAAATCTGTGATGCGGCCGGCGTCAGCGAACGTGGCCTGCGCTACGCGTTCGAAGATCTGTTCGGCGTGTCGCCCAACCGTTACCTGTCGATGCTTCGGCTGTGCGCCGCATGCCGCAGCCTGTCGATGGCCGACTCCAGCCGCCGCTCGGTCAAGGCCATCGCACTCAGTTGTGGCCTGTGGGATCTCTCGCGCTTTGCCGACAACTACCGCAAGGTGTTCGGCGAACTGCCGCGCGACACGTTGATGCGCTCGCCGGCACAGATGGGCCAGCCGGCCTGAAACAGGCGCGCTGCCGAATCTGCATATCCGCCTGCCGAATCCGCCCGTGGCTTTGCCGGAATGCGCGATTGCCCTGCCGGAATGAAGTGCCCCACCCACGTTGAAGACGCTGAAATATCAGTCACGTGCCAACCGGCATGCCCACTGAATTTCAAGTCGTTCGTCAACGGGGGAAGTGCTCATGAACCGCATTTACCGGCGTGTATGGAACCGCCAGCTCAACGCTCTTGTTGTGGCCTCGGAACTGGCCACCGGCGATGGTGGAGCGACCACGCTCCGCGATCCGCAATCGAAACTGCTGGTGCCCAGTGCATTGGCCCTGGCGCTGCTGAGCGTTCTTGCCAGTGGCACCGCTGCCGCCAGTGAAGCCAACCAGTCGCTGCGCGACCTGCAGGCGCTGGCGGCCAAGTACACCCAGACCATGCCGGTCAAGGTGGATGCGGAAGTGGCCCTCGCCGCCGCTGCGCGCCAGGCACAGACCAGCCCGGCCATCAGTACCGATGCACGCATCGGCCTGCAGCTGAGCACCACCGGCCTGCCGGTCGTGCGCGATGTGCTGCCGGCCACCGTCAAGGTGTCGCTGGGTGCGGGCAACACGCCGCAGCAGGTGGCCGCACCCGTCGTGGCCGCCGATGTGCGCGCTTCGGTCGGGCTGGGCAGCAGCACCCGTGTCGACACCGCGCTCGGTGCGCAGCTGGCGCCGCAGGCACAGGCACCGCTGGCACTGTCCACCACTGCCGCCGCGAAGGCGCAGGTGGGCGTGGCCGGTACGCAGGTCGCCAGTCTTGATACCAAGGCTGCCGTTGCCGCCGATGTTGCGGCGACGCCTACCACTTCACTGTCCGGCCTGAAGGCCGCGGTCGATGGCCAGGTCGATGCGAAGCTGGCGCTGGCCGGCCATGCCATCGAAGGCCAGGGCCAGGTCGGCGCGACGGCGTCGGCCACGCTGCCGGCGAAGGAAGAGCTGCCGGGTGAAACCGAAGATCGCGCACTGACCGCCGGGCTCGATGGCTCCGTCGCGGGCAAGGTGCGCGTGCTCGGCCCCGATGGCGAAGCCGTCATCGCCGACCGCAACCTGAAGCTGGCCGGCACCTCGGTGGTGGGCGCGCAGACCAGTTCGCTGGGCCTGGGCGGCCTGCTCACCGGCGTCGGCAGTGCGCTGGACGGTGTCGGCGGCGCCGTCGGCAGCCTGGTCAACGGCGATCTCAACGGCACGGTCGGCAACCTCGGCGGTGCGGTGGGTGGCCTGCTCGGCAACACGCTGGGCGGACTCGGCCTGACCCAGCCGTCGCCGATCCCGACGGACAGCCCGAAGGCCCCCGTGGCCGTCGACCGCAATGCCGGTGTCATCGTCGGCACCGGTGGCCTGGTCGGTGGTCTCAGCTCATTGATCGGCCCGACCACCGCCAGCCTGTTCGGTGGCACCGGCTACCTGACCAACGGCAACCTCAATGTCAGCACCGCCAACGTCATGCAGACGTATTCGACGGTCAACCTGCTGGGCATTCCGCTGGTCAACGCCACCCCGGTCGGCACCACGCTGAATGGCCTGGGCGGTGCGGTCACCGGCGGCAACTCGCATCTCACCCTGATCGGTGGCGTGACGTCGGACAGCTACATCTACAACATCAACAACGGCAACCCGGGCGGCCTGCTCGGCCTGCTGCTGCCGGACCAGGCGCCGGACTGGGCGGCCAAGTGCCTGGACATCGGCCTGGCCAACATCTCCTGCTGGGCGGTCAACCCGGCACAGGACTACCAGGTGCTGATGGGTGACGGCGCTTATGCCAATGGCTCGCGGGAAGTGGTGATCGGCGCCAACGCGCGCCACGAACTGCCCCAGGTCGATGCCAGCATCGCCTTCCCCGGCAACGGCACCAACGATCCGACCAACCCCACCGGTGTCCCCACCGCCGACTACGCCGCGCGCATGGGCCATTCGGTGATCGTCGGCGACAGCGCCGTCGGCACCGCCAACGGGCAGACCCTGCTCGGTGCCGAGGCCACCTCGAACCAGGCCAACTCGGTGGCCCTGGGCTACCGCTCGGCCGCACTGCGCGGGGCGCAGGCCAGCTACACCGCCTTCGGCCTGACCGCTGCGCAGGTGTCCGCCGGTGAAGTGTCGGTGGGCAGTGCCGACGGTGGCGAACGGCAGATCACCAACCTCGCGGCGGGTAGTGCCAACACCGATGCGGTCAACGTCGCGCAGCTGCGGGGCGCGATCAGCCAGATCGATGCGCTCGGCGACGTCGCCGTCACCTACGACCTCGACGAAGCCGGTGACCCGGATTACCGCCGCGTCACCCTGGGCAACGGCACCGGCACCACCACGCTGTCCAACCTGGCGGCGGGCGCGATCAGCGCCGGCAGCACCGAAGCGGTCAACGGCAGTCAGCTGTTCACCAGCAACGATGCGATCACGCGCTTCTTCGGCGGCCGCACCGCCTTCGATCCGGCCACCGGCGCCTTCACCGCGCCGCTGTTCGAGATCAGCACCATTTCCGATGACGGCGCCATCGCGCAGGGCGCCTACGAGAACGCCACCGATGCCTTCGACGCGGTCGATGGCTCGCTGGTCAACCTCAACACGCAGATCAACGATATCCGCAATGGCGGCACCAAGTACCTGCGGGTGAACTCCACCGGCGTGGAAGCCGTGGCCACCGGCGCCGATTCCATCGCCGTGGGCAGCAACGCGCAGGCCACCGCTGCCAACAGCATCGCCGTGGGTGCCGGCAGCCTGGCCGACCGGGACAACACCGTCTCCGTCGGCGCTGCCGGTGCGGAACGGCAGATCACCCACGTGGCCGCGGCCACCGAGGCGACCGATGCGGTCAACCTGGGCCAGCTGCAGGCATCGGAGGAGGGCGCGCTGCGCTATGACCTCAACGCCGATGGCAGCGTGGACTACGCCAGCGCGACGCTGGGGCAGGGCGGTACCGCCACCACGCTGCGCAACCTGGGCCCGGGCGAGGTCAGCGCGCTCAGCAGCGAGGCCATCAACGGTGCGCAGCTGTTCGCCGCCAACCAGACCGTGGCCACCCATCTGGGCGGCGGCGCAGCGGTCGATGCCAACGGCGTGGTCACCGCGCCCACCTACACCATCAACAATGTGGCTGCCAACGGCACCATCAGCCAGGGCAGCTACAACGACGTGGGCAGTGCCTTCGATGCGGTGAGCAACTCGCTGGCCAACGTGGTCGACCAGACCGATGAACTGGACATGCGCGCAGTGAAATACGATGTGGATGCAAACGGCGACATGATGGATTCGGTCACCCTCAGCGGCACCGGCGGCGCAGCGGTGCGGCTGACCAACGTGGCGGCCGGCAGCATCCAGGCGGGCAGCAGCGATGCCATCACCGGCGACCAGCTGTTCGCCACCCATGCCACCATCGCCAACTACTTCGGCGGCAGTACCACCTACGACGGCACCACCTCGCAGTGGACCGCCCCGTCCTTCAGCATCTCCAGCATCGCCACCGACGGCAGCATCTCGCTCAACGACTACAGCAACGTCACGGCCGCGTTCTCGGCGGTCGATGGTTCGCTGCGCACGCTCAACCAGCGCATCCTCAACGGCAGCGCCAGCCCGTACCTGGCGGTCAACTCGGCGGCGGCCGCCGCCACCGCGACCGGCGATGAAGCCGTGGCGGTCGGCCCGCAGGCCAGCGCGGCCGGTGCCTCCAGCGTGGCGGTCGGCAACGGCGCCAGCGCCAGCGCCGACAACAGCGTGGCCCTGGGCAGCGGTTCGGTCGCCAGCGTCGGCGCGCAGACCGGCTACACCGGTGCCTACGGCGCGGCTGGTGGCAGCAATTCGGCCGGTGAAGTGTCGGTGGGCAGCAGCGGTGCCGAGCGCAAGATCACCAACGTGGCCGATGGCTCCGATGACCACGATGCGACCAACGTGGGCCAGCTGAACAACGGCGTGAACTACGCGATCGACCAGTCCAAGGCCTACACCGACCAGAAGATCCAGAACATCACCAACGTGGCCGGCAGCTTCCGCGCCAACAACAGCAACAACCTGGCCGACCCGGCCGCGACCGGCGCCAACTCCGCCGCCGGTGGTGCCGGTTCCACCGCCGCCGGGGCCAACTCCACCGCACTGGGCAACGGTGCGCAGGCGCAGGCCGACAACTCGGTGGCACTGGGCGCCGGCTCTGTCGCCGACCGTGCCAACACCGTGTCGGTCGGCGCCGCCGGTGCCGAGCGCCAGGTGGTCAACGTGGCCGACGGTACCCAGGCCACCGACGCGGTCAACGTGCGCCAGCTGCAGGCCTCGCAGCAGGGCACGTTGCGCTATGACACCACCACCAACGGCGATACCAACTACAACAGCGTCACCCTTGGCAGCAGCACCAGCGGGCCGACCACGGTGCGCAACGTTGCGGCCGGTACGGCGGGCACCGACGCGGTCAACGTCGACCAGCTGCGCGCCGGCATGTCGCAGACCCTGGACTGGTCCAAGGCCTACACCGACGAGCGCATGGGCGGCTTCGAGCGCGAACTGCGCAAGACCGACAACCGTGCCTCGGCCGGCATTGCCTCGGCGATGGCCACCGCAGCGCTGCCGCAGCCCAGTGAAGCGGGCCGCAGCATGGCCTCGTTCGCGGCGGGCAGCTACAACGGCGAATCCGGCATGGCCCTGGGCATTTCCGGTGTCTCCGAGGGCGGCCGCTGGATCTACAAGTTCAGCGGTTCCACCAACACCCGTGGCGAAGCCGGCGTAGCCGTCGGCGCCGGCATCCAGTGGTAAGTGCCCGGGCCGGGCTGCCCGTCAGCCCGGCCGTGCCCACCACATCGACAGGGGGAATCCCAATGACGTTCCAACGCACTTCGCGCCCCGGCCCGTTCGCCGCGTCGCTCGTCCTGGTCCTGGCCGCCGGCCTGCTGGCCGGTTGCCGCAGCACCGCATCCGCCGGCGACGCGCCGGTCGCCGACACACTGGTCAGCTTCCCCGAAGCCAGCAAGGCATCGCTGAAGGAAGGCACCTATCCCGACGTCGCAGACCTGCGCCGTTTCGCCCCCGGCATGAGCAAGCGCCAGCTGTACGCGCTGCTCGGCACGCCGCACTTCAACGAAGGCATGTGGGGCGTGCGCCAGTGGAACTACCTGTTCAACTTCCGCACCGCCCAGGGCGCGGAGTACTTCACCTGCCAGTTCCAGGTGCAGTTCGATGGCAAGGGCATCGCCCAGGCCGGGCACTGGAAGCCGCAGGCCTGTGCGGCGGTGCTGGATCCACCCGCGCCGCCGCCGGTGGCCGCGGCACCGGCACCGTTGCCGGCCCAGCCGCTGCGCCTGTCGGCCGATGCGCTGTTCGGCTTCGACAGCGACGTGCTCAGCCAGGCCGGCCAGTCGGCGGTGCAGGGCGTGCTTGCACAGGTGCGTGAAGCCAGCCAGGTGCAGTCGATCCAGGTGGTCGGCTACACCGATCGTATCGGCGGCGCCGACTACAACCAGCGGCTGTCGCAGCGACGTGCCGAGTCGGTGCGGGTGGCGCTGGTGCAGGGTGGGGTACCTGCACAGACCATCAGCGCGGAAGGACGCGGCGCCGCCGACCCCCTCGTGCAGTGCACGCAGCAGAACCAGCGCGAACTGATCGCGTGCCTGGCCCCGAACCGCCGCGTGCAGATCGCCGGCACAGCCCGGCGCGACTGAGTGCCTCGCCGGCCCTGCCGGCGCCCGTGTTTCCCCCCTGATCCGCCGGCCGGCGTGGATGCGTCTCCCCCGTCATCTCCGTCCGCCGGCGGGCCAGGTTTTTTCCATGGTGCGCGCGATGAATGCCCAATTCCTGCCCTTGTCCATGAAGACGGAAACCACAGTCAGCGTGTATGGCCAGCTCGGCAACCATTCGGTGGTGCGCATTCCCGGCCGGCGCCTGCCGGGCCTGATCCTGCAGGCCGACACCGTGGCCGGGTTCCTCACCCAGCTGCAGGACGCCCAGGCCTGCCTGCGCAGCGGGCGCGCGCAGCGTGCCGACGCAGAGTTGGACATGCTGATCGACACGCTGCAGCAGTGGTACGCATTGATCGAATCACGCCTGGCCGACGCCGGCGAAGCGCTGTAGCGGTCGCGGGTTCTGCCATCCACGCATGGCGTGGATCTACTGAACCAACCGGGTCCGTGGCAGTAGATCCACGCCATGCGTGGATGAAGGTCAATCGCTGTCTTCGACGCGCTCGCCCATCAGTTCGCGCTGGCGCTTGTCCAGCTCCTCGGCGTAGCGCTTGCGTACGAAGGCTTCGGAAACTACGCCCAGCACCTGGCCATCGCTGGCCACCACCGCCAGTTCGTCGGCCTGGGTCTGGTCGAAGCGCTGCATCACCGCCACCACGTTGGCGTTGGCGGCCAGTGCGACGTCGCGGTTCTCGGCGTAGTCGCCCACCACCGCGTCCGGCTTCACGCCGTCGCCGTACATGCGCGGAATCTGCACGATGCCGGCGTAGTGCCCTTCGCTGTCGACCAGGATCACGCGGCCGCCGGAACCCAGCGGGAAGCGCTGGCGGAACGAGGCCGTGTCCAGGTCGGCGGGTGTGGTGGCCACGCCCTTGCGCATCATCCGCCCGGCATTGAGGTTCTGCACCCAGCCCACGTCGCGTGCGCTTTTGATGGTCTCGCCGCGCAAGTGCATGCGCCAGGTCGAGAACGAGTAGCCGAACCACTGCCGCACCAGGGTGCTGGACACCAGCACCGCGCTCATCACCACACTGGTCAGCAGGAAGTCGTGGGTGCCTTCCAGCACCAGCATGGCCATGGTCATCGGTCCGCCGACCACGGCGGCGGCGAGTGCGGCCATGCCGGCCAGCGCGGCCGAGGTGGCATCGATCACCGGCACGCCGGTGGCCATTGCCAGCAGGCCGGCAAACAGCGCGCCCACCAGCGTGCCCATGAACAGCGAGGCGAAGAACAGGCCGCCACGGAAGCCGAAGCCCAGCGAGATGCCGGAGGCCAGGCACTTGAGGGTCAGCAGGGCGCCGATCCAGATCAGCGGCAGGTGGGTGGTCAGGTCCAGGTGCAGGGCGCCGTGGCCGGAGGACAGCACCTGCGGGCTGGCCATCGCCAGCGGAATCAGCAGCAGTCCACCCAGCACCGGCCGGCCCCACAGCGGCAGCGGGCTGCGCTTGACCGTGCCCTCGATCGAGGCGATCAGCCGCATCACCAGGATGCCGACCATCGCGCAGCAGCAGCCGAGCAGGCCGTAGATGGCGTAGTCGGCGGCGCGCACGTCGATGGTGGACGCGGCCGGCAGCAGGTAGGCGTCGATGCCGGCCTGGTCGGCCACGAAGGCGCCGGCCAGCGCGGCCACGGCCACCGGGGCCAGCGCGGCCGGGGTATAGGCGCCGATGACGATCTCGAAGGCATAGAAGGCACCGGCCAGCGGTGCGCCGAAGGCGGCGGCGATGGCACCGGCCGAGCCGGCCCCGACCAGGATGCGCACGTCGTTGCGGCGCAGGCGCATCACCCGGCCCAGCTGCGAGCCGCTGCCAGCGCCCATCTGCGTGTACGACGCCTCCAGTCCGACCGAGGCGCCGCAGCCGTTGGAGATCAGGGTCTGGGTCAGCACGATCAGGTTGTCGCGCATCGACATGCGGCCGCCGTGCAGGGCGTTGGCTTCCACGGCATCGAGCAGGGGGCGCTTGAGGCGGGTGGCGGCCAGGGCGACCAGGCCGACCAGCAGGCCGCCAAGTGGCAGCACCAGCAGGGCGGTCCACGGCAGCGAGGGCAGGGAGCTCAGCCGGATGCCTTCATCCAGGCCGTACAGCGCGGCCTGGAGCCAGCGTGCGATGCCCGATTGCAGCAGGGTCAGGCCGCCGGCGAGCAGCCCGACCACCAGGGCGAGGGCGATGAACCACAGGTCGCTGCCGCGCAGGCGCAGGCGCAGGCCCTGGAACGCCAGATGCAGGCGTGATGGCGAAGCGTGGGAGGACATGGTGGCGGCATGATACGCCGCCACCGTGATCGCTGCCCTCACCGCATCGGGCGGCTGGGGGGCTTAGAAGCGGTAGCGGCCCTGCGCGTAGAAGGTGCGCGGCGCGGCCACCATGCGCCCGGCGTTGCCGTCGACATTGCGGGTGTACCAGCGCTTGTCGGCCAGGTTGTTCACGCCCAGCGCGATCTCGCTGTCACCCAGGCCCGGCACCTGCCAGGCCACCTGCGCGTTCAACAGGCGCACGCCCGGCACCCGGCCCACGCGCGCATCGGCGCTCTCGGCCCAGGTGTTGGCGGCATCGGAGAACTGCCCGCTCTGGTGCGTGCTGGAGACGTTGAACGTCCAGGCGGCAATGGCGTAGCGGGCGCCGATGCTGTCGGTGTCACGCGAGTAGAACGGCACGTCCAGGCCGCGGTTGTCGCCGGACTGCTGGATGGCCTTGGTCCAGGTGTAGTTGGCGTACAGCTCCAGGCCGGCCAGCGCGCTGTCCTCGGCGAAGCGGTACTCCAGCGCGCTTTCCACGCCCTTGTGGTCGGTGGCGCCGATGTTCTGGAAGGTTGGCGGGGTGATGCCCGGCACCTGCTGGATCTGGTTGTCGAAGCGCATCTTGAACACGGTCACTTCCGCGCGCAGGGCGCCGTCCTGCCAGCGCGCACCCAGTTCGGTGGTCTTGGCCACTTCCGGGTTCAGCGGGTTGCTGGCGGTCTGCGAGTTCAGCTGGATGTTCTGCACCGGCCCGAACGAGGTGGTGTAGTTGCCGAACACGGTCAGCTGCGGGGTCAGCAGGTAGGCGATGTTGATCGACGGCAGCGCCTTGTCGTTGCGGCTGCTGAAGGTGGCGCCGCCACCGGCCTGGCGGCGGTCCATGTCGATCCATTCCATGCGCACGCCCGGGGTGATGCGCCACTGGCCGACGGCGATGCGGTCGTCCACGTAGAACGCATGCGCGTCGGTGGCGTTGTCGAAGCGGGTGATCGCACTTTCCACGCCGGTGCGGCGGACCACGGTGTAGCTGCGGTCGTTGCCACGCTCGCGCAGAAAGCGGTAGCCGGCGGTGATGTCATGTACGGTGCTGCCCCAGCGCAGGCGCTGGGTGTAGCGCGGCTCGATGCCGAGCACGCGGTAGTCGCGCGGCTGCACGGTCAGCTGGGTGTTGGCGGCGTTGATCAGCGAGCTGGCGCGGTTGCTCTCGTTGTAATAGGCCAGCACCTCGAACTCGCTGTTGGCCGACAGGGTGTTGGTGTAGCCCAGGTCGATGCCGGTGCGGTGGCCCTTCCAGAAATCGGTGGGCCGGGTGTTCTGGAACGGATCGGCCTCGTACTGGGCGCGGGTCAGGCCGCCCGGGGTCAGCGAGCGCACATCGTAGTAGGACAGCTTGGCGCGCAGCTCCTGCTGTTCGTCGATGGCATAGGCGAACTTCAGCGCCAGGTCGTCGAAGCGGTCGTCGCTGCCCTGGCGCCAGCCGCGGCCATCCTGGCCGGAATACAGCAGGGCCATGCCCAGGCCGTTGTCGGCGGTGCCGCCGAGGAAGGCGTTGTACTGGGTGCTGTCGCCGCCACCGTGGTCGTTGGCGCTGTAGCGCACGCCCGCTTCGCCGTGCAGGCCGGCCTCGGTGGGAATGGCGCGGGTGCTGAAGTTGATGATGCCGCCGACGTTCTGCGGCCCGTAACGCACTGCACCGCCGCCGCGCACCACGTCGATGGACTCGATGTTGGACAGGCTGGTCGGGGCGAACGACAGCTGCGGCTGGCCATACGGCGCCACCGCCAGCGGCACGCCGTCAAGCAGCACGGTCGAGCGCGGCGAGTAACGGCCGGTCAGGCCGCGCACGCCGATGTTCAGCGAGACCGAGCTGCCGGCGGTGCCGGAGTTGTCGGTGACCTGCACGCCCGGGATGCGGCGCATGGCATCGCCGATGCTGGCCGCGCCGCTGGCGTCGATTCGCTGGCGGTCGACCACGGTGCGCGCGCCGGCAAAGCTCTTCACGCTGTCGTGCAGGCCGGTGCCCAGCCAGCTGCCGGAGACCTGGATGCTGTCCAGGGTGGTGGCACTGTCCTGCGCGAAGGCGGTGGCGGACAGGCACAGGCTGAGGGCGGCGGCCAGGGGCAGGCGGGCCGGGGGCAGGATTCGGAAGGACATGGAGGCGGGCGCGGAAGGGTCGTAAATGAGAATTATTGCTGATTCCATTCGCCAATGGAATGCACCTTTGGAGGGTTGCGGATGAACGGCGGCGGAGGGCGGTGCTAGAGTGGGCGATTGCTTCCTGACTGCCGAGATCTGCCATGTCCACTGCCGCTTTCTACCCCGTCGGAACCCCTGGCCAGCCGTGGGGCACGGCGGAGCGGGAGCAGTGGCGCGGCCGCCAGCAGCGCCTGCGCCGCTATGACGAGGAAGTGCTGCCGCGCATCGAGGCCCTGGCTGACCGCTTCGACAAGGTGGCCTATGGCCAGCTGGACTACGCCGGCGAGACCTACACCCTGTACGCGCTGCGCAGCCGCGGCTGGAACCCGGCGCTGCCGGCGGCGCTGGTCACCGGCGGCGTGCATGGCTATGAAACCAGCGGCGTGATGGGCGCGCTGGACTTCCTCGAACAGCACGCGGCGGACTACGCCGGCAAAGCCAACCTGCTGGTGGCGCCGTGCGTGAACCCGTGGGGTTTCGAGCGCATCAACCGCTGGAACTACGATGCGATCGACCCGAACCGCAACTTCCGCGCCGATGGTCCGGCCCGCGAATCGACGGCGGTCATCGAGCTGATCGCCCCGTACCAGGGCCAGTTCGTGCTGCACATCGACCTGCACGAGACCACCGACAGCGACGAGAGCGAGTTCCGCCCGGCGCTGGCCGCGCGCGATGGCAAGCCGTTCGAGCCGGGCCTGATCCCCGATGGCTTCTACCTGGTCGATGACAGCGAGAACCCGCAGCCGGCATTCCAGCAGGCAGTGATCGTCGCCGTCGAGCAGGTGACCCATATCGCCCCGGCCGATGAGAAGAACGAGATCATCGGCTCGCCGGTGGTCGCCCACGGCGTCATCGAGTACCCGCTGGTGAAGCTGGCGCTGTGCGCGGGCATCACCGGTGCGAAGTACACCACCACCACCGAGGTCTACCCGGACAGCCCGCGCGCGACGCCGGCGCAGTGCAACGAGGCACAGGTGGCGGCGGTGCGCTCGGCGCTGGAGTACGCGCTGGCCCACCGCTGACAGGTAGTGCCGGCCGATGGCCGGCAGATGCGCTGCAATGCGGTTGCCGGCCAGCGGCCGGCACTACCGTTCGCCCCGGGCGCGCGCGTAACACGCGTGGCCTGTCCCGGGGCTGTCATCGCGACCCCGCACTTCATCCTGCGTCCACTGCCATTCATGCAGACTCGGTCGGCTAATCCCTGATCGACCGGAGATGGCTGCCGATGGAAGCACTGGAGCCTCAACACACCCCGGTGCGCACCCTCCGGCCCGTCTTCGCCTTCGCTGCGATCGTCGTCGTTGCCTTCGCACTGTTTGTCAGCCTGTTCCCGCTGGGCGCCGGCCGCCTGCTGGTCAAGGCGCAGGACTGGGCCGCGCTCAACGTGGGCTGGTACTACCTGCTGGCGATGACCCTGTACCTGGTGTTCGTGGTCGGCGTGGCCCTGTCCAAGTACGGCGGCATCAAGCTGGGGGCCGACCATGACGAACCGGAATTCAGTTATCTGTCGTGGGCCGGCATGCTGTTTGCCGCTGGCATCAGCATCACCCTGTTCTTTTTCTGCGTCTCCGAACCGCTGACCCATTACCTGCAGCCACCGCAGGGCGATGCGGCCGCCGGCGAGGCGGGTGCGCGCCAGGCCATGCAGCTGCTGTTCCTGCACTGGGGTCTGCATGGCTGGGGCGTGTTCGCGCTGGCGGCGATGGCGATGGCCTACTTCGCCTACCGGCACAACCTGCCGCTGGCGCTGCGCTCGGCGCTGTACCCGCTCATCGGCAAGCGCATCAACGGGCCCATCGGCTACACGGTGGATGCACTGGGCATCGTCGCCACCGTGTTCGGCATCGGTGCGGACATGGGCTTCGGCGTGCTGCACCTCAACGCCGGCCTGACCCATCTGTTCAACGTGCCGCACTCCAACCTGGTGCAGATCATCCTGGTGGCCAGCATGATGGGCGCCGCGGTGGCGGTGGCGGTGTCCGGCGTTGAAAAAGGCGTGCGCTGGATGGCCAACATCAACATGCTGCTGGCCATCGTGCTGGTGCTGTTCATGCTGTGCGCCGGCCCCACCCAGTACCTGCTCAGCACGCTCATGCAGAACCTGGGTGATTACCTGGGCAGCGTGGTCGGCAAGAGTTTCGATGTCTACGCCTACGGCGGCCGCCCGGAATGGCTGGGCGGCTGGACGGTGTTCTACTGGGCCTGGTGGATCGGCTGGGCGCCGTTCGTGGGCCTGTTCATCGCGCGCATCTCGCGCGGCCGCACCATCCGCGAATTCGTGTTCGGCGTCCTGCTGATACCGCTCGGTTTCACCCTGGCGTGGCTGTCGATCTTCGGCAACAGCGCGCTGGACCAGGTGCTGCACCATGGCCAGCAACAGCTGGCACAGCTGGCGGTGGATGACCCACCCACGGTGCTGTACGCGCTGCTGGACGGCTACCCGTGGAGCAAGGTGGTGATCGCGGTGACCGTGCTGGTCAGCTTCATCTTCTTCGTGACCTCGGCCGATTCGGGGGCGGTGGTGCTGTCCACGCTGTCCTCGCAAGGCGGTGCGCCCGAGGACGATGGCCCGCGCTGGCTGCGCGTGTTCTGGGGCACGGTGATCGCGGTGCTGACCGCCGGGCTGCTGCTGGCCGGCAGCATCGACGCATTGAAGTCGGCCGTGGTGCTGGCCTCGCTGCCGTTCTCGGCGGTGCTGCTGCTGATGATGTGGGGCCTGACCCGCGCCTTCAGCGATGAATCGCACCGCGAGCGTGCGCAGCAGTTCCGGCCATCACCGCTGATCGGCGACGACCGCCACCACCAGGGCTGGCGCCAGCGCCTGAGCCAGGCCATGCACTTCCCGGTGCGCGACCAGGTCTACCGCTTCATGGATGACACGGTGAAGCCGGCGATGGAAGCGGTGGCCGAGCAGCTGCAGGGGCAGGGCTGGGAGGTGGTCACGCGCTTCGAGGCCGGTGACATGGAGCTGTCGGTCAACCACGGCGAGCAGCAGGACTTCCAGTACCGGGTGATCCTCAGCGGCTACCTGACCCCGTCGTTTGCCGCGCAGCAGCTGCGCAACCAGCGCTACTACCGCGCCGAGGTGCATCTGTTCGAAGGCAGCCAGGATTACGACCTGGTGGGCTACAGCCGCAAGCAGATCATCAACGACATCATCAGCCAGTACGAACGGCACCTGCAGTTCCTGCATCTGAGCCGGTGATGTAGGTGGCTGGGTAGAGTCGAGCTTGCTCGACTGCCGTTGCCAGAAGCAGTCGAGCAAGCTCGACTCTACGAAAGCGGGTGCGAACGGCGGGTCCGTCAGACCCGCAGCAGCACCTTGCCACCACGCCCCGACTGCGCGCTGGCGGTCGCGGCGGCCTTGATGTCGTCCAGCGCGAAGATGCCGTCCACCGGCAGGGTCAGTTCGCCGCTGGCCGCGCGCTGCAGCAGTTCGCCGACCAGGCGGCGCTTGTCTTCCACCGCCATTGCCTGGCTGACCTTGCTGCCCCAGAAGCCCTTCACCGTGGCTTCCTTGTAGATCAGGCCGCTGGCCGGGATGCGCATCGCCTCGCCACTCATCACGCCGAACGACACCAGCGTGCCGTGCAGGCCGAGCAGGTCGACCAGGTCGGCGCTGGCTTCGCCGCCGATGGAATCAACGGCTGCTGCTGCCTGCGCCTCACCCGTGGCTGCACGCACGCGGTCTTTCCAGCCGTCCTGCGAGGTGTCGAACACATGCTCGATGCCCAGCGCCTGCAGCTGCGCCACGGCCTTGGTGTTGCGCACCAGGTTGGCCACGTTGACGCCGCGTGCGCGGGCCAGCATCGCCAGCGATTTGCCGACAGCACCGTTGGCGGTGTTCTGCACGATCCACTGGCCGGCGCCCACCTTCAGGAACTCCAGCAGCATCAGCGCGCTCAGCGGCATCGCGATCAGCTGTGCCGCGGTTTCGTCGGCGATGGCGTCCGGCATCGGGATGACCATGCGTGCCGGCGCAATGAACGCCTCGGCCCAGGTGGCATGCACCGATGCGGCGGCCACGCGCTGGCCGACCTGCAGGCCCTCGACACCTTCACCGAGTGCATCGACCACGCCCAGGGCTTCGCTGCCACCGACGGCCGGCAGGGTCGGCTTGTAACCGTACAGGCCGCGCACGGTCAGCAGGTCGTGGTTGTGGATCGAGGCGAGCGTGGTGCGGATGCGCACTTCGCCCGGGCCGGGTTCGGGCAGGGCGACATCGGCGATGGCAAGGACGGTGGCGGGATCGCCGAAGGCGGAATAGAGGGCGGCGCGCATGGAAGCATCCATGAGTTGGGAATGTTCACTCCATCTGGGGATGTGCGCGCGGTCGACAAGGCGTCGGTGGTGCAACACGGCATCCTGCGACTGATCGTCGCGGAATGTGCCCATCACCGCATCTTGTGTTGACGATCTTCAATATCCCCACTATGTTGTGGCCGTCACTCCCGGTCAGCCGCCGCCGCCGGACATGCAGCAAACGTCCCGCGGCCCGCCCCTGAAGGCTTGCCGTGTCGACGCGGCCGCCATCGTGCGGACGCAGATCGCCCCCACGGCCCGGATACCGGCCGCAGGCGCAGGCTCATCGCCGACGGTCTGACGTTCCCGCGCAATGGCACACCAACCGATTGCCCTGGGCGCCGGTATCGCGCGCAGGGCCGCCATGGCATCGACGCTTCGAGGCGTGCGTGCCTGGAGACGCAGGACAATGACCGACAGTACCTACCGCGCGGCCGATCTGGCCGGCGCCGGCGACGCCATGCGCGCCGGTGGCGAACGTGTGCCCACCTGGATCACCAAGGAAGCCGGCAATCGCCGCCTGCCGTTCGAGGCCGAGCGCCTGCAGCGCAGCATCGACGGCGTGCATGCCGAGTTCCCGCAGCTGGATGTGAGCGACTACCGCCGCGTGGTGCAGGCGATGGTCGAGCGCAAGCCCAGCATCAGCGCCGATGACCTGGTCGACCTGCTGATCCGCGAGGCGGAATCGCGCGTGGACCTGGTGGCGCCGGAGTGGGAGCAGTTCGCGGCGAGGCTGTATCTGCGTCGGCTGTACAAGCGCGCCAGCCGCAACCGCTTCTACGATGTCAGCCTGAAGTACGGTTCCTACGTGGGCCTGCAGGAAAGCCTGGCCGACCGTGGGGTCTACAGCAACGACATCCTGCGCTGCTATTCGAAGGACGAACTGCAGCAGGCCGGGCAGATGATCGATCCCGAGCGTGACCGCTTGTTCGCCTACAACGGCCTGTACCTGCTGGCCACGCGCTATCTCGCCACCGATGGCAGCCGCGAAGTGTACGAACTGCCGCAGGAGCGCTGGCTGACCATCGCCCTGTACCTGATGCAGGACGAAAAGCCGAGGGAACGCCGCATGCAGCTGGTGGGCGAGGCCTACTGGGCGCTGTCCAACCTGTACATGACCGTGGCCACGCCCACCCTGGCCAATGCCGGCAAGGTCGGCGGGCAGCTGTCCAGCTGCTTCATCGATACGGTGGATGACAGCCTGCAGGGCATCTATGACTCCAACACCGATATCGCCCGCGTGTCCAAGCACGGTGGCGGGGTCGGCGCCTACCTGGGCTATGTGCGCAGCAGCGGCGCGCCGATCCGCGGCGTGCCCAATTCGTCCGGCGGCGTGGTGCCGTGGATCAAGCAGCTCAACAACACCGCCGTGTCGGTCGACCAGCTCGGCCAGCGCAAGGGCGCGGTGGCGGTGTACCTGGACATCTGGCACCGCGATATCGAGGCCTTCCTCGATCTGCGCCTGAACAACGGCGACCAGCGCCTGCGCGCGCACGACGTGTTCACGGCGGTGTGCGTGCCGGACCTGTTCATGGAGGCGGTGGAGCGCCGCGCCGACTGGTACCTGTTCGACCCGCACGAAGTGAAGCAGGCCAAGGGCTGGTACCTGCAGGACTTCTACGATGAAACACGCGGTGCGGGCAGCTTCCGCGACCGCTATGCCGAACTGGTGGGCGACGAGCGCATCAGCCGCCGCACTGTGCGCGCCATCGACCTGTTCAAGCGGATCATGGTCAGCCAGCTGGAAACCGGCAACCCGTTCCTGTTCTACCGCGATGAAGTGAACCGGAAGAACCCGAACAAGCACGCGGGCATGGTCTATTCCAGCAACCTGTGCACCGAGATCCTGCAGAACATGAGCCCGACGCGGATGATCCAGGAGATCGTCAGCGGCGACCAGATCGTCACCACCCGCCGCGCCGGCGATTTCGTGGTCTGCAACCTGTCCTCGATCAACCTCGGCCGGGCGATCACCGCGCCGGACGACCTGCTGGCAAAGGACGTGCTCGAGCGTCTGATCCCGATCCAGGTGCGCATGCTCGACAACGTGATCGACCTCAACGCGCTGCCGGTGCCGCAGGCCACCATCACCAACCGCAAATACCGCGCCATCGGCCTGGGCACCTTCGGCTGGCACCACCTGCTGGCCCAGCAGGGCATCCACTGGGAAACGCCCGAAGCGGAGGCGCTGTCGGACACGCTGTTCGAGCGGATCAACTTCCTGACCATCCAGGCCAGCGCGCAGCTGGCGAAGGAGAAGGGCAGCTACCCGATGTTCACCGGCAGCGACTGGCAGACCGGCGCCTACTTCCGTGACCGCCGCTACGAGGGCGCGGGCTGGGACAGCCTGGCCCGTGACGTTGCAACGCACGGCCTGCGCAATGGCTGGCTGCTGGCGGTGGCGCCGAACATGAGCACCGCGCAGATTGCCGGTTCCACCGCATCGATCGACCCGATCTACAGCGCGTTCTACTACGAGGAAAAGAAGGACTTCCGCCGTCCGGTGGCCGCACCGGGGCTGTCGCTGGAAACGTGGCCGTACTACGAAAAGGGCGCCTACAAGGTCGACCAGTTCGCCAGCGTGCGGCAGAACGCCCGTCGCCAGCGCCACGTCGACCAGGCAATCAGCTTCAACCTGTACGTGCCCAGCACCATCCGCGCCAGCACGCTGCTGGAGCTGCACCTGAGCGCGTGGCGCGAGGGCCTTAAGACCACGTACTACGTGCGCTCCAACGACATCGACATCAGCGAATGCGAGTGGTGCTCGAGCTGATCACGGGTAGTGCCGGCCGCTGGCCGGCAACACGATGAAAAAGAACGAAGGCAGATGACCATGGCAACCCCCCTCGACCGCATCAAGATCCTCGAACCGCGCCACCCCAACCGGAGCACCGGCATCATCAACGGCCGCACCAGCGGCATCCTCAACTGGAACGACATCCCGTACCCGTCGTTCTATCGGGCCTACAAAGAGCTGTCGACCAACTTCTGGATCCCCGACGAGGTGGACATGAAGCTGGACTCGCGCCAGTACGGCGAGCTGTCCGGGCGCGAGAAGAACGCCTACGACTCGATCATCGGCCTGCTGGCCACGCTCGATTCGCCGCAGACCCGTTTCATCTACAACGTGGCCGAGTACATCACCGACCCGGCCGCGCATGCCAACGCGGCGATCATCGGCCAGCAGGAGGTGATCCACAACGAGAGCTACAGCTACGTGCTGGCCTCGATCACCGACCTGCCGAACCAGAACCGCATCTTCGAGATCGCGCGCACGCACCCGACCATCATCAAGCGCAACGCGCCGATCATGGGAGCGTATGACGATTTCATGCGTGAGAAGACCGCCGAGACCCTGCTGAAGTCGCTGATCCAGTCGTCGATCCTGGAAGGCATCAACTTCTATTCCGGCTTTGCGTACTTCTACAACATGGTGCGGCAGAACCGCATGACCGGTACCGGCAAGATCATCAGCTTCATCAACCGCGACGAGCTGGCCCACACCAAGTTCATCAGCGAGCTGATCCGCGCCATCATCGGCGAGAACCCGGAGCTGCAGACCAATGAACTGACGGCCTACGTGCACCAGGCATTCGAGCATGCCATCGAGCTGGAAACGCAGTGGTCGTCGGAAGTGCTGGATGGCATCGACGGCATCGACGTGGAGGAAATGACCCGCTACGTGAAATACCGCGCCAACAAGATGGCCGGCATGCTGGGCATCGAGCGCCTGTACAGCGACACCACCGACAACGTGATGCCGTGGATCAAGGCCTACGCCGACAATTTCACCGAGACCAAGACCGACTTCTTCGAGATGCGCAATGCAAGTTACAAGAAGACCAACGTCGACAACGGCTTCGACGACCTCTGAACCCGGCGCGGCGCTGCGCATCCTGGTGGTGGTGGCCTCGCTGAGTGGCAATACCCGCGAGCTGGGCCGGCTGATCCAGGCGCGCTGTCTGGCCGCCGGGCATGCGGTGCACTGGCAGGAGGCTGATGACCTGCGTTCTGCTGCCCCGCTGGCCGCCGATGAGGCTGACCTGGTGCTGCTGGGCAGCTGGACCGACAACGCTGGGCGCACGCCGTCGGAGATGAAGGCCTGGGTGGCCGGCATCGCCGAGCGTGGCCAACGCCCGCGCCAGCTTGCGGTATTCGGTACCGGCGAGACGCAGTGGGGGCAGGAGTACTACTGCGGCGCCGTGCACCGGCTGATCCGCTATTTCAACAGCAGCTACCCGCCGCTGGAAATCGAGCAGATGCCGCATGGCGCACGCCACGCCGCGGCCATCGACGCCTGGACCGATGCGGTCCTGGCCCATTACCGGAGTACGCACGATGCAGATCATCGACGCCACCACGCCTGAGCAGTTCCAGCAGTTGCTGGCCGAACACCCTCGGGTGCTGGTGGATTTCCACAAGGACCAGTGCCCGGGCTGCCGGTTGCTGGAGATGTCGCTGCACCGCGTGGCCAACAGCGTGGCGGGGCAGGGCACGACCCTGCTGCGCGTGCAGCTGGAGGTGCTGGGCGAAGCGTTCTTCCGCGAACTGGGGCTGCGGCAGACGCCGACCCTGTCGCTGTTCCGCGATGGCGACGAGCGGCAGCGCCTGCCAGGGTTCCAGTCGCCGCAGCAGATTGAAGCCGCGATCGCGCTGCACTTGTAGAGCCGAGCCCATGCTCGGATGCCGTTCGCGCGGTGATGGGCATCCACGCACGGCGTGGATCTACTGGGGTCGGATCCCTCGCCCCAGGCGACGGCTCTGACCCCGCAACGACGCGTGGCGTGGATTTAATGACTGCAATGACCGGGGTCAGAGCCCTTGCCTGCGGCAAGGGATCCGACCCCAGGGTTCCGGATTACGCGCCGGCGAAGGTATCCACCAGCAGCTTCACATTCAACGCCACGATCACCACGGCGATCACCCAGGCGATGCTGCCCAGCCAGCGTGGAGCCACCAGTGCGCCCATCGTGGCCTTGTCGGTCACCAGCCGTACCAGCGGAATGATCGCGAACGGCAGCTGCATCGACAGCACCACCTGGCTCAGCACCAGCAGCTTCACCGCACCCTGGTCGCCGAACAGCAGGATCACCACCACCACCGGGATGATCGCCAGCGCACGGGTGATCAGGCGCCGCAGCCACGGCGGCAGCCGCAGATGCAGGAAACCTTCCATCACGATCTGCCCTGCCAGGGTGGCGGTGACCGTGGAGTTCAGGCCCGAGGCGAGCAGGGCCACCGCGAACAGGGTCGAGGCCAGGCCCACGCCCAGCATCGGGGCCAGCAGCTGGTGCGCCTGTTCGATGTCTTCCACATCAAAACGGCCATTGGCATGGAACACCGCCGCGGCCAGGATCAGGATGCTGGCGTTGATGAACAGCGCCAGGGTCAGCGCGATCGTGCTGTCGGTGACCGCCCAGCGCAGCGCACTGCGGCGGCCCTCATCGGTGCGCGGATAGGCGCGGGTCTGCACGATGGAGGAGTGCAGGTAGAGGTTGTGCGGCATCACCGTCGCGCCAATGATGCCGATGGCGATGTACAGCGCGTGCGGATCGGTGACCACCTGGGTGCGCGGGATGAAGCCGCCCAGCACCTCCATCACCGGCGGCGCGGCGAGCGCGATCTGTACCAGGAAGCAGCCGAAGATGATTATCAGCAGGGCGATGACGAAGGCTTCCAGTGCACGGAAACCGCGGTTCATCAGCAGCAGCACCAGCAGCGTGTCGAGCGCGGTGATCACCGCACCCCACAGCAGTGGCAGGTCGAACAGCAGCTTCAGCGCGATGGCGGTGCCGATCACCTCGGCCAGGTCGCAGGCGATGATCGCCGCTTCGCACAGTGCCCACAGCGCCAGGTTGACCGGCTTGGGGTAGCGCGCGCGGCAGGCCTGGGCCAGGTCCATGCCGGTGGCGATGCCCAGCCGCGCCGACAGCGCCTGCAGGATGACCGCCATCAGGTTGGAAATGAGGATGACCGAGAGCAGCAGGTAGCCGAAGCGCGAACCGCCGGCGAGGTCGGTGGCCCAGTTGCCCGGATCCATGTAGCCGACCGAGACCATGTAACCGGGGCCGATGAAGGCCAGCAGGCGGAACCACCAGTGGCCCTTGTCGGGTACGGCCACCGAGGCGTTGAGCGCGCCGAGGGTGGCTGCGGGGGCGGCCGGGGAGTCGGTGGGCGCGACGGTGTTCATGGCTACAATATAGCCACTGCTATATCCATTAGCAATGTGAAACAATCGTCTTTGCTGCGTCACTGGTCCAGAATTCAGGTTCAGATCCGGAAGTCATCGGCAGGACAGGCACTCGCGTGGGCAAGACAGGCGCTTCGACATCGGCAAAGAACCCCCCCTTGATCGAGGCCGAGCGCCAGGTCGAGAGCTTCCGGCAGGTGCGCGAGGCACACCGGATGGAGCTGGTCGAGGACTACGTGGAGTTGATTTCCGACCTGCTGGCCGACGGGGGCGAGGCGCGCCAGGTCGATATCGCCACGCGCCTGGGCGTGGCCCAGCCGACAGTGGCGAAGATGCTGCGGCGCCTGGCCCGGGATGGTTGGGTGGTGCAGCGTCCCTATCGCGGCGTGTTCCTGACGCCGGAAGGCGAGGCGCTGGCCCATGCCAGTCGCGAACGGCACCAGACGGTGGAGCGCTTCCTGCTGGCGCTGGGCGTGGACCCGGATACCGCACGGCGTGATGCCGAGGGCATCGAGCATCATGTGAGCGAGCAGACACTGGCGCTGTTCGAGGCGTTCGTGAGGAAGGCTGAGGGCTGAGGTGTGTGCGCAGGGCTTGCAGCCCTGCACCCGCAGAAGCCACGTCAACGTCAAAAGCTGGCTATTTGTGGGATGGCGGGGTGGGTCCGGTTGAGGGGGGCGCCGTGAACCCGTCCATGGGGGCTTGGTCGCGGCATCCATGCCGCTCACACCTCCTCAACCGGACCCATCCCGCCTTCGACAGTTTTCTGCGAGCTGTCGGAACGGCATGACGCTGCTGTTGGTGGGTGCCGACCGTTGGTCGGCACGGGGTCGGATCTGGTGGGTGTCGACCTTGGTCGACACAGTAGAGCCACGCCATGCGTGGATGAACTCATTCGCTATCTGACAGAGTTCATCCACGCATGGCGTGGATCTACCGGTCGGCATAGGGTCAGAGCCGTTTCCTGCGGAAACGGATCCGACCCCGGCGCTTACCTGCCGCGGCGGAACGCTGCGGGGGTGCGGGCGCCGACGATGATCATGCGGATCATCGTGGAAATCTGTTCGACCAGCTCCGGGTCTTTCTCCGGCGGCTGGTCCATCGCGGTGGCGCCCATGGCGAACACCAGGCGGGTGATGGCGGTGGCCACCAGTTCGGGCTTGTAGAGCTTGGCGCCGTCCAGTGCGGCCAGGCGCACCAGGTCGTGCTGCAGTTCTTCTTCGAAGTAGTGCAGTTCGCGTTCGACCGCGTGCTTGAAGTCATCCGAGCCCACCGCGCCTTCGCGCAGCAGCACGTGCAGCAGTTTGTCGTCTGCGCGCAGCTGCTCCATGAAGGTTTCCACCGACACGCGCACCACGCTGGTCGCGCTGGAGGTGGCGCGCTGGCGGGCCTCGCCGATGATCGTGCGCAGCGAGCGGCCGGCGACGTCGATCAGGGCCACGGCCAGTTCGTCCATGTCGCGGAACTGCCGGTAGAAACTGTTCGGGGCAATGCCCGCTTCGCGCGCGACTTCGCGCAGGCTCAGCGTGGACAGGCTGCGGTGCGGGCCGATCAGTTTCAGCGCGGCGGCCAGCAGGTCCTCGCGGCTCACCGTACGGCGGGCCGGGCTGTTGGCATCTTCGGGCGGCGTCAGGGCGGTGGCGGCGGCCATGGGACTTCCGGGGGGACGAGGCTGAATCATACCCAATCCGGTTCAATATACACATGTATACACAGGTGTATGTGCGGCCGTATAGTGCGCCCATGAGCGCTGTG
Source organism: Stenotrophomonas sp. SAU14A_NAIMI4_5 (assembly GCF_003086795.1). Taxonomy (NCBI): domain Bacteria; kingdom Pseudomonadati; phylum Pseudomonadota; class Gammaproteobacteria; order Lysobacterales; family Lysobacteraceae; genus Stenotrophomonas; species Stenotrophomonas sp. SAU14A_NAIMI4_5. The sequence goes on along the minus strand of NZ_CP026003.1, from coordinate 2,556,342 downwards.
ATCCGTCCGTCCCTGTTTTCCCCATACCGCTGGCTGTCGCCGACGTTGTTCGATTTCTGGGCGGGCCAGCTGAATCCGTTGTGGACCCTGCGCGAGCCCCTGGCCCGCCTGGTCCGGCGCGAGCCGGCCGGCGAGGGCGCCGCCACCCTGGTCCTGCGCTGCAACCGGCACTGGGCCGGCATGCGCGCCGGCCAGCACATCACCCTGGGTGTGGAGCTTGAAGGGCGCGTATTTCGCCGCAGCTACAGCCCGACCGCGCTGGGCCGCCGCGAGCTGGCCATTACCGTCAAGGCGGTCGACGGCGGCACCATCAGCCAGCACCTGGTCCACCATGCCAGGCCGGGCGATCTGTTCCGGCTGGATGCGGCCTTTGGTGACTTCCACATGCCGGCCGCTGCACCGGTGCTGCTGCTGGCCGCCGGCAGCGGCATCACGCCCATGCGCAGCCTGCTGCGCGAGGCCTGCCAGCGCCCGCTGGCCGCGCCGGTGGACCTGTTCTACTGGGAACGCAACGCCGCCGCCTTCCAGTTCCGCGATGAACTGCTGGCCTTGGCTGCGGCCACCCCGAACCTGCGCGTGCACCTGCTGACCACCCGCGAGGGCGAGGTGCCGGCTGCGCGCATCGATACCCATTCGCTGGCCATGGCCGGCGACGATACCCCGCTGGCGCAGCGCCACGTGCTGGCCTGTGGCCCGGATGGCTTCGTCGCCGCCGCGCGGCAGCGCCTGGTGCACCAGGTCGCCGGCTTCCAGGCCGAGGCCTTCACCCCGCCGGCACCGCTCAGCGATGCCGACAGCGCCGGTGAGATCGCCCTGACCCTGGCGCGCAGCGGCCGCCAGCTGAAGGTCGCGCGCGGCCGTTCGCTGCTGGAAAGCCTGGAAGCCCAGGGCATCAAGCCCAAGCACGGCTGCCGCATGGGTATCTGCAACAGCTGCACCTGCGACCGCGTCAGTGGCACCACCCGCCACCTGCGCACCGGTGAAATGCAGTCCGAAACGGCACAGCCGGTGCGGATCTGCGTGAGCGCACCGACCACCGACCTGACTTTGGATCTCTGAGGACCTGCTGCCATGACCCGCGCTTCCGACCGTGCCCTGAGCCCCGCCGAGATGAACGCCTTCGGTGCCGAGCTCGACGCGATCCGTGACCGTATCCTGGGAAGCCTCGGCGCCTCCGACACCCGCTACATCCGCCGCGTGGCCGCCGCCGTGCGCTGGTCGGGCGTGCTGGGCCGTGGTTTGCTGTTCCTCGGTGCGTTCTCGCCGCTGTTCTGGGCGCCGCTGCTGTGGCCGGCCTGCATCGCCGGCACCCTGCTGTTGGCGCTGGCCAAGATCCTGGAAAACATGGAGCTGGGCCATAACGTGATGCACGGCCAGTACGACTGGACCGGCGACCCCAAGCTCAACGGCAACACCTACGAGTGGGACATCGTTGCCACCGGCGACAACTGGCGCAAGACCCACAATTTCCGCCACCATACCTACACCAACGTGCGTGGCATGGACGATGACATCGGCTACGGCCTGCTGCGCATCTTCCCGGAACAGCGCTGGTCGCCGTTCTACCTGATGCAGCCGATCATCGCGCCGATCTTCGCGCTGCTGTTCCAGTGGGGCGTGGCCGCGCAGGACCTGCGCTTGGGCCGCTGGTTCAAGGGCCGCATCAGCAGCCGTGCGATGTGGCTGCAGACCCGTCCGGTGGCGCGCAAGATGGTCCGCCAGGTGCTGAAGGATTACGTGTTCTTCCCGCTGCTGGCCGGCCCGTTCTTCCTGCCGGTGATGCTGGGCAACCTGGTTGCCAACGGTATGCGCAACGTCTGGACCTACGTGATCATCTTCTGCGGCCACTTCACCGCCGAGTCGGAAACCTTCCCGAAGGAATGCCTGCGCAATGAATCGCGCGGCCACTGGTACCTGCGCCAGCTGCGCGGTTCTTCGAACATCAGCGGCGGCTTCATCATCAACGTGCTGTCGGGCAACCTCAGCCACCAGATCGAGCACCACTTCTACCCGGACCTGCCGGCCAACCGCTATGCGGCCATCGCCAAGGAAGTGAAGGAAATCTGCCGCCGCTACGGCCAGCACTACAACAACGGCTCGCTGCCGCGCCAGTTCGCGCAGGTGGTCTGGCGCATCCTGCGCCATGCCTTCCCGAGCAAGCCGCGCCGCCTGCCGATGCCGGACATCATGCCGGCACCGGCGCCCGCCAACGCGGGCTGAGGGCTTCAGCTGGCTTTGGCCAGCACCGCCGGCGGATCGCCGTCCTGCGGGGCGCGGTCCAGCCGGCGCAGGAACACCTGCATCTCCTTGCGCGCCTGTTGGTCGCCCTTGCTGCCAGCCACGCTGAGCCCACGCTGCCATGCCGCGCGCGCCGCCTGCGGCTGGCCACCGGCCAGCCACGCCTTGCCGAGCAGCTTCCACGCCGCCGAATACTCCGGATCCAGCGCCACGCAGCGTGCCAGGTGGGTGGCGGCGTGCACGGGCTGGCCTGCGTCCAGCCAGCTCTTGCCCAGGCCGAAGCGCAGCAGCGCGCTGTCCTTGCCGCTGGCGAGCATGGCCTCCAGTGCTTCGATGTTCATGGCTGTACCTCATGCAGCAGTTCAAGCGGCCCGGGCAGGAAGCGGCCGCGATGGAACATCAAGGGCGCGCCACCGGTTTCCTCCGCCTCGATGATGCGGCCGGCCAGCAGCAGGTGGTCGCCCACCGGCCACTGCGCGTGGCGGCTGCAGGTGAGGTGTGTGACCGCACCGGCGATACGCGGCGGTGTGTCTTCCTCGCCTTCCAGCAACGGCACGCCGTCGAAGCGATCACGCACGCTCGGATCGGCGAAGCGTCGGGCCAGGGCTTCCTGCCCGGCACCCAGCACGCTGAGCGTGAAGCGGGTTGCATGCTGGAACACCCGCAGGGTCTTCGCGTGCAGGGCCAGGTTCCAGAGCACCAGCGGTGGCTGCAGGGAGACCGGCACGAACGAGTTGATGGTCAACCCGTGCGGGTGTCCGTGCGCGTCGCGTGCGGTGACGATGGCCACGCCGGTCGGGTAGTGGCCGAGCAGCCGGCGCAGGGCGCGCGGCGGCAGGTCGACCGAGGGCACCGGCGCCGGGGCAGGGAAGACCCCCGCCCACGGCCCGGCATAGGCACTGCCGCCGGCGTCCATCAGGCGCGCGCCTGGCGGTAGCGACGGCCGACTTCGGCCCAGTCGATGATGTTGAAGAACGCGCCGATGTAGTCGGGGCGACGGTTCTGGTAGTGCAGGTAGTAAGCGTGTTCCCAGACATCCAGGGCGAGGATCGGCGTATTGCCGGACAGGCCGACCGCCGCGCCCATCAGCGGACTGTCCTGGTTGGCGCTGCTTTCGACCTGCAGGCGTCCGTCGCGATCGCTGGTCAGCCACGCCCAGCCACTGCCGAAGCGGGTCTGCGCGGCCTTGCTGAAGGCGTCCTTGAAGGCCGCGAAACCGCCGAGATCGCGGTCGATGGCTGCGGCGAGTTCGGTATCCGGCGTGCCGCCGCTGGCGCTGAGCACGGTCCAGAACAGGCTGTGGTTGGCGTGGCCGCCGCCGTTGTTGCGCACCGCGCCGCGCACGGACTCGGGCAGCGCGTCGAGGTCGGCGATCAGGGTTTCGACCGGGGTGTCGGCGATGCCGGCCTGTTCCAGTGCGGCGTTGAGGTTGTTGATGTAGGTCTGGTGGTGCTTGCCGTGGTGGATCTCCATGGTGCGCGCATCGAAGTGCGGTTCCAGGGCGTCGTAGGCGTAGGGGAGGGCGGGAAGCGAGTAGGGCATTGCAACAGTCTCCGTGGGGAAGGCCAGGGGGTTGGCCTCGGGGAGACTGTTATCGCACCTCAACTTTGGTTGAGGTCAAGGGGGAATGGAAAGCGTGCGCTGATGGCGCTTTGGGATTTCCGTGATTGCGCGGGTGGGTGGACGCAGGCAGGACACGCCGTGAACCCGTCCATGGGGGCTCGTAGGCGCCATCCATGGCGCCTGCGGTCCTGCCTGCGCCCACCCACCCGCGCCGGACAGTTTCCTGCGCCGGCGCGGAGGCGGATTCAAAGGCAAGAGCAAAAGCAAAGCGGATTGGTAGTGCCGGCCGCTGGCCGGCATTTTGGGCATCCGTGATTGCCGGCCAGCGGCCGGCACTACCCGAATCCCCACCGGCGCGGTGATGCGCTGCCCGCGCTCGCGGAAAACTGTCCGGCGGAGGCGGGAGGGGCTGGCCAGGACCGCAGGCGCCATGGATGGCGCCTACGAGCCCCCATGGATGGATTCACGGCGTGTCCGGGCCAGCCCCTCCCGCCTCCGCAAGCCCGTATCAACAAAAGCGCCGGTCATCGCACCCACCCGCCAGCGCTTTCAAAAAAACTCAGCTCAACCAACCGCGGCACGCGCTGTCGATCTGCTCGCCACACGCCTGCTGCATGTGCTGCTGCAACCGCGCCAGCGTCTCCGCGCCCTGGTGCTTGCCACCCCAGGCCTTCAACTGCACCGCCAGCCGCTCGAAACGCTGCTTCGTGCGCTGGTGGTAGCCCGACGGCTGCGCCTGCAGTTCGGCAATCAAGGCATCGGTGGCCTGCTCGATGCGCGGGGCATCATCCGGGGCCAGCCGCAGCAGGCCTTCCACATACAGCACGCCCCACTGCACGCGCGTCGCGGGGCCCTGTGCACCGTCGTAGGCGCGCTTCAGCCACTCCAGCGCACCGGCGGTGTCGCCACGCTTCTCGGCCAGTTCGGCCAGCTCGGGCATGTAGTAGTACGGCTGCTCGCTGCGCTTCAGCTCCGCCAGCAGCAGTGCCTCGGCACCGGCGTCATCACCCACTTCGCGCAGGGCGTAGACCGCGCTGCTGATGGTCGCCTGGCGCGCGTGCGCGTCCGTGGCCGCGGCATCGGCGGCGGTTACCCGCTGCTTCACCCGCTGCACCAGCGCCGCTGGCAGTGCACCTTCGGGCTGCTGCTGGCGGGCCAGCGAGACTTCGGTCAACGCGCGCGACAACGCATCGTCGGCTCGGTTGCCGCGCTCGGCATCGGCACGGTCCAGGGCCACCAGCAGCTGCTGGCCCAGTGTATTGCTGCTGGCCGGGCCTGCACTGGCCTGCTTCACCAGGTTGGCACCGGCATAGCCCAGCAGCTCGCGGTTGCGGCGCACTTCGGTGGGTTGCGCCAGCACCGCCTGCAGCAGTTCGCGTACTTCGGTCGGCGGCGTGGTCGGCTTCTCCGCGGTGGCCAGGGCCAGCAGGGCGAAGCGACGCTGCAGGGCGGCGTCGGGCGCGGCCTTGGCCAGCTGGCGCAGCACCTCGTCGGCCTTGCGCTGGCCGGCCAGGCGGTTCGCATCCACTTCCCAGCCATAGTCGCCCAGCACCTGCCAGTCTTCCGCGCCCAGCTTGGCCGGAGTAGACAGCGCGATGGCCAGGGTCTCGGCCACCGCGCTGCGGCGGCTGGCGGCCACGGTCAGGGTGCGGGTGAGTTCGGCGGCGTCATTGCCACCGGCCACGCGGGTGATCTCGTTGCGCTGCGGGTCGAGCACGATCAGGGTCGGGTAGCCGCGCACGCCGAAGCGCTCGCCCCAGGCCTGCGCGCCCTCCTCGTCGCCACCCAGGTACACCGGCACGAACTTGCCGGTCAGCGCGATGAAGGCGGGATCCTTGAACAGGCCGGCCTTCAGCTGGTTGCACGGCGGGCACCACACCGCGCCCCAGTACAGCAGCACCGGCTTGCCGGTCTCGGCGGCTTCGTTGAAGGCATCGTCGACGTCGCCCTGGCGCCAGGCAATGGCCGCAGCCGGCGCGGCCTCGGCGGCCTTCGCGCTCGCCACCGGCGCCTGTGCGGGAGAACAGGCGCTCAGCGCGGTGGCCAGCAGCAACAGGGGAAGGGCAGCGCGCATCGGCAGCATCTCGAAGGAACGGGGGTAACGGCCATTGTAGGAAGCCCGCCCGCCCGTGCTGATGCAGTTTGCTTATGACCGGCTTGCAGGACGCTATATGCCGGGGCTGCGGCGCCGGAGCTGCCGGCCAGCGGCCGGCACTACCGCATTTCCGCTGCCAGCAGGCCGGCCAGCCAGGTCATGAATGCCTCGACCCGCCGTGGCAGGTGGCGGCGCTGCGCATAGACCAGGTTCACCGGCATCGGCTCGGCCAGGCAGTCCGGCAGTACTTCCACCAGACGGCCGTCGCGCAGCGCTTCGCGTGCGCCCATCTCCGGCACCTGGATGATGCCCAGTCCGGCCAGCGCGGCGGCGCTGTAGCCATCAGCACTGTTGACCGTCAGCGCGCCGCGCATCGGCCAGGTCTGGTAGCGCTGGCCATCGAAGTACTCGAAGCCCGGCGACCGCTGGCCGAGGGTGCCCACGTAGTGCACCAGCAGATGCTGGTCGAGGTCGGCCAGCTCGCGCGGCGTGCCGTGTGCGGCCAGGTAGGCCGGGCTGGCCACGTTGAGGATGCGCATCTGCCCCAGCGGCCGTGCAATGAGGCTGCTGTCGTCCAGTGTGCCGACCCGCAGCACGCAGTCGAATCCCTCGCGCACCACGTCCACGCGGCGGTCGGTGGCGCTCAGTTCGACCTCGATGCCCGGGTGCAGGGCGAGGAAGGCGGGCAGCTGCGGAATGACCAGGTTGCGGGCCATGCCGCCGGGCATGTCCACCCGCAGGCGGCCGCTGAGCTCGCTGGTCTCGTGGCGGAACAGGTTCTGCAGCTCATCCATGTCGTCCAGCAGGTCGTGCGCGCGTTGCTGCAGCTGCGCGCCGTCGGCGGTCAGGTGCACGCGGCGGGTGGTCCGGTGCAGCAGCTGGGTGCCCAGTTCGGCCTCCAGTCGGGCAATGGCCTGCGAGACGCTGGCCTTGGGCAGGCCCAGGCTGTCGGCGGCGCGGGTGAACGAGCCCAGTTCGGTGACGCGCAGGAAGACGCGCAGGGTGTCGAGGCGGTCCATGGATTGTTCGTCTGGCTTGAACAGTAAAATCAGGATCGCGCGATTTATGCGCGCAGGCAATCCCAATAGTCTGGCCACACTTCCTCCCAGACAGGTGCCCGCCATGACTACTTCTTCCCGCGTCGTCCTCATCACCGGTGGCAGCCGCGGCCTCGGCCGCAATGCCGCGCTGGCGCTGGCCGCCGACGGTGCCGATATCGTGATCACCTACCGCTCGCAGGCCGACGCCGCCGCCGAGGTCGTGCAGCAGGTGCAGGCGCTGGGCCGCCGTGCGCTGGCCCTGCCGCTGGACGTGGCCGACAGCTCCGCATTCCCGGCCTTCGCCACCCAGCTGCGCGATGCCCTGCAGCAGTGGGGCGTCACTGGCCTGCAGGGCCTGCTCAACAACGCCGGTGAAGCGTTGTACGCGCCCATCGCCGAGACCACCGAGGCGCAGTTCGATCACGCAGTGGCCGTGCACCTGAAGGGGCCGTACTTCCTGACCCAGGCGCTGCTGCCGCTGATCGCCGATGGCGGCCGCATCCTCAACGTGTCCAGCGGCCTGGCCCGCTTCTCGCTGCCGGGCAGCTCGGCCTACGCGATGATGAAGGGCGGCATCGAGGTGTTCAACCGTTACCTGGCCAAGGAACTGGGTGCGCGCGGAGTCACCGCCAACACGCTGGCACCGGGTGCGATCGAGACCGATTTCGGCGGCGGCCGCGTGCGTGACGACGCGCAGATGAATGCGATGGTCTCGTCGATCACCGCGCTGGGTCGCCCGGGCCTGCCCGACGACATCGGTCCGGTGGTGGTGGCACTGCTGTCGCCGTCCACCGGCTGGGTCAATGCCCAGCGCGTGGAAGCCTCCGGCGGCATGTTCGTCTGACCGCCCGCGCGGCGACGAATCAGGGGGCGGCGAGGCTCAGCGGCTGGTAGACCAGTCCGTTGAACTCGCCGATCTCGCCATCGATGACGAAGCCGTAGCGCTGGTAGGTTGGTACCGCATTCAACGAGGCGCGCACGCTCATCGCCGGCGTGCGCAGCTGCGGCAGCACCGCCTGCAGCAGGGCATGGCCGATGCCCTGGCCCTGGCAGGCGGGATCGACGAACAGCATCGCCAGGTGGCGGCCTTCCTTCAGCTCGATCACGCCGACGATGTCGCCGTCCTGCTCGGCGATCAGGATGTGGTTGTCACCCTGCAGCCGCTCGGCGAAGGCATCGGCGGCGGCCACCTGGGTGAACGTTGCCACGCCCTGTGCGCTGAGCGACGGTGCCACGGCTTCGTGGAAGGCGGCCATGCAGATCGCGCTGATCGCGGCCAGGTCGTCGGGGCGGGCGGGGCGGATGGGATGCATGCAGTGTTCCTTCCATGATGACGTGCGGGTGCACCGCACACGATAAGCTCGGCGCATGAACCACTTCAATGCGGCCCATGCACGGGTGTTCCCGCAACACGGCCTGAGCCTGGGCCTGATGACGCCGGTCGCTGCACACGGCCTTGCCGACGTTGCCGAAGCGCAACGCATCGCGCGCCTGGCCGACGATCTTGGTTTCGCTGCACTGTGGACCCGCGATGTGCCGCTGATGGTGCCGCAGGGGCCCGATGCCACGGCGAGTGCGCTGGATGATCCTTTTCTCTGGCTTGCGCTGCTGGCCGGCGCCACCACGCGTATTGCAGTGGGCACCGCCGCCATTGTGCTGCCGCTGCGGCATCCGCTGCACGTGGCGAAATCCGCGTTGAGCCTGGACCGGATCAGTGGCGGTCGTTTCGTGCTGGGCCTGGGTTCGGGTGATCGGCCGGAAGAATTCGCGGCGTTCGGTGAAGATCTGGAGGGCAGGGCGGCCACGTTCCGCGAGCGCTGGGCGTTGCTGCGTGCGGCGTTGTCGCCGGACGAGGCCGAACGGGCGCGGCTGCGCGACGCCACCGGTGGATTCGATGTGCTGCCGGCAGCGCAGGCGCGTATTCCGATGCTGGTGGTCGGCACGGCGCGGCAGAGCCTGCAGTGGATCGCCCGCGAAGCGGAAGGCTGGGCCACCTACCACCGCGAAGAGGCGGCGCAGGAGGGTCGCATCGGGTTGTGGCAGCAGGCGCAGGGCGCCGGTGAGACCAAGCCGTTCGTGCAGTCGATGCTGCTGGACCTGCAGGCCGATCCGCAGGCACCGGCGGAAGCGCTGCCGCTGGGCCTGAAGGTCGGTCGCGATGGGCTGCAGGCCTATCTGCAGCGCGTGCATGCGCAGGGCGTGGCGCATGTGATGTTCAACCTGGTCGACAACGGGCGGCCGGTGGATGAGGTGTTGGGCGAAATTGCTTCGGTAGGTGTCCACCTTGGTGGACACGTTGTTTGATTTCCGTGTCCGCCGGGCATGGCCAGGCGCTACCGTTGGCCGCGTGCATCTGCGTATCATTCGCGTTTGATCCTGTTGCCGGAGCCGCGCGTGACCCGACGTAACCCCATGCATCCGACCGGGCGGCTGTTCGCCGTGGTCGCCTTCATCGAAGCGCTGACCTGGGCTGGCCTGCTGGTCGGCATGTGGATGAAATACGGCCCTTACGCCAATGTTGCCCTGGTCAAAGTGTTCGGCCCGCTGCATGGCGTGGCCTTCATGGTCTATGTCGCGGTTACCCTGTTCGCCGCCATCCGCCTGCGTTGGCCATGGTGGGCCAGTGCGCTGGCGCTGCTGGCGGCCATCCCGCCGCTGGTGACCCTGCCGCTGGAGTGGTGGTTCCGCCGTCGCGGCCTGCTGGAGCTGCGCAGCCCTCGCTGAGACGCTGCGTTACCCAGCCGTTCAAGTGAATGGGTATCAAATGCAAATACGAGCCGTTATCATTTGAGGATGCCTTCACCCCTGCCGGGGTCGGCACCTTCTTTGAAACGGCTGGTGTTCCATGCATGCACGTCCCGTCGTCGCCGGTCTGCCGGCCCTGGTCCTTGCCGCCCTGATCGGCACGATGGCGATGATGTCGTTCGTGGCGGTGATCGGGCCGGTGGTGCGCCTGCTCGGCCTGTCCGAATGGCACGCCGGCCTCTCGGTCACTGCCGCCGGCGTGCTGTGGATGCTGGCCGCGCGCCCCTGGGGCCGGCTGAGTGACCGTATCGGCCGCAAGCGCGTGCTGATGCTGGCCATGGCCGCCTACACCGTGATTTACGTCGCCCTGGCGGTGTTCATCGATGTTGCCCTGCAGGTGCCGCCGCCGGTGCTGGTGTCGGTGCTGGTGCTGGTGGGCGCACGCGGCTTGATCGGCCTGTTCTATGCGGCCGTGCCGCCCACCGCCGCCGCCCTCATCGCCGACCAGGCTCCCACCGGACAGCGGGCGCAGTTCATGGCGCGGCTGGGTAGCGCCAATGCGCTGGGCATGGTGCTGGGGCCGGCCGCTGCTGGGTGGCTGGCGTATCGCAATCTTCCGATGGCGCTGTACGTGGCGGCGCTGCTGCCGCTGCTGTCGCTGGCATTGATCGCCTGGCGCCTGCCGGCCACGCCGCCGGTGGCCGCTGCACAGGCGCGTGCCCGCGCACCGATGTCGCGGTTCGATGCCCGCCTGCGCCTGTCGCAGCTGGCGGCCTTCCTCGGCATGGTCTCGGTGACCATCGCCCAGGTCACCGTGGGCTTCTTTGCCATTGATCGCTTCGCACTCGATGCCGCGGCCGGCGCACGCATGGCCGGCATCGCCCTCACAGCGGTCGGCGTCGGCCTGATCCTGGCGCAGGTGCTGGTGATGAAGCTGGAGGTGCATCCGCGCCGCTGGATCATGATCGGTGCGCTGATCGCCGGGCTCGGCTTTGCCTCGGTCGCTGCCGTGCAGCAGCCCTGGCAGTTGCCGGCGGCGTATGCGTTTGCGGCGTTCGGCATGGGCTTTGTCTTCCCCTCGTTCCAGGCGCTGGCCGCCGATGCAGTGCAGCCCCACGAACAGGGCGCGGCTGCCGGTACCGTTGCCGCCGCGCAGGGGCTGGGCATGGTGGCCGGCCCGATGCTGGGCACGCTGTTGTACCGCGCGGGCGCCAGCCTGCCGTATCTGCTGGTGGGCGTGCTGCTGTTGCTGCTGTGCGGCCTGGCCATGGTCCACCGCGCAAAGGAGACCGCATGAACGATTCGCTGATGCAGGGGGCGTGGCCGGAGGCTGCGCCGCCGCCTGCCCACCACGCCGACGAAGCCGCGCTGTTCCTGCTGCAGCACGCCGACCAGCAGCTGCATGCACGCGGTTGCCGCGCCAGTCTGCCGACCGGTGCGCTGGCCAGCCTGGCCGAGCGGGTGGATGCCTTCTTCGCGCAGCAGCGCGGCGGCCCGGGCCTGCTGGTGGGGGCGGTGCCGTTCGAGCCGCGTGCGGACGATGCGCTGTACCAGCCCGAGCGCGTGCTGCCCGGGCTGCGACCGCAGCATGTCGCCGCGCCGGCCCTGCGCGGCGCGCTGCAGCCGCAGCCTACGGCGCAGGACTATGCGGCGGCCGTGGCCACGGCCGTGCAGGCGATGCGTGCGCCCGATGCCAACCTGCACAAGGTGGTGCTGGCGCGCAGCCTGTTGGCGCACACCGATCTCCCCGTGGCACCGGACAGGCTGCTGGCACGCCTCGGCGCCGATCCCTTGGTGGCGACCTACGCTGTGCCGCTGCCGGTCGAGCCGGGCCAGGCGCCAGCGTGGCTGGTCGGCGCAACGCCGGAACTGCTGCTGCGCAAGCGCGGCGCGCAGGTGCTGTCGCACCCGTTGGCCGGCTCCGCCCGTCGCAGCAGTGATCCTGCCGAAGACCAGCGCGTCGCGCAGGCACTGCTGGCCTCGCGCAAGGACCATGACGAACACCGCCACGTGGTCGAGGCCATCGTCGATGGCCTGGCGCCGTGGTGCAGCCGCGTCGAAGCGCAGGCACAGCCGGTGCTGCATGCCACGGCCAGCATGTGGCACCTCGGCACGCGCATCCACGCCACGCTGAAGGATCCCGCGACGCCCGCCGCCACGCTGCTGGCCGAACTGCACCCGACGCCTGCGGTCTGCGGGACGCCACGCCAGGCCGCACTGCAGCGCATCCGCGAACTGGAACCGGTGCCGCGCGGCTTCTATGCAGGTGCGGTCGGCTGGCTGGATGCGCAGGGTGATGGCGACTGGTACGTGGCGATCCGCTGCGCACGCCTGCAGGGCACGCAGCTGCGGCTGTTCGCCGGTGCCGGCATCGTTGCCGACTCGCAGCCGGAGGCCGAAGCGGCCGAGACCGGCGCGAAATTCACTGCCTTGTTGAACGCCCTGGGTGTGCATGACCCGGCGCCCCTGATCGAGCCCATGCCATGAACAACGCTGTCTCCCCGCGGCTGCCGCTGCAGCAGGTCTGGCCCGAGGATCGGGTCGCGCGCTACCGCGCCGCCGGCCATTGGCGCGGCGAGACTTTCCCGGCCTTCCTGCGTGAGCGGGCAGAGCAGTATGCCGACGAGATCGCGGTGGTGGCCGGTGACGTGCGCCTGAGCTATGCACAGCTGTGGCACGAGGCCGGCCGAATCGGTGCCGGCCTGCTGGGCCAGGGCCTGCAGCCGGGTGACCGCGTGCTGGTGCAGCTGGGCAACACCGCCGGCTTCATCACCACGGTGTGCGGGCTGTTCCGTGCCGGCCTGGTGCCGGTGTACGTGCTGCCGGCGCATCGCCTTACCGAGCTGGTGCACTTCGCGCGCAAGGCCGAAGCCAGTGCCTACATCACCACCGATGTGCATGAAAACTTCGACCACCGCGGACTGGCGCGTGCGTTGCAGGCGGAAGTGCCGGGCATCGCGCATGTGGTCATCGATGGCGAGGCGGACGGGTTCATCGCGCTGGATGCGCTGCAGGGTGACCGCAGCGCATTGCCGCCGGACCCCGACCCGCAGTCGGTGGCCTTCCTGCAGATTTCCGGTGGCAGCACCGGGCTGTCCAAGCTGATCCCGCGCACCCACGACGACTACATCTATTCGTTCCGCGCCAGCAACGCGATCTGCGGCATCGACCGCGACAGCGTCTACCTGGTCGCGCTGCCGGCGGCGCACAACTTCCCGATGAGCTCGCCGGGCTTCTTTGGCGCACTGTATGCCGGTGCCCGCGTGGTGCTCAGCCCCGGCCCCGGCCCGGATGCCGCGTTCCCGCTGATCGCCCGCGAACGGGTGACCTGCTGCGGCCTGGTGCCGCCGCTGGCCCTGCTGTGGGCGCAGGCCGCGGCGACCAGCAAGCACGACCTGTCCAGCCTGCAGGTGCTGCAGGTGGGCGGTGCCAAGCTGGTGCCGGAAGCGGCGCGGCGGGTGATCGATGGCCTGCGCTGCACCCTGCAGCAGGTGTTCGGCATGGCCGAAGGCCTGGTCAACTACACGCGGCTGGATGACCCCGAAGACCTGGTCGTGGCCTGCCAGGGGCGACCGATCAGCCCGGATGACGAGGTGCGCGTGGTCGATGATCACGACCAGCCCGTGGCCGAAGGCGAGGTGGGGCATCTGCTGACCCGTGGTCCTTACACCATCGGTGCGTACCACAACGATGAGGTGGCCAACGCGCGCGCCTTCACCGACGACGGCTTCTATCGCACCGGTGATCGTGTGCAGCAGCTGCCGGACGGCTACCTGGTGGTGCAGGGCCGCGCGGGCGACCACATCAACCGTGCCGGCGAGAAGATCTCCGCCGAGGAGATCGAAGACCATCTGCTGGCCCATCCCGCCGTGTTCGACGCGGCGGTGGTGTCCATTCCCGATGACTACCTGGGCGAGCGCAGCTGCGCCTTCGTCATCCAGCAGGGCGAGCCGATCAAGGGGCCTGCATTGAAGAACTGGATGCGCGGCCGCGGCCTGGCCGCGTTCAAGGTGCCCGACCAGGTCGTGTTCGTGGACAGTTTCGATACCACGGCGGTCGGCAAGATCAGCCGCCGTGAACTGCGTGCGCAGCTGCGTGCGCGTCATCTGCAACAGACAGGAGGAACGCGCTGATGGCGCTGCCCCGCATTACCCCATACCCCTTGCCGACTGCCGCCGAACTGCCGGCCCCGCGCGGCCCGTGGCGTCCGCAGCGTGACCGCATCGCCTTGCTGGTGCACGACATGCAGCGCTATTTCCTGGCGGCGTTCGACGCCGGTGCCGAACCGCTGCAGCCGGCGGTGGCCAACATCGCGCGCCTGCTGGCGCATTGCCGTGCACACGGCATTCCGGTGTTCTACACCGCCCAGCATGGTGACCAGGACCGGCGCGACCGCGGCCTGCAGGCCGACCTGTGGGGCCCGGGCATGCGCCGCGGCGAGGAGCACGAACCGATCATCGATCCACTTGCCCCGCAGGCGGGTGAGCACGTGCTGGTCAAGCATCGTTACAGCGCCTTCCAGCGCAGCAACCTGGAAACCCTGATGCGCGTGCGCGGCCGCGACCAGCTGCTGGTGACCGGCGTGTATGCGCATATCGGCTGCACGGCCACCGTGGTCGAGGCGTTCCAGCGTGACATCGAGGCCTTCATCGCCGCCGATGCGGTCGCCGATTTCTCGCGCGGCGACCATGACCAGGCGCTGCACTGGATCGCCCGCACCAGCGGCGTACCGATGACCACCGCGCAGCTGATGGAGGTGCTCTGATGGCCGCGACCAATGATGTGCTCGACCTTGAGCGCATGCGGGCCGACGTGGCGCGCGTGCTCGACTGCGAGCCGGCCGACATCGGCGACGACGACAACCTGATGGACCTCGACCTGGATTCGATGCGGATGCTCGGCCTGGTCCTGGCCTGGGGCAATACCGGGCTGCCGCTGGAGTTCTCGCAGCTGGCCGAGCACAGCACGCTGCGCCAGTGGTGGGCGGTGGTGCAGAAGCTGCAGGCGGCGCAGCAGGCATGAACGCTGCGGGGCTGGCGACCCCGGTGGCGCTGACCGAGGCGCAGTCGGGCCTGTGGTTTGCCCAGCGCCTGGCACCGGACAATCCTTCGTTCAATACGGCCCATGCCGTGTGGATCGAGGGTGCGTTGGACGTCGACGCGTTCGTGGCGGCCGCCAACCAGGCTGCTGCTGAAGCGCAGGCGTTCGCGCTGCGTTTTGCCGAGGGTGAGGACGGTCAGCCGCTGCAGTGGCACGACGCCGCCCATGTACCGTTGTTGTCAGTGCGCGATGTGTCTGCTGAGGCCGATCCCGCAGCCGTGGCGCGTGCCGCGATGCAGGCCGATCGCCTGGCGCCGGTGGATCCCAGCCGAGACCGCATCAGCCAGCAGGTGCTGTTCGATCTGGGCGGGCGGCGCTGGGTCTGGTACCTGCGCGTGCACCACCTGGCTGCCGACGGCTATGGCATGGCGTTGTTCAGTGATCGCGTGTGTGCGCTGTATGCGGGACGCGAGGGCGAGCCATTGCCGCCGCTGGTTGGGGTGCTGGCCGATGACGCCGCCTATCGTGAAGACTCCCGTCGCGGCCTGGCGGGCCAGTGGTGGCGCGAACAACTGCAGGGCGCGCCTGCCGGTGCGGGGCTGGCCGGGACAGTAGCAGCCAGCGACGATGCGCTGCGTTTCGTGCAGCCGCTCGATGCATCCTTCCGTGACCTGCTGCTGCAGACCGCGGTGCGCTGGCTGCAGCCGTGGCCGGACGTGCTGGCCGCGCTGTCGGCCGAGTACCTGCGGCGGATGAGCGCGACCGAGGAAGTCGTGCTGGGCGTGCCCTACATGGGGCGCCTGGGCAATGCCTCGGCACGGGTGCCGGCCATGGTGATGAACGTGCTGCCGCTGCGGGTCGAGGCGGGCGAGGGCAGCGTCGAAGACGTTGTGCGCGGCATCGGCCGGCAGTTGAGCCAGGGGCGCAAGCAGGGGCGCTACCGGGGCGAACAGCTGCGTCGTGACCTCGGCCTGGTCGGTGCGCTGCAGCGCCTGCACGGCCCGCTGGTGAACGTGCAGCCGTTCTACAGGCCGCTGGCGCTGCCCGGCGTTGCGGCCACGCTGGAGGTGCTGTGCACCGGCCCGGTGGATGACCTGACCCTGGGCTTCCGCGGCGACGGTCAGACCCTGCTGGATCTGGAGATCGAGGCCAATCCCGCGTTGTACAGCCGCGACGACGTGCAGGCGCACGCCACCCGGCTGCTGCATTTCGTGGCGGCCGCGTTGCAGGCGCCCGCCATCGCCGACGTGCCCTTGGCAACGCCCGAGGAGGCGCAGCGCACGGTGCATGGGTTCAATGCCACCGCCCACACGCTGCCCGAAACCACACTGGTGGAGCTGCTGCAGCAGGGCATGGATCGTGATCCGCAGGCGACGGCGCTGGTCTTCGCTGACACCGCACTCGACCACGGGACGCTGGAAGCGCGCAGCTTCGCGCTGGCGGCCCAGTTGCGCGCGCTGGGCGTCGGCCCGGGCAGCGTGGTCGCGGTAGCGTTGCCGCGCTCTCTGGAGCTGGTGGTCGCGCTGGTGGCCGTGCTGCGTGCCGGCGCCGCTTACCTGCCGCTGGATCTTGCCCATCCCGATGAACGCCTGGCGCGCATCCTCGCCTCGGCACGACCGGCCTGCGTGCTGGCCGAGGCCAGCGTACAGGCACGGCTGGGCGAGGTGCCGGTGCTGGCGCCCACGCAGTGGACCGCAGTGAGTTTTGCCGCGCCGTGGGTCCCGCCATCGCCGGACGATGCGGCCTATGTCATCTACACCTCCGGTTCGACCGGTGAGCCCAAGGGCGTGGTCATCGAGCACCGCGCCATCGTCAATCGCCTGCTGTGGATGCGCGAGCACTACGGCTTCACCGCCGATGACCGCGTGCTGCAGAAGACCCCGGCCACGTTCGACGTGTCGGTCTGGGAGTTCTTCCTGCCGCTGCTGTGTGGCGCCACCCTGGTGCTGGCCGGCCCGGAGGCGCATCGGGACCCGACCGAGCTGGCGCGGCTGATCCGCAGCCATGACATCACCACGGCGCATTTCGTGCCGTCCATGCTCGACGCCTTCCTTGCCGCGCCGGCATCGCAGGGCCTGCAGCTGCGGCGGGTGTTCACCAGTGGCGAGGCGCTGGACGCCGCGCTGCGTGATCGCTTCCACGGCCGGGTGCAGGCGGAACTGCACAACCTGTATGGCCCGACCGAGGCCGCGGTCGATGTGAGCTGGTGGCCGGCGTCCGCCGAGGATCGCTCGCGGCCGGTGCCGATCGGCTTCCCGGTGTGGAATACCCGCCTGTATGTGCTGGATGCGCGCATGCAGCCGTTGCCGGTCGGCGTGCCGGGTGACCTGTACCTGGGCGGCGTGCAGCTGGCACGTGGCTACCTGGGCCGCGATGACCTGACCGCCGAGCGCTTCCTGGCCGATCCTTTCCTGCCGGGGGAGCGCATCTACCGCACCGGCGACGTCGCGCGCTGGCGCGCCGATGGCGCGGTGGACTACCTCGGCCGCAGCGACCACCAGGTCAAGCTGCGCGGCCTGCGTATCGAGCTGGGCGAGATCGAGGCCGCGCTGCGCGAACTGCCTGGCATGGACCGGGTGGAAGTGCTGCTGCGCCATGACGCGCCGGGCGATGCGCGGCTGGTGGCCTACGTCCCATCGTCGTGCGCGGATGCCGCGGTGCTGCGCAGCCATCTGGCCACGCGCGTACCGGATTACATGCTGCCCTCGGCCTTCGTCGGCGTGGACCACTGGCCGGTAACGGCCAACGGCAAGCTGGACCGCACGGCGTTGCCGAAGCCGCCGCAGCAGGATGTCGCCGGGCTGGCGCCGCGTACGCCGCTGGAGCAGGAACTGGCAGAGCTGTTTGCACGCGCGCTGGGCCGCGAGCTGCCGGTGGCCGTTGACGCGGATTTCTTCAGCCTGGGGGGCGATTCGCTGTCGGCGGTGCACCTGCTGCTGGCCATCGAACAACGCTGGCGCTGCGATCTTGGTCTGGGTGCACTGTTTGCGCAGCCGACCGTCGCCGCGCTGGCCGCACGCATTGCCGAGCCACCGGCGCTGGCCGACCACGCGCTGGGCCCGGTGATTGCACTGGCCACGGCGGAAAATGCTGCGCCGCCGCTGTTCGTGGTGCACCCGGCCGGTGGCATTGCCTGGAACTACCGCACGCTGGCACGTGCGCTGCAGCCTGCGCGCACGGTCTACGGCCTGCAGTCGCCGGCGCTGGACCCGCAGCAGGCCATGCCGTCCAGCATCGAGGTGATGGCCAACGACTACGTGCGCCGCATCGCCGAACTGCAACCGCAGGGGCCGGTGCATCTGCTGGGCTGGTCGGTGGGCGGCATCCTGGCCCAGGCCATGGCGGTGCGCCTGCACGAGATCGGTCGCGAAGTGGGTGAGCTGGTGCTGCTGGATGCCTATCCCAGTGAATGCTGGCGGGCCGAGCCGGAACCGGATGCCATCGCGGCGCTGCGCGCGCTGCTGGCTATTGCCGGGCATGATCCCGATGCGCACCCGGAACTGGACAGCCGCGAGCGCATTCTTGCCTTCCTGCGCCGCGGTGGCAGCGCACTGGGCAGCCTGCCGGACGTGGTGCTGGACGGGGTGGTGCGTGCCGTCACCGGTACCAATCGTCTGATCCGCGAGCACCACCATCGCCCGTACGATGGAACGCTGGTGCATGTGCGTGCAGGCCGTGACCACCAGGCACGGCCGCAGCTGCAGTCGGCGCTGTGGATGGCACATGCGCGCAAGGTGCAGGCGCTGGAGCTGCCGTTCCTGCACGCCGAACTGACCGGCCGCGATGCGGTGGCACAGCTGGCGCCGTGGTTGTCGACACGGCTGCGGCAGTGGGATGAAGAACAGGAGATCGCAGCATGCAGTTGACCGGTTTTGAAGGGCGCGTGGCGCTGGTGACCGGCGCCGCCGGTGGCATCGGTGCGGCGCTGGTGCGGCTGCTGGCCGATGCGGGCTGCACGGTGGTGGCGACGGATCGCGAACGTCCTGCGCTGGACGACCCACGGGTTCGCGCGCTCACGCTGGACGTGACCGACAGCGCGGCGGTGGACGCGGTGGTGGCGGATGTCGAGGCGACGGTTGGCCCGATTGCGCTGGCCGCCAGCGTGGCCGGCGTGCTGCACGTGGGTGAGGTGGCCGGCACCAGCGATGAGGACTGGCGACGCGTGTTCGCGGTCAATGCCGATGGTGTGTTCCATGTCGGCCGTGCGCTGGCGCGGGTGATGTCACCGCGGCGCCAGGGGGCGATCGTCACCGTCAGTTCGAATGCGGCCGGCGTGCCTCGCCATGGCATGGCCGCCTACGCAGCATCGAAAGCCGCAGCGACCATGTTCACCCGCTGCCTGGGGCTGGAGCTGGCGCCGCTGGGCATCCGCTGCAACATCGTCGCCCCGGGTTCCACCCTGACCCCGATGCAGACCGGCATGTGGGAGGACGCGCACGGCGCCGAGCGCGTGATTGCAGGCAACCTGGACACCTACAAGGCTGGCATCCCTCTGCGCAAGCTTGCCACCCCGGAGGACATCGCCCACTCGGTGATGTTCCTGCTCTCCGAACAGGCCGGCCACGTAGCGATGAGCGACCTCTACGTCGACGGCGGCGCCACCCTCCGCGGCTGACCGAACGCGGTAGTGCCGGCCGCTGGCCGGCAACCGCAACCTGGTAGTGCAGGCCGCTGGCCGGCAACCCCGATCAATTCCAGATAATTCCGAACCCCCGCCACGGCAGACCCTGACGTTCAACCCTCAGCTGCCTGGCCCACCATGAGCCATGAGCAGCCATCGCCTCCGCCTCGGTCGTCGCTCGATCATCGGCCAGACCTATGTTCTGACAACAACAACCCATCAGCGCCGCCGCATTCTTGCCAGCTCCGCTGCAGCAGCCTGCGTCATCGCTCAGTTTCGATACATTGAGGAGAGGGGACTGGTGCAGTCCTTCGCCTGGGTGGTCATGCCGGATCACGTGCACTGGATGTTCCAGCTGCAGGCGTCGGAGCTTGCTGACATCGCCCGTCGATTGAAGTCATCCAGTGCGCTGGCGCTGAATCGACTGGCCGACCGGCGCAGTACGGTATGGCAGTCAGGCTACTTCGATCACGCGGTGAGAGCCGAGGAGTCGCTGGTGAAACAGGCGCTGTACATCCTGGGGAACCCGATCCGGGCCGGTCTCGCCAGGCAGATCGGCGAGTATCCGCACGCGTGGTCGGCGTGGACGTGATGCCGGCCAGCGGCCGGTACTACCAGCTTTTGACTGAGCGAGCCCGGTAGTGCCGGCCGCTGGCCGGCAAACGCATGGCGATGCACGGCTGCCGGCCAGCGGCCGGCACTACCAAGGCAACGGGCTCAGCCCGCGTTGCGCGGCTTGCGCGGGCGCTTGGGTTTCGTGGTCTCCGCGGCGCTCGCTGCACCGCTCCGAGCACTCGCGCTGGACCTGATGCAGCCTTGATGCCTGCGGATAGTGCGGCAGCGACCGCGACTACCCGCATGCTTGGTCGGCGTGGACGTGATGCCGGCCAGCGGCCGGCACTACCAGCGTTTGACTGAGCGAGCCCGGTAGTGCCGGCCGCTGGCCGGCAAACGCAAATTAGCAACGAGCTCAGCCCGCAGTACGGGGCTTGCGCGTGCGCTTGGGCTTGGCGGTGTCCGCGGCGCTGGCTGCACCATCCTGCAACGCCTGCAACCAGGACAGCGTGTCGATGTAATCGATGAAGTGCCGCAGGTAGCCGGGGCTGGTGGCCTGCATCGTATCCAGCATGCGCTGCACCAGCACCGCGGAATTCAAGGGGCCGCCATCGGCCGGGGCCTCCGCGCGCAGCGAACGGCGCACCTGCACTTCACTGCGCAGCGCGCTCCACTCGCGGCGCACCTGGTCCAGCATCGGCAGCTGCGGGTAATGCGGCAGGCTGTGCGAGCCCGCATCCAGGTCGCGCACCAGTGCGCGCAGGCCGTCCCGTGGCGGCTGCGGCTTACTTGCCATCAGCGGCCTTCGGTTTGGGAATCGGCGCGATCTCCACGCGGCGGTTGCGCGCACGGCCGGCTTCGTCGGCGTTGGAACTGACCGGCTGCTCGCTGCCGAACGCGGCGGCAAACACCGCATCGGCTGGAACACCATCGGCAATCAGCGTGCGGGTCACCGTCAGCGAACGCTGCGCGGACAGCTCCCAGTTGTCGGCGAAGCGGCGGTTGCCATCGCGGATCGGCGCGTCATCGGTGAAGCCGCTGACCATCAGGATCTCTTCACGCGAGCCCAGGTACGCCGCCAGCGGTGCGGCCAAACTGCGCAGCAGCTCCTGGCCTTCCGGCTGCAGCTGGTCCGAGTTGAGCGCGAACAGCACGCTGCCGCTGATGCCGATCCGGCCATCGACCAGGGTCACGCGGCCAGCAGCCAGGGGGCCGGCCAGCGCCTGCTCCAGGGTCTGCAGTCGCTTGGCTTCGGCCTGGCGCTGCTTCACTTCCTGGTCCAGCCGCTGCGAAAGTTCCAGCTGCACGGCGACCACGCCGACCAGGATCAGCACGAAGGCGCCCAGCAGCACCGACATCAAGTCGCCGAATGCGGCCCAGATCGGGGCGTGTGAGCCGCCGTCGACCTCCAGTTCGTCGCTCATGCGCTGCCGGCCTTGCCACGGCGCGTGGCCAGCTGCTGCAGTTCCTCCATCACCTGCTTCTGCGACAACAGGCTGAGGTCGACCACCTCGCGCGCCTGCGCCACGTAGTAGGCCAGCTGCTCATCGCTGCGCGCCAGCGAAGCGTCCAGTGCGCCGCCGATCTGTTCCAGGCGCCCGGACAGCTCGGTGGAGGCCGCGCCGAACTGCTCGACGGCGGCGCCGAAGGTGCCGGCCAGTTGGCCGACCTCCGCCGCGCTGCCGCTGAGGTGCTCGGCGATGCCGTCGAGCTTGCCGGTCTCGGCGGCGATGTGGTCGGTGAAGCGGCTGCCGACCCGTTCCAGCAGCTCGGCCGATCCGCCCACCAGTGCGTCCACGGCGCTGCGCTGTTCGTGCGAGGCGTGGTTGATCGCCTCCAGCAGCGTCTGCACGGTAGCCAGCAGGTGGCCGCGTTCTTCCAGCATCTTGTTGTCGCGCACCAGGCTCTCGGACAGGGTGCTGCGCAGTTCGTTGATGACCTCGGCCGCAGCCTTGGGGGCGTCGGCGGCGGTCTGCAGCAGGGTGGAGACTTCGGCCAGGGTAGCGCTGGCCTGCGCGCGGCCGTTCTCGCCGATCTGCTGCGCGGTGCTGGCCAGGGTCTCGCAGACCTGCTGCTGGCGCTCGGCCAGGCCCTGCGCGATGGCATCGAGTGCCGTGCTCCACTGCTGCAGGCGCTGCGCGTCACCGGCCTGCAGTTGGGTCTGCAGGCTGGCATGTGCCTGCTGCAGCTCGGTGGCCACCGCATCCCAGCGCGCCTGGCGCTGCTGTTCGCGTGCGTCCAGGCCCGCCTGCAGCTCGGCATGTGCGTTGGCGGCGGCGGCCTGTGCGGCCTGCCAGTCCTGCGAACGCTGCGCCTCGTGATCCTGCAGCAGCGACTGGCCCGCGGCATGGCGCTCGTCCAATGCCTGCAGCAGGGCTTGCGCCTGCGTGTCCAGCTGTGCGCCGACCGCCTGCAGTGCCTGCTGCTGGCGCTCCACCAGCGCGGCGTTCACTGCCCGCTGCTGTTCCGCGGCAGCACGCCACGCTTCGGTGTTGCCGGCGGCGTCGGCCTGCAGGCGCTCGCCGATGCGTGCGAGCACGGTCTCGGCCTGCGCGCCCTGGCCCTCGCTGAAGGCCTGCAGGTGCTGGCGCAGATCGGCCACCAGTGCCTGCTGGGCCTGGGTCTGCTCGGCCACGATCCGGGCCCAGCTCGCTTCGGTAGCCACGCGGCTGCGCTCGAAGCCTTCGCTGAGGCCGGCCAGCTGCTGCTGCACAGCGCTTTCGACGCGCGCATGCAGCGCCTGGCCATGGTTGGCCAGTCCTGCCAGCGTGGTTTCAGCCATCGACTGCAGCGCGCCGGCAATGGCGGCGGCACTGGCCTCGGCGCCTTCGCGCAGCGACTGCTGCAGCGAGACCGCCAGTCGTTCCTGCAATGCCTGGCTGTGGGTGAGGAAGTCGGATTGGCCGTTCAGCAGGCGCTCGTTGGCGGCCGTGCTGTGCTGTTCAAAGGCGCTGGTCATCGCCTGCAGGCGGTCTACCAGGGCGGGCAGGGCGGCCGACTGCGCCTGCAGCAGGCGCAGCGACTCGGCGCGCTGCCAGGCCTGCGAATACGGGTGCAGCTCGCCGGCGATGGCGCGGTCCAGCTGCTGCACGACCTGCAGGCGGTCGCGGCGCAGCAGCGCGGACAGCAGGCCGAGCATCGCCGAGCTGGCCACACCGGCAATCGAGGTGCCGAAGGCCACGGCCAGGCCCTGCACCGGCGAGGCCAGCGAGCCGCGGATGGCGGCCATGTCGGTGGCGCTCTGCAGCGCAAGGCCGGTGCCGCGCAGCGTATCCATCATGCCCAGCAGGGTGCCGAGCATGCCCAGCAGCACCAGCAGGCCGACCAGGTACGGGGTCAGCACCGGGCCGGGCAGGGCGATGCGCTCGCCTTCCACGCGCAGGCGCACAGCGTTGCGCAGGCCCACCGGCACGCGCTCCAGCCACGGCGCCAGGGCGTCCTTCGCCGCACCCAGGTCGTTCAGTGCGGTGCGCAGCCCGTTGCTGGCCTGGCGATAGCGGTACAGCTCCACGCCGCCAGCGATGTAGCAGGCCGCGACGATCGCCGCCACCGCAGCGCCCAGCGGGTGCACCGCCACGTAGCCGATGCCGATCCAGCACACGGCCAGCAGGCCGACAAGGAAAACAACGACATGGAATGCAGTTCTGGACATGGTGTTCCGGTCAGTGGGAGCGCAGGGCTGCAAGCAGCCCGTGGATCGGGTGGAAGCGCAGTTCAAGCTCGGCCAGCAGCAGGTTGCGCATGTCATTGCGGAAGGACGCGCGCCAGCCGGGCTGGCCGTGCACGCGTTCGAAACGGGCGGCCAGCACCGTTGGCGCGGTGGCCAGCAGGCTGTGCTCGCGCGGGGTCAGGGTCCGTTCCATCACCGCGTCGACCTCGGCCAGCCGCGCCAGGTCCGGCGAGGCCTGCACCAGCTGGTCGCGCAGGCGCCCGCGCAGGCGTCCGGTGGCGGTCTGGATGGCCTGCTGCAGCACGCGGTAGCGCTGGCGCAGCGAGGCGAAGTTGGCCTGCGCGGCGGCCTCGGCCAGGTCCAGCAGGCGTTCGGCCTCGGCATCCTCGCGGATCGAGGCCAGCAGGCTGGACTCGGCCTGGGCGCAGTCAGCCAGCAGGTCCTCCACCGCTTCGGCGGCCTCGCCCGGTTCCGGCAGGCGGCCGTCCAGCGCCCCGGACAGCGCCACGGCACGGCTCCAGTCCACCCACTGGCCGAGGCGATCGGTCAGGGCGGGACTGCTGGCCGGCATCGCACCGTCGCTGAGACGGGCAAGCAGGCGGAGGAACTCCGGTCCACCCAGGACCGGCTGCGCGGCGTTCGCCATCAAGTAGCCAGGGGGCAAAAACCGTTGATTTTACAACCAGATGACCGCCTCTGGATGAAGGGGGCGGGCGGCCCGTGGCGCGCATGGCAGGGGAGGGTGTCGGCCGGGGCGGGCAGACGGCTTAGAATGGTCGGCTGCACTAACGCAACTGGACCTTCTGGAGCTCCTGCATGACCCTCGCGCCGTTCTATCCCATCGGTACCCCCGGCCAGCCCTGGGGCGATGCTGAACGCGCACAGTGGCGGGCCGCCCAGCAGCGCCAGCGCAGCTACCACGATGATGTGGTGGCCGCCCTGGAGCGCCTGGACGACGGTTTCGACGTGATCCAGTACGGCCAGCTCGACTATGCCCCGGACCACTACCCGCTGTTTGCCGTGGTCAACCACGACTGGAACCCGGCGCTGCCGACCGCCCTGGTCACCGGCGGCGTGCATGGGTATGAGACCAGTGGTGTGCATGGCGCCCTGCAGTTCCTCGAAGAACAGGCCGAGCGCTACCTGGGCCGGATGAACCTGATCGTGGCGCCGTGCGTCAGCCCGTGGGGCTACGAGCGCATCCAGCGCTGGAACCCGGATGCGATCGACCCTAACCGCAGCTTCCGTGACGGCGGCCTGATCGAGGAAGCCGCCTCGCTGATGCGCTGGGTGGCCGAGCGCAAGGCCGATATCCGCGTGCACCTGGACCTGCACGAGACCACCGACAGCGACCTGCACGAGTTCGACCCGGCGCGCTGCGCCCGCGACGGCAAGCCGTTCGAGCGTGACACCATCCCTGATGGCTTCTACGTGATCGGCAACAGCGAAGATCCGCAGCACGGCTTCCAGAAGGCGCTGATCGAGGCCGTTGCGCCGATCACCCACATCGCCCCGGCCGACGCCGAGGGCAACCTGGTGGGCCTGCCGCTGCAGTCGCCCGGCGTGGTCTGGGGCGAGTCGCGTTCGATCGGTGCGTGCGCCGGTTTCACCGACGCGCGCTATGCCACCACCACCGAGGTCTTCCCGGACAGCCCGCGTACCAACCCGCAGGAATGCAACGACGCCCAGGTGGCGGCGGTGTGCGCCGGCCTGGATTACGCGCTGGCGCAGTGAGGCAGCGCCGGGCCATGCCCGGCGACTGACCTGGATGCGTAGCGTCGAGCTTGCTCGACTGCCGTCCGCGTGGGAGCCGCGCCCGTGCCAGCCTCAACGAGCGCGAAAGTCGCTTTCAGCACCTTCTTGCGTCAGCGATAACGCCGCTGCTGCGCGTCGACCTCCCAGGAAGCTTGGTTTTTCTCCAATAACCGCAGAATGTGCGGCTGGTTCCTTGCGCCCGCCCGAATCATCTGGTTTTCTTTCGCCTTCGGATGCAATCGCCCGGTTCGGGCTGTGAGATCTGCGCGCGCGGCGCGCTCAAGGACGAGGAATGCCAATGAAGGAACATTCATGGGCCCGGCAGGGCGCCGGGTGGGTTGCTCTTGCGCTATCCGCCGTGTGCGCGGGCGGGGCGTCGGCACAGGAAGTCACCCACACCTGGTACAGAATCGGCACGCCAGCCCCGCTGGAATACAGGAGC